>NZ_JAAZQN010000004.1:0-480131 GCF_012275365.1 Novosphingobium sp. SG720 | reverse complement strand
GCTGCTTCGCATGGAACAAGCTCGTCGATCAGCCATGGCGGATCATGTCCATCGGGATGCGCCAATGGGCAAATGGGTTCTGATCATTGCACCTTGGTATTAGCCAGCGTAATGGGCTTCGGAGAGCAACAGAAGGCTGAATCGGAGAGCTGGGCGTTAGCGATCCGCGTCTTCTCAGCTCACATATTGATCTTTGACGGGCGAGGCGGAGGGTTCCGGCTCGCTGATCACAATCGGCTGCGACCGAAAAGCTGGTCGGGTAGTTCTGCCGCAGCATAGCTGACAGTGACCTCGTCGCACTCACCTTCCGTCACCTCACGGGCTGCCAAATGCCGCCTATCAGTGTCTCGTTCTGAAAGTTGAGAGGTGCGTGATGCCGTCGAATGCCAACAACCTGGAAGGCCGTGTCGCAGTAATCACCGGCGGCGCTAACGGCATCGGCCTCGCGCTTGCGCTGGAAGCTGCGAACCGGGGCATGCACGTCGCACTCGCGGATATCGGCGAGGAAGCACTTCTCGACGCAAAGGCCCAGGTCGAAGCCCTCGGGGTCAAGGCGATCGCCGTGAAGACCGACGTCCGGGATATCGAGCAGATCCGACACCTCGAGCAGGAGACGATCGATCAACTCGGCGAACCCTGGCTCGTGTGCAACAATGCCGGCATCGCCAAGATCGCCCTTGCCTGGGAAACCAGCGAAACTGACTGGCGCCGTATGATGGACATCAACGTGTGGGGCGTCGTGAACGGCCTTCTCACGTTCCTGCCAGGCCTTCGCGCGCGTAAATCGGGATATATTTTGAATACGGCCTCAGTAGGCGGGCTGCTGAGCATGCCGGGGAATGCCGCCTATGTTGCGAGCAAGCACGCCATCGTCGGCTTGTCGGAGACGCTCTATCGCGAATTGTCGGCCGATAAGAGCCGCGTGGGAATTTCGGTTCTGTGCCCGGCACTCGTGCGGACGGCGATCGCCGGTACCCGCGAGGTCGATGGGAAGAAGGTGTCCGTCCTGGACTCCCCGGACGCGATGGATCCGGCAGAGGTCGCTCGCGTGACGTTCGACGCGATCGTCGAGGGGCAGTTCTGGATTCTCACCCACGCCAGTCACGTCGAACCCAAAATGCGGGCCCGCCTCGACCAAATGCTCGAGCAGCGCAATCCGGATCACAGCAGCGTCGATCCCGCCATCGAGCAGACGGCGACGAAGGCAACCGGCGTAGATTTCGTTCATTCGAGCTGAGTCGTACGTTCGCTTACTTGGCAGATCGAAGGCAGAATCAGAGGAATAGCATCCTTAACCCCGCCGACGCGCAGAATTCCTTCTGTCACTCATTCGGCGCCACCAACCCAGTGCACCATATCCGGCACATGCGCATTATTCGGCCCAAAAGGGCCGAAATCTGCGCTTTCGGCACTTCAGTGCCCTACCCCTTGCGCCGCGAATCGCGCTGTTGCATGACGATGTCGGATCAAATGAAAAGGCCGGATGTGCCACAGACCCTCAGGGGCTCTGAACTGCCTGTCCGATCAGATGGTCCAGGTTTCGTGCGCATCCGGGCTCGGACCTGCTCTTTGAACATGTGAACTGGATGAACGAACGAGGCGTGTTGCCTGCGGTTCGGGAACGGATGTGCCACAAGCTCCGCCAGGGGCCTGAACTGCCGCTCTCGTCCAACAGGGCTCCTTGGCTTCGAGCGGACCGTGCTACAGGATGCTCATGCGTCTTGAACTGCCGCTGGAATGTCAGGTGCCAAGTCATGCTTAAAATACAACCTTGCCGGACGCCCAAGGCAGAAACAGTTCGATTCTTCCCAACAAAATGCAAATGGCGCACCACACTTGTAGAGTGTAGCGCGCCAAATTTAAAATATGATCATTATCTTCAGGACGCTGCATTCTTAAATGCGGCGCGATAGCGCGCGACCAATTGACGGGATTCGACCGTTGGAAATCTGAAATAGTTCGAAATGTCTCCCACGAGGGGAGCCACCCTCAACATCGTCAGCCCAGCAACCGTTCAGAACGTGCGGCGCAGGCCAAGTCCCATTGCGCTGCTTTGCCCCGCCACCTGGCCCAGGCTGCGCGTGGCAAAGGCATCGAGCCAGAGATGGCGCGAAAGGCCGATGTTGGCGGCCACGCCCAATTCCACCCAGGTATCGGGCACCCGGCTTGCAACCAGGCCCACGCCTGGCCCCACGCTGCCGCTAGTGCCAACCCCGCCCGGCCCGGCACCCTCGCCCCCGCCAGCCACGCCGCCTGGCCCCACAGGCTGTAGCGATACCGCTGCGTTGCTGGTCCACCGGCCAGAGACGAACGCCCCCACGCTGCGCTCGAACGGGCCCTTGATCGTGCGATCGAGGCGCAGATGCAATGCGCCCGACCACGCCGGCATGGCCTGCGTGGCGCCGCTGCCGCCGGTGGCCAGGCGCGATTGCACGAAACCGGCCGAAAGTGTCGGCGTCAGCAGCCATCCCTGGTGCAGCGCCAGGTTACGGCCCACCGAACCGCTCAACCCGAACAATGTGGTGGTCGGCAACGCGGCACGCACGCGCGCCGGGCCCGGTTGGCCTGCCACGCGGCTTTGGCGCTGCCGCCCCAGCGTGCCCTGCAGTTCCACGATCCACCCGTCGAACGTGCCCCCGCCGGCCAGGCTGGCCACGCGATAGGTGCTGGGTGGATAGGGCGAAACCTGGGCCTGCGCGCTGCGATAGGCGGTGCCCGCCAGCCGCACATAGCCTTGGCCCAGCCGCCGGGTCAGCCCGGCCTGGGCAAACGGCGCCGCCACGCCGCCATCGGGGCGCGTGACGCCGCCAGACAGTGCCACCATCCACTGGTCCAACCCGGCGTTCGCCCCGGCAGCGGCGGGCGCTGCCGCCTGCGCCGTGCTCTCGTCAGCCCGCGCCGCGCCGGCTCCCAGCGCTTGCGCACAGCCGCAGGCCGCGATCAGAAAGGCCGCGCGCCTCATGCTGCCAGGCGCGCGCTTTCACCAAACAGGCGCGGCACGCGCACTTGCGTGACAAAGCCTTCCGCACTCTGGGCAAAGCGGATCTCGCCGCCATGGGCGCGGGCGATGGAACGGCACACAGCCAGGCCAAGCCCGCTGCCCGGCTTGCCCGAACGGCGGGCCGCCTCGCTGCGATAGAACGGCTCGAACACGTGCTCGCGGTCCTCCTCGGGAATGCCCGGGCCAGCGTCGACGATCTCGGCCACGACCTCGTCTTCTTCCGCCCGCACTCTCACCTTGGCGCTTTGCCCGTACTTGATCGCGTTTTCCAGCAAGTTGTCGAGCAGGCGGCGGATTTGCACCGGGTCCACTTCCACGGCCAGGGGCGCGGCCGGTTCTGCCGAAACGGCGCCGCCCACCAGCCGGGCATCTTCCACGCTGGCTGCCACCAGTTGCCCCAGGTCGACCACGCGGCGCGGCCCGGGGGTGGAAGCATCGCGGATGAAGGCGATGACCTGGCTGATCATCGCCTCCATCTCCATCACTTCCTTGAGCAGGCCCTCGCGCTGGTCATCGGGCACGTTTTCCAGGCGAAAGCGCAACCGCGTCAGCGGGGTGCGCAGATCGTGGCTGATCGCCCCCACCATCGCGGTGCGATCATCCACGAAGGCACGCAAGCGGTTGCGCATCTGGTTGAAGGCATGGGCCGCACGGCCGATCTCGGCCGGGCCGGACAGCGGCAGGATCGTGGCCGCCGGATCGCGGCCCAGTGTTTCGGCGGCGTGGGCAAAGCCTTCCAGCGGGCGCACGATCCGCTGGGCAAAGAGCCAGGCCAGCGGGCTGACGATCGCCAAGGACAACAGGAACCACAGCGCCACCTGCCGCTGCCAGCGGTTGGGAAAGGGTTCCGCCCGCGGCGCAACCACCGTCCAGCGACCATCGGCGCCGCGCACGCCGGCCACGAAATCCCCTTCGATGAACGGCGGCGTGGTCAGCGCGAGCCAGCCACCCTGCCCCGGCTGGCGAAATGGAATCGGTTGCGGCCGCGCGGCCGTGGCGGCGGTCGAAGGCCTGGCAGCCGGCCTGGGCTGGTCCACGGGTGGCGCGATGGCGCCCGACCCCGTCGGTGTGGCCAGGCCGGGCGCCGGTTCGGGCACGCTGGCCACGGTGTTGGCGCTGGCCGGTTCGGCCGGACGCACGGCCGGTGCGCGTGGGCGGACTGGGGCGCCGCCAATCCCGGGGGGCACTTGCGGCACGGGCGCGGGAATGAGCAGCGGGGCCGGCATGCCGGTGGGCAAGGCAATCGGCGCGCCGTTGACGGCAGTGGCCGGCGCGGGGCCGGCCAGGGGCGCCGCCGGGGTCCGGGCGCCACTCGATGGTGCCGGGGCCGATGCTGTCGGCGCCCGGCCACCCGGCATGCCGGCAGCGGGGCCCTTGGGCATCCCGCCGCCGGGAAATCCGCCGCCAGGCATGCCACCTTGCGGGCCGCCCGGAAAACCTCCGCCGGGAGGGCCACCGCCGCCAGGCATGCCCTGGGCGCGGGCCGTGCCCACCATCCAGCCGAGCGGCCCACTGTCCTGGCGCGCCAGCGCAGCCGGGTGCGCGGCAGGAACGGCGATCCCGCCCACCGGTAACTGCGTATAGAATGCCAGCACCACATCGTCGCCACGGCGGTGCAGCCGGGCGGCCAGCGCATCGCGCGCGGCCGGCGCCACCAGCCAGCCGGCACCGCCGATATCGGGCGGGCCGGCCAGTTGCGCGCGCTCGAGCCGGGTGGAAAGCGCCGCGCCAGACAGCCCCTGCGCCACTTCGTCGATCGACCAGCGCGACTGCGGACTGGGCGGGAAAAGCACGGTCAGCCCCAGCGTGACCGCCTGCGCCGCCACCAGCGCGCAGACCAGCAGGGCCATGAGCTGCATGCCCAGCGGCAAGCCGGCGCGCGGGCGGACGGCGGGGGCGATCAGGGGAAGCTTCATTGTCTCGTCCTTGCTGCCTGTGCTGCTTCACGCCGCGCCATCATGCCATCCCCGCCACCAGATCGCGCGCCAGGGCCATGCCCGTAATCGCCCGCCGCCCATCCTGGCGGCCCAGGTGCACCACAACATCGATCACTTGCGCTGCATAGTGCAAGGTTTCCCGCCGGGCGAGGCCCAGGCCCGCCTGCATGACCAGCAGCGCCAGTTGCTCCAGCGCGCCGGTACAGCTGTTGGCGTGGATCGTGGTGAACGAGCCCGGGTGGCCGGTGTTGATCGCGCGCAGGAAGGTGATTGCCTCGGCCCCGCGCAACTCGCCCAGCACGATGCGATCGGGGCGCAGGCGCAACGCGGCGCGCAGCAGCGCATCGGTATCCACCTGCGCTTCGCCAAGCTCCCCGCGCACCGCCACCAGGCCCAGGGCATTGGGCTGCGCCAGGCGAATTTCCGGCGTGTCTTCCACCGCGAGCACGCGATCGCCGCGCGGCACTTGCGCCAGCAGGGCATTGAGGAAAGTGGTCTTGCCGCTCGACGTGCCGCCAGCAATCAGCACGGTGCTCCGCGCGGCCACCGCCTGCGCCAGCCAACCCAGCGGATCTTCGGCCATGCCGTCCGTTTCGGGCAATGGCGGCAAAGCCAGCGGCCCTTGGGGCGCCCAGGCCGACAGTGGCAGGTCCACCACGCGGTGGCGGCGGATGGCCATGGCCCATCCGGTGCGGGTGGCAGGCGGCCCGACGAACTGGATGCGCGCGCCATCGGGCAATGTCGCCCCCAGCAGCGGCTGCGCGCGATTGACCCCCTGGTGGCTGATCCGCGCGACCTGCTCGGCCAGGCGGCGCAGCGCGCGCTCATCCAACGCAGGCACGTCATGGCATTCCATCTGCGGCGCGCCGGCCGCTTCCACCCACACTTGCCCCGGCCGGTTGACCATCACTTCGCAAACATCGGGCCGCGCCAGAAAGGGCAGGAGCGGCGCCAGCGCCGCCGCCAGGACGGGATCGGCAATCACCGCGCGCCCCTCACCGCGCCACCGGGGCAAAATCCAGGTCGCGCGCGGTAAATACGCGGATCGGCTGGCCCTGCGCCACATGCACCGTAGGCGGGATCTGCGCATCGCGCTGCGCCGCGACCGAAGCCGCGCTTGTCCCGCTGTTGGCAATCAGAACGCTGGCACTGCCCCCCGCAAGCGCGCCCAACCCGCCGATCACAGAAAGCATCGATGCCGCGCCAAAGCGCTTGAAGAAATGGTTGTCCACTTTGCCCGAAAAGCCCGACTGGCCGTTGAATTCCACGCCGGGCGAGGCCAGCGCCACCGTCACCCCATCGGGCCGGATCAGCCGCGTCCACATGACATAGGCGCGGGTCTGCCCGGCGGCGAGACCGCTCTTGTATTGCCCGATCAGGCGCGAGGACCGCGGGATCAGCACGCGCCGCCCGTCAAAGCTTTTCACATCCTGGCTTACCACCGCGCGCACATAGCCGGGCAGATCGCTGTCGATCGCGGTTTCCAGGATTGCCGGGATCAGCGTGCCCTGGGTGACGGTGTTGGAAAGATCGGCGATGCGCGTGGCACTGGCGGTTTCCACCCCGGCATTGCCCACGCGCGTGCCAAACGCTTCGTTCTCCGTCAGGTTTTGCTGGGGCGTGGCTGGCCCGCCGGGCGCAACAGGCGTGGCAGCAGTCCGCACGGGCGCTTCGGCGGCCGACGTATCATAGACCATGACCGGCGCAGCGCCGGGATCGGCCACCTGGCCTGCCGGCATGCGATCGAGCACGGCCTGCTGCGCGGGGGTGGGCGGCGGCGGGGTGGCAACCGCCGTGGTCGAAGCCGGGGCGGGCGCGATCGGCGAGGACAGCGCCGGCAGCGGCGTCGGGCTCGATGCCGGCGGGGCAAGCGGCGGGGCATTCTCGCTGCGGCCGTGCATGGTGAAGAAGGTAAGGCCGCCCAGTGCCAGGGCAATCGCCACGCCGGCCGTCATGCCCCCGCGATCCTTGCCCAACGTGCTGCCGGCCACCACCGGAAAGGCGTTGCGGCTGGCTTCGGCAAGGCTGTCTTGCGCCATGTCGGCGCGCGGATCGGTGAGGTCGTCGGTCATTTCGGCAAACCCTGCGGTTGCGCCGGCGCGCTCGCCACGGCGAGCGGCGGCGTGGGCACTTCGGCCATGGGCGCATCGCGTTCCAGCCAGGCCACATCCTTGCCCGAACGCAGCACCAGCGTAGTATGGCGCCCATCGATCACCAGGTAATCGCCCTGGCTGGCATAGTTGACCGGCCCTTCGGCCTGCCGCCGGGCCTTGGCACCATCGCCGGCAGTTACGCCGGCTGGCGCGGGCGCCAGCACGGCCGGCAGATCGCGCCCCTTGGGCCAGGCAAGGTAGACCGCGTGGCCATCATCGAACACGCGATCGGGCATGAGCGCGCGCGCGCCGCGCATGGTCCAGCCGAAATGCAGCGTGGCGGGATCGAGGGTGGGATTGGGCGCCGCCACCATTCCGGCATCGGTCGCAGCGGTGGTCAGCGCCGCTTCGGGCGTGGCCGGGGGCTGTGGCGGCGGATCATCGGGATAGGAAAAGCGCAGCAGGAACAGCGGCTCTCCCGCCAGCCCCACGCGCAGGGCGAACAGGTAGGTGTGCCGATCGGTGATCACGGTCATGTTGGTGGCCACGGCGCGCGCGCTGGTGGGCTTGACGAACACGCGGTCGGCCCGGCGATTGGGGGTGATCTGCCACATCGCCGAACTGCCGATCGCGATGTTTTCCACCTGCTCGCCATCGGCAAAGGCGATCGTGGCTTCATAGCCTGGGCGCGCGGCGATGGCGATCACCTGGTTTTCATGAAACGCCAGGTGCTGGACGCGCGCATCCGCGGCGCGCGCCTCGCCCGGCGCCAGTGCGAGCACCAGCGTGACGAGGGAGGACAGGAAAGCCTTGGCGGTCATCATGTGTTCTCCGGCGCGCCCAGGCTGCGGCCCAGGCTTTGTGCGCGGCTCACGCTGGGCGCGGATGTCGTTGCCGCCGATGGCTGCATCGCGCGGGCAAGGGACGGGCCAGCAACCGATACGCCCGGCATGGCGGCCGGCGCTGGCATGGCGGGCGGGGCCATGGCCGTAACAATGGCATGAATGCGCGGATCGCGGGGTGGCGCGCTCCCCGTCGTGCCACCAGCGGGCTGCCCAGCCTGCCCTGGCACCACCGCTGGCGCCATGGTGGGATAGGAACCTGGCGCGCGGACAGGATCGCCCGCGCCACCCAGCCACGGCGCGATGAGGGCGTCGATCCGCCAGCCGGCCACCAGCGTGGTCGCCACTTTCAAGACCATGGCCATCAGCGCGCAATGCACCGCCGCCACCAGGAACACCGCCGTGGCGCTGCGCATGTCCACCTCGCCCGCGCCCAGATCGGCCACCACCGGATCGGCCAGCGCCAGCGCGCCCGCGCCGATCAGCACGGTGAACAACGGCACCAGGGCAAACAGGACCGCCCCTTTCACCCAGCCTTCGAACAGCCCACGCGTGCCCGAAAACAGCGCCAGGATCAGGAAAACCGGCCCAACGGCAAGCAGCGCGGCCAGCGCGATGCGGCTGGTGACCAGCACGCCAACGGTGCCCAGCAACAGCAGCATGGCGGCGTAAGACAGCATGTCGCCCGGCGTGGTGCCCTTGGCATCGCCCTGCGCGGCATGGGCGCGTTCGGCTGCATCGCTCACCGCGTTGAACAGGGTGTCGAGATGCTGGGCAAAGGCGTGGGAAGCGCTGCCGCGGATGCCCAGCACCATGCCCGCCACCTGGTCGGGCCCGCCCGATAGCAGGCCCCACACGACGTTCTGGTACGCCATCCACGATGTGGCAAAGGTCAGCGCCAGGCCCAATGTCATCACCCGCGGGCTCAGGCTGGCGAGGCCCAGCGTGACCCGCCCGGTAACCAGCCCGATCGCGATCAGCGCGACATAGATCGTGAGCCCGATGGTCAGCGCCACGGTCAGCCCACCATGGCTGCCGAACAGGCGGGCAAAGGCCTGCGCGGTGGCCTGGCCCGACAGGCAATCCACCGCATCGAGCGCCGAAGCGATGGTGCTGCCATCGGCCACCGAGATCGCCGGGCAGATCATTCCGCCGCCTCCGCCAGCGCGGAAGGCACCAGGCCCGGCCACGCCACGCCAGTCAACGCCGGCAGCCACAAGGCGGGATCGTCGCCCAGTTCGGCCCGCAGCGAGTCGAGCCGGCGCACGCTCGCTTCCCGGCCAGACAGCACGGTGAGCACTTCCGGACTGCCCGCCAGGTCCAGCCGCGCCAGCACCGAAGTGTTGGCATGGCGCACCAGGAAGCAGCGGCTTTGCGCCGGCAGCGCGCGGATCAGGTCCACCTCGTGCGCGGAAAGGCCGAAACCCTCGCCATAGTCCTCCCACCGCGCGCGCGAATTGGGGGTGAAGATCATCGTGGCGGTCTGTTCCACCAGCGCGCTGGCAATCCGGCTGTCGAGCGCATCGCGCGCGCTTTGCGTGGCAAAGCCGACGATGGCGTTGCGCTTGCGCAGGGTCTTCAGCCAGTCGCGGATGCGCGCGGCAAAGACATCGTCGTCCAGCGCTTTCCACCCTTCGTCGATCAGCAGCATCGTCGGCGTGCCGTCCAGCCGCTCTTCCACGCGGTGGAACAGGTACATCATCGCCGGGGTGCGCAGCAGCGGCAGGTCCAGCAGCCGCGTCATGTCAAAGCCCAGCGTGCGCGCGGAAATATCCAATCGGTCGTGCGCGTTGTCGAACAGCCAGGCGTGCGGGCCATCGTCCACCCACGGCGCCAGGCGGCTGGCCAGGTCGCCCGGATCGGGACGCGCCTGCCCCGCAAGGTGATCGGCCAGGAAACGCAGGCGGCGCAAGTGCGGTGGCCCTTCGTGCAGGGCATCGATGGCATCGGCAATGCGCGCCCGCTCCGCCGCGGTTTCCGCATGGACCAGGCAGGCCACCAGATCGCGCTGAAACGCACGGTTCTCCGCGCTGTCGGCCAGGGCGAGCGGATTGAACCCGGTCGGTTCGCCCGGAATAAGCCGGGCATAGTGCGCGCCCATCGCCCGCAAAAAGATTTCCGCGCCGCGGTCCTTGTCGAAGAACACCATGCGCGGCGCCACCTTCTGCGCCTGCGACGCCAGGAAATTGAGCACCACCGTCTTGCCCGAGCCGGATGGCCCGATCACCGTGAAATTGCCCAGGTCCGCACGATGGAAATTGAAGAAGAACGGCGTGGCGCTGGTGGTTTCGAACACCGTGATCGCCTGGCCCCAATGGTTCCCCTGCGCCTGCCCCAGGGGAAAGCCGTGGAGCGAAAGGAACCCGGCGGCGTTGGCCGTGGAGATCAGCGCACGACGCACGGCATAGTGTTCGTTGCCGGGAAACTGCGCCCAGAATGCCGGCTCAAGGTTCACGTCCTCGCGCACGGCAATCGCGCCGAGGTCTGCCAGCGCATTCATCGCCGCCGCGCTCGCGCCTTCCAGCGCGGCCAGGCTGCCCTCGCGCACCATGACCGTGAGGTGATGGTCGCCAAACCCGGCCGCGCCCGCCCCCAGCGCATCGCGCGCGGCGTGCATCTGCGCGCGCTCGGCCATGGCTTCCTCGTCGGCCGATTTCAGCCGGCGCAACGCCAGGTCGATCCGCTCGCGCGCGATCTGGCGGTCGGCCGGGGCAAAGGTTTCGGTCAGCACCAGTTCGCATGGCAGGCGCAGCAGCGCATCGACCATGCCGGCGCGGGTGGTGTCGGGATAGTCCTTGAGGCTGATGATCGCGGCAAAATCGCGGCCTTGCGACCGCCGCGTCTCGATCGCCTCCAGCCCGAATGACACGCGGGAATAAGGGATGTGGTGGCCCAGATCGGTCGGCCCATCGGGCAGCGCCACCCCGCGCCACTCGCCGTTGTAGAGCGCGGACAGCAGCGCCAGCGGTTCCGACCAGCGCGTGCCGCCCTGCACCACCGTGCGCAAGGCCCGCGCGCCATAGCCGCCCAGCGCGCCGAGCAGCGCCGCACTCGCGCTTTCCAGATCGCGCAGGGCGCGTGGCGCATCGGCCGTGCTGCCGCGCGTCTTGCGCCCCAGCCGCTCCAGCCAGCCGGCCTTGCCGCGCGCCGGGCGCCGCACCAGGGTCAGGAACTGCTCGTTCACGAACAGCGGCGTGGCCGCCAGCCGCGCGCCCCACGCCGCATCGACCGCCGCCGAAAAGGGATCGGGAAAGGCCGCGTCAAGCCCGGCCGCCACGCGCCGCCGCACGACATGGTGATAGACCACGAAACGCGCGTCGAGCACGCTGCGCAACATCGTTTCGCGCACGGCCAGCATATGGTCGAGCTGCGCGGCGTCTTCGGTCTCGAACGGCAGCCCGTCCACACGGATCACGCGCATCAGGCTGCCATCGCGCAAGGCGAGCGTGGCGTCGTCCAGATGATGGGCATAAGGCAGCCGGTCGCCCGCCCGCGCCTCGCGCCGTGCCCAGGCGGCCGGGCCTTTCCAACGCCCGGTCATGGCGCGTAACTGTTGCAGCCCCAGCGGCGCCAGTTGCGCACGCGGGGGCAGCGGCTGACGCGCACGAGCCACAGGTCGAACACGCGCGGTTCGCGCAGCGCCGCCATATAGCCCAGGCCATGCACCACCAGCGCGATGGGCAACGACAGGAAGCTGTGGGTGATCAGGAAGGCCTCGGTCGTCACCGCCATGTTGATGACGAAGAACGAAAATGTCACTCCGGCAAACATCTGCGGACGGGTGAGCGCGCGGAACACCGGTGCCTGGGCGAGGCCGGCCATCGCGCTCAGCCCGCCGCGCCCGCGGCAGACTGGATGCCCGCCACGATCGCTGCCGAACCGAACAGGATGAAGCAGCCGACGATGACCGTGGCGCCAAAGCGCCAGTTCAGCCGGCCTGTCAGCATCATGAAGCCCACCATGGCCACGGCAATCACCGCCACGGTGGTCGCGACCTGGCCCAGCAGGGTATCGCGCAGCCAGCCCAGCGCCGACACGATCGGGCCGGAGCCGGCCGGCCCGCCGCTGCCCGCCGCATGGGCGGGGGTGGCCAGCACGGACCAGGGCAGCGCGGCAAGGACAAGACGTTGAGACAGGACTTTCATCGGGAAACTCCGGCAAGATTGGCGTTCAAGCGCCCCATCACGGCGCGCACATAGGCGCGGGTTTCGGCAATCGCCGGCACGCCGCCGGCCCGGGCCACGCGCTCTGGCCCGGCGTTGTAGGCCGCCAGTGCCCATTCGATGTTCCCACCAAAGCGATCCAGCAGGGCTTTCAGATACCGCGCGCTGGCGCGCAGGTTGGCCACCGGATCGCGGGGGTTCACGCCCAGCGTGCGCGCGGTGCCGGGCATCAACTGGCCCAGGCCCACGGCCCCGGCCGAAGAGACCGCTTGCGGGTGCCAGCGGCTTTCCTGCCACACCAGCGCCTCCAGCAAGGCAGGGCTGATCGCTGCTGCCTGTGCCGCAGCCGCCAGGTGCTCGCGCCATGCCAGCGGCGAGAGCGCATTGCCCGGAACCGTCAGCGCCTCGGCTTGCGACCCGAAAGGCACGGCACCGTCGATTTGTTCGGGGCCGTCACTGGGCTGGGCGGCTGCGACATCGACTCCAGCCCAGTGAACGGCCCCTGCACCGCTGCGTGCCCTCATCGTGCCGCCCGCGGTGATCTCGAAAACATCGGCGCGCGCTGCCTGGGGCAGCGCCAGCATGGCCGGCAGCAGGGGGCCAGCCAGTGCCCACGCCCTGCGGCGCGGCCATGGTGTGATTCGATGTCGCATCACCATTGTCTGGGCGGGGGCTGTTGCCGGCGAATTTCACGTGGATTGCACGCGGATTGCAGCGCGTTGCAACCAGCCGCAACTGGTCGAAATCGGTGAAATTCACCGGCTACGAAGGCTTTCTATGGCCGCGTAATGCTACTAGACATCAAGCCCATGGACTTTGCGACGCGCATCCTGATCGTTGATGATGACGAAGGTATCCGCACGCTGATCGGCGAATTTCTGGAAAAGCACGGCTTTTCCATCGCGACGGCAGCCGATCCGGCCGACATGCGCGACCAGATGGCGCGCGAGACCTTCGATCTCATCGTGCTCGACGTGATGATGCCGCGCGAAGACGGCCTTTCCGCGCTGCGCCAGCTGGGCGCCGATGCACCGCCGGTGATCATGCTCAGCGCCGTGGGCAGCGATGTCGATCGCATCGTCGGCCTGGAAATGGGCGCGGCCGATTACCTGGCCAAGCCGTGCAACCCGCGCGAATTGCTGGCCCGCATCCGCGCCGTGCTGCGCCGCCCCGCTGCCGCGGCGGCCAACGATGCGCCGGCGGCCCCGACCGCGGCAGCCGATGGCACCGGGCCGTGCCTGTGCTTTGCCGGCTGGCGGCTCGACATGGGGCAGCGGCTGCTGCACGATCCGGCAGGGCGCCTGATCGCCTTGACC
Organism: Novosphingobium sp. SG720; assembly: GCF_012275365.1. Taxonomy (NCBI): domain Bacteria; kingdom Pseudomonadati; phylum Pseudomonadota; class Alphaproteobacteria; order Sphingomonadales; family Sphingomonadaceae; genus Novosphingobium; species Novosphingobium sp. SG720. The sequence goes on along the minus strand of NZ_JAAZQN010000004.1, from coordinate 466,779 downwards.
GATGGCGAATTCCGCCTGCTGCGCGCCTTTGCCGAACACCCCCGCCGCGTGCTCAGCCGCGACCAGTTGCTCGATTGGTCCCGCGGGACCGAAAGCGAACAGTTCGACCGCGCGATCGACGTGCAACTCAGCCGCCTGCGCCGCAAGCTGGCCGAGGGCGAAGGCGGTGCCGACATCATTCGCACGATGCGCAACGAAGGCTATCTGTTCGTGCCCAGCGTCACCAGCCAAACTGCAAGTCTTCCGAAATCTGCCTGAAATTCCGCCGTTACAATCCTTTTCCACGGTGAGCGTCCCAGCCGGCTGCGACAGACGCCCGGCGCAGTTCACCGGATTTCTTGTCAATGGCACACGATCACCCCCCGCATGACGACACCGCCGGCCCGGCCCACGGCCATGGCCTGCACGAAGACCTGGTGCTCATGGCCCGCCTGATGGGCCGGCGCCGGGCCCTGGCCCTGCTGGGTTCGGCTGCCACCACGTCGTTGCTGGCCGCCTGTGGCGATGGGGACGGCTCGTCATCGTCGTCCTCCTCGTCCAGTTCCTCGTCCTCTTCCTCCACCGCGTCGAGCAGTTCGAGCACGTCGTCTTCGTCCAGCAGCAGCAGTTCGAGCACCAGCACCGATACCTGCATTGCCGATCCCACCGAAACCAACGGCCCCTATCCGGCCGACGGCACCAACACGTCGAGCGGATCGACATCCAACGTGCTCACGCAAAGCGGTATCGTGCGCAGCGACATCCGCTCCAGCTTCATTTCCTCCACTACTACCGCCCAGGGCGTGATGCTCACCATCACGCTCAAGCTGGTTGACGTGAACAACGCCTGCGCCGCCATTTCCGGCGCGGCGATCTATGTCTGGCATTGCAACGCGGCCGGCCTCTATTCGCTCTATTCCAGCGGCGTCACCACCGAAAGCTACCTGCGCGGGGTGCAGGTTACCGATTCGAACGGGGAAGTGACGTTCACCACGATCTACCCGGCCTGCTATTCCGGGCGCTGGCCGCACATCCATTTCGAAGTGTTCCTCGACGGGCTCACCAGCAGCAGCACCGGCAAGACCGCCTCCCTGATTTCGCAGATGGCCATGCCCGCCGCGGTCAACACCGTCGTGTTCAACGGCAGTTCGCTCTATAGCGCGAGCATTGCCAACTATGCCGCCATCTCGCTGTCCAGCGACAATGTGTTCGGCGACAACACTTCGGCCCAGTTGGCGCAAATGACTCCGTCGCTCACCGGCAGCGTCTCGGCCGGCTATACCGGGTCGGTGGTGATCGGCATCGCCCAGTAAGCCAACCGAGTGATCGCCATGGATCGCGCGCGCACGATTGCCCTGGTGGCCGTGCTGGGGGTGGCGGCCGCGCTGCTTCTGCCGCGCCTCGGCGCCGTGCGCGCGCCGATCTGGGACGAAGCCTATTACCTGCCCGCCATCGCGCGCCTGCACGAGGGGCGCATCCAGTTCGCCTCGCATCCTCCGCTCGGGCTGATGCTGCCGGCCGGTGGAGACTGGCTGGCGGGCGGCAATGCCCAAGCCGAATGGCGGATCATCGCCGCCACCCGCAGCGCGCGGGCAGAGATGATGCCCGATCCGTTCGACTATGCGGGGCCGCGCCTGGCCAGCGCAGGGGGTGCCGTGCTCGCCGCGGGGCTGCTGTTCCTGCTGCTGGCAGCGCTCACGGGCCACACGGGCCTGTCGCTTGCCCTCGCGCTGGTCTTTGCCGGCGACCCGGCCATCGTGGCGCAAGCCCGCGCGGCGCAGCTCGATGGCTTGCAACTGCCGCTCTTCCTTGGCGCGCTGCTGTGCCTGGTACGCGGGCTGGCACCGGGCGCCAGCGCCGGGTGGAGCGCCGGCTTTGGCGGGTTGCTGATGGCGGCGGCGCTGGTGCGGGCCAATGCCCTGGCGCTGGCCCCGCTGGGCCTTTTCCTGGCGTTCTGCCCCAAACAAAGCCTTGGCATGGCAGGCGCGCGGCTCGTGGCGAGCGTGACGGCGGCTTTGGCCGTGCTGGCGCTGACCCTGGCCACGATGCTGGCGATCGCGCCCCTTCCGCCCGACAAGGGCACGCCCGCCGGGGCGATCGACGCGCGCCATGCCAGCATCACCTATGCCATGCTGCCCGCACCGCGCGCGATGATCACCTATGGCACGGATTACGCCGCGTTCATGCGCGATGACTTGGCCGGCATGGCGCGCCGCGACGCCAACGCCACCCATCCCTGGCAATGGCTGCTGGGCATGGGTGCCACCACCTATCGCTGGGATGCGCGCGGCAACAGCCTGCGCGCGATCGGCGTGGTGCCCAATTTGCCGGGCTGGATCATGGCGCTGGCCGGCGTGATCCTGGCGCTCGGCAATCTGCTGGCCCGTCGCGCCGCGCCAGCGACGGTGGTGCTGTTGTGTGGGTGGGTCTTGGCGATGGGCAGCCTGGTCTGGCTCGACGGGCAGCGCGTCATGTACACGTACCACTATTTCCTGCCGCTGGTCGTGGGCCATGCCCTGCTCGCCGCCGCGTGGCACGAGCGCGGTTGGCCGGCGCGGCGGCTCTATCCCGCAGTGCCCATCGCACTCGCCTATGGCCTGGCGGCCATGCCGATGGCGCTCGCCCTGCCGGTGCCGCGCGAATATTGCCAGGTATTCCTGCCCGATTGTGGTCCGGCCCCACAGCCGTCGATGCGCCCCTGACCGCCCATGGATCGGCAACGTTCGCCCGGTTGGCTGCTGTGGTTCCTGTTCGCCTTTGTGCTGCTGGCGCTCTCGGGCGGGGTGCTATCGCGCCATTAGATCGGCGATCGTCGCGCGATAACGCGCGGCAATGGCATCGCGCGCGTGATGGCGGCCTTCTCGCACCACGTGCCGGCCGCCGCGCCACACCCCGTCGATCGCGGCAGTGCCACCGGCAAAGATCCAGGCGTCGATCGCGCTTGCCGGGCCGTGGCCCGCCAGCGCCGGATGCGCAGGATCGAGGCTGACCAGATCGGCCACTTGCCCCACGGCCAGCGCGGAGGATGCAGCCTGGCCCAGCGCCTGTACGCCGCCCGCCAGGCTCGCGCCCAGGAGCGTTTCACCGGTGCTTGCGCCCGGGCCTGACGCCAGCACGGCACGCCCGCGATGAGCCAGGCGCTGGCCATATTCCAGCACGCGCAGTTCCTCGGCCGCATCGATCCGCACGTTGGAATCGCTGCCCACGCCGATGCGCCCGCCTGCGGCCAGGAAGACGCCGGCCGGAAACAGGCCATCGCCCAGGTTCGCCTCGGTAATCGGGCATAGCCCCGCCACGGCGCCGCTGGACGCCAGGGCCAGCGTTTCGGCCGGCGTCATGTGGGTGGCGTGGACCAGGCACCATTGGGCATCGACCGCTGCATGGTCGAGCAGCCATTCCACCGGGCGCTGCCCGCTCCACGCCAGGCAGTCCTCCACTTCCTTGACTTGCTCGGCAATGTGAATGTGGATCGGCGCACCGTGCGCCAGGGCGGGCACTTGCGCCAGCTGGGCGGGCGCCACCGCGCGCAGGCTGTGTGGTGCCACGCCCACCACCGCATCGGGCAGCGCGGCGGCGTGGCGGCGCGTGGCGTCGAGCAGGCGCGCAAACTGGTCCACGTCGTTGATAAAGCGCGCCTGCCCCGCTCCCGGCGCCTGCCCGCCAAAGCCGCTGTGCGCATAAAGCACCGGCAGCAGCGTCAGGCCGATGCCGGTTTCCTGCGCGGCGGCCACCACGGCCGCGCCCATCTGCGCCGGATCGGCAAAGGGGCGCCCGGCCGCATCGTGGTGCAGGTAATGGAACTCGCCCACGCGGGTGAAACCGGACTCCAGCATTTCCACCTGCGCCTGCGCCGCAATGGCCAAGAGATCATCGGGCGTGATCTGGCCGACAAAGCGGTACATCGCCTCGCGCCAGGTCCAGAAACTGTCGGCGCCCGGCCCGCGCCGCTCCGCCAGGCCGGCCATCGCGCGCTGGAATGCATGGCTGTGCAGGTTGGGCAGGCCGGGCAGCACCCAGCCGTGCCGCTCTTCGCCCGGTCGTGGCACCGCATCGGGTTCGATGGCAGCAATCCGGCCATCGGCCAGGATCAGCCGCACATCGCGCGCCCAGCCGGCAGGCAGCCACGCCGCATCGAACAACAGGCTTTCAGAATCCGCTTGCATCGCCAGGCTCCTTGCCCGATTATGTATATACATTATTGCTCCCCCGGCAAGGACCAAGCGCCATGCAGTGCGACACGATCTGGACCAATGCACGCCTCGCCACCATGGCCGGGCCGGCGCTGGGCATGATCGAAAATGGCGTGGTGGCCGCGCGCAATGGCATGATCACCTATGCCGGGCCGGCTGCGGCAGCACCCACTTTCCAGGCGGCCCAAACCGTCGATTGCCAGGGCCGCTGGATCACGCCCGGCCTGATCGACGCGCACACCCACCTGGTCTTTGCCGGCAACCGGTCGGACGAATGGGAAGCACGCCTGGCCGGCGCCACCTATGAGGACATTGCCCGCGCCGGCGGTGGGATCATGGCCACGGTGCGCGCCACGCGCGGCGCCAGTGTCGATGGTCTGGTGGCGCAGGCCCTGCCCCGCCTCGATGCCCTGCTGGCGCAAGGCGTCACCACGATCGAGATCAAGTCGGGCTATGGCCTGACGCTCGATGCCGAACGCACGATGCTGCGCGCCGCGCGCATGCTGGGCATGGTGCGCCCGGTTCATGTCGTTACCACGTTCCTGGGCGCGCATGCCCTGCCGCCCGAATGGGCCGGGGATGCGGACGGCTATATCGCAGAGCTGGCCGATCATTGGCTGCCCACGCTGGCGGGCGAAGGGCTGGTCGATGCCGTCGATGCCTTTTGCGAGGGCATCGCCTTTTCCCCCGCACAAGTCGATCGCCTGTTCCACGCCGCCCGCGCCCTGGGTCTGCCGATGCGCCTGCATGCCGAACAGCTATCCAACCTGGGTGGAGCGGCCCTGGCGGCCGGGCATGGGGCGCTCTGCGCCGATCATCTCGAACACCTTGATGACGCTGGCGTTGCCGCCATGGCCAAGAGCGGCACCGTGGCCATGCTGCTGCCCGGCGCGTTCTATTTCATGCGCGAAACCATGAAGCCGCCGATCGCCGCCTTGCGCGCGGCCGGCGTGCCCATGGCGATCGCCACCGATTGCAACCCGGGCACATCGCCGCTCACCGCGCTGCTGCTGGCGATGAACATGGGTGCCACGCTGTTTGGGCTGACAGTGGAAGAATGCCTGATGGGCGCCACCGTCCATGCCGCCCGCGCGCTCGGCCTTGCCGGCACCGTCGGCCAGCTCTTGCCCGGCCAGCGGGCAGACCTGGCGATCTGGAATATCGCGCGCCCCGCCGATCTTGTTCACGGGATGGGCGCCGCGCCGCTCCATGCCCGCATCTGGAGTGGAAAATGAGCCCTATCGTCCTCACCCCCGGCGCCGCGACGCTGGCCGATTGGCGCGCGATCCATGCCGGCGCCGATGTGGCGCTGCATGACGCGGCCTGGCCGGCGATCGCCGCCAGCGCCGCCGCCGTGGCACGCATCCTGGCCAAGGGCGAGGCGGTCTATGGCATCAATACCGGCTTCGGCAAGCTGGCCAGCGTGCGTATCGCTGATCACGATCTCGCCGCCCTGCAACGCAATATCGTGCTCAGCCATGCCGCCGGCACCGGCGCCCCCTCGCCCATTCCCGTGGTGCGGCTGATGATGGCGCTCAAGCTCGCCAGCCTGGCCCAGGGCGCCTCGGGCGTGCGCGAGGAAACCGTGCGCCTGCTCGAAGCCATGCTGGCGCGCGGCCTCGTGCCGGTGGTGCCGTGCCAAGGTTCGGTGGGCGCCAGCGGCGATCTGGCCCCCTTGGCGCACATGACCGCGACGATGCTAGGTGTGGGCGAAATCCTGGTGAACGGCCTGGCCGTACCGGCGGCGCAGGCGCTGGCCGATCATGGCCTTGCACCCGTAGCGCTTGGCCCCAAGGAAGGTCTGGCCCTGCTCAACGGCACGCAGTTTTCCACCGCCAATGCCCTCGCCGGCCTGTTCGCCGCCGAACGCTTGCTCGCCACTGGGCTGGTGACGGGCGCGCTCTCCACCGAGGCGGCGCGCGGCACCGATACGCCGTTCGACCAACGCATCCATGCGCTGCGCGGCCACGGCGGCCAGATTGAAACCGCCGCCGCGCTGCGCGCGCTGATGGCCGGCAGCGCGATCCGCGCCAGCCACGCGGTGGACGATCCGCGCGTGCAGGACCCCTATTGCCTGCGCTGCCAGCCGCAAGTGATGGGCGCGGCGCTCGACATTCTGCGCCAGGCCGCGCGCACGCTGGAAATCGAAGCCAACGGCGTCACCGATAACCCGCTGATTTTCCCCGAGGCCGACGAAGCCCTTTCGGGCGGGAATTTCCATGCCGAGCCGGTGGCCTTTGCCGCCGACATGATCGCGCTGGCCCTGGCCGAAATCGGCTCTCTTTCCGAACGGCGCCTCGCCATGCTGGTCGATCCTGCGCTGTCAGGCCTGCCTGCGTTCCTCACCCCGCTGCCCGGCCTCCATTCGGGCTTCATGATCCCGCAAGTGACCGCCGCCGCGCTGGTTTCGGAAAACAAGCAGCGCGCAGCGCCGTGCAGCGTCGATTCCATTCCCACGTCGGCCAACCAGGAAGACCATGTCTCGATGGCCGCCCACGGCGCGCGCCGCCTGCTGGACATGGCCGGCAATCTCGACGCGATCCTTGGCCTGGAACTGCTCGCCGCCGTGCAGGGCATCGAATTTCATGCCCCATTGCGGTCGAGCGACGCGCTGGAAACCGTGCGCGCCATGCTGCGCGGGGCTGTGCCGCCGCTGGTGGAAGACCGCCACTTCGCGCCCGACATCGCCCTGGCGCGCGGCTTGGTGGAAAGCGGCGCCGTGCTGGCGGCCTGCCCGCTCGATCTGCCGGTGCTGGGCTGATGGATTGGCTGACGATCCATCGCGGCACCGCGCCGTTGATCGTCGCCTTTCCCCACGGCGGCACCGATCTGGCCGGCTGCGCGTTCGGTTCGGACTGGCTGGCCCGGCGCGACACCGACTGGTGGATCGACGAAGTCTACGGCTTTGCCCGCGATCTGGGTGCCACGCTGGTTGCCACGCGCGTGTCGCGCAGCGTGATCGACGCCAACCGCGATCCTTCAGGCGCCTCGCTCTATCCCGGCATGGCCACCACCGGCCTCTGCCCGGAAACGACCTTCGACGGCGAACCGCTGATCCCCACTCCGCTTGATGATACGGAGATCGCCCGCCGCCGGCAAACCTGGCACGCACCCTATCACGCAGCTTTGCGCGCGGAAATGGAACGGCTTCGTTCCATTAATCCGCAAGTCGTTCTTTATGATGCCCATTCTATCCGCAGCCGGGTGCCGCGCCTGTTCGATGGGGAATTGCCGCTGTTCAATATCGGCACCAACGATGGGCGATCCTGTGCCCCCGAACTGGAGCGCGCGGTGGCCGCTGTCTGCGCCGCCAGCGGGGAAAGCCACGTGGTCAACGGCCGCTTCAAGGGCGGTTGGACCACGCGCCACCACGGCGCGCCCGACGCGGGCATCCATGCCGTGCAGATGGAACTGGCGATGCGCGGCTATCTGGCCGAACCGCTTGAACCCACGCCCAAAAACTGGCCGCCCCGGCCAGACCCGGCGCGCCTTGCCCACCTGCAACCGATCCTCAAGCGCGTGCTCAGCGCCTGCCTTGCCTTTGCCGGAGAATGACGATGACCCGTATCGACAACAGCCGCGTGATCCGCCCCGCGACTGGCACCGAACTGACCGCCAAATCCTGGCTCACCGAAGCGCCCCTGCGCATGTTGATGAACAACCTGCACCCCGATGTGGCGGAAAACCCGCAGGAACTGGTGGTCTATGGCGGGATCGGCCGCGCCGCGCGCGACTGGGAAAGCTATGACAAGATCGTGGAAACCCTGCGCCGGCTGGAGCACGATCAGACCCTGCTGGTGCAATCGGGCAAGCCGGTGGGGGTGTTCCGCACCCATGCCGATGCGCCGCGCGTGCTGATCGCCAATTCCAACCTGGTGCCGCAATGGGCCAATTGGGAGCATTTCAACGAATTGGATCGCAAAGGCCTGGCCATGTACGGCCAGATGACCGCGGGTTCGTGGATCTATATCGGCACGCAAGGGATCGTGCAGGGCACCTATGAAACCTTCGTGGAAATGGGGCGCCAGCACCACGGCGGCGATCTTTCGGGCAAATGGCTGCTGACGGCGGGCCTGGGCGGCATGGGCGGCGCGCAGCCGCTGGCCGCCGTGATGGCTGGCGCTTCTTGCCTGGCCATCGAATGCCAGCGCAGCCGCATCGAAATGCGCCTGCGCACCGGATACCTCGACCACGCCGCCGAAACGCTGGACGAAGCCATGGCGATCATTCGCCAGTCCTGCGCCGAAAGGAAGCCTGTGTCGGTAGGCCTGCTCGGCAATGCCGCGGAAATTCTGCCGCAAATGCTGGAAGCCGGCATCCTGCCCGACCTGCTCACCGACCAGACCAGCGCGCACGATCCGATCAACGGCTATCTGCCCGCCGGCTGGACGGTGGCCGAATGGATCGAAAAGCGCGAGCGCGACCCCCAGGCCGTGGCCCGTGCGGCCCGGGCCAGCATGGCCACCCATGTGCGCGCCATGCTGGGGTTCCAGGCGCGTGGCGTGCCGACCACGGACTATGGCAACAACATCCGCCAGGTCGCGCTGGACGAAGGGGTTGGAAACGCGTTCGATTTCCCCGGTTTCGTGCCGGCCTACATCCGCCCGCTGTTCTGCCGGGGCATCGGCCCGTTCCGCTGGGCGGCGCTCTCGGGCGATCCCGAAGACATCTACAAGACCGACCAGAAGGTGAAGGAACTGCTGCCCGATAACGCCCACCTGCACAACTGGCTGGACATGGCGCGCGAGCGGATTCACTTCCAGGGCCTGCCGGCGCGGATCTGCTGGGTGGGCCTGGGCGACCGCCACCGCCTTGGCCTCGCGTTCAACGAAATGGTGGCCAGCGGCGAATTGAAAGCCCCGGTGGTGATCGGGCGTGACCATCTCGACAGTGGCTCGGTCGCCAGCCCCAATCGCGAGACCGAAGCCATGCAGGACGGATCGGATGCGGTGTCCGACTGGCCGCTGCTCAACGCCCTGCTCAACTGCGCCAGCGGCGCGACCTGGGTTTCGCTGCACCATGGCGGCGGCGTGGGCATGGGCTATTCGCAGCATTCAGGCATGGTGATCGTGGCCGACGGCACCCCCGAAGCCGCCCGCCGCCTGGAACGCGTGCTGTGGAACGACCCGGCCACCGGCGTGATGCGCCATGCCGACGCCGGCTACGCCATCGCGCAGGAATGCGCCCGCGAAAAGGGGCTGGACCTGCCGGGTATCCTGGGCTGAACGCCAAGGGCAAGCCTTTGCGCCGCGCAAAGGCTTGCCCGCTGATCGGCGTGGTTGGCATCTCGATCGGCCTTGGAGCATGATCACGTTTCGTTGAAACGCCCTCGTGCTCCAAATTTTTGTGTTCGCGCGATTTTTTTACAGAAAACCGGTTCCCACTTTTTGTCATCGCGCCTTAGTGCGCCGCCGCCGGTTGGGCAGCCGGCACGTTCGCCGGCTCTGGCGGAAAACTCCGGGCAACGGTTCCGATGAAGATATCACCGGCCCGCAGGCGCGCGCTGTCTCCTTGCGCCAGCAGGCCAAAGACCCCAAAGCCGACAACCGCCATGAGCACGCCGCCGGCGTTGCCATCGCCCTTGCGGGCAATCTTGCCCTCCAGCGGCACACGGCCAGTTGGCATGTCGAGATAAAGCAGTTGCGCGCCGAGCCGGCCGCTTTTGCCGGCAGCGCCATTGGCCTGCTGCGTCACCACTTCGCCCCAGGCGAGCGTGCCGACAGGAACGACCGTGACCCCGTCGAGCACGATCGCTTCGTTGACGCGCAGCTTGAAACGGTCGCCAGCATGTGCGGTGCGGCTCGTCACCTCGTTCAGCAGCATGAGCTGCAATGGCGTTCCCACCGCAAGGCCCGGCACCACCGCCGCGTTTGCACCCGGTGACGGCACCGCCGTGGCGGGCGGTGATTGCCCCGCATTGGCCGCCGAGGCCGCAGGAGCAGATTCGTTTGCCGCCGCAGCCGCCGGTACTGCCCCGGCCTGCGCCGCGACAGCGTCCCTGCCCGCCGCCTGGTCAATACCCGTCATCGCCATGACGCCGGCGCAAACCAGCGTCATGGCCGTGCGGCATTGCGCCGCAGCCGTGCGAAAGGTCACTGCGCGGGGGGCGGGGCAGGCTGCGCAGGCGCAGCTTCGCCAGGCGCGAGAAACTTGACCGCCACGCCCGACGCGCTGACCGAGCCCCAGCTGAACGCAGTCATGTGCGGATCGCCATAGGTGGCCTTGACCACCGCGTCGGCGCCCAGCTTCTGCGCCCGTTCCCACAGCTCCCGATAGACCTTGCCCTGGCTGGGCGCCTTGCTGAACACGGTGGCCTTGCGCACGCCAGCCTTCACCTCGCCAAGCACCTTGTAAGGGCGATCGGTGATATCATAGGGAAAAACCGGCACGCCGAATTCGGCGTTGGCCGCCACCTTGGCATCGGCAGCCTTGGCGTCGACAGCGGGTTCTGCGGCATGCGCCGGCGTCACCATCAAAAACCCGGCAAGCATCATCGCCTTGCACGAAACACCCCGTCCCGACATCATATCCCCCGTCGTTTTTCGGCCGTCTCTTGGCCGCGCCGGGCACGATAAAGGCGGCATATGTTTCGTCAAGTTTCCAAAACTTTCAATTTGCAGCCATTTTGGCCGTCGCGCGCAATCGGCTCAGAAATAGCGCTCGCCCACGCGGATCGTGTCTCCCGGCAGCACGGCAACGGGGGTGCCACCGCGCAGCAAGATGCTGCGTTCGCCGCCCGATGTTTGCCGGCGCAGGAACGCGGTCTTTTCATTGGCGCGATAGGTGAAGCCGCCCGCCTTGGCGATGGCCTGGTCGACAGTGAGGCCCGAGGCGTAAGGGTACTCGCCCGGCTTGTTCACTTCGCCCAGGATGTAGAACGGGCGATAGTTGAGCACTTCGACGCTGACACGCGGATCGTTGACATAGGCGCCCGACAGGCGGCCCGTGATCTCATGCGTGACGTCCTCGATCGTGCGGTTGCCCGCCTGGACCATGCCGATCAACGGAAAGGCCACGGCGCCGGTTGAGGTGACGTTGTATTCCCCCGTCAGCGTGGGTTCGTTGAACACCGTGATGCGCAGCTTGTCCCCCGCGCCGACGCGATAACCAGCAAGGCCGGCGGCCTGGTCTGCCACGGACAGCGGCTGGGCCGGGGCACCCGCGCAACCGGGCAGCGCCAGGGCAAGTGCGAGAGCGGTGGCCAGTGCGGCGGCGGGGCGAAAGCGCCAGGCCTGTGGCCCGTGGCGCGGCTGGCCAAGATTGATCTGGGGAATCACGTTACACCCTCCGTGTGCGTTCGTTTCCCTGTTGTTCTATGCCGGGGCGGCGTGAAGACAATGGAGCGGGCCGGGATGAAGGCTCCGACTTGGAGGCATTCCGGAGCGATCCGAATCGCCCCAAGGGCGTCAGCGAAGGGCTTACCCAGGCGGGCACGGCGCCATCCGACGCCCTGCGCATGGGCCCGGTACATGCGGGCAATCCCTACGCAATTTTCCGGTGGCATACGGTAATTTACCGATAGCCGACCCGCAGGCCCCACCCCTCCCTGCCCCGTTCCCCGCACCCCCCGGCGGCCCCGTACGGGCAAGGCCGCGGGGCGCCTTGCTGCGGGCCGTGCTATTGCTCCGCTGCGGATATGCTTGGCCTTCCTTGCGCGGGCGAACGGCCACAGGCTGAGGTCATACCGGGAACGGGCAACGGCTGATGGGGCAGAAATGCCGCCCTTGCCTGCCTGCCGGGTGGAAACCTTGACTGGCCGAAGGGGGCAATGGTGAACACCGCAATCGACTTTTATCGCGCGCCAGCCGGCATCATGCCGGCAACGCCGGCCGAGCCGCGCGCCAACAGCGCGGCAGCGACCGATCGTATCGATCTCAGGCGTCTTCTCGCCATGTTCCGCCGGCGCATCGGCGTGTTCCTGGGGGTTTTGCTGGGGGTGCTGGCGATCGGCATGGTGATCACCGCGCTGCAACCGCGCACCTACCAGGCCCGCGCCGAAGTGACGCTGAACAGCAAGCTGCAGCCCGTTGCCCCCACCAGCACCAACGACCGCGCCGATCAGCCTGCGATCCCCAGCGAAAGCTTTGTAGACACGCAAGTGTCGGTCATCACTTCGGAAACCAACACCGCCGCGGTGGCCGATGCCCTGGGCCTGGCGCGCGACCCGCGCTTTGCGCCCGAGGCGGGCAATGCCGCGGGCAAGGCCGGCACCGCGCAGCAAAGTTCGCGGGAGGCAGCGATCCGCTACCTGAGCAAGAACGTGACGGCACAACGCATCGGCACCACCTATGGCATCGCGATCACGTTCGACAGCCGCGATCCGCAAGAGGCGGCACGCATCGCCAATGCCTTTGCCGAGCAATACACGCTGGGCGCGCTGGAGAACAAGCGCAGCGGTGCGCGCGAAACCACCTCGGTGATCGCCAACCGGCTGGAACAGCTGCGCCAGCAGGCCCTGGCCGACAGCGCCGCCGTGCAGCGTTATCGCATTGCCCACAACCTGCTGAGCACCACGCAAGGCACGCTGACCGAGCAGGAAATCTCTTCCTACAACCAGGAAGTGACCGCAGCCCGCGCGCAGGCCAGCGAAGACGCCGCACGGCTGGAAGCGGCGCAGCGACAGTTGCAGGCCGGCGGCAGCGGCGGCGTGGGCGAAGCCTCGCTTTCCCCCGTGATTGGCCAGATGCGCGCGCAGCAAGCCGGGCTGGCGGGTGAATTTGCCGCGCTTTCCTCGCGCTATGGCCCGCAACACCCGGATGTGCTGCGCGCCAGGGCCCAGCTTGAGGCGGTGAACCGCCAGATCGCGGCCGAAACGCAACGCGTGCTGGCCAGCCTGGAAGCCAAGGCTCGTGTTTCGCAGCAGCGCCTGTCTTCTCTGGCGGGATCGCTCAATGCCTCGCGCGGCATGCTGGAACAGAACAACGCCGCGATGGTGGGGCTCAACGACCTGGAAAAGCGGGCGGAAACCTCCAACGCGCTCTATGAAAGCTATCTCAACCGCTACAAGGAATTGACCGCGCGCGAAGGCACCGAGCAGGCCGACGCCGATATGCTGCACCGGGCAGACGTGCCCCGCAATCCAAGCAGCCCGCATGTGTTGATCAACGCAGTGCTGGCCCTGGCACTCGGCACGGGCCTTGGCATTGCCACGGCGTTCCTGACCGAAATGACCTTCACCGGCCTGACCACCGGCGAAGACATTGAGGAACGCCTGGGCGTGCGCTATCTTTGCGCCATTCCCACGCTGCAATCGGTGGCCAAGCGCGGCGAGCGCGTGCCGGCAAGCGCCTTGCTGGAAGACCCACGCTCGGTCTTTGCCGAAAGTTTCCGTTCGCTGCGCGCCTCGATCGCGATGAACACCACCGAAGCGCGGATCATCGCCATCACCTCGGCCCTGCCGGAAGAAGGCAAGACCACCACGTCGATCTGCCTGGCCCGATCAATGGCGGCAGCGGGCGATCGCATCCTGCTGATCGATGGTGACCTGCGGCGCCAGGGCGTGAGCCGTTTCCTGCGCGGCGGCGAAGGGCGGCCCGGCCTGATGGAAGTGCTGCATGGCACGGCCTCGCTCGATGACGCCATGGTGGTCGACCCGGCGACCGGGCTGTCCATCCTGCCGCTCTCGGCCGAGAACACCGATCGTTCCGAACTGATGACCGGCGAGGAAATGGACCGCCTGCTGGCCACGGCGCGCGAACGGTTCGACGCCGTGATCATCGACACCGCCCCGGTGCTGCCGATTGCCGACGCGCGGTTGCTGCTGGGCAAGGCCGATGCCTCGGTCTTCGTGGTGCGCTGGCGCAAGACGCCGGAACAGGCGTTGCGTGCGGCCCTGCGCCTGCTGCCGATCGACCGGGTGCAACTGGCCGGCGTGGCGATGACACGGGTGGACATGCGCAAGCAGCCGCGCTTCGACTATGGCGAGACCGCGTTCTACCGCAGCTATGAGAGCTACTATGCCTGAGCGGCGGCGCCCGTCCCCCGGCCGGGTGCCTGGCCCGGCCGCGCCCGCCCTCGCGGGAAGCCGGGCCATGGCCCCGGCGGCAGAGGAGGCTGGCAGCGCTACACCCGGCGAAAACGGTGCACCGGCCGCAGCGGCAGTGGATGAACAGGTTACCGCCCTGCCCCTGCCCGCCGCGCTGCCCCTGTTCGAACCGTTGGCCGACCACCCCGCCGCACTGGCACCGATGCGGACAAGATCCCGGCCGGCGACCAGCCGGCTGGCGCAGGACCAGGGTTCGGCAACCGCCGGCGCGCGTGCGATGGGTCGGCTGGCACCGCCCGCGGCGGCGCCCAGCGCCGATCCGCGCGGCCGCTTTGCCCGCGTGGCCATCGTGCATTACTGGCTGGTGACGATGCGCGGCGGCGAGCGCGTGCTGGAACGGCTGCTGCGCCTGTTCCCCCAGGCCGATATCTTCACCCATGTCTATGATCCGGGCGCAATGTCCGACACGATCCGCCGCCACAAGGTGACCACCAGTTTCATCCAGCGCCTGCCGGGCGCGCGGCGGCACTATCAAAGCTATCTGCCGCTCATGCCCATGGCGCTCGAACAACTGGACCTGCGCGGCTATGACTTGGTGATCAGCAGCGAAAGCGGGCCGGCCAAGGGCGTGATCACGGCGCCCGATGCCTTGCATCTGAGCTATGTCCATTCGCCGATGCGCTATCTGTGGGACCACTACCACGATTATCGCGACGCGGCCGGGATGGTGAGCCGGGCGGTCATGCCGCTGCTGTGCCATCGCCTGCGCGCCTGGGATATGAGTTCGGCCGCGCGGGTGGATCGCATCCTGGCCAATTCGCACTTCGTCCAGCGGCGCATTGCCAAGGCCTGGCGCCGCGAAGCGGACGTGCTGCATCCCCCGGTCGAGGTCGACCTGTTCGGCGCTTCTGCGCAATTCGGCGCCAACGCAGTGGGCCCGGCCTGGCTGTGGGTGGGGCAAATGGTGCCCTACAAGCGGCCCGACCTGGCGATCGATGCGTTCAATGCGCTGGGGCTGCCGCTGGTGATGGTGGGCGATGGGCCGATGGCCGCTGCCATGCGACGCCGCGCCGGGCCCAATATCACGATCCTGCCACGGCTGGATTTCAATGCCTTGCGCCGCGCCTATGCCCAGTGCCGCGCGCTGGTGTTCCCGGCCGAAGAAGACTTCGGGATCGTGCCGGTGGAAGTGATCGCATCGGGACGGCCGGTGCTGGCCTATGCCGGCGGCGGCGCGCTCGACAGCGTGACGCAGGACGTTTCGGGACAGTTCTTTGCCAGCCAAAGCGTGGAATCGTTGATTGCCGGGGTGGAAGCGATGGAGGCCTGGCTGCCCCATTTCGATCCAGCCGCGGCCATGGCCGATGTGCGTCGCTTTGCGCCTGACCGCTTCGACGACGGCCTGCTCGCCGCTCTGGAATGACACCTTGATCGCACCCATGGCGCGCGGTGCCCTTCCGGCACTGGGCGGCCGCACCTTGTTCTTGCCACGTTCAATCCAGGGGATGCCCATGGCCACCACCATTGCCCAGCCCATACCCGCCGAACCGCCAGTTGCGCCACGCGATGGCGCCGTTTCCCACGCGCTGCCGCTTGGCACCCCCGATGCGCGAGAGCTGGAAAGCGTTTCTGTTGAAGCGGCTTGGGCCAGTACGGGACTTGTGGCGAGCGCGGAAACGGGCGGCCGCATCGCGCGGCTGACGCGGGCGATCCAGCCGGGCAATCGACTGGCCACGCTGGCCGCCCGCCTGGCGCTGCGCTTGCGCGGAACCCGGCCGGGACCGCGCTTTTTCGTGCATGGCCGGCGCCCGCGCTTTGTGGGCCAGGGCCGGATCAGTATCGGCGCGCGCGTCAACTTGCGCTGCGATGTGGCGCCGGTGCGGATCGAGGTGGCGCGCGGCGCCGGGGTGACCCTGGCCGACCGTGCCTTTCTCAACACCGGCGTCCAGGTGATCTGCCACAGCGCGATCGAGATCGGGCCACATTGCCGGATCGGCCCGGATTGCGTGCTGTGCGACACGAACCACCACCCCGTCCACGAAGGCAGCGCGGTGCGCGTGGCGCCGATCCGGCTGGGACGCAACGTGTGGCTGGGGCGCGGCGTGATCGTGCTGCCTGGCGTCACGATCGGCGATCATGCCGTGGTGGCCGCCGGATCGGTGGTGGCGAGCGACATTCCCGCCGGCCAGGTATGGCGCGGCAATCCGGCCAGCTTCGTCAAGGCCGTGCGCTGCTCGGCCGATTTCGTGCGGTCGTGATGCCAGGCCGGTTCTCTTCCGTTTCGTTGGTGCGGAGCCCAAGATGATTTTGACCTTCATCGGCGCGATCCAGGTGCTGTTTGGCCTGGGCCTGTTCCTGGCCGGTTCGATCGAGGCGATGTTCGCCTTCCTGCTGGTTTCGGCGCTGTTCGGCGGATCGGCGGCGATCGTGTTGCCGATGCTGGGCGGGTCGTCGATCCCGCCGGTGCAGTTTGCGCTGGCGTTCATGGCGCTGCGCCTGCTGGTGCCCGGCGCGGGACACGGGGCGGCGGTGGGCCAGGCGGCGCGGGCCAATATCTGGCTGGCCACTTTCATTCTCTATGGCGCGGCGCTGGCTTTCATCGGCCCGCGCCTGTTTGCCGGGCAGATCGACGTGACGCCGATGCGCGGCAAAGTGGAAGCGCGCTATATCTCCATGCGATCCTACATCTATTCCACCCGCCCCTTGGGCTTTTCCGCGCAGAATATCACCACCACCGTCTATCTCGTGGGCACGTTGCTGACCGCGATGGCCGCCCACGTGGTGTGCAGCGGCGAGCGCGGGCGGCGCGTGTTCGTGCGCACCATGGCGATTGCCGGGCTGGTCCATGCCATAATCGGCTTTGTCAGCGTGGTGGCCAAGGGCACGCCGGTGGACACCGTGCTCGCCCTGTTCCGCAACGGCTCCTATGCCCAGTTGGACCACAGCTATCGCGGGTTCGTGCGCATGGCGGGGCTTTGGCCCGAGGCTTCGGGCTTTGCCTGGTTCGGCATCAACTGGTTCGTGTTCCTGTTCGAATGCTGGATGCGCCGCGTGGACACGCGCTATACCGGGCCGGCGGCGTTCCTGCTGGCAGCAGCGCTGCTGTGCAGCACGGCGACCACCGCCTATGTCGGCCTTGGCCTCTACGCCGCGATGGTCCTAGCGCGCAGTCTGCTCTTGCCCGGCGCCATGCCGGCCGATCGCGCGTTGATCATTGCTGGCGCGGGGCTGGCGATGGTGGTGCTGATCACCGGCATGATGATCGCCCACCCGGCGCTGGTGAACGAGGCGGCCGATCTCTTGCGCCACATGACAGTGGATAAGGGCCAATCGCTTTCAGGCGAGCAGCGTGGCTTCTGGGCTTGGCAGGGGTGGCACGCCTTTGTCGAAACCCATGGCATCGGGATCGGGCCCGGCAGCTTCCGCTCCTCTAGCTTGGCCACCGCCATTCTGGGTTGCACCGGTCTGATCGGGGCGACGGCGATGATCGTGCACCTGGTCAGCGCGTTCAAGCCGACGCGGCTTTCGACCTACGTGCCCTCGCCCGACCAAGCCCTGTCCACCGGGGCCGCCTGTGCCTGGGCGGCGGTGATCGACGCCCTGGTGGCCTCGCTCTCTTCCCCCACGTGCGATCCGGGCACCGATTTTGCCATCCTGACCGGCGCCGCCCTGGCCCTGCGCCCGATCGTGCCCCGCCTCACGCCCTGGCGCGGGCCGGTGCGCCAGTTGCCGCCCTTGCAGCTTTCGCCCGCCATGGCGCTGGCCTCGGCCATGCCCGGGCCTGCGTTCTCTACCCAGCCGGCAGAGTAGTGGGGGGAGTGGCCATTTCCAGTCACGCGCTATCAATGGCGATTGACGCTGCTATCCGGGACGTTCAGCGCACTTGATCATGACGTCGCTAGCGAGCGTTCGTTCATGATTCAGGGCTAGGCGCCGATAAGCCAGTTTCAACGCTGCTCACCATAATGCAGATGGGGTAATACTCAAGGCATAGGCGCATTGTAGTGCTTGATCAGACAGATCGTCGCAGGATTCCAATCTGGGCCAAAACGCATTACCAGTTTGTTGTCGATCCAGCCGAATAGGCTTGCTGAGCCACTTCTGCCAATTTTGCGATATATCCCGCAAATGACATTGTGGCCTGCACGCTTCTCTTGGGTATATGCCAAAATTTCAACTGGAGAGTGCTCAAATTTCGACAGCGCAGCAACGATTATTCGATGTTGCTCAGAACCGTCCTGCCGCGCCAATGTCGGCTCACAGGAGCCAATGAACGCAAACAAGCTTGCTGCAACTAATGTCCCCTTCCGCATGTCATCTTGTACCTTCTACTGGGGCAGGTGTCATTGTTCGCAACGACACCTGGGCGAAGAGTCACATTCTTGGTTGGGAGTGGCGAGTGGCGATTGGCGCCTAGTGCGACCAAACGGGTCGGTGACAGCGGCGGGCTTCATTCCACGACCCGCGCCTCGCCAACAATACGACCTTCCCACAGTTAAAAAAGAACCGCGCGCTTCACGGCCTCTGACAGCGGTGTGGCGCTTGCGCCCCTTGATCCGCTTGCCAGCGTCATAGCCGCCGCCTGACGGAGCCGAGGGCGCCTTGATCGACTGGCTGTCAACCACGGCTGCCGAAGGGCTCTGCTCGCGCGCCTCGCTCTCCCGGTCGAGCATCAGCGCCACGTCGTGGATCGTGCGAAACAGGAGGCGGCGCACGAAGCGGCGAAACCATCAGTAGACTGTCTTCCATGGCGGGAAATCCTTGGGCAGCATCCGCCAGCCGCCGCCCGAACGAGCGAGATACCGTAAGGCGTTCAGCACTTCGCGCAGGTCCGTCGTGGGCTTGCATCCGCGCTTCGGTGGCGTCGGCAGGAACGGACGGACGATCTCCCACTCCGCATCCGTCAGATCAGTCGGATAGAGCTTCGCTTGCTTCTCTCGTTCAGCCATCCGGCCACGGCTCGCTCGGGTCCACATCCCGAGCTTGAATCACGCATGCCGCCGACGCTCAACCCCATTCCCAAACGGGCTTTCAGGTCTAAGTAAATCGACCATTCGCGGAATGGCTGTATCTTAAATAATCCTCAGCAAAATATGACTGCCACCCTGAATAAGGTAAAAATACCTTCTTGCGGGGAGATGAGGTATTTATGAATACTAACTATAGAAATCTTGCCAATCACAGCTCATCCATCTGCGTTATAGCCCTTATGCTTCACAGCGCGCCATCTCTTGCCCGCGACAATGAAAAGCCATTGACCGCTTGGGAAGCAAGCCGCGCGGACAATGACAGCGATATGGTGACAACTGGTGTTGCTCGCGCGCGCGATCGTCTCGACAGCGCCACTTCGACCAGTTCGCTCAAGGAAAATGAGATCGCGAAGCTGGCTCCCCGGTCGCTCGATGATCTTTTCCGCAACATTCCGGGCATTCGGGTCGAAGGCGGCTCGGGCGAAGGCATGAATGCCTATACTGTGCGCGGCCTACCCCTGGTCAACGGTGGTGCGAAATATCTCCAGATTCAGGAAGACGGCCTGCCCGTGCTGGAATTCGGCGATCTCGCGAACATGGGAGCGGATGTTTTCGTGCGTGCGGACCTCAACGTCGCGTCGGTCGATTCAATCCGCGGCGGCTCGGCATCGACGTTTGCTTCAAACGCACCGGGCGGTGTGATTAACCTGATTTCCAAGACGGGCGAAGTCGAGGGCGGCTCAGTTCAGCTGTCGTCCGGCCTTAACTATGGTAGCAACCGAGCTGATTTCGACTATGGCACCCGCTTGAACGATACTTGGCGTTTCCACATCGGCGGCTTTTATCGCGCTGGCGAAGGCCCGCGCAAGACGGGTTATAACGCAACCCAGGGCGGCCAGATCAAGTTCAACCTAACCAAGCAGTTCGCCGGCGGGTCGATCCGCTTTTATGGCAAATTTCTGGATGACAAGTTTCCCGGCTACATTGCCGGCCCGATGACGGTGAGCGGGACGGACGCCAAGCCGATCTATGGCAACCTGCCGCAGTTCAACGCTGTCACTGACACGGCAATGTCTCGCTATATCTCAAACATGAATCAGGTGGATGCCTTTGGCAATATCGTATCGACCAACGCGCAGGACGGATATCGCGTCAGCGCAAAAAGCGTTGGCACCGAAGTCCAGTTCGGGTTGGGCGGCTGGAGCTTTACGGAGCGTTTCCGTTATTCGGACATGTCGGGCCAATCCGATATTGTTGATCCCCAGCTACAGCTGAACGCTCCCTTTGTGTTGCTTGGCGTGATCGCGCCGGGCGGCACCGCAACCTATGCCACCGGCCCCAATGCCGGCCATGCCATCAATCCGCTCACCGTCAGCGGCAATGGGCTCGTGGCATTGTCCACCATCGGGCATACCAAAATCAACAGCCTGCGAAACTTCACCAATGATTTTCGCGCCAGCAAGGTTTGGCAGATTGGCGGCGGCGACCTGACGACAACGGCGGGCGTCTACAAATCGCTGCAAAAGCTTGACCGTGAATACTTTGGCTCGGTCGTGATTCAGGATATCGTGGGCAATGGCAATTCCGCGCTGATCAATGTTCAGGACCCTTCCGGCGTCTATATGTTCCGCAACGGCGTGCTGCAGTATAACGATGCGCTGAACCCCAACCGCCACGTGAATGTGGATTACGACGTTCTGGCGCCTTATGGATCGTTCAACTTCCACAAGGGCAAAGTGGCGATCGGCGGCTCGGTTCGTTATGATCGGGGCAGGGTTACGGGCAGCATTGCTCAGGCCAACGCCTCGCAGAATGTCGATGTTGATCGCAACGGTATCCTCGACATGGCTGAACGGGGTTTTGCCAACGGTGTGGCCATTGGCATCCCGTTCATCTCGCCCAGCGCGTCGCAGCCTGTCGATTACAGATATGGCTATGCGTCCTATTCGGTGGGTATCAACTATCGCATGGCTGAATCCCTCGCCCTTTTCGCCCGCCACAGTCTTGGCGGCCGTGCTGGCGCCGACGCCCTGTTGTTCTCGCCCGCCATCAGCGCAAGGACCGGCGCGCTCCTGAACAAGGATGCAGGGCACGATTCCGTGCGCCAGAGCGAGGTCGGTGTGAAATTCCGTCGCAACGGCATCACGCTCAATCTGACCGGCTTCTACGCGACCACGCGGGGAACCTTCCTTCCGAATCTGCCCGATGCGTTCGGCCTCAAGACGCCAACGCTGGTGTCTCGCTCCTATCGTACCTTTGGTGCGGAATTCGAGGGTTCTGTCCACCACGGTCCGTTCAGCCTCGCCGGCAGCGCAACGCTCACAGGTGGCGAGATCACGGCCGATGCGCCTGCGTTCTCCAACACCTTGTTCCCGGTTGCGAACCCGATAAAATTGGTCGGAAAGACGCCGCGTCGCCAACCGACTCTGCTCTACACGCTAACGCCGCAATATGATTCCGATCGCTTCACTGTCGGGGCTAACGTGGGGGGCCAAACCTCCAGCTATGCCGATGATTCGGATATGCTGAAAATGCCCGGGTTCACGACTGTGGGTCTGTTTGCACAGTATCGGCCCGTTGATCGCCTCTCGCTGGGCGTCAACGTCTCGAACGTCTTCAACACGACGGCAATCCAGGAAGTGAACGCAACGACCATCCCGCTCAACGGGGTCGCTACCGCGCGCACGCTTTATGGCCGCCTGGTCTCGGCTTCAGCGCGGTTTTTCTTCTAAAAAAGAATACCTTTAGGCTGCTTCGGCAAAGCCCCCCACGGGGCTCGCCGAAGCGGCTTTGTTAGAGCCCACCCCAACGGTTGTTTAGCAATAACAGCACGTTGTGATTCACGCCGTCCTGAGAGAGATAGAATGAAGGATGGCGCCATTCCAGCGATGTGACTGACCGGGGGTGGGCCTTGGTAGCGCCGTTCATCGCTGCCGCCAAGCGCGGAGGCCGACGCCGGACAAACGGACATGCGCAAAGTCGTGAACGCCTTGCTGTATGTTGCGGCGGGTGGTTGCGCCTGGGCGGGCGGCACCGTTCGGCAGTCCCGTTTCTTATCTCCATCGCATGGATCAAGCCGCCGCGCGTGCGAACTTGCCTGGCGGGCAGCCCAGCCGCTTGCGAAACGCCGTGCTGAAGGCGCTGGCTGACCCATAGCCTATCTCTTCTGCGATCCGATCGAGCGTCTTGTTGCCGCGCGCCAGCGCGTCCTTGGCGATCGCCATGCGCCAGCGCAGAAGATACTCGATTGGGGCGCATCCCAACACTTCACCGAACCGGGCTGAGAAGGCCGAGCGCGACATGCCCGCGACGCTTGCGAGTTCTGCCACTGTCCAGTTGGCACGGACATCGGCATGGATCGCCTGTAACGCCTGAGCGATCGCCGGGTCCTGCATCCCGTTCAACAGGCTTGCGGGGACAGCCTCGCTGCCAAGGCTGCGCCAGCGAAGCGCCTCGACCAGCAGAGTTTCCAGCATGCGCCGAATGATCAACGCCTTGCCGGGGTAATCGGTGGCGCATTCCTCAGCCAGCAGATCAATCAAACGCCCGAACCGTGTCGAACGGCCTTCGGAGGCCGGGATGTGGATACGCTCGGGCAGAAGGGAAAGCAGGAGAGGAGCATTCACCCGCTCGAAGGCGAAGCTCCCGCCCAACGCCACGAAGTCAGGCGCTCCATCAGGGTCGCCATGCCGGACGGCTTCGTCACGCGGCGTGACACGTGTACTCGCAATATGAGGCCCGCTTGCCAACGAGAAGGGTGGCGTGGTCGGCAGCAAGAGAAAATCTCCTTGAGCCAGACGCAGCGGCTCCTTGCCATCAACGGTCAGCCACGCCTCGCCCGAGAGGATGATCGTAAAGCCCGGCGCGTCGTGCGCGTCGTAATGAACAGCCCAGCGCCCCTTTCCGGAGATCGGCTTCGACAATGCGGCGCTTGGGCGCAACAAGGCGACCATGTCGCTGAGAGGATCCATATTCTTGGACGATCCATAAATTAATGTGGATTCCCCATTATAGATCGTGCACATCACCTCGTCTATCTCTTGGTCAACGAAACTGGAGACTGACATGACCAAGACCGTCCTCATCACCGGAACCTCGTCAGGCTATGGCAAGGCGATCACCGAACATTTCCTGGCGCAGGGTTGGGATGTGATCGCCACGATGCGGCGGCCCGAGGCGGCCAATTTCGCTGGCGACACCAGCCGCTTGCGGGTTCTGCCGCTCGACGTCACCGACGAAGCGAGCATTGCGGCGGTGATCGACGCCGCTGGTCCCATCAATGTGCTGGTGAACAATGCTGGCATCGGCGCGGTCGGGGCGTTTGAGGCAACGCCAATGTCGCTGGTGCGCCAGCTATTCGAGACCAACACGATCGGCGTGATGGC
The DNA here is from genome assembly GCF_012275365.1 of Novosphingobium sp. SG720. Taxonomy (NCBI): domain Bacteria; kingdom Pseudomonadati; phylum Pseudomonadota; class Alphaproteobacteria; order Sphingomonadales; family Sphingomonadaceae; genus Novosphingobium; species Novosphingobium sp. SG720. Next base: position 443,270 of record NZ_JAAZQN010000004.1, on the reverse strand, counting down.
GATGTGCCAGGCGGTCATCCCGCAGATGCGGGCGCGCCGCTCAGGCATCATCGTCAATGTAACATCGAGCGTCACGCTCGGCGCTTTTCCGCTGGCAGCCGCCTACACCGCGAGCAAGCAGGCGATCCAAGGATTCACGGGCTCGCTTGCCCACGAGCTCGCCTACTTCGGTATCTCGGTAAAGCTGGTCGAGCCCGGCTATGCCCCAACCACCAACTTCGGCGCGAACGCCATCATTCCATTCGACCAGTTGCTCCCGGGCGAGTACGCCGACTTCGCCAAGCCAATCATGGAAGGCTTCGCCGCGCCGGCACTGACCACGCGAGAGAGCGATGTGGCCGAAGGCGTTTGGAACGCCGTGCATGATGTAACCGATCGGCTTCGGTTTCCTGCGGGGCCAGATGCTGTAGCGCTCGCGGCAACCAACTGACCGCCAATCCTGTGCCGGGCCGCGGAAACGAGCCGGGGCCTCCCCGCATCCGCCCCCTCGCACCGCTTCTCAGGCCCGTTTGGCCTGTTCGGGCGCGGCCGCCTGCTCGGGCGTCGTCTGACCAGGCGTGGCGGCGCGGCCGAACAGGTAGCCTTGGGCTTCGTCGCAGCCTTCTTCCATTACCAATTGGCGCTGGCTTTCGGTTTCCACCCCTTCGGCCAGGACCGGGAGACCAAGGCTGCGCCCCAGGCCGACGACGGCGCGGATGATCGAGCGGGCCTTGGCGTCGGTCAGGGCGCGGGCGACGAAGCTCTGGTCGATCTTGAGCTTGCTGAACGGGAAGCTTTGCAGGTTGCTGAGCGAGGAATAGCCCGTGCCGAAATCATCCATGCTGATATGAACGCCCAGCGCGCGGATCTGCTCCAGGATGGCCAGGGCACCATCGCGGTTGGCAATCAGTGCGGATTCGGTGATTTCCAGCTCCAGCCGCGCGGGTGCCAGGCCGGTCTGGCGCAGCGTGCTGGCGACGATGTCTGGCAGATTGAGCACCTGCAGCTGTACCGGCGAAATGTTGACGGCGACGAAGGCATCGCCCGACCACTGGCTGGCCGCAAGACAGGCCTGTTGCAGCACCCATTCGCCGATCGTCACGATGGCACCGCTGGCTTCGGCCAGGGGGATGAACTCGCCCGGCGCGATCGCCCCGAGATCGGGGTGGCACCAGCGCAGCAGGGCTTCATAGCCCTGCACGGCATGGGTGGCGGGATCGACGATCGGCTGGAAATCCAGGTGAAACTGCTGGCGCGCCAGGGCATGGGCCAGGTCTGCCTCCAGCCGCAGGCTGGCCCTGGCCGAGGCATCCATGGCGGAATCAAAAAAGCAGATCTGCCCACGGCCGGACTGGCGCGCGCGATCGAGCGCAAGGACTACGGCAGACTTGAGCGTTTCGGGGGAATGGCCGTCGCACGGATAAGTGGCGATCCCGGTGCTGAGCGCGACGGCGCTGGGATCGCGTGCCACGTCCCAGCGCGCGGCCATGGCTTCGGCCACGGCGGCGACCAGGCGGCGGGTGTCTTCCGGGCCATCGGCCATGCGCTGGATAATGCAGAATTCGTTGCCGGCCACGCGGCACACCACGTCTTGCGGATGGGCCACATGGCGCAGGATATCGGCCACCTCGCGCAGGATATCGTCGCCCACCGGCGGGCCGAACACCTTGTTGATCGTGGCCAGGCGATCGATTTCGAACGCGACGAGCGCGCAATAGGGCGGTTCGTCGGCCAAGGTTTCATCGAGCACGCGACGCGCCAGGCTGCGATTGCCAAGGCCGGTCAGCGTGTCGTGCGAGGCGAGGTATTCCACGGCATCCTGCGCTTGCAACCATTGGCCGATGGTCGTTTCGAAATCGCGGGAAATGCGCTCGTATTCGGCGGGCAGATTGGGCTGGGCCTGGGCCAGATCCCCCTTGGCCATGGCCGAAAGCGCGCAGGAAATGCGATCGATCACCACCTCGCGCTTGCGCTCCTCTTCGCGCGCCTGCTCGGCCAGGCGGCGTTGCACGGCAAGTTCCTGGTTGGCCTTTTCGCGCACCTTTTGCGCCACCAGCCGCTTGATCGCGTGGAGCGCCTGACTGATCGCGCCGATTTCATCGCTGCGCTGGGCGCCGGGAATGGCATGGTCCAGCGCGCCTTGGGCCATGGCCCGCATGGCATCGGCCAGACGCACCAGCGGCGTTGTCACGCGTTGCAGCAGGCAGGCGATGATCAGGCCGGCCACTGCCACCATCACCGCGCCAAGGCCCACGGCCAGGCGCACGGCCTGGCGGATATTGTGCGCTTCTGCCCGCGCCACGGCCATCGAGCGCCCCTGCTGGTGACGGATCAGGGCATCGACCGCGCTGCCCACGTTTTCGCCCACGCGCGGCGCATCGACCTGGTAAAGCGCGGCGGCCGCGGCATAATCGCGCAAGGTGAGGCGCAGCACGCCTTCGCGCGCGGCTTTCCATTCGTGCCAGGCCGCCTCCACCGGCACGAACAGCGCCTGTTCCTGCGGTTCGCGGATCGTGTCGCGATAGCGCTGGATCAGCCGATCGGCCTCCATGATCGCTTCGCGCGTGGCGGTGGTTTCGGCGCTATGGCGCTCGGGCGAGCCGTCGATCAGCGCCTTGGCCATGTGCTGGCGCGCGCCGGTCACGGCTGTCTTGATGTGATCGAGTTGCACCAGACGGGGGATCACGTCGTGCTCGATCTGCTGGATATGGCGATCGGCATCGATGGCCGACCGCACGGGAACCAGAACGGCAGTCAGCGCCACCAGCAGCAGCACGGCAAAGCTGCCCAGAACGAACGATCGGATCGTGATACGATTGACGACGCCCAATGGCACGAACGGGCTCCTGGCAGCAAACACGGCTGCCCGGCTTAGCCGTGCGCCGGCAAGAACCTGCCAAGCAGCCTATCCGTGTTTTTGCGCAAAGGCGGATTCGCCATCCGGCAGGGTCTGTCCGGCGGGACCATTGCCGGCCGGCCCGTCGCCAGCCGGCCCATCGCCAGCCGGATCTGGCACTTCGGCCCGGCCCACGCGCATGGTGCGGGCCGGCACGCGGAACAGCCCCCGCCGCGCGGCCGCTTCGCCCAGATCCTCGCGCGAGGTGAGGCTGACCAGCCAGGGCGCGCCCAGCAGGCCGATGGTGAGCGGAAGCAGCCACATCGCGGTTACGGTATCGAGCCACAAGGTGCCGGCAAAGGCCAGGCCCAGCAGGATATGCTCGCGCATGGCGGGCAGGATGGCGCGCAGCGAAATGGCCTGCGCATCGCGGTTCTGCGCGTTCCATTGCGAAGGGATGCCCAGCAGCAGGCCAAGCAGCGCCTTGATCTGCAAGACCATCGAGACGGGTGCGAACAGCGTGGACAGCACCAGTTCGGCCAGGACTGACTTGAGCGCGCGCCACGGGCCGCCAAACGCGGCGCAGCGCTGCCCATCGGCGAGGATCCAGATCAGCCCCATCAGCTTGGGCCCGAACAGCAGCAGCACGGTGAGCGCCAGCACGCCTGCCGGCACCGTCATCAGCACGTTGCCTTCCACGCCCCCGCCCACTTTGGCCATGGCCACTTGGGCAATCGTGGCCAGGATCAGCAAGAGCCAGCCTGGCGAAGTGAGATAGGCCGATGCCCCGATCAGCAGGTGCAGGCGGCTGGTGGCGGCGAGGCCCGAGGCGCCAATCAGGCGCAAGTGCTGGAGGTTGCCCTGCATCCAGCGCCGATCGCGCAACGCGTGATCGACGATGGTGGGCGGATATTCTTCATAGCTGCCACCGATCATCACCATGTGCACGGCCCAGCCGCGCCGCCGCAACAGCGCGGATTCGACCATGTCGTGGCTGAGGATGTGGCCGCCAAACGGCGCCTTGCCGGGCAGATCGGGCAAGCCGCAGCTTTCGGCAAAGGCGCGGGTGCGCACGATCGCGTTGTGACCCCAGAAGTTGGCCTCGGCCCCGCTCCACCACAGCAGCCCGGCCGAAGCGATCGGGCCATAGGCCTCGCTGGCGAACTGCATCCAGCGCTGGAACAGGGTGCGGGCGTTGGTGATCATCGGCACGGTCTGAAGCAGGCCGATCGAGGGACGCGCTTCCATGATCGAGGCCAGCCCGACGATGGCCGCCCCGGTCATCACGCTATCGGCATCGAGCACCAGCATGTTTTCATACGATCCCCCGAACCGGCGGACCCATTCGGCAATATTGCCCGGCTTGCGGGCAATGTTCTGTTCGCGCCGACGATAATAGAGGTTGATCGGCGCGCGGGCGGCAAGTTCGGCCCAGGCGGCTTCCTCGCGCTTGCCATGCAGGGCGCTGGAATCGCTGAGCACGAAGAAATCGATCCACCGCGCGCCGCCGGCACGATCGATCGCAAAGGCCATGGCCTCTACCCGTGCGAAAACGGCGTCGACGTCTTCGTTGTAGACCGGCATGAGCACGGCCGTGCGGTGCGCCAGGCTGGCGGCCGGTGACGGCACGGGGACGAAACCGGGATGCGCGCCGCTGATCAGTTGCACGAAACCGATCGTCGAACTGACAAAGCCGAACGCCACCCAGCTGAACAACGGGACGAAGAACAGCAGCAGCACCACTTCGATTGCGTTGAGCCCGTCGCGCGAGAAGGCCACGCGCACTTCGCTCGATGCCGCCAAGCCGAGAACCGCGGTCAGCGCGATCAGCAACCAGCGCTTGACCATCAGCCCATGGGGCCGCGTTTCCACCTCGCGCCGCGCGGGCGCATTGCCGAACAGGCGCTGCACCGGCATGTCGAGCGGGGCTTCGGGCGGAAGCGCCGGGGCGACGGGCCGGAGCGGCGGGCTGGCGGTCATGGTTGCACGGCCTTGATCACCGTTTCGCTGAGCGCGCCGCTGCCGCGCTTGAGGAACAGGCGAAACTCGCGCTGGGCGAGGCCCTGCGTCTTGATATCGAGCGTTACGCGCCACTGCTTGTCGCGCCCGGCGATCGGGCCCACCGCCCTGTGCAAGACGGCCGCGGCGGGCAGGTCAACTTCCACGCTCACGCCACTGCCACGGTTGAGCCCGGCCAGCGCCTCGCCTTCGAAATCGAGGACATAGCGCGTGGCGCCGGGAATGGGATCGCCGCCCGGCACCCCGCCCGGCCCGACGAAGACCTTGATACAGCGGGCGTTGGCATTGGCGGCCAGATCGCGGCTGGTCCAGGTGAGGCGATAGGCAAAGTCCTGGCGTTGACCCGCCTTGGCCGGGCGATCACTGAGCCAGAAGGCCGCCACATTGTCCACCGTTTCGGAAATCGTGGGAAAGGCATAGAGCACCACGGCCCCTGCCCCCCAATCGCCTTGGGGTTCCACCCAGAGCGAGGGGCGCCGATCGTAGAAATTGAGATCGTCCTGGTAATGGTCGAACACCTGGTCGCGTTGCACCAGGGCAAAGGCCTTGACCGAGTCCGCCCGAAACGTGTTGGTGCGCGGCTCCGGCGGGTTTTCCAACGGGCGCCAGATACGCTCGCCATTGGCCATCCATATCGCCAGGCCATCGGAATCGTGCACTTCGGGGCGCCAGTCCCGCCGATCCATCGTGGTCGCTTCGTCGAAGCAGAACATGCTGGTCATCGGCGCAATGCCGAGCCGCGCCACGTCCTTGCGCAGGAAGAGCGCCACTTTGACGTCTTGCACCACACCGGTCTGGGTCTGTCGCGTGTCGAACGCATAGGCCCCCGTCAGCGACGGGCCTTCGAGCAGGGCATGGATGACCATGTGCTGCGTGCCCTGTTCGCTGCCGAGATCCTCGATCCAGAATTCCGTGAATTCGGGAAATTCCTCGGCACCGGGCATCGTGCCAGTGTCCACCGCGATGCCGCGTGCGGAAAGGCCGAACTGATCCTTTTCCCCGGCCGCGCGGAAGTAGGACGCCCCCAGGAACGCCAGCCAATCGGCGTGGCCATCGGCATACATGACCCGAAAACCGGCGGGATCGACGTTCTGCGCCGCCCCGAACAGGCCCTGCGTGTTGACCACTGCCCGCGCCTGCCCCCCTGCCACCACATTGACGGCGACGGCAAAGGGCGCGGTCTCCAGCCGGGTGGGAAACAGGCGCACATGGCCGGGCAGGCTTTGCGCATCGCCATAGGTCAGCCGCGCCGCATCGTCGAACGTGGGGGCGGCATGACGCGACACGGTGCGCGGAACGAACGCACGGCGCGCCGAACCTTGGGCGCGGGCCACCAGGCTGTCCCAGGAAAAGGACCGCGCAGGGCCAAGATTGCCGGGCCCTTGCGCCATGACGCGGCCGGGCAAAGCGGCAAGGCCGGCCAATGCCAGCGCCATGCCACCCAATGCGCGGCGGGACAGGCCGTTGGCCGATGGAGCCCCGGAAAAGTCGATGGGGGGATAATCGGTGGGATCGGTCATGCCTGCCCTAACGCTGACTCTGCTGGATAGTTTCGCGCTTCATGGCCGGGACGCTGGTGCAGCGGGCCGGGCCGAAGGCGAGGCACCGGGTGCCCGGCGCCCGATGATGACCTGCACGCCCGGCTCCAACCCGCTGGCGAGCACTTCGGTGCGCTTGCCATCGCTGGCCCCGGTGGCAACCGCCACCTGGCGCGGCTCGTTGTCGTCGGCCACCACATAGATCGCCCCGTTTCGCGCCGGCACGCCTTCGGGGGTAAAGCCCAAGGCCGCGTTGGGAACAAGCAGGACGCCCTCGCGCGCGGGCAGGTCAATCTCGACCGTGGCCGCCATGCCGGGGCGCAGTTGCACCAGAGGCGTGCCCTCGCCACCGGTTACGGGATCGAGCGCGAAGACCGCCAGCCGGTCAAGCCCACGGGTATCGTCGGTGGGATCGATCCGCACCAGGCGCGCGGTGCGCACCTTGTCTGCCATGCCCGACAGCAGCACGCGGGCGCGGGCATTGAGGGCCAGGCGCTGTGCATCGGCGGCTGGCAACGGCACGGTCACGACCAGGCGATCGAGCCCGGTGGCAAGCGAAAGCAGCGGCATGCCGGGCTGGACAAGCTGGCCCGGCGCCACGGCGCGGGCAACGACCAGACCATCGAACGGCGCACGGATCGTGGCGTCGGCCAAGCGGCGACGGGCGAGCACTTCATCGTTGCGCGCCTTGGCCAAGGCTGCCGTGGCCGTGGCCAGCGCCGCGGCGGTGCGCGAAAGTTCGGCACGCGCGCCATCCATTTCGTTGAGCGAGGGCACCCGTCCACCCGAACGGCGCCAAACCCCGTCATAGCGTTCCAGTCGCGCGCGTGCGCCATCCACATCGGCCTGCGCGGCGGCCAACGTGCCCTCGGCGGCAGCCCGCGTGGCTTCGGCACTGGCCAGGTCGGCCTCGAACGGGGCGGTATCGAGCATCGCGATGGGCTGGCCCGCGCGGACGACCCCATCGCCCGGGCCGAGCAGGCTGTGCACCACCCCGCCCTGCGGCGCGCGCAGGATCACTTCATCTTCCGCGTGCAAGGTGCCCGTGGCGCTCAATGCCGGGGTCAGGCTGCCGCGTTCGAGCGGAACCGTGTAATAGGGCAATTCCGGACCATCGACGAACCGCACGAACAGCCACAAGGCGGCGACGCCGGCTGCCAGCAGCGCCAGCACCATGCCCCAGCGCGCCAAGCGCCGGCGCGGACGGGCGCCCAGGAAATCGTCGAGATCGCGCTCGGTCATGGCTGCGCCGGGCATCGTGCGGGTGCTTCGCCTGGTGCGGCCGGCGCAAGATCGGCCGAAGTCCAACCCAGGCCCTGCGCCGCCCACAGCCGCACGTGCGCCCGGGCAAGGCCGCTGCGGGCGGCAGCGTCGGCCTCCGCCGCGGCAAGCGCCGATGCCTCGGCAACATAAAGCGTGGCAAAGGTTTCCGTCCCCGCCCGATAGCCGGCACGCGCATCGCGCACGGTGCGATCGGCCTGGGCGAGCGTGCGCGCGCTGGCGGCAACCAGGGCCTGTGCGGCGGCGAGGGCCTTGGTTGCACTGTCGATCTCTTCTGCGCCGGCGGCCGTGGCGCTGGCCAGGGCAGCGCGCGCCTCGTCCAGGCTGGCCTTGCCCTGCACCACGGCCTGTCCCTGCTGCTGGCGCAGCGCCAACAGGGCGGCACGGCGCGGCGCGGCATCGGGAATGTCGGCCAGGGCGGGCACCGCCGCGCCGTCGCCCAGCAACACGAGCAAGGCCTCTGCCGACAGGCCCGTTTCCTGCGCCAGCCGGGCCAATGCCTGCGACAGCTCGGTCTGCGCCTGCGTCACGGCATCGGCATCGAGATCGACCATCACGCCGCCCAGCGCGCCATCGATCGCCGAGACGAGGCCCGCCTCGCGGCGGAAGCGGGCAATCTCGGCATTGTCTTGCCAGGGGGCGACAGCGGCCCGGCGCGCGGCGAGGCGCGCCTGCGCGAGGCGGACGGCAAGATAGGCCTCTGCCATAGCGGCAGCGCGCGTGTTGACCAGGGCCGCGTGGGCATAGGCGCCAGCAGGCGGCCCGTCGGCCACGCGCTCCTTGCTGAGCAGCCCGGCCAGCCGCCCGCCCAGATGCCGCCGCCGGGCATCGGCACGCGCGGCATCGTCGTGCAAGTGCCAGGCACTGCAGGCCAGCACCGGATCATGCGCCAGCCCCTGCGCCACCACTTGGGCCAGCACGGGATCGCCCGCCGCGGTCCACCATGGCGCGGCATCGGCCTGCGCGCTTTCCACCGGCGGCAGGTCAGGCTCCACCACGCGCGGGGTCGAAACCGCGCAGGCAGCACAGCTGAAGGCCAGGGCAAGGGCTGTCACCCTGCCGGCAAGGTTGGATGGTTTCACGCGGAGCACCGGCTGGCGATTAGCAAAATATCACCGTGTGGCAATCAAATGGCGGGGCTGCCAAAATGCTTGCCATGCATTTCGGCGCATGGACGGGGCGTTTCAGCATATGTGCGAACGCATCATCGCCCCCGCTTGTTCCCTGCGCCGGTTGCGATAGATCGGCAGGCAATCCCGCAGACAAAGGAAGTGACGATGGATCTTGGCATTACCGGGCGCAAGGCAGTGGTCTGCGCCTCGTCAAAGGGGCTGGGCCTGGCCTGTGCCACGTCCTTGGCGCGCGAAGGTGCGCAAGTGTGGATCAACGGGCGCGACGCCAGCCGCCTGGACGCGGCGGCCGCGCGCATCCACGCGGAAACCGGGGCGCAGGTCACGCCGGTGGTGGGCGATCTCAACACCGCCGATGGCCGTGCCGCGCTGCTCGCCGCGTGCCCCGATCCCGATATCCTGGTCAACAACAACCACGGCCCACGGCCCGGCAAGCTCGACGTGCTGGAAGAAGCCGATTTCCTCGCCGCGCTCCAGGCCAACATGCTCAGCCCGCTGGCCCTGATCAAAGCCGTGGTGGGCGGCATGCGCACGCGCAAGTTCGGCCGTATAGTCAACATCACTTCGGCCCAGGTGCTGATGCCGCAAGCCGACATGGGCCTGTCGGTTTCAGCCCGCGCCGGGTTGATGGCCATGGCCAAAGTGCTGCAATTCGATTGCGTGGCCGACAACGTGACGGTGAACAACCTGCTGCCCGGCCCGTTCGACACCGATCGCCTGGCCGGCCTGGCGCAGCGCTATGTGCAGGAGGATGGGATCACCCTGGACGAGGCCTATGCCCGCATCGGCGCACGCGGCCCGGCCGGGCGCATCGGCCAACCGGGCGAATTCGGTGATGCCTGCGCATTCCTGTGCGCGGCGCAGGCGGGCTATATCTCGGGCCAATGCCTGACCTTGGACGGCGGCGCCTATCGCGGCTTGTTCTAAACGCGCGGGGCCGCTAGGCGCACGGCCATGCTCACGATTTCCGGCATCACCGTGCGCCTTGGCGGCCGCACCATCATCGATCGCGCCTCTGCCACTTTGCCCACGGGCGCAAGGGTGGGGCTGATCGGCCGCAATGGCGCGGGCAAGTCCACGCTGATGAAAGTGCTGATCGGGCAGATCGAGCCCGACGAAGGCAGCGTGGACATGCCCCGCCGCGCCCGCCTGGGCTATATCGCGCAGGAAGCGCCCACCGGCACGGCCACGCCGTTCGAAACCGTGCTGGCCGCCGATGCCGAGCGCGCCGCCCTGCTGGACGAAGCCGAGATCTGCACCGATCCCGATCGGCTGGCCGACGTGCACGAGCGACTGATCGCGATCGATGCTTATACCGCCCCGGCACGCGCGGCGCGCATCCTGATCGGCCTGGGCTTTACCGAAGCGATGCAGGCCGAGCCGCTCGACAGTTTTTCGGGCGGGTGGAAAATGCGCGTGGCGCTCGCCTCGTTGCTGTTTTCCCAGCCCGACCTGCTGCTGCTCGACGAACCATCGAACCACCTCGACCTGGAAGCGACGCTGTGGCTGGAAAATTTCCTGCGCAGCTATCCCGGCACGCTGATCGTGATCAGCCACGAGCGCGACCTGCTCAACAACGTGGTCGACAATATCCTTCACCTGCAAGGCGGCAAGATCACGCTTTATGCCGGCGGCTATGACAGTTTCGAGCGCCAGCGCGCCGAACGCGCGGCGCAAGCCGCCGCGGCCAAGGCCTCGCAGGACGCGCAGCGGGCCAAGCTGCAGGACTATGTCCGCCGCAACAGTGCGCGTGCCTCCACCGCCAAGCAAGCGCAATCGCGCGCCAAGATGCTGGCGCGGATGCAGCCGGTGATGGCCATGCTGGAAGATCCCAGCCTGACGTTCGATTTCCCCAGCCCCAGCGAGTTGCGCCCGCCGCTGATCACGCTGGATATGGCCGCGGTGGGCTATGTGCCCGATACGCCGATCCTCAAGCGGTTGAACCTGCGCATCGATCCGGATGATCGCATCGCCTTGCTGGGCCGCAACGGCAACGGCAAGACCACGCTGGCGCGCTTGCTCGCCGGGCAACTGCCTGCGATGGAAGGCGGCATGACCACGTCGGGCAAGCTCGCCATCGGCTATTTCACGCAATACCAGGTGGAGGAACTGGCCGGTGGGGACACGCCGCTGCTGCACATGACCCGCGCGATGACGGGCAAGACGCCCGCCGCCGTGCGCGCGCAACTGGGCCGCTTCGGTTTTTCCGGCGACAAGGCGACGACCGAGGTTTCGCGCCTTTCGGGCGGGGAGCGCGCACGGCTGGCGCTGGCGCTGGTCACCCGCGATGCGCCACACCTGCTGATCCTCGACGAACCGACCAACCACCTCGACGTCGACGCGCGCGAGGCGCTGGTCCAGGCGCTCAATGCCTATCAGGGCGCGGTGATCCTGATCAGCCACGATCGCCATATGGTGGAAATGACGGCCGACCGCCTGGTGCTGGTCGATGACGGGGCGGCCGTGCCCTATGACGGCAGCATGGAAGACTATATCGACTTCGTCCTGGGCCGGAACCAGCCGAAGGCCGATGCCCCGGCCAAGGCCACGGCGGCCAGCCCCAAGGCCGAAGCCGACAAGGCCGCCACCCAGGCCGCCTGGCAGGCCCGCCGCGAACTGGGCAAGCAGATCAGCAAGGCCGAAAAGGACATGGCCAAGCTGCAGGCGCGCATCGCCGAAGTCGATGCCACCCTGGCCGATCCGGCCAAGGCGCCCAAGGCGCTGGCGGGGATGAACCTGGGGGCGCTGGGCAAGCTGCGCGATGACTTGGAGGCCGAACTTGCCCGCGTGGAAGCGCAGTGGCTGCAATGGAGCGAGCAGGTCGAAAGCTAAGGGCCAAGCCGCCTCAATCAGAACAGTTCATCCAGCATCAGGTGAAACTGCAGCTTGCCCTGATCGATATCCGGCTCACCGTAAGCGACCATGAACCTGTCCTGCAATTCCCCCGCGAACTCTCCCAGGCAGTTCCACAGGATCGCAAGGTCCTGGTAGCGGTCGGCAATACCGGCCCGGCCCGTGTCTATGCAGCCGGTGACCACGCCCCCGGTGATGAACAGATTGTCGAGCGAGAAGTCCCCGTGCGTGACGACCGGACTGGGCGCGAGAGGTAGCAGCTGCTGCATTGCCTGCCAGACTTGTTCCGCGCTCCAGCCTTCTCTCGCCGCGTCGAATTCATCCGCTTCGACCAGTCCTTCATTGATCCGGTTCCGCGCCAGGCCAAGCCGCAAGGCATGATCGCTGTTGAACGGGCATTCGCTGACGGGGATCGCGTGGAACCGTCGCAGAAAGGCGGCCAGCGCATCGACGATCGCCATCCGTTCCGCCGGCCGTGCCTGGAGCGCCTGAAAGGCCGTCTCGCCCGGCAAGGCTGCGGTGACCAGCCACGCTTCGCTTGGGGTGCTGGCAAAGTGCAGCACCGGCGGTACCGGCACGTAGCCGGCCAGCCAGCGGAGCCTGACCATTTCGTCGGTGATGGCATCGGCAACTGAGCCAAGGCCGTGCTTGAGATAGAGTTCAGGCGCGCCCGGCTTGCCATGGAGCCGGTAAACCGCGCCGCCGGATTCACCGACCAGGTCGCGCGCCCATGCATAGCCCTCCAGCGCTTGCGCCAGTCCGGCCGGCAGGGCGGGCGCCGCACAAAGTTTCTCACGATCGGATGTCACCGTATCCAGCGCCTCGTCAATGCGATGTCCATGGCACGGAGAATAGCGCTCGATTGCCTGGCAACAACAGCGCGTGATGCGGAACAGCTGCCTTGGCGCAGCGCCGGCCGGCCGCAGCCTGGCCTGTGCTCGGACGATTCCGGTTGTGCAAGGCAAGAGAATTTCCTGGCGCGAATCGGGACGACGGCAGCGTGCCTGGCCCAACCATCGCCCCCGCAAACGGTGCACTGCACCATCGCGCCGGGCCCAAAATGCGCAAACCGGCGTATTTTCAACGCAAATCCATCAATAAGCATATGCAATATGGTATAGACGAAGCATTCGATCCGTATTACCATCTGATCAGTTAGTATTACTGACACAGGTACCCAAGTATTACGAGGGCAGGCAGATGGAAGGCATTCGGGTCGGCAAGCGGTTGATTGGCACCCAGGCACCGGTCACGGTGGGCTGGGAAAACATCCCGCGCGTGGAAGGCGGCCCGGTCAAGCGGCTGTTTTTCTCGTGGTTTCAACCCACTGTGCTCTTCGCGCTGATCCTGTTCTGGTATTATGCGCCAAATTCCATCGCCAAGGCATCGACCGCGATCGGCATCGGCATCGGTTTCCGCGTGTTTCTTCTGGGCCTGGAATTCTTCTTTCCGCGCCATGAAAGCTGGCAACTGACGTGGAAGGAGGTAACCACCGATCTGTTCTATGTCGGCCTGGGCTACACCGTTCTGCGCCTTGTCGATGGCTTTATCGGTTCCGATGTGATGGTTGGGGCCATCCAGGATTCCTTTCACTGGAAAAGCTTTGATTGGTTCACCGGCCTGCCGATACTGCTTCAGGCCTTCATAATCTCGTTCATCTTTGATTTCGGGCAGTATTGGATGCATCGCGGCATGCACAACTGGTATCCGCTGTGGCTGCCGCACTCGGTGCACCATTACATTACCCAGCTCAACATCAACAAGGGCGCCGTGGGCAATCCGATCGAACTGTTCCTGATCGGCCTGGGCATCGGCGGGTTCTTCGATTTCGTGCCCCGCGCATTCCTGCTGGCCGGCGCGATCGGCCTGGCCGTGGGCAGCTATCAGCATATCAACGTGCGGTTCAATTCGCCGCGCTGGTGGCGCTTCTTGTTCCACACCACCGAACATCACAGCCTGCACCATTCGCAAGACTTTGAAGCGACGCGCAGCAACTATACCAACACCTATATCTTCATTGACCGTATGTTTGGCACCTGCATCGATGGTGAAGCCGAACTGCTGGGCATGGAAGGCGGCCGCCGCATGGGCCTGCGCGAGCAGATGACCTTTCCCTTCACCGAGGGCTGGCGCGCCATCAAGGGCAAGTTCGCCCGGCAAGGGCAGGACGAAGCCACCGCGGTGCCGGCAGAATGAGCAACGCCATCGCCCTGCCCTCGGCACGCCATGGATCGGCCATGAACCTGCGCTTCATCGATTGGATCTGGCATATTCGCGGCAGCGTTGACCTGCCGCCCGGACAAACCAGCGAGGAAGCCTTTGCCAGGCTCGAGCCGCTGCTGCGCCAGCCGGGCACCAGCCAGCAGCGTGGCGGCGAAGCCTTGCGCTTCACCAAGATCGATCCAGCCTCGCAAGACAAGCTGGCGGTGTTCGAAAACGGCCTGTTGCAAGTGGAACAGGACAGCGCCGGCCCGGTGCTCCGCTATCATTTGGTCAGCCGTGCTCTGTTGCTGTGCTTCCTGGCACCGCTGCTGTTCCTGGCCTTTGCGCAGCTGACGATCGCGGTGGGTCAATGGCAAAAGCCGGCAGCCGAAGCGGCGGCAAAAGCCAAGGCGGACAAGAAAAAGGACGCCAAGAAGGACGACGTCCGGCCGATGAATCCCATCGACAAGGCGCTTGGCGCGCCCGCCCCCGAAAAGGACGGCAAGAAGCCCGATCGCAAGGGCGACAAGTATTCGCCCACTTCGGCCTATGTCTTTGCCAGCCTGTTTGCGCTGCTCTATGTGATCGGGCGCATCCTGGAGGCCCGGCTCGTCAAGGCCCGTCTGTGCAAGAGCTTGCTCGGCGCCGAATAGGCGCGCCGCAAACGTCTCGCCTTGGCAAGGTGCACCGGCATGCCTAATCCAGCGCTTTGAGCCGTGGGAGGATGGGCGTGCCAATGTTGCTTGCAATGGCCGGGGCGCTTGCCGCGACGGCGCTGATGAATGCCGACACCGTAATCACCCCCGACGATTATCCCCAGGGCATGGTGGACGCCGGGCAGAGCGCGATCGTCGATATCGAAGTGCTGGTATCGCCGACTGGCCAACCGGAAACCTGCCACGTGATCGGCGTTGTCCGCGCTCGCGGTTTCGTCGAACAGAGCCCAGCCGAGAAACGGACCTGCTCCCTGTTTCTCAAACGGGGGAAATTTACGCCCGCCCGCGATGCCGATGGCAACGCCGCCTATGGCACGTATCGCAACTGGGTTCGTTGGGCGACCGGCGACGGCCTCGATGCCGGGATGCCGGCCCAGGTCGATCTTGAGATACAAGTGGCCGCACTCCCTGCCGGGGTGCCCAGCAGATCGAGAGTGGCGGTCGACCTGGCTGTGTCGGCCGACGGCAAGCCGGGCCCCTGTGCCGCCGCCGTTCTCACCGCGCCAAAGCCAACAGAGATCCTGTCGCCACCTCTTGCGCGCGCTGCCTGCGCCACGCTGGCAGGCAGCGCCACACTTGGCACGATTGTCAACTTTGCCGGCCAACCAGTGCCGACAGTTAGGCGCATGACGGCCCGCTTTGTGGTCGAGCAAGCGCCGGACAAGACTTCTTGATCACCACATGCCGCCGCATGGCTGCGCCCCTTACCGCCCCAGCGCCGCGATCCCTGCGCGCAGGGCGCGGCGGACAGCGTGGAGGGAGAGGCACCAGCCGGCAAGGCCGAGCGGGACAACCAGGCCCAGCGTTTGCCCCGGGAGCAAGTGCCAGTGCAGCGCCAGCAGGCGACCGCCCCAGGCCAGGCCCAGCGTCGCCAGCGTGGGCCACAGGACGAGCAGCGCCAGATCACCCAGCGCCCCGCCATGAACCCGGCGCGCGCGCCAGGCTGCCACGGCAAGGGCCGCGGCCCAGCCCAGCGCGACCAGGGTGGTGGCAAAGGCGGCCGCAATCGGACCTTGGCTGGCAAGCGCCAAGGTAAGCACCGCCGTGGCGATGGCGGCAGCGGATTGAATCCACAGCACGCGGTTCTGCCGGTCTTCGATCACCAGCACGGACGAAGCGACAGCAATCGGCAGCGCCGCCATACGCGCCACGCAGAACACCGCGATGATCGGCCCCGCACCGGCCCAGGCAGGCCCGAGCATGACGGGGGCAATCTCGTCAGACACCACGGCCAATCCGGCCAGGGCCGGCCAGCACAGCGCGCCGAACAGGCCCGACAGGCGCAGCCAGGCGCCATCGCCGGCGCCGCCCCGCGCTCGCTCTGCGGCAAGGCCGGTGGTGACGAGCAGGCCGGCGGGCTGCACGAACATGTCGGCCAGGGCCGAAACCACGCGGTTGCCGGCGCGATAGAGCCCCGATGCCGCCGGTGAGAACACCGCGCCGAGCAGCAGGTCGCCGCTGTAATTGGCGAGGAACCCAACCATGACGGAGCCATAGCGGCTCCACGACCAGGCCAGCACCTTGTGCGTCTCGCGCACAGATGGGCGCGGCAGCGGCGGCAGCACCAGCACGGCGCGATAGGCGACGATGAAGATCACCAGCCGCGCATAGACTTGCGCCACAAGCGCCCACAGCCCCCAGCCCAGCACCAGCAGGAGAGCAGCCCCCAGGCCGGCCGCGATTTCGGTCACGACAGTGATGGCATAGTAGCGGCGCACCAATTGTCCGCGCAGCAGCATCGCCTCTTCCCAGCCGGCGAGGGCGGCGAGAAGATTGGACGGCGCCAGGCAGAACAGCAGCAGCGCCACGCCAGGCCCACGAAACACGAAAGGTGCGGCAAGCCCGGCGCCGCACAGCAGCACGACCCAGCCCAGCGCCACGGCCAGGTTGGCAGCGAGCCCGGCGCTGGCCACCGCCGGCCCATCGGCCTGCGGCGCCTTGAGCACATATTCGAAGGGCCCGGTGTAAAGCATCGTGCGCGACAGGGTGAGCAGCGCGGCCGCAATCGCGAAGACCCCGAAATCGGCCGGCGCCAGCGTGCGCGTGGCAACGAGGGTGACACCCAGCAGCGCCAACTGGCTGCTGGCCCGCGCGGCCATGGCGATCACGGCGGTAAAGCTGCCGCCGCGCCACCAGCCACCTATCCGCCCCAGCAACGCGCGTGCGGGCGCTGGCAGTGTCGAACCGCCCAAGGCCCCGCTCACGCGGCGCATTCCATCAAAAGGTTGAGCAGGTTTCGCCCTGCCCCCACCCAGGTATAGCGGCCGGCCCGCGCCAGGCCGGCGGCCACCATGGTTGCCCGCGTGGCAGAGTCTTCCAGCGCACCGATCTGTTCAAGCCAGGCGGTGGGATCATCCGGATCGGCCATGAGCGCGGCCGCCCCGCACACTTCGGGTACGGCACCACAGGGGGCGGCGATAACCGGGCATCGGCAAAGCATCGCTTCGACCGGGGGCAGTCCGAACCCTTCGGTGCGCGAGGGGAACAGCAGCGCCTGCGCGCCTTCATACAGTGCGCGCAGCACGGCATCGTCGCACCCGCCGGCAAAGACCGCATCGGCCGGCGGCACCAGCCCGGCATTTTCCAGCGCGGCGCGGCCTGGCCCCACGATCACCAGGCGGCGCGGCGGCCAGCCCAGTCCCGCCGCATGCGCCTGCGCGGCGAGCGCCAGGGCATCGAACACCACCTTGTTATTCTTGTAGGCCTTCACGCTGCCGAACATCAGCAGGTATTCGCCCGTGATCAGCCCCAGGCGCGCCAGGGCGCCGGCATCGGCGGCCATCTCCAGAATATGATCGGCACCGTTATGAAGGATTTCCACGCGTCCACCGCCGATCACGCCATATCCGGCAAGATCATGGCGCGAATAGTCCGACACGGTGAGCACCAGCTTGCTCGACCGCGCCATCAGCGGGGCCAGCAGGCGATAGCCCATGCGCTGGCGCCAGGGATAGGAGCAGTCCGGCCGGCAGAACTGGGCATCGTGCAGCATCGTCACCTTGGGGCGATGGAACACCGGCGCCAGGTTGGCGAGGTTGACGAGCAGGCTGCCCCGCGCCAGCGCCGGAAGCCGCCGCTGTTCCCAACTCTGGCTGGGGCCCTGGCCATCTTCCTCCACCCGGATCACACGATAGGGTTCGGCCGCCGGGCAGCCGGCCGGCACGATCACCCGGACATCGGGCCGTGCCGCCATGGGCATATCGGCCAGCAGGCTGTCTACCTCGCGGATCAGGCGATCCGACACGCGCCAGACCCCGTTGTGCTTGCCCGCGCGGAATTTGCCGTTGAAGGCGATCGTGCGCACGAGGTCACATGCTTTCGATCTTGCGCGGATCGATCCGCCCGCGCAGCAGATCGACAAAGGCCAAGCCGTTGCCGCGCAGTCGGCCCAGCCGGTCCACATGCGGTTCGGGGAACAGCGCGCGCAGCAGGTTGGCCGCCACGTTGCGCCACAACAGCTTGCGCGCGAGGGCGCCAGGCATCGTGCCTTTGCGGCGCAGATAGACGATGTTGGCCACTTGCGAGTAGCCCAGCCGCCGGCCCGAGGTGCGCCCGCCCTTCACTCCCAGATGCACCCCGGAAACCAGGCCGGTGGAGACGAGCCGCCCGCGCCGCGACAGGCGCATGGTAAAATCGATGTCCTCCTGCCAACCATAGAGCGGCAGCGCCTCGTCAAAGCGCAACGCGCCGACATGGCCCATGCGCAAGGCCATGTTGCAGCCATAGAGCGCCTCGCGCGGGATGATCGCGGGATCGAGCAGCAGAGTTTGCGCGGCGATCATCGCCTGCGCCTGGGCAATGCCATAGCCGCCGTGGCGCACGCCATCGCCCACCAGATTGCCGGTGATGCCCGCAACATCCGGGTGCGCCAGGAAAATCCGCTCAACCGCGGCGAGATAATCGGGCGAAGGGACGAAATCGTCGTCGAAGAACACGACCACATCGGCCCGCCCCTCCAGCAATTCGAGCGCACGGTTGCGCTGCCGGCACAGGCCGCGCTCTGCCAGCGCCAGATCGGGCTGCATCACACTGTCCCCGATGCCGGCAATGTCTGCGTCGGTCGCGCCGACAACCAGCACGCCATCGGGGCGGCGGGATTGCCCGGCAAGCAGGTCGATCGTCTCGCGCGCCAGGTTGGCGCGACCGACGGTGGCGATGGCAACATGGATTCGCAGCATGCTCTGCGTGGTCCCCCTTGGTGGATTTCCCCTATTGGTAGGGCGACATGCCGTGCGGTCCCACGCAGGTTGGCTCCGTTACCGAGACACTATGCCCTGCGGATTCGCCCCTATCCCACGCGACCCATCGGCCGCCGCCCCGCAATCCAGCGAAAAAATTGCATTTTTGCAGCGCAAAAAATGCCCATCAGGGATAGCCCGCCCCCCGACGGCCACAGTGCCAATTTGGCGCCTTCGCATGAGCAACATCTTGGGCTCGCGCGTTACGGCGCGCGCACACACGGCCGGACGCAAAAAAGCATCGTCCTGACGCAGAGAGCCTTTTGCCTCGACTCGCCGCGATCAGGCGGCATCAGCCTGACTTTATTTCAACTTTATGGCATTGTCGGCGGCTGTACCACGCCCCCCGGCACCCTGCCCGATGGCTGCGCTGTCATACCACCATCAAGGTTGCAGTGCAGCACTAGCCATGTGCAATGCAACAAGAACCAGTCACACAGCAAGAATGGCGGAATCGTGCGATGCAATAGTCCACCTGTTGCATCGCAATCGTGCGCAAAAACGGTGGTATTCACGGGTTTACAACTATCCTGCGCTATGAAAAGCGTGTGTCAGACGGTCGAGCGGAAGACGGCAAAGCCCTTATTCCCCAGCCGGACAAGCAGGAGCACAGCGGGAACAAGCTAGCCCTGTGACGCGTTGGAAATGGTGAAGCGGCCACTGCCGCCAAGGCCAAAAACACTGGTTACAAGGGTTGCAGGATGTCCACTCAGTCTTTCCGTGAAGATGGTTTCGTCTCGTTCCACGATGCCCCCGCTGGCGAAGGCACTGCCGCCGCCAAGGGACTTCTGATCGGCCTGGCGTTGAGCCAGGTGTTCTGGATCGGACTGGCGCTCCTCATCTTTTAAAACATAACGAATGCCGGGTTTTCGGCTCGGTCCATTTACCTGCGCGAGACGGGAGAAGCGTGGCGACCGCGCTTCTCCCGTTGGCGTTTCAAGGTCCGTTCGCTGGCAAAAGCAGCGCTTGCCGTCCAGTTCAGTAAGCCCCGCGTGCAAGAATGACACTGGGCACGGTCAACAGCAGGATGCGGAAGTAGAGCCGCAAGGAACGCGCGCGGCGATAAAGCAGATCGCAGGCAACCCGCCGACGATACGTGGTATCGTGGCGCCGCGCCACCTGCCAAAGCCCGGTAACGCCGGGGCGCACCGCGCAATAAGCAGCGAAATGGCGTCCATACCGAGCGACTTCGGCGTCGACGATCGGACGTGGCCCCACCAGGCTCATGTCGCCACGCAGAACGTTGATCAACTGGGGCAGTTCATCCAGGCTGCTTTTGCGCAGCAGCCGGCCCACCGCCGTGATGCGCGGGTCCTTTTGCAACTTGTGCGTTGCTTCCCACTCCGCACGGGCGGCGGCATCGGTGGCCAGCACATGGCGCAGGCGGGCGTCGGCATCCACGCACATCGAGCGGAACTTGAGGCAGGCAAAGTGGCGCCCGCCAGCCCCGACGCGGCGGTGGCGAAACAGGATCGGTCCGCCGTCAGAGAGCCGCACCAAAGTGGCGATGGCCAGCATCAATGGCAAAAAGACCAGCAGCGCGCAGAACGCCACGGTCACGTCGATAGCGCGAATCCAGGCCTCGGCGCTGTCTGCGCCGGGCATGGTGCGCGGGTGCCGCCAGCGGGTGCCGGTGGCCCGCAGCGCTGCCACCGGCGGGGCAGAGGCCGATGCACCGATCGCCGGTGCGGCAAGGTCTGGCGCAGCAGCCATGACCGGCCCATTCCACCCGCCAGCCGCCAGATTGCGAGCGACATCATTGCGCGCCGCGAGATTGTGCTGATGATTCACCGTTGCTGGTCCCCACATCGGGCGGTGCCGTGATCGCGGCACCCGTTGTGAGGCGATGATAGGAACAGCCCGTTGACCCCGTCAGCGAGCGATACAGCCGAGATGGTTCGTTAGCTGACGCCCAAACGGCGAATCAGCTAACCCAGGCGCAGCGCGCCCCAGATGATCAAACCCCATGCCAGCGCCGACGATCCGCCGATGATGGCAACGCGCAGCCACAGCGGATAAAGCGCCTCGACATGGGCAGGCGCGGCTGTGGCGAGCGGCAACAGTTCTTGCTGCAGCGCATGAACTGGCGAAAAAACAGGATCTTCCGTGCCAGACGCGAGTCTTGGCGCTGGGGCGGCATCCGGGCGTGGCGCATCGACAGGATAGGATGGCTTGGGTTGGGCAACGGGCATCGGGCAATACCTCCACCTGGGTTTTACGCCCGCCCGCTTACCGCGTTCTACGGCCAGCCATCGGGGCCTATACGTATTGCCCTCAGGAACATTGCTTATCCGATCTGGCGATTTGCCGCCCGCGGATATTCTCGAATGTGGATGCAAGTGCACCTGCCACGGGGGATGGGCGCGTTCAGGCGCGATGCGCCTCGGCCAGCGGCTCGCCCAGCACGGGATAGCCGTAGCCGTCGGGAATGGTCAGCCAGGGAACGCCATCGCGCAGCACCGTGCCCGGGATGATCGGCGCGATCGGAAACGCGGCGGCATGGGCCCGTGCGGCGGCGAAATCGGCGCATTGCGCCAGCCGTTCCAGGTTGCGGCGGGTGGGAAAGATCAGATGCAACGCACCACGTTCGGCCGCGTCCAGCGCCTCGTAGGCGGAAGACCAGAACAAGTGGCGATTTTCCGTGTTGTCCACTGCCAGATCCACGGCCCCGCTGCCAAGGTCCGCCAGATAGAACCGCGTGTCGAACACCCTCCCCGGCTTTCCACGCGGCCACCAGCGGGCCCAAGGGACCAAGGCGCCCAGATCCGGCCGCCACCCGAAATGATCGAGCACCGGGCCCATCTGCCCGGTTTCCGCGAGCATCGCCCGCGCCGCGACCGCGGCCGTGGCATCGCGCGGCGCGGCATCCGGCCGCGCCGAGGCCATGCCCACCAGCAGACCGGTTTCCTCCAACGTTTCACGCAGGGCAGCCAAGCGAGCGGCAGCATCATCCTCGTCAAGGCCCTGAACCCAGGCAGGACGCGCGGCGGCCAGCGCCTTGTCAGCCTGATCGACCTTGCCGCCAGGAAAGACCGTAGCCCCGCCGGCAAAGCGCAATTGTGCCGATCGCTCTACCAGCAGGATCTGCGAAGCCTGGCCGGGCACCCCCTTGCGAAACACGATCAGCGTGGCCGCAGGCTCGGCCCGTTCGCCCGGCAGGGCAGCAGGTGGGGAAAGCGGATCGGCCATCGCGGCACCATGCTTTGCCAGGCGCCCCTTGCCAAGAGGGGGGAGATGTCGGCCAATTTTACAATTTGCGTAACCCGGCAACCCTGCCCGAGGCGTTCTTGCCCGAAGAATTCGGCGATTTGTAAAACTGGCACGGTCCGTGCTTAGTCTTGGATACCCCGAAGACTTCTTCTTCGTGAGGCGGAGCCGGCAACCCCCAAGTCTCCCCGGCTCCGCCTCCCCCGGGGTTCAACACATTCAGCAGACACAAAAAAACGCGGCCTCCCCGTGGGAAACCGCGTTTTGGGACGGGCCCTGTCCGCCCGGCAATCGCTTGCCAGGGCGGCAGCCGTGTCAGGCCGGCTTGACTTCGGCCTCTTCCATCAACTGGGCGAGTTCGCCGGCTTCGTACATCTCGGTCATGATGTCAGAACCGCCGACGAATTCGCCCTTCACATAGAGCTGCGGAATGGTCGGCCAATCGGAATAGGACTTGATGCCCTGGCGGATGTCCATGTCCTGCAAGACATCGACGCTGGCATATTCGACGCCCAGGCGTTCGAGGATCGCCACGGCCCGGCTGGAAAACCCGCACTGCGGAAACAGCGGCGTGCCCTTCATGAACAGGACAACATCGTTGCCCTTGACGATTTCGTCGATGCGCTGCTCGGTAGACATGGTGGGATCGGTTCCTTTCGCGCCTTATTTGGGGGCGGCGGTGGTCAGTTGCAAGGCATGAAGCACGCCGCCCATGCGACCGCCCAGCGCGGCATAGACCGCCTTGTGCTGCGCCACGCGGCTCATCCCGGCAAAGCTGGCGGAAACGACGTGAGCGGCAAAGTGATCGCCGTCCCCGGCAAGGTCGGTGATCGTCACCTGCGCATCGGGCAGCGCGGCGCGGATCATCGTCTCGATTTCGGCAGCGGCCATTGCCATCAGACTTCGCCCATCAACTGGCGGCGCGCGTCGATCGACTTGGCATCCATCGCGGCGCGGATTTCAGCCTCGGTGCTATCCACCCCGGCGGCGATCAGATCACCCAGCAACTTGCGTACGACGTCTTCGTCGCCGGTTTCCTCGAAATCGGCCTGGACCACCGCCTTGGCATAGGCTTCCGCTTCGGCCTGGGTCAGCTTCATGCGCTCGGCCGCCCACTGGCCCAGCAAGCGATTGCGGCGGGCATGGATGCGGAACAGCATTTCCTCGTCGTGGGCGAACTTGGCTTCGAACGCGCGCTCGCGATCATCGAACATGGTCATAGTGGTCGATCCCGTTGGTGGTCCCGCCATTGCGGATAGTGAGCCACTGCCCGGCCTGCAAGGAGAACATAGGGTGGAATCTAGGGGGCGGGTGGCGGCGCATCAAGCCCGGTATAGGCCGCCAGGAAGGCCAGGACATCGGCGCCACCAGCGATCACCTTGTCCACGCTCTTGCCCCCGCCATGGCCCGCGCCCTGTTCCACGCGCAAGAGATGGGGGCGCGTGCCGATGTCAGCCGCCTGCAACGCGGCAACGTACTTGAAGCTGTGCGCGGGCACGACGCGATCGTCGGTATCGGCGGTGGTCACCAGGATGGCGGGATAGCGCGCACCGTCGCGGATGTTGTGATAGGGCGAATAGGCGCGCAGCACCTGCCAATCGGCCGCACGTGCCGGATCGCCGTAATCGTCCACCCAGAACCGGCCGGCGGTGAACCGATCGAAGCGCAGCATGTCCATCACGCCCACATCGGGGTTGGCGGCGGCAAACAGGTCGGGTCGCTGGTTGACCACGGCGCCCACCAGCAAGCCGCCATTGGAACTGCCCTGGATGGCAAGCCCGCCCTTGGGCGTCACGCCCTGGGCAATGAGATATTCGCCAGCGGCAATGAAATCGTCGAAGCTGTTCTGCTTGGCCGCAAGGCGGCCGCCATCGTGCCAGGCCTGGCCGAATTCGCCCCCGCCGCGAATGTTGGCAAGGGCAAAGGCGCCGCCCGCGGCCAGCCAGGCCATGCGCACTGGCGACCATCCGGGGGTAAGCGCCACGTCGAAACCGCCATAGCCATAGAGCAGCGTGGGCAAGGCCTGCCCGGCCTGGGCCGCGCGGCGGCTGCGCACGAGATAGAGCGGCACCATCGTGCCGTCCTTGGAGCGATAGCGGCGTTGTTCCACCACATAGTCTGCCGGGTCGAACGAAAGGCGCGGCTGGGCAAAAGGCGTGGCCGCGCCGGTCTTGAGATCGAGGCGAAAGATCGTGGGCGGCAGGTTGAAACTGGAGAATTGATAGAACGTCTCGCTGTCACCCGGCTTGCCGGCAAAGCCCGAGGCCACGCCGATGCCGTTGAGCGTGATCGCGCGCGCCGGCTTGCCCTTGAGATCGGTAACGACCGCAGTGGTCGCGCCATCATGCTGGTAGGACAGGATCAGCCGATCGCCCACCACATTGCCGCCCGCCAGCGTCTGGCGACGTTCCGGGACCACCACGCGCCACCGCGCCGCCGCGCCACCCAGATCGAGTTCCGCGACCATGCCATTGGCCGCGCCCGAGGTGGTGATGAACCACAGGCGATCGCCCAGCCCTTCGACCATTTTCCATTCGTGATCGAAATTGTCCACCAACGGCAGGACCTGCCATTGCCCGTTGCGCCAGGCACCGCCGCGCAGATCCACCAGATGGACCATGCGCCGCGCATCGGTGCTTGCCTCGGTGGTGATCACCGCCCAGCGCCCATCCGAGGTGACGAAAGCCTTGTGGCCCCATTCGGGATGATCGGGCGTGGCAAAGACCAGTTCGTCGGCCGATTGGGGCGTGCCCACGCGGTGGAACCACACCGCCTTGCCCGAAAGCACCGCGCGATAGGCCTGGCCCTGCGCCGGAGCGGGATAGCGCGAATAGAGGAAGCCTTCGTCCCCCAGCCACCCGATCAGCGTGTCGTTTGCCCATTCCAGGGCATCGTCGAGCACCTGCCCGCTGCGGGCATCGACAACGCCCAGCGTGCGCCAATCGCTGCCATCGCGCTGGCGACCAAAAGCCAGGAACCGCCCGCTGCGCGATGGCACCCACAGGTCCAGCGCCTGGCTGCCATCGGCTGACCACGCATTGGGATCGAGCAAGAGGCGCGGCGTGCCGCTTTGCCCTTCCTGTACATAAAGCGCCGATTGGTTCTGCAAGCCGGTGTTGCGCAGATAGAAATAGCTGCGCCCCGCCTTGCGCGGCAGCGACACGCGCGGATAATCGAACAGGTTGCGGATGCGCGCGGCAAAGGCATCGCGACCGGGCAGGCTCTTGAGAAATTGTGCCGTCAGGCTGTTTTCGCGCGCCACCCAGTCGGCCACGTCAGGACTGGCGCGCAAGTCGGCTTCCAGCCAGCGCCAGGGATCGGCCACGGCCTGGCCGAACGGCTTTTCCACCACACCATCGCGCCGCGCAAAGGGATAGGCCGTGCGTGGCAGAACAAGGCCGGTGACCGGTGCCACCGTGGGTGCCCCGGCAATGCCCGTACTGGAAAGCGCGCCCCCGCCGCCGTGTGTCACATCAACTGCAACATCGACGGCCGCATCGGGCGCAGGCGCAGGAACGGGTGCGGCGGCGGCATGTCCGTCATCCGCCCCCCAGCCCGCCATCGACGCCGCCAGCGTTCCCGCCAGCAGCGCCGCGCGCCATCCTGTCCCAAACCTTGTCATTGTTCGCAATGCTCTAGCACCGGCGCGGGGCCGGCGCCAGAGCGGCCCTTCACGGGCGCGGCGTTAATCCCGTGAAATGCGCGAGGAACGCCTGGACGTCGGCGGTTTCCTCGATCTGCTTGTCGATCGGCTTGCCCGACCCATGCCCGGCGCGGGTTTCGATGCGGATCAGGTGTGGCTTGGGCCCGATGGCCGCCGCTTGCAACGCGGCGGCATACTTGAAGCTGTGCCCGGGCACCACGCGATCGTCCGTATCGGCCGTGGTGATCAGGATCGCGGGATAGTCCACGCCGGCGCGGATGTTGTGGTAAGGAGAATAAGCGCGCAGCACGCGCCAATCGGCTTCCTTTTCAGGATAGCCATAGTCATCCACCCAATAGCGGCCGGCGGTGAACTGGTCGAACCGCAGCATGTCCATCACGCCCACCGCCGGGCTGGCGGCGGCGAACAGATCGGGCCGCTGGTTGGTCACGGCACCGACCAGCAGGCCGCCGTTAGAGCCACCTTCGATGGCCAGGCCGTGGCGCGGGGTCACGCCCTTGGCGATCAGGTATTCGCCAGCGGCGATGAAATCATCGAACACGTTCTGCTTCTTGTCGCGCCGCCCGGCATCGTGCCACGCATCGCCGTATTCGCCGCCACCGCGCAAGTTGGCCAGTGCAAAGGCCCCGCCGCTGTCGATCCAGGTCATGAACGCGGCCGAAAACCACGGCGTGAGCGCAATGTTGAAGCCGCCATAGCCATAGAGCAGCGTGGGCAGCGGCCCGGTGGCATCCTTGCGGCGCACGATGAACATCGGCACCCTTGTGCCATCCTTGCTGGGATAGAACACCTGCTCGACGCGGAAATCGGCCGGGTTGAACGTCAGGTGCACCGGCTCCCACGGGCTGGTCTGCGCCGTCGCCGGGTCTAGCCGCAGCACGGTACCCGGCTGGGTGAAGCTGCTGAACGAAAGGAACGCCACCTTGTCGCCAGGGCGGCCGCTCAGCCCCGCCGCACTGCCGATTCCCGGCAGAGTGACGGCACCGGCCGGCTTGCCATCCAGATCGAACGCCAGCACCTGGCTCTTGGCATCGTGGATGTAGCTGGCAAAGATGCGGTCGCCGGCAATGCCCACCGATTCAAGGTTATCCTTGCTTTCGGGCACGATCGTTTCGAAACGCGGCGCGCCGCCGGCCAGATCGACACGCACGATCTTCTTCAACGGCGCGCCATCACCCGAAACGAACCACAGCTTGTCGCCCACGCCGTCGACGAAATCCCATTGCGCCTTGAGATCGGGCACCAGGCCGATGACCGGGCCGATCTTGCCATCCGTGACGCGCGCCACATGGACGGTGTTGACCGGATCGGTCCCTTCGCTGCTGGTGATCACCACCCAGCGCCCGTCGCTCGAAACGCTGGCGCCGTGGCCGCGCTTAGGCAGGTCGGGCGTGGCAAACACCGGCTGGTCGGCGCTTTGCGGCGTGCCCAGGCGATGGAGCCACACGGTCTGGTTGTAGTTGAGCGCCTGGAACGCCTGGCCTTCCTTGGGTTCGGCAAAGCGGGAATAGAGCAGCGCATCGTTGCCCAGCCAGGCCAGTCCCGAGAATTTCACCCACTTGAGTTCGTCAGCCAGCGGCTTGCCATCGGCAACACCGACGAACTTGACCGTGCGCCAGTCCGAACCGCCATCCTGCACCGAATAGGCCAGCAAGCGGCCATCGTCGGAAGGCGCCCAGGCATCGAGCGCGGTGGCGCCATCCTTGGCCCAATGATTGGGATCGAGCAGCACGCGGCCTTTGGTGCCCACGGCAGCGTCGGCGGGGCGCACCAGCAATTGCGACTGGTTCATCAGTCCGCTGTTCCAGGTGTAGAACACCGTCCCGCCGCGCTGCACCGGCAAGCCGAACCGCTCATAGTCGATCAGCGCCTTCATCCGCTTTTCCAGCGCGGCACGCTCTGGCAGTTGCTTGAGATAGGCGGCGGTATAGGCGCTTTGCGCCTGAACCCAGGCGGCCACCTTGGCATCGGTGCGCACGTCTGTCTCAAGCCAGCGCCAGGGGTCCGACACCTTCTCTCCGAAGTGGCTTTCCACCAGCGGCACTTGCGGGCTGGCAGGATAGGGCGGCAGTGGCGGCATGGCCTGGTCCTTGGCAAAAGCGGGCAAAGTGGCGGCAAGGGCGAGCGGCACGGCAAGCGCAAGCCGGGCAACGGGGGCCAGCCACAGGGGGTTCTTCATCGCGGCATCCTGACAGACGGGGTGGTTACGCAGGAAACTAGCGCCGGATCGATGCCACGCAACACGGCGTTTGCAAAAGTCAGGAATATTGTTCGAGCATCGGTGGGCGATGCAGGCACTGATCAAAGCGGAACGGCCGCACCGTGAGCGGCGGCACCACTGCGGCCGCTGGGTGGCCGGCATTCATCAGCACCACGTCGGCCTCGGGCAGGACGGCCGAGCGCACGGCGACAAGCAGCGATCGCCCGCTGCGTGCCCAGGCATCGACCCATGCGGTCGTCTCCGCACGATCCAGCCCGTCGGGCACCCGTTCCGGCACGGCATCGCTCTGCGTCCAGCCCAGTTCGAACGGCTCTTCGCAAGCGTCGGGTGGCCCGACAAGGTAGCGCATCTGCACCAGCACGGCGAGGCCGGCCTCGCTCGCGAAGTGCACGATCGGCTGGCCTGGCGAACAATAGCGCCCGCCAAACCGCCGCGCCCCTGCCCCGTCCAGCGCTCGCTGACCCGCTTTTGCCAATCGCCACAAGATCATGCGTCTTGCTACCGCGCACGTGCACGGCCGGCAACGGCATGGCCAACGAAAAACGGGCGGCAGCCTTGCGGCCCCGCCCGTTATCCGGTTCGTCCGATCTTGGGGCTTTCACCCCAATACAATCAGGCGTTTTCGAGTTCGTCTTCGTCGGCGGTCAGCACCGGACCCGAATCGAGGCCCTTGGCCGAGGTGTCGCGGTCCACCAGTTCGATCACGGCGATCGGCGCGGCGTCCGAAGCGCGGTAGCCGGCCTTGATGATGCGGGTGTAGCCACCTTCACGGTCGGCATAGCGAGCAGCCAGAACTTCGAACAGCTTCTGTTCCTGCGCATCGTCGAGCAGACGAGCGTGGGCCAGACGGCGGTTCGAAAGGCCACCGTGCTTGGCCAGCGTGATCAGCTTTTCGACGTAGGGACGCAGTTCCTTCGCCTTGGGCAAAGTGGTGGTGATCTGCTCGTGCTTGATCAGCGCGGCGGCCAGGTTGCGCAGCAGCGCAATACGGTGCGACGAGGTACGACCCAGCTTACGCTGGCCCAGCTTATGACGCATAACTCATTCTCCGTTCGTAGGGGGGCCGTGCGAGGTACCCCGATCCAGGCCGGCTTGAGGGGCGGCCCGTGCCCTGTTGCCACTGCCAAAGCAGAGGCGAATTTATTGCAAGGTTGCAGCGTTGTGCTGCGGCCAGGCCGACACGAGAGTTAATCCCGTGTCGTCAGACGGCCCTGCGGGCCGCTGGCCGGGCAGGCCGCTGATCCTTGTCCAGGCTACCGTTTTGCGATGCAAAACGTCGCCTGCCCAAGGGCGGCCGCTTTTGGGCTATCAGCCCAAAAGCTCCTGCTCAAGCTTCTTGGCCATTTCCTCGATGTTTTCCGGCGGCCAGCCAGGGATGTCCATGCCGAGGCGCAGGCCCATCGACGAGAGCACTTCCTTGATCTCGTTGAGCGACTTGCGGCCGAAGTTCGGCGTGCGGAGCATCTCGGCCTCGGTCTTCTGGACCAGGTCGCCGATGTAGATGATGTTGTCGTTTTTGAGGCAGTTGGCCGAACGCACCGACAGTTCCAGTTCGTCCACCTTCTTGAGAAGGTAGCGGTTGAGCTGGTTGGCGTCGCTTTCTTCCGGCGCATGGGCGGCAACACCGGCCAGCGACGGCACGTGGCCGGTGGGAACCTGGTCGTCGAAGTGGACGAACAGGGCCAGCTGGTCCTGAAGAATGCGCGCAGCATAGGCCACGGCGTCTTCCGGCGTCACCGTGCCATCGGTTTCCACCGAAAGGCTCAGCTTGTCGTAGTCCAGCTCTTGGCCGATACGCGCGTTGTCCACCTTGTAGGAGACCTGGCGCACGGGCGAATAGAGCGAGTCGACCGGGATGAGACCGATGGGGGCATCGACCGGACGGTTCGACACGGCGGGGACATAGCCCTTGCCGGTGTCGCAGGTGAGTTCCATGTTGAAGGTCGCGCCTTCATCCAGGTGGCAGATCACCAGGTCCTTGTTCATCACCTCGATGTCACCGGTCACGGCGATGTCGCCGGCCTTGACTTCGCCAGGCCCGATCGCGGAAAGCTGAAGACGCTTGGGGCCTTCGCCCTGCATCTTGAGCGCGATCTGCTTGACGTTGAGCACGATGTCGGTGACGTCTTCGCGCACGCCGGCGAGCGACGAGAATTCATGCAGCACGTTCTCGATCTTGATCGACGTGACCGCAGCCCCCTGAAGCGAAGAGAGCAGCACCCGGCGCAGCGCGTTGCCGAGGGTAAGACCAAAGCCACGCTCAAGCGGTTCGGCAACGAAAGTCGCGCGACGCTTCGGATCGTGGCCGGGCTTGATTTCGAGATTGTTGGGCTTCTTCAGTTCCTGCCAGTTCTTGATGTTGACAGTCATGGAATTCCCCTAGGGTTTTTCGAGAGCGCCGGCAGTCGGCCAGAAGGGCGCCGCAACCGGTCAAGATATTGGGCGGGTGTGGCGCGCGTGGTACCTCGCGCGCCACTCGCCAAAAGGCAGGTCAGACGCGACGGCGCTTGGAAGGACGCACGCCGTTGTGCGGGATCGGGGTCACGTCACGGATCGCCGTGATGGTGAAACCAACCGCCTGCAGCGCGCGCAGCGCGCTTTCGCGGCCCGAGCCGGGGCCCTTGACTTCGACTTCCAGGGTACGGACGCCGTGTTCGGCGGCCTTCTTGCCGGCGTCGTCCGCAGCCACCTGGGCGGCGTACGGGGTGGACTTGCGGCTGCCCTTGAAGCCCATCATGCCGGCAGACGACCACG
Source organism: Novosphingobium sp. SG720 (assembly GCF_012275365.1). Classification (NCBI taxonomy): domain Bacteria; kingdom Pseudomonadati; phylum Pseudomonadota; class Alphaproteobacteria; order Sphingomonadales; family Sphingomonadaceae; genus Novosphingobium; species Novosphingobium sp. SG720. Next base: position 412,632 of record NZ_JAAZQN010000004.1, on the reverse strand, counting down.
AGATGGCGTTGCCCTGGGCATCGGTGATGGTGATCATGGTGTTGTTGAAGCTGGCGTTCACGTGCGCAACACCGCTGGTGATGTTCTTGCGCTCGCGGCGCTTAATGCGCTGGGGTTCGCGTGCCATGTGTTGAATTCCTGTCGAGAAACCGTTGGGAAGATCCTGCCTATGCGGCGGATCTTACTTCTTCTTGCCGGCGATCGGCTTGGCCTTGCCCTTGCGGGTGCGCGCATTGGTGTGCGTGCGCTGGCCACGGACCGGAAGACCCTTGCGGTGACGCAGGCCACGATAGCAGGCCAGGTCCATCAGGCGCTTGATGTTCATCGCGGTTTCGCGACGCAGATCGCCTTCCACGGTGTGCTCGGCGTCGATCGCTTCACGGATCTGGAGCACTTCGGCGTCGGACAGGTCCTGAACGCGGCGGGCATGATCGATGCCGAGCTTGTCGGCAATCTGGCGGGCCTTGAACGAGCCAATGCCATGAATGTAGGTCAGCGCCACGATCACGCGCTTGTTGGTGGGGATGTTGACCCCGGCAATACGAGCCACTTGTTTCTCCGTTTGCTCCACAGGGCGCCGAATCGGCTTCTTGCACCCTATCTCATCGCGACAACACCCGCCGAAAAACGCCAAATTGCAGCCCGCGCAAGCATTTGCCCCGGACTTCAAAAGACCCTTCTCGTTCGAGTGAAAGGCGCGCTTAGGCTTTTTGCAGGGAAAGGTCAACCACAAAGGGCACGTTCACCACGCTGTCGGGTGAACGTGCGGCCATCCCGTAAGCGCGGGGGCCACCTTGGCGACGCCACCTTATACGCCACAAGCGCGTCGGCGCAAAGCATCGATTCGCGTGAGCAGCCATCGATCGCCCATCCAGGCATGTCGCCCGCGTCACTCAGTGGCTGTCATCCCCGCCCAAGGCGGCGTCGAACGCGGCCTGGGCATCCTTTTGCGCCGACGCCTCATCGCCAGGCGCCACCGGCGCAGGGCGAGGCTTGGTCTTGGGTGGCGCCACCTTGGCCGGCGCGGGCTTGGCGGGTGCCGGCTTTGCAGGCGCCGCCCGGGTCGGCTCTGGCTTGGCCGCAGCGGAAGTCTTTTCGGCCGGCTTTGGCGCGGGACGCGCCGGCGCGACCTTGGCCGGCGCAGGCCGTACCGGGGCAGCCTTCACCGGCGCGGCGGGCACAATCGCGCCACCCTCGTCCGGCACGCTCAGGCCGTCATCGTCGTCCACCGGCGGCACCGTGGTCCGCTTGCGCGGCAAAGCCGGCAGCCCACGCAGCGTGGCGGGCGGGCGCCCGCTGATGGGCGCCCCATCGGGATCGAGCGAAGGCCCTTGCGGCACGCTGCGCACCAGTGGAACGACCGGCGTCGCCTCGCCGCTGCCAACCGAGGCGGGCGGCGTAACGATCGGCACCGCGCCGTCGGCCGCCAGAGCGCCGCCCAGCTTGTCTGCCAGGCGGGCGATCTGCTGCCCCAGCATGCGATCGACCGCCGGGGCGATCTGGTCGGGGCGATAGCGCATGTAGCCACCCACGACATATTCGAAGAGAATGCGGGTCCCGCGCTCATTGCTCTTGAGCGTGATGGTCAGCGCGCCAAGCAGCGCTTCGCTCTGCAACGGACCCAGCGCGCCCGACAGCCGCAAGGCCCGGCCCGGTTCGGCATAGATCACGCGCATGTGCTGGACGCTGCCAGCCAAGGCCCCTGCCCCGCCCTGCTTGGAAGGCGGTAGCTTCTCGCAGAAGCAGCCACCGGCCACGGGATCGAGCGTGAGATTGGCCGCTTCACCCGAAAAGGTGTGCTCGCTCGACCACCATGTGGCCGGCTTGACCAGCGCGCGCCAGGCTTCCGGCGCGGATACGCCGACATCGGCAGTCTGGCGCACCACGAAGCCGCGTTCATCGCTCGCCAGGATTTCGGCATGCGCGGGCGTAGCGAGCGCCGCGGCGCCCGCAAAAGTGGGGAAAAGGAGCGCTGCGACCCTGCCTGCAAGCCGTGATCGCACCATTGCACTCCTTTTCCGCCGCCAAAATCCGTCTTCCTGCCGAAAATAGCAGAAAGCAGCGGCGAATTAAGCCAGAATCGCCTCGATCGATGCGGTTACCGCATCCATGTCCGCCATCCCGTCCACGCGCGAAACGATGCCGCGCGCTTCGTAGATCGGCAGGATCGGCGCGGTCTTGGCACGATATTCGGCCATGCGCGTGCGCACGGTTTCCTCGTTGTCGTCGGGCCGGCGCTTGAATTCGTGGCCACCGCACTTATCGCAGGTGCCCTCGACCTTGGGCTTCTCGAACGTGTCGTGATAGCCCTTGCCGCACGTGGCGCAGGTGTAGCGACCGGTGATGCGGGCAACGAGCGCGTCCTCGTTCACCTCAAGCTCGATCACATGGTCGAGCTGGCGGCCGCGGCTGGCCAGGATCGCATCGAGCGATTCGGCCTGCGCCGCGGTGCGCGGATACCCGTCGAAGATCGCCCCGGTGCCGGCGCCCATCGCGTCGAGTTCGTCACCGATCAGCGCCGAGACGATCTCGTCCGAGACCAGCTGGCCCGCTTCCATCACGGCCTTGGCCTGGAGGCCGACCGGCGTGCCGGCCTTGACGGCGGCGCGCAGCATGTCGCCGGTGGACAACTGCTTGAGGCCGTGGCGCTCGACTAGGCGCTGGGCCTGGGTGCCTTTGCCGGCGCCCGGCGGGCCGAGAAGAATGATATTCACTGTGGCAGTCCCCCTCTTTGTCACCTGCGCCTTCAGCGCAGTCGGCCTTTCAGCTTGGCCTTCTTGATCAGGTCGCCGTACTGGTGCGCCAGCAGGTGCGACTGGATCTGGGTGATCGTATCGACCGTCACGTTGACCACAATCAGCAGGCTGGTGCCGCCGAAGAACAACGAGCCCATGCCTGTCTCGGCCATGATCCATTCCGGCACGACGCAAACGAACGTGATGTAGGCCGCGCCCAGGACGGTGATGCGGGTCAGCACATAATCGAGATATTTCTCGGTGTTCTTGCCCGGGCGAATGCCGGGGATGAAGCCGCCGTTGCGCTTGAGGTTCTCGGCCGTTTCTTCCGGATTGAACACCACTGCGGTGTAGAAGAAGCTGAAGAACACGATGCCCAGGGCATAGAGGATCATGTAGAGCGGCTTGCCATGGCCCAGGTACTGGTTGAGCCCGATGATGATCTGGCCCCAGGTGGTATCGGGCGAGATCGACTTGCCGGCGAACTGGGTGATGGTGAGCGGCAGCAGCAGCAGCGAGCTGGCGAAGATCGGCGGGATCACGCCTGCGGTGTTGAGCTTGAGCGGCAGGTGGCTGCGATCGGCGGCCATCATCCCGCGCTGTGTCGCGCGCTTGGGATACTGGATCAGCAGGCGCCGCGTGGCGCGCTCGAAGAAGCAGATCAGGATGATGACACCGACCAGGAGCGCCATGACCCCGGCGATGACGAAGCCGTTGAGCTGGCCCGAACGGCCCTGCTCGAACAGGTTGCCCACGAACTTGGGCATCTGCGCCACGATGCCGGCCATGATGATCAGCGACGTGCCGTTGCCGATGCCGCGCGCGGTGATCTGTTCGCCCAGCCACAGCAGGAACATGGTGCCGCCGATCAGGCTGATCACGGCGGTGATGCGGAACAGCACGCCCGGCAGCACGACCGCCTGGATACCGCTCGATGCGCCATAGGCTTCAAGGCCGGTGGCAATCGCATAGCCCTGCACGGCGGTGAGGAACACCGCGCCATAGCGGGTGTACTGGTTGAGCTTCTTGCGCCCGCTTTCGCCTTCCTTCTTGAGGGCGGCGAGCGCGGGGTGGAGCGAAGCCGCCAGCTGCACCACGATCGAGGCGGTGATGTAGGGCATCACGCCGAGCGCGATCAGGCTCATGCGCTGGAGCGAACCGCCCGAAAAGGCGTTGAAGATGTCGAGGATCCCGCCGCGCGTCTGGTTGTACAGCGTTTCCAGGATCAGCGGGTTCACGCCGGGCAGCGGCACGAAGCTCAAGAAGCGGAACACGATCAGCGCACCGATGGTGAACCAGATGCGGTTCTTGAGTTCGGTCGCCTTCGAGAAGTTCGACAGGTTGAGATTGCTGGCGATGTTGTCGGCGCGGGATGCCATGGTCGGGTATCAAGCCTTGCTGTGGCCCGGTCCGGCCGACGCCCGTTTCCAAAGCATCCGCTTCGGATGGTGTCAGGCCCCGCCCGGCGGGCTGCGCGTCAATATGGTGCGTTCAATACTGTACGGGCCATATAGGACGGGCGCAGGGATGCAATAACCCCCGCGCCCGTTTTACGCGATAATTAAAAGGTCTCAGGCTTCGGCAGCAGCCTTGGCGACGGTCACTTCGACCGCACCGCCCAGCTTTTCCACCGCAGCCACGGCGCCCTTGGAGGCACCGGCCACCTTGAAGCTGACCTTGGTGGTCAGTTCGCCCTTGGCCAGCAGGCGCACGCCATTCTTGCCACCGCGGGCCAGGCCGGCGGCCTTGAGCGCCGCGTGATCGACCACGCCCGACACGTCGAGCTTGCCGGCGTCGATGAACTTCTGGATCAGGCCCAGGTTCACTTCGGCATAGTCCTTGGCGAAGATGTTGTTGAAGCCGCGCTTCGGGATCCGCATGTGCAGCGGCATCTGACCGCCTTCGAACCCGTTGACGGACACGCCCGAACGCGCCTTGGCACCCTTCTGGCCGCGGCCAGCGGTCTTGCCCTTGCCCGAGCCGATGCCACGGCCCACACGCATCCGGCCCTTGCGCGAGCCGTCGTTGTCGGAAATCTGGTTGAGCTTCATGATGTGCACTCGCTTTCGCTTTGAGTCGCGCTGATAGGAAGTTGCGGCCCTTAGTGGCTCGCGGCGGGCTTGTCACCCCCTGAGGGTGATTCGTGGGCCGACATCCCGGAATCCTTTGGATGGAACGGCCAGGCCAAGCGCCATACCCACGCCCTTCGACAAGCTCAGGGCGAACGGACGCTCGGTTATCAAGTCCGTCCGGGCTCAACCGTAGCCATCCGGTGAACGCCGCTGTCAGGTCGCGGCGTTCCGACGTTTTACACGCTGCTCGATCCACCAATCGTTTTGCCATTCTTCGTAGCCAAGCAGCGAGCCTTGAAGTCGTTCAAGATCATCATCCCAATCGGATGTCCGATTTTTGATTTTGTCGAAGTATGCGTCAATCCGCCATTCCTCACCCGGAATTGCGAAGAACACGTCTCGCATTCCTTCCAGGTCTGGTCGATGCTTCTTGAGGTGGGGCATTGGTGTGTCGATGATCCGGCGGATGAGCCGCCCCGAAGCGACAAATGGCTCAAATGGGGCAAGGAATTCATCAAACCATTCAGACGGATAGCCATCTCCAAACACAGCCAGCGGCTTGCGTCCTTCCAGCATGAGCGGAAGCTCAAAGTTTGTGTGTATCAAATATGGTATTTCATCGAAGGCAAGGAATGGTCGGCAAATCGCGGTGAAGATGGAATCCGGCACAATGGGAGGCAGACAAAGTTTTCCGATCCGGCAAATGTCGGTCCGCGACAGTCCGTCGTAGCAGTATTCCAGAGCGGGATCGCCGTCGCTTTCAGCGCCCAAGATCGACCTGAGCTGGTCTTGATCATCGATCTGGACACGCCATTCAGCGCAGACGGTTCGCGTTATTTGATCGAATGCCTGGAAGACGAAGAGGTTGTGGCAAGCATGTTCTGACATGAGAATATCGCCTTGGTCCCCCAACCTTGCCGCGTTTAGACTGGTTTCCCGCAAGATACCCAATCTGCGCAAGGTGGGGCCAGAACGGCGCTTACGCATCAACCGCACCTGAGTGCGCTCTCAAGAGCGTTCGCTCAGGAGCAGCCAAAGCCGGGGAACGCCGGGTGGATACGCCGAGCCTGTCGGAGCCGACATATCTGAGAGCGCAACGCAGCCGCAAACGAAAAGCCCCGCGCATCAAACGATGCGCGGGGCTTTTCAAAAGCCTCTGCCCTGGAGGCTATGGTCAGTCGACCACGGCCACCATGTGCGGCAGCTTGGCGATGGCGCCACGGGTTTCGGCGGTGTCTTCCACCTCGACCACGCGGTGCATCTTGCCCAGGCCCAGACCGATCAGAATCTTCTTCTGATGTTCCGGGCGACGGATCGGCGAACCGATCTGCTTGATCTTGATCTTCGCCATGACCGATTACTCCGCGATGGCTTCGGCGGCGGCTTCGGCTTCGACTTGCGAAGCGCCACCACGACCGAGCAGATCAGCGACCTTCTTGCCGCGACGCTGGGCGACAGACTTCGGCGAAGTCTGGTCCTGCAGCGCGTCGAAGGTGGCGCGGATCATGTTGTAGGGGTTCGAGGTGCCGACCGACTTGGTCACCACGTCGTGCACGCCCAGGCTTTCGAAGACGGCGCGCATCGGGCCGCCCGCGATGATGCCCGTACCGGCCGGGGCCGAGCGGACATTGACCTTGCCCGCACCGAAACGGCCCTTGCCGTCGTGGTGAAGGGTGCGGCCTTCCTTGAGCGGAACGCGAACCATCTTCTTCTTGGCCGAGGCAGTAGCCTTGGTGATGGCTTCAGGCACTTCGCGGGCCTTGCCGTGGCCGAAGCCCACGCGACCCTTGCCATCGCCGACCACGACCAGCGCCGCGAAGCCGAAGCGCTTACCGCCCTTGACCGTCTTCGAGACGCGGTTGATGTGAACGAGCTTTTCGATCAGCTCTTCACCCTGGTCCTCGTCGTTGTTGTTGTTGCGGCCACGACGGTCGTCGCGACGGCCACGGCCGCCACGTTCACCGCGTTCGCCACGCTCGCCGCCACGGCCACGACCGCGACCGCGACCTTCGCGCTGCTCGCCACCGGTCTGTTCGACGGGGGCAGCGGCATCGCCCTGCAGGTTGGTTTCGTCAGCCATGATCAGAACTCCAGGCCGCCTTCGCGGGCAGCATCAGCCAGCGCCTTGACGCGGCCATGGAACAGGTAACCGCCACGGTCGAAGACGACGGTGGTGACACCGACTTCCTTGGCCCGTTCGGCGATCTGCTTGCCCACCAGGGCAGCGGCGTCGATGTTGGCGCCGATCGACTTCTCGCCCTTCACCAGCGACGAAGCGGCAGCCAGGGTACGGCCGGCAGCATCGTCGATGATCTGCGCGTAGATGTGACGGCCCGTGCGGTGCACGGAAAGACGCGGGCGACCGCCCGAGCGCGCCTTGAGCGCGGTACGGACGCGGCGGCGGCGGCGATCGAAGAGAGACAGCTTGGCCATTACTTCTTCTTCCCTTCCTTGCGGAAGATGAACTCGCCACGGTACTTGATACCCTTGCCCTTGTAGGGTTCGGGCTTGCGCCAGCGGCGAATTTCGGCCGCAACCTGGCCGACCTTCTGCTTGTCGATACCCGAGATTTCGACCGTGGTGTTATCCGGGGTCTTGATCTCGATGCCTTCCGGCACGGCGAAATCGACGTCGTGGCTGTAGCCGAGCTGCAGCTTCAGGTTCTTGCCCTGAGCGTTGGCGCGATAGCCGACGCCGGTGATGTCCAGGATCTTGGTATAGCCCTGGGTCACGCCGGTGACGAGGTTGGAGACGAGGGTGCGCTGCATGCCCCAGAACGCGCGAGCGCGCTTGGTGTCGTTGGCAGGCTTCACCGAGATCGTACCGTCTTCGACGGCATAGGCGATGTCGTCGACGAGCGAGAGCGTGAGGGTGCCCTTGGGGCCCTTCACGGTCAGCACGCCGTTCGCGATGTCAGCGGTGACGCCACTCGGGATCGCCACCGGCTTCTTGCCGATGCGGCTCATCAGAACACCTCCGCCAGCACTTCGCCACCGACGTTGGCAGCGCGTGCTTCGGCATCCGAAAGCACGCCCTTGGGCGTCGAGACGATGGTGATGCCAAGGCCGTTGCGCACAACCGGGAGTTCCTTGGAACCCGAGTAGACGCGGCGACCAGGCTTGGAGACGCGGGCCACATGCTTGATCGCGGGCTGGCCTTCGAAGTACTTCAGCTCGATGCGCAGCTGCGGGTGGGCGCCAGTGGCGTCCTCGCTGAAGCCGCGGATATAGCCTTCGCGCTGGAGAACTTCGAGAACGTGCGCACGCAGCTTGGAAGCGGGCGAGAGGACCGAGTCCTTCTTCGCCTGCTGGCCGTTGCGGATACGGGTGAGCATATCACCCAGGGGGTCGGTCAATGCCATCGTAGAGGCTCCTTACCAGCTCGACTTCGTCACGCCGGGGATGAGCCCCTTGTTGGCGAGATCGCGCAGTTCGATGCGGCAGAGACCGAACTTGCGGTAGTAGCCACGCGGGCGGCCGGTGGTGTTGCAACGGTTGCGGACACGCGTGGGATTCGCGTTACGCGGCAGCTCGGCCATCTTCAGACGGGCAATGAGGCGCTCGGTTTCGTCGAGCGATTCATCGTCGGCCTGGGCCTTGAGCGCGGCGTACTTGGCCGCAAACTTTTCAACGAGCTTCTTGCGACGCTCGTTCTTGTTGATCGAACTCAGTTTCGCCATGGACTTAAGCTCTTTCCTATGACTGGCTTCAGGCGGCCTGCGCCTGTTCGGCGGCTTCCTGCGGGAACGGGAAACCGAACAGGCGAAGCAGTTCACGTGCCTCGTCGTCGGTCTTGGCGGTGGTGGTCACGATGATGTCGAGCCCGCGCACCTTGTCGATCTGGTCGTAGCTGATCTCAGGGAAAATGATCTGTTCCTTGAGACCCATCGCATAGTTGCCGCGGCCGTCGAACGACTTGGGGTTGAGACCCCGGAAGTCGCGAATGCGGGGCATTGCGATGGTGATCAGGCGGTCCAGGAATTCGTACATACGCTCACGGCGCAGGGTGACCTTGCAACCGATCGGCATGCCTTCACGCAGCTTGAACTGCGCGATCGACTTCTTGGCCTTGGTGATCACAGGCTTCTGGCCGGCGATCAGCTCCATTTCGGCAGCGGCGGTCTGGACCTTCTTCTTGTCCTGGCTCGCTTCGCCAACGCCCATGTTCAGCGTGATCTTGTCGATCCGCGGAATTTCCAGGTCGTTCTTGTAGCCGAACTTCGCCTTCATCGCGGCAGCGATTTCAGCGTCGTACTTGCCCTTGAGGCGCGGAGTGTACTTGTCAGCCATCGATGGCCTCCCCGGACTTGACGGCCACGCGAACCTTCTTGCCATCGCGGGTTTCGAAGCGGACGCGGGTGGGCTTGCCATCCTTGTCGGCCACGGCGACCTTCGAGATGTGCAGCGGCGCTTCGAAGCGATCGATGCCACCCTGCGGGTTCTGCTGGCTGGGCTTGCGGTGACGGGCAGCGACGTTCACGCCGGCAACGACGACCTTGTCTTCCTTGGGAAGAACCTGGAGGACGGTGCCGGTACGGCCCTTGTCCTTGCCCGAACGAACGACGACGTTATCGCCCTTCTTGATCTTGGCGGCAGCCATTACAGCACCTCCGGGGCAAGCGAGATGATCTTCATGAAGCCCTTGCCGCGCAGTTCGCGCACCACGGGGCCGAAGATACGGGTGCCGATGGGCTCTTCGTTCTTGCCGACGAGCACGGCAGCGTTGCCGTCGAAGCGGATCACGCTACCATCGGGACGACGAACGTCCTTCTTGGTGCGCACGATAACCGCGCGATGGACGTCGCCCTTCTTGACACGGGCGCGGGGCTGCGCCTCCTTCACCGACACCACGATGATGTCGCCGACGCTTGCGGTACGACGCTTCGACCCGCCCAGCACCTTGATGCACTGGACGCGCTTGGCGCCGCTGTTGTCCGCGACGTCGAGATTGGATTGCATCTGGATCATTGATCCGGTTCCTTCTCACTGGCTTGCCGGAACCAGTCCGGCAGTTCCAAAAACGTGACGCTCCCTAAGACCGAGAACGGACGTTTTGTCAAACGTCCGCTTCGATCGCGGCGGTCTTCCCAGCCAGAACCCGGTCGATAACCTTCCAGGTCTTGAGCTTGGAGTAAGGTGCGGTCTCTTCGATCCGCACCGTTTCGCCGGTCTTGAAGGCATTCGCCTCGTCGTGGGCGTGATACTTCTTCGAGCGGCGGATGATCTTCCCGTAGAGCGGGTGCTTCACCTTGCGCTCGACCTTCACGACCACGGTCTTGTCGGTCTTGTCGGAAACCACGGTCCCGATAAGGATACGCTTGGGCATCGTGTGTCTCCTTAAGCCTTTGCAGTGCGAGCGCGCTCGCCCTGCAGAGTCTTGATCCGCGCGATGTCGCGGCGCACTTCCTTGATGCGCGCCGGACGCTCCAGCTGGCTCGTCGCCGCCTGGAAGCGCAGGTTGAACTGTTCGCGCTTCAGCTCGGCGAGGTCAGCAGTCAGCTGGTCGTCGCTCTTGACGCGGAGGTCTTCGAACTTAGCCATCATTCCCACTCCTTACTCGCCACCAAGGTGCGAGGTATCGCCGAGGCGAGCCACAACCTTGGTCTTGATCGGCAGCTTCATCGCTGCACGGCTGAAAGCTTCGGCGGCCAGGGGGCCGGCGACGCCGTCAAGCTCGAACAGGATCTTGCCGGGCTTCACGCGAGCGGCCCAGTATTCCACCGAACCCTTGCCCTTGCCCTGGCGGACTTCGGCCGGCTTCTTGGTCACCGGAAGGTCGGGGAAGATGCGGATCCAGAGACGGCCTTGGCGCTTGATGTGACGGGTGATCGCGCGGCGAGCCGCTTCGATCTGGCGAGCGGTGACCCGCTCCGGTTCCAGGGCCTTGAGGCCGTAGGAGCCGAAGTTGAGGTCGGTACCGCCCTTGGCGTTGCCGTGGAGACGGCCCTTGAACGCCTTGCGGAACTTGGTCTTCTTGGGTTGCAGCATGGTGCTAGCCTATCCTCAAGCCTCAGCGCGCCGGACGGACACCGGAGGTCTGTGCCTCCAGCATCAGGCGGTCCTGCGCCAGCGGGTCATGACCCAGGATCTCGCCCTTGAAGATCCAGGTCTTGATGCCGATCACGCCGTAGGCGGTGTGGGCTTCGGCTTCGGCGTAGTCGATGTTCGCGCGCAGGGTGTGCAGCGGAACGCGACCTTCACGGTACCATTCGACGCGGGCGATTTCCGCCCCGCCGAGACGGCCGCCGCAGGTGATCTTGATGCCTTCGGCACCAAGACGCAGGGCCGACTGCACGGCACGCTTCATCGCACGGCGGAAAGCCACGCGGCGCACGAGCTGGTCGGCAATGCCCTGGGCAACGAGCTTGGCATCGATTTCCGGCTTGCGGATTTCAACGATGTTCAGCTTCACGTCGCTGTTGGTGAGCTTGGCAAGCTTGGCGCGGAGCTTTTCGATGTCCGCACCCTTCTTGCCGATGATCACACCGGGACGGGCCGCGTAGATCGAGATGCGGCACAGCTTGGCCGGACGCTCGATCACCACCTTCGAGATGGCTGCCTGGGGCAGGCTCTCGACGATGAACTTGCGGATCTGAAGGTCTTCCTTCAGCAGCTGCTGATAGTTACGCCCTTCGGCGTACCAGCGGCTATCCCAGGTGCGGTTGATCTGCAGGCGCAGACCGACGGGGTTCGACTTGTGACCCATGGATCAGGCCTCCTCGACTTCACGGACGACGATCCGAAGCCGAGAGATCGGCTTCAGGATGCGGGTCGACTTGCCGCGACCACGGGTGTGGAAGCGCTTCATCGTGATGGACTTGCCAACCGAGGCTTCCGCCACGACCAGCGAGTCGACGTCCAGGTTGTGGTTGTTTTCCGCGTTGGCGATCGCCGAGGCGAGCACCTTGCGGGCATCAACCGCCATGGCCTTCTTCGAGAAGGTCAGGACATTGAGGGCGTCTTCGGCCTTCATGCCACGGATCAGGGCGGCGACAAGGTTGAGCTTCTGGGCCGAACCACGGATCGTGGTGTTGACCGCAAGAGCTTCCTTTTCACCGACGCGGCGGGGAGCAGCAGACTTGCTCATCAGCGCTTGCCCTTCTTGTCAGCGGCGTGGCCGGGGAAGTTGCGCGTGGGCGCAAATTCACCAAGCTTGTGGCCGACCATCTCTTCGCTCACGGAGACGGGGATGAACTTCTGCCCGTTGTAGACGTTGAACGTCAGACCAACGAACTGCGGAATGATGGTCGAACGACGCGACCAGGTCTTGATCGGGCCAGCGCGGCTGCCAGCATCCTGGGCCACTTCGGCCTTCTTCAGGAGGTGCAGGTCGACGAAGGGGCCCTTCCAGACGGAACGTGCCATGGGGTCTTACCTCTTCTTCTTCGCGTGGCGCGAACGAATGATGAACTTGTCCGTCTTCTTGTTGTGACGGGTGCGGGCGCCCTTGGTCGGCTTGCCCCACGGAGTAACCGGATGACGGCCACCCGAGGTGCGGCCTTCACCACCACCGTGCGGGTGGTCGACCGGGTTCTTTGCCACACCGCGCGTCAACGGACGACGGCCAAGCCAGCGGTTGCGACCGGCCTTGGCAAGGTTCTGGTTGGAGTTGTCGGGGTTCGACACGGCGCCAACGGTGCCCATGCAGTCGCCACGCAGGTAGCGCTGTTCGCCCGAGTTCAGGCGAACGATCACCATCCCGCGGTCACGACCGACGAGCTGGACGTAGGTACCGGCCGAACGGGCGATCTGACCGCCCTTGCCCGGCTTCATTTCCACGTTGTGGATGATGGTACCCACCGGCATCTGCGACAGGAGCATCGCATTGCCCGGCTTCACGTCGGTCTTTTCACCGGCAACCACCACGTCGCCCACGGCCAGGCGCTGCGGCGCCAGGATGTAGGCCTGCTCACCGTCTTCGTACTTGACGAGGGCGATGAACGCGGTGCGGTTGGGATCGTATTCCAGACGTTCCACAGTGGCCGGCACGTCCCACTTCCGACGCTTGAAGTCGATGAAGCGGTACTTCTGCTTGTGACCGCCCGCGATACCGCGGCTGGTCACGTGGCCCTTGTTGTTACGGCCGCCGGTCTTGCTCTTGCCTTCGGTCAAAGCCTTGACAGGCTTGCCCTTCCAGAGCGCCGACTTGTCGACGAGGACCAGGCCGCGACGGGCGGGGCTGGTCGGGTTATAGCTCTTGAGTGCCATGGTCTATGCCTTCGCCTCAGATACCGCTGGTGACGTCGATCGACTGGCCGGCGGCCAGAGTCACGACGGCCTTCTTGACGTCGGTGCGCTTGTAGGGCTTGCCCTTCCAGCGCTTGGTCTTCCCCTTCTGGGTCAGCGTGTTCACCTTGGTGACCGTGACATTGAAGAGGGCTTCCACCGCCGCCTTGATCTCCGGCTTGGTTGCCTTTTCGGCAACCTTGAAGACCACGGCATTGTTTTCGCTCAGCAGCGTCGCCTTTTCGGTGATGTGGGGAGCCACGATCACGTCATAGTGACGCGTGTCGATTGCGTCCTTAGCCATTGAAACGCGCCTCCAGCTTCTCGACCGCGGCGCGCGTCAGCACCAGCGTATCATGCTTCAGGATGTCGTAGACGTTGGCGCCGATCGCGGGGAGGACGTTGACGCCGACGATGTTGCGGGCCGCGCGGGCGAAGCCCTCGTTGACCTGCTCACCGTCCACGACGAGCACCTTCTTGCCGAAGCCCGCCTTGGCGAGCGTGCCGGCCAGGGCCTTGGTCTTGGCTTCGTTCAGTTCCAGGGTGTCGATCACGACCAGGCCGCTCTTGGCCTTGGACGAGAGCGCCATCTTGAGACCGAGCGCGCGCACCTTCTTGTTCAGCGAAACGCTGAAATCACGAACGCGCGGACCATGGGCCTTGCCACCGCCGATGAAGATCGGGGCCTTGCGGTCGCCGTGACGAGCGGTACCACCACCCTTTTGACGGCCGAACTTCTTGCCGGTGCGGGCAACGTCCGAACGCTCGCGAGCGCCACGGGCCGTGCCACGACGGTTTTCGAGCTGCCAGGTCACAACGCGGTGCAGGATGTCGGCGCGCGGTTCGAGACCGAACACGTCATCTGCAAGTTCCACGTCGCCGGCGGCCGAACCGTCCAGATTGAGGACTTGAACCTTCACGACTTAGCCCTCCTGGCCATCGGCGGCTTCGGGAGCGGCCTGTTCGTTGGTGTTGGCGGCCTTGAGGCCGGCGGGATAGGGTGCTTCCGCGTGGCGAGCGACCTTGACCGCGTCACGAACGAGCAACCAGCCATTCTTCGCGCCAGGGACCGAGCCCTTGACGAAAATCAGGCCGCGCGCATCGTCGGTGCGAACGATTTCAAGGTTCTGCTGGGTGCGCTGACGGTCGCCCATGTGGCCGGCCATCTTCTTGTTCTTGAAGACGCGGCCCGGATCCTGGCGGTTACCCGTCGAACCGTGGGCACGGTGCGAGATCGACACGCCGTGCGTGGCGCGCATACCGCCGAAGCCCCAACGCTTCATGGCGCCGGCAAAGCCCTTGCCCTGGGTGTGGCCAGTGATGTCCACGTACTGCCCTGCAACGAAGTGCGAAGCGGCGATGCTGGCACCGACATCGAGCAGCGCGTCATCGGCGACGCGGAACTCGGCGACCTGCATCTTCAGCGGAACTTCGGCCTTGGCGAAGTGTTCGCGCTGCGGCTTGGCAACGTTCTTCTGCTTGGCTTCGCCAGCACCCAGCTGAAGCGCGACGTAACCGTCACGTTCGGCAGTGCGGACCGAAACCACCTGGCAATCTTCGAGCGAAAGGACGGTGACCGGCACGTGCCGACCATCTTCCTGGAACAGGCGGGTCATACCCACCTTCTTCGCGATCACGCCGGTGCGCATGATCTCATACTCCTCACAGAGGCCTTCGAGGGCCCATCCCCCAAAGGCGTGTTCAGCCCGTATAAGAAGCATGCCCCGTCCGGGCTGAGTGCCCCTGCCTGAACAGGAGCGAACGGGGGACGCTTTCCCGACCCTTTGCGCAGCGCCCTGGAGAGGGCAGCGGCACGAGCGGGCCGGAGGTATCCCTTTTGTCGCGGCAGAACGGATTTTCCGCCAAACCAGCCTCAGGGCCGGAAGAGATGGTGGATCACAAGTGATCCGAAACTGGAAACCGATGAGGCTCGGTCAAGCCGCCCTGCCCGCCACACATGTGGGGGCGGGGCCAGGGCGCTGGCGTCAGGCCAGCTTGATTTCGACGTTCACGCCGGCAGCGAGGTCCAGCTTCATCAGCGCGTCGACGGTGGCAGCGTTGGGCTGCACGATGTCAAGCAGGCGCTTGTAGGTGCGGACTTCAAACTGTTCGCGCGACTTCTTGTCGATGTGCGGACCGCGGTTGACGCAGAACTTCTCGATGCGGGTCGGCAGCGGAATGGGACCACGAATCAGGGCGCCGGTGCGGCGGGCGGTGTCCGCGATTTCACCAGTGGCCTGGTCCAGCACGCGATGATCGAAGGCCTTGAGGCGAATGCGGATGTTCTGGGCTTCCATGTCCGTTTACCGATGCGAAAGAGCGAATAACAAAAACCAGCCGCCCTGCCCTTACAATCCCCTCCCGATGGATGGGGAGAAAGCGGGACGACTGATCGAAAAAGACCGTCCGGCGGGAGAGCGAATCTCCCGCCGGTCCGGCGCCTATATTACTTCGTGATCTTGCTGACAACCCCCGAACCGACGGTACGGCCGCCTTCGCGAATTGCGAAGCGGAGACCTTCGTCCATGGCGATCGGCGCGATCAGCTTGACCGACAGGGTGAGGTTGTCGCCCGGCATCACCATTTCGGTGCCTTCGGGGAGAACCACTTCACCGGTCACGTCGGTGGTGCGGAAGTAGAACTGCGGGCGGTAGTTGGCGAAGAACGGCGTGTGGCGGCCACCTTCGTCCTTCGACAGCACGTAGACTTCGGCCGAGAATTCGGTGTGCGGCGTCACCGAACCGGGCTTGGCAAGAACCTGGCCACGCTCGACTTCTTCACGCTTGATGCCACGGATCAGGGCGCCGATGTTGTCGCCAGCTTCGCCCTGGTCGAGCAGCTTGCGGAACATTTCCACGCCGGTGACGGTGGTCTTCTGGGTGTCCTTGAGGCCGATGATTTCGACTTCTTCACCCACCTTGACGATGCCGGTTTCGACGCGGCCGGTCACAACCGTACCACGGCCCGAGATCGAGAACACGTCTTCGACGGGCATCAGGAAGGGCTTGTCGGTCGGACGCGGGGGCTGCGGGATGTAGCTGTCGACAGCTTCCATCAGCGCGTTGATCGAGTTCTTGCCGATGGCGTCGTCGCGGCCTTCGAGAGCAGCCAGAGCCGAACCCTTGACGATCGGAATATCGTCGCCCGGGAAGTCGTACGACGAAAGCAGTTCGCGCACTTCCAGCTCGACGAGTTCGAGGATTTCCTCGTCGTCAACCTGGTCGACCTTGTTCATGTACACGACCAGAGCCGGCACGCCGACCTGGCGGGCGAGCAGGATGTGTTCGCGGGTCTGCGGCATCGGGCCGTCAGCAGCGTTCACCACCAGGATCGCGCCGTCCATCTGGGCGGCACCGGTGATCATGTTCTTCACGTAGTCGGCGTGACCCGGGCAGTCGACGTGCGCGTAGTGACGGTTGGCGGTTTCATACTCGACGTGTGCGGTCGAGATGGTGATGCCGCGTTCGCGCTCTTCGGGAGCCTTGTCGATGTTGGCATAATCGGTGAACTGGGCGCCGCCGGTTTCCGACAGGACCTTGGTGATCGCTGCGGTCAGCGTGGTCTTGCCATGGTCAACGTGACCGATGGTGCCGATGTTGCAGTGCGGCTTGTTCCGCTCAAACTTAGCCTTGGCCATTGTTCAAACCTTCTATTCGCTTGTCTGTGAATTCTGCGGGGTACGGCACCCGACGGAATCAGGCGCCGCCCCTAGCCTGATCAGAGTGATCAGGCAAGCTTCTCCTTGACCTCAGCCGCGACATTCGCCGGAACTTCGTCATAGTGGGAGAATTGCATGGTGTACTGCGCGCGACCCTGCGTGAAAGAACGCAGCTGGTTCACGTAGCCGAACATGTTCGCGAGCGGCACCATGGCCTCGACGACCTGGGCATTGCCCCGGCTGTCGGTGCCCTGGATCTGCCCACGACGCGAGTTCAAGTCGCCGATGACGTCACCCATGAATTCCTCAGGGGTCACCACTTCGACGCTCATGATCGGCTCGAGCAGCTTGATGCCGGCCTTCTGGGCGGCTTCACGCATGGCACCGCGACCGGCGATTTCGAAGGCCAGGGCCGACGAGTCGACGTCGTGGTACGCACCGTCGTAGAGCAGGATTTCAAAGTCGATGATCGGGAACCCGACGAGCGAGCCGGTAGCGGCCGTTTCGCGCATGCCCTTTTCAATCGCGGGGATATATTCCTTGGGAATATTGCCGCCCTTGATTTCGTCCTTGAAGATGATGCCCGAACCACGTTCGCCCGGCGTGACCTTGACCTTCACGCGGCCGAACTGGCCGGTACCACCCGACTGCTTCTTGTGGGTGTAGTCGAGGTCGACCGGCTTGCCCAGGTATTCGCGGTAGGCCACCTGCGGTGCACCCACGTTCGCTTCAACCTTGAACTCGCGACGCATGCGATCGACGATGATGTCGAGGTGCAGTTCGCCCATGCCCTTGATGATCGTCTGGCCCGATTCGTGATCGGTCGAGACGCGGAACGAGGGATCTTCGGCGGACAGGCGATTGAGCGCGATGCCCATCTTTTCCTGGTCGGCCTTGGTCTTGGGCTCCACCGACAGCTCGATAACCGGCTCGGGGAATTCCATGCGTTCGAGCACGATCGGCGCGCGTTCGGCGCAGAGCGTGTCGCCCGTGGTGGTTTCCTTCATGCCGGCCAGCGCGATGATGTCGCCAGCGAACGCTTCGTCCACGTCCTTACGGTCGTTGGCATGCATTTCGAGCATGCGGCCGACCTTTTCCTTCTTCTGCTTCACCGAGTTCAGGTACGTGCCCTTGGTCAGCGTGCCCGAATAGATGCGGATGAAGGTGAGCGAGCCCACGAACGGGTCGTTCATGACCTTGAACGCCAGAGCCGAGAACGGCGCGTCGTCCTGGGGCGGACGGCTGTCCTTCTCGTCGCTGTCGACCTTGACGCCCTGGACGTCTTCGATGTCGAGCGGCGAAGGCAGGTAGTCGACCACGGCGTCGAGCAGGGGCTGCACGCCCTTGTTCTTGAACGCCGAGCCGCAGCACACCGGCACGAACGAGTGGTTCAGCGTGCCCTTGCGGATCAGCTTCTTGAGCGTTTCGGCGTCGGGCTCGTTGCCTTCGAGATAGGCTTCCATCGCCTCGTCGTCCTGCTCGACGGCGAGTTCGATCAGTTCCGAACGATAGATCGCGGCTTCGTCAGCCAGGTCGGCCGGGATTTCTTCATAGAAGAATTCGGCGCCGAGCGATTCGTCCTTCCAGATGATCGCGCGGTTGTTGACCAGGTCGACCAGGCCCTTCAGGTCGGCTTCGAGACCGATCGGAATGTAGAGCACGGCAGGCTTGGCACCGAGGCGGTCGATGATCGACTGCACGCAGTACTTGAAGTTGGCGCCGGTGCGGTCGAGCTTGTTGATGAAGCACATGCGCGGCACGCCGTACTTGTCGGCCTGGCGCCACACGGTTTCCGACTGCGGCTCAACGCCGGCAACGCCGTCGAAGCAGGCAACCGCACCGTCGAGCACGCGCAGCGAACGTTCGACTTCGATGGTGAAGTCCACGTGGCCGGGGGTGTCGATGATGTTGATGCGGTGGTCGTTCCAGAAGCAGGTCGTCGCGGCCGACGTGATCGTGATGCCGCGTTCCTGTTCCTGTTCCATCCAGTCCATGGTCGCGGCGCCGTCGTGCACTTCGCCGATCTTGTAGGACTTGCCGGTGTAGTAAAGGATGCGCTCGGTCGTCGTCGTCTTGCCGGCGTCGATGTGCGCCATGATACCGATGTTGCGGTAACGCTCGAGCGGATGGCTGCGGGCCATGGTGGTGTTCCTTGGGTTCGGGAAGGGCCGGATTGCTCCGGCCCACCCCATATGGTTACTGCTGTGACCGTTTGAAGACGGCCACGTGACCAGTTTTTCGGAAGCTTACCAGCGGTAGTGGCTGAACGCGCGGTTGGCGTCGGCCATGCGGTGGGTGTCTTCGCGCTTCTTGACGGCGTTGCCGCGGTTGTTGGCAGCGTCCAGCAGTTCAGCCGACAGGCGGGCCGACATGGTGGTTTCCGAACGGTTGCGCGCGGCCGTGATCAGCCAGCGGATCGCCAGGGCCTGGGCGCGCTCGGGGCGCACTTCCACGGGAACCTGGTATGTCGCACCGCCGACGCGGCGCGAACGCACTTCGATGTGCGGCTTCACGTTGTTGAGCGCATCGTGGAAAAGCTGAACCGGGTCAGCCTTCGCACGGGTCTGCATGGTGTCGAGAGCGCCATAGACGATGCTTTCGGCAACCGACTTCTTACCATCGAGCATGAGGTTGTTCATGAACTTCGACAGAACCTGATCACCGAACTTCGGATCGGGCAGGATGACCCGCTTTTCCGGACGACGACGACGTGACATATTGAATTCCTTCTGACCGGGCCAGCATCAAAGCCAGCCGCTCATTTCCGGCATGGTGGCCTGGCGGGGCACCGCGTGCCCCCACCCGCCACGCTTGCGGCCACGATTACTTGGGACGCTTGGCGCCGTACTTCGAACGGCTCTGCTTGCGGTCCTTCACGCCCTGCGTGTCGAGCACGCCGCGCAGCACGTGGTAGCGCACGCCGGGAAGGTCGCGCACACGGCCGCCGCGGATCAGCACCACGGAGTGTTCCTGAAGGTTGTGGCCTTCACCCGGAATGTACGAAATGACTTCGCGGCTGTTGGTCAGACGGATCTTGGCGACCTTGCGGAGAGCCGAGTTCGGCTTCTTCGGGGTGGTCGTGTAGACGCGGGTGCAAACGCCGCGCTTCTGCGGGTTCTGCTCCATCGCAGGGACCTTGCTCTTGGCCTTCTGCGGGACGCGACCCTTGCGGATCAGCTGGTTGATCGTAGGCATGAAGTACTCTTCACCTTGGTTGTGGCAACGCCGGAACAGGTGAAGGAAGACGCATCTCATGCAATGCACCAAGGCAGCGGCGCAGAAGGCCACGGCGTGGGACGCATCGTATGAGCCGAAAACACTCCACCCAGGCCAACGGCACCGGGTTACTTTGACGGCTGGCATCCCGGTGGACCGACCGGCGATTCGGCATGATCCGAATCAGCAAGGCCAAGCCCAATGGGAAAAGGGCCACCATGGCGGATTACCCGCCACTTGCAGCCCCATGCGCACCGGCAATGTTCAGCTCTTTGACTGGCCGGCGGCATGAAATGCCCCCGGAACGAAAGCGCCCCTACGCCAAGGCACCGCCAAGGTCAAGCCGGACGCCCGCGATCCTGGCCAGTCACAAATTCTACCGTTGCGGTTGAGAATCTGCTTGGGGCGGGAACGCGATGTGATACCATCACCGATGCAACCGCCGCCGCGATCCGCCCGGGTCCGCTGCGGCCGTTGCCCGGGACGCGGCCTTGCCTGTCATCAAAAGGCCGGACCGGAATATGGCTGAGAGGAGAAACGCATGGCTTATGTCGATCAGACTGCCCGTCGTCCTTCGCTGCGCATCGGCCTTGCCGTCGGCCTGCTCCATGTGGGCGTCGGCGCCGCGCTGCTCACCACTTTCGCCGGCGGGGCCATCCGTGCGGTAATCCACGATACCTTGCAGGCCAACGACTGGACCTATGTCCCGCCCCCACCACCCAAGACCCCGGATCGCAAACCACCGCCACCCACGACCGGCCAAGTGCCCCCTGCACAAACGCCGGCAGACCCGCGCACGCCAGCCAATCCGCTCCCCCAGACCGGGCCGCTCATCTTGCCCCAGGGCGATACCGGCCCGATCGGCGTGCCCACGCCGGGACCGATTGCCATGCCTTCGCCAGAGCCGCTGCCCACGCCAACCGTCACGCCGCAGCGCGCGGTGCCGCGCGGCGATCCGGGCGGGTGGGTCACGCGCGATGATTATCCGACACAGGCGGTGCGTGAGAACTGGACCGGGGTCACTCGCTTTCGCCTGACGATCGGCCGCGATGGCCGCGTGCTGGACTGCGCCATCACCGGCAGCAGCGGACACGACCTGCTTGATGCCACCGCCTGCAACCGCATCACCAGCCGTGCGCGGTTCCGCGTGGCAACCGACGAAACCGGCGCCGCGACGACAGGTATCTATCTCGGCTCGATCCGCTGGGAATTGAGCGAGTAAGGACACCTTACGCCTTCACCCTGCCTGCCGGCCGCGCGGCGCGAGGAATCTATCCCCGCATCCCCGTGCGGCCGGGCTTTTCATCCCAGGGGCGATGCCCGACCGGCCATAACCTGGTGTCAGTCGGCCGCCAGGTCCTGAAAATCCAGCATGGCCAGCGCGGACGCTTCGGCGCTGCGGCCAGTCTGCACCGCCGAACCCATGCCCGTCTGCCAGTTGAGCATCAGATCGGTCATGGCGGCCATGCCACGCGCGGTCAGGCACACGAACGTGCGCCGCCCATCGCGGCCATCGTCCTCGCGTTCGACCAGCGCGCGCGCTTCCAGAATGCGCAGCCAGCGCAGCGCCGTGGTCGGCGGCACATTGGCGCCGATGCACGCGCTGGTGGTGGGCACGCGCCGGCCTTCGCCGGCCGCGATATAGAGATCGAGCAGGATGTCCCAGGTCGGCTCGCCGAACAGGTCGGCCGCCAGGAAGCGCTCGCGCCGGCGGCGGCCGGCATAGATTTCGCGCGCCATCGCCAGCGCCGCTGTCGGCAGCACGGGGCGCTGCGGCGCCACCACTGCCGATACGGCGATCGGTTCTGCCGGAAATGCCATTGCCCTGGCGCCATCGCCGCGACGGGCAGCAGCCCGCATCGAACGCACGGTCATGCCACGGCCCTCCCCTTGCCCGAAAGCACAGCGATCAGGTCAGCCGCCAGCCGTGATAGTCGCCCAGCCGCCGCGTGCGCAGCACATGTGCCGCGGTGCCAAAGATCAGCAACAGCAGTTGCAGCGTGAAAGGCACCTGGGTCATGACCCAGTACGCCTTGCGCACCATGGCCAGTTCCCACAGCTTGGCCGCGTGGCCCAGCAGCACCACCGCCTGGGCCGCACTGACCGCCAGGGGCCATGCCCGGTTGGCCCGCAAGGCCACCCACAGCAAGACGATAAACGCCCATATATCGATTACCAGGTGTCCAGGGTTCACCGCGAACCATGCGGGATCTCCGAAAATAGCGTGGTTGGCGACGTCGAGCGCGAACGTTGCGAGCAGGATCGCCGCCACCGATTGTTCCGGTTCGCCGCCCCTGCGGGCGGCGAACAGCACGGCAAACGCCAGAAGAATGCGGGGTAGCCAGAGCGAAAGCATCGGGCGTCACATCCTCCTTGCGCGTGCGGACGGCCGGTCAGGCCGCGCGTGGAAGGGCTGCGGCAGCCGCATCGCCGGCGTCGGCCGGATCGGCCAGGGTGGCCGTCTTGGGGCACTGGTCGTTGCCGCCCATGGTTTCGGCGGCAATCGCGCTCAGGCGCCCATGAACCCGCGCCAGTTCGCCCCCGGCATCGACCATCGCCTGCTGGCTCTTGAGCAGGCGCATCAGCGCGTCCTGCCCCTGGAACGGCGGCAGGCCGGCCTCGCGGCGCGCCGTCACCATCGACGAAAGCAGGTTGGCCTGGCGGATCAGCGCTTCATCGAGCGCTGCTTCGGCTTCGTGCAGATCGCGGGTGACGCGCATCTGGGCGACAGCCGGGGTCATCGCGGCAGCGCCGCGAACAGAAAGGGTCTGATTGTGCTTGTTGCTGGTCATCGTCATGTGCCTCCACTCGGCGCCAAGGGCGCCGTCCCCGTTTTGACGCGGAGGATGATCGACGGTTCAGCGATCCACGATCCGTGACAGTTGCGAAAACATCGTCAACCCGCCCAGCACCGTGAGGATCAGGACCATCGCGATCAGGGCCGTGGCCCCCAGTCGCATCAGTGTCCCATATGGTCCGTCAAACATCTCCGGAAGGACGCGATGATATCCCTCATCCCGTTGGTTGACCGGTGCGCCGTCAGCGTGATCCCCATCAACGCTGCCGTACCCGGTCGGGGCTTGGGCCCCATCGCTGCCTTCCTCATGCTTGTGCGTCGGATTATTGCGCATGGCGACGTCCGGCGAACCATATACGGGTTTTCCGGATAGGCCTTCGGCGGCCGTCCGCTCCAGCAAAAGTCTATATGCCTGCGCCACTTCGCTGCGCGACGTGACCTGCAGCTTGCCCCGCGCCAAAAGGATACGCTGATCAACCGTATAGGGAGAGATCCCCAGAATCCGCGAGATCTCCTTGGAGGTCTTGTGCTGGATCAACAGGTCCAGAACCTCCCGCTGCTTGGCGGTGAGTGCATCGAGCGGAGATTCGGATAGTGGCGAGATGGTCATGGTTTCCAACCGATCCTATCGGCAGTGCCGGCCATGTGCCACCCTGCAAGGGAGAGCAGGCGAATCAAAAGTCGATAAAGAAAGGGCATCAGCGATATGTTCATGAACCGGCAAGCGTGATCGGTGGCATGGTACTCTCTGTAACAATGGTTAACGCAAAAGCACACCCATGGGCAGCGCATTGCATATCCCGCGCGGGTGCCACATATCTTTTCATATAGGGGAGGCCGCAGGCTTGGAGGTCCGTCACATGTTCTCGCGGCGCAGCGGCAAGGTTCTCGCCTTGTGCCGGATGACGATGGCGCTCCTGTTCATGGCCGGCATCGTGTTTGCCGCCGACGTATCCTTGCGCAATCCCGATCTCACCACGCTCCTGGCGGGCGGCTACGTGCTGTGGGCCATCGTGCTGGCGGGCATTGCCTGGCAAGACTGGTGGTTCGATTGCCGCCTGGCCCCGGTTGCGCAGATCATCGATTTCATCGCCTTTGCCTCTGCCATCTATTTTACCGAGCAGCCCCATGGCGTGTTGACCGGCCCATTCCTGGTGTTCGGCACGTTCCTGCTGCTGGTGGCGCTGGTTCGCTGGGGCACGATCGGCGTGGCCGCCACTGGCATGGGGCTCATACTCTCGGCAATCGTCCCTGCAGCGGCGCTGGCCATGGAAAGCGCCGGCCCCGATCCGCTGCGCTTCGTGCGCGGGCTGATCTGCATGGTGGTGGTATCCATGCTGATGCTGTGGCTGGCCAGCCGCCAGCGCGGCTTGCGCGTGGTCACGCTGCCAGACCCGATCGGCGCGCCCGGTGCCCGGCGCAACCGCGTGTTGACCGGCGCACTGGGGCAGGCCTGCGCCACCATGGGCGCACGCGGCGCGGCACTGGCCGTTGCCTGGGGTGACGAACCGTGGATCGACCTGCTGGTCGAGCGTGACGGCGTCGTCACCACCGAACGCCAGGGTCCGGGGTTGCTGTCGGAAACCCTGGGTGCGCCAGGGTACCCCACCTTGTTCGATTTGCGCCGCCGCCGCCGCATCGGCCTGGCCGCCGAACACCAGTTGGTGATCGAGCACGAAGCCTTCACTGCGCCGCTGGCCGTCCGCTGCGAGGTGAACGAAGGCATCATCGCCACGTTCAATTCGGTTTCGAGCCAGGGGCAACTGCTGGTCTGGGGCATTCCCGCCATGGCCGTGGACGATCTGCCCTGGATGGCAGCACTCGTGCGCGAAATCGGCCTGGCACTCGATCGCGAGGAAATGGCAACCCTGGCAAAGAGTTCGGCCGTGGCCGAAGTGCGCAATGCCCTGGCCCGCGACCTGCACGACAGCGTGGTGCAGTTCCTGGCGGGCACGATGTTTCGCCTCGAGGCGCTGCGCCGGCGGCTGCGCGATGGCAAGGACCCCGAAGGCGAAATCGTGGCCATGAAGGACGCGTTGCGCCGCGAACAGGCCCAGTTGCGCGTGATGATCGACCGCCTGCGCCGGGGCGAGGACGGCGACCGCGCCACCGACCTGACCGAGGAATTGCGCAGCCTCGTCGAAGAGATGTCCGCCCACTGGCGCATCCGCGTGACCTTTGCCGCCCATGTCGGCTCGCTGTCGGTTCCGATCCACTTATCCTATGAATTGCGACAAATGGTGCGCGAGGCTGTTGCCAACGCAGCGCGACATGGCCAGTGCAGCGAAGTGTCCATCTCGCTCGATCACGACGGCTCGCTGCTGACCGTCACCATCGCAGACAACGGCATCGGCTTTCCCCGTGCCGGGCAATTGCGCCAGCCCCGCTCCATTACCGAGCGCGTCGCCGCGCTGGGCGGGCGGATGCATATTGCCGAACATTCCAACAACCACCTGCGTCCGGGCGCCCGTCTCGATATCGAAGTGCCCATCCGCCTCTATGCATGACAGGCCTCCAGGCATGACCAGCGTTCTTGTCGCAGACGATCACGGCTTCATCCGCGCTGGCGTGGCCGCCGTGCTGCGTGACAGCCAGTTCCATTTGGTGGCGGCCACGGCCAGCGGCGAAGAAACGCTGGCGGCGATCACCACCCACGATCCCGATATCGTACTGCTCGATATCAACATGCCCGGCATGAATGGCGTGCAGGTGCTCGAAACCCTGCGCGCGCGCGGCGACAAGCGCCGCATCGTCCTGCTGACCGCAGAGCTGACCGACCGCAATCTGCTGGCCGTGATGCGTGCCGGGGTGGAAGGTATCGTGTCCAAGGACGGCGCGGGAGACGAACTGATCGAAGTGCTCGACAAGGTCCAGGACGGCGAGCGTGCGATCTCCGCCGATCTGCTGCAACGCGCGCTCGATCTTTCGCTTCATCCCGAAGGCGCGGGCCCGCTCGACCGGCTCAACCCGCGCGAGCGGCGCATTGCCCGGCTGGTGGCACGTGGCATGCGCAATCGCGACATCGGCGCCGAACTCAATATCGGCGAAGGCACCGTGAAGGTCTATCTCCACGCGATGTACCAGAAGCTGGGCATCGAGAACCGCACCGAACTGGCGCTCATGGCGGTGAACGACCTGGCAGAGTGAACCGGCGCGCCCTCCCCCCAGGAAGACGCGCCGGCCAATCGATCCACGCGTGCGGCACCTGGACCGAACGGCAAACGCTCACGCCGGCGTCAGCACCAGCGTGGCCGCGGCGGTATTGCTGATCGGGATATGATAGTTGCGCGTCACTTCGGCCTGGGCGCCATCGCCCAATGCCCCGCGCGCGGCGATCCAGTTGACGATCTCCACCCCCTGCGTCCCGGCGATGGCCGCCACTTCCTCGGTGGAATGGCGCAGCAGGGCCTGCGGATCGTTGGCCAGGTGATCCAGGCAGAACCGGTCGTAATCGGCATTGATGAAGCCAGCCCGCGCCCCGTCGAGCTGGTGCGACAACCCGCCCGAGCCGATCACCACCACGCGCGTATCGTCCTGCCAGGATTGCAGCGCCCGGTTTACCGCGCGGCCCAGGTCATAGCAGCGCTGGGGTGAGGGCAGCGGATATTGCACCGTGTTGATCGCGATCGGCACGATCTTGACCGGCCAGGCATCGGCATCGGGATAGGCCAGTTCGAAGGGGATCGACAGCGCATGGTCCACTTTCATCTTCTGGCACATGGTGATGTCGAACCCGCTGCCCACCAGTTCCTCGATGATGTGCCAGGAAAGCCCGGGATCGCCCTGAAACGTCTTGTAGACCGGCAGGCCCCAGCCCTCGTCCTCGTTGGGATAGGATGCTGCCGCACCCACGGCAAAGGTCGGCATCGCGTCGAGGAAGAAGTTGAGCCCGTGATCGTTGTAGAACACGATGGCGACATCGGGCCTGGTCTGGGAAAGCCACGCGCGCACCGGGGGATAGCCATCGAAAAACGGCTTCCAATAAGGCTTGTCCTGGTCACCCCGAGCGATTGCCCCGCCGATGCCGGGCACGTGGCTGCTGAAATAGCCGCCGATGATCTGCGCGCTCATGCCGCCAATCCTTCATCCTTCCGCGCCGCGACGCAGCCTGCCGCCGTTCCCTGGTCGATCAGGTACTGCTTGAATTCGGGCACGCTCATGCCCGTTTGCAGCGCGCCCAGATCCTGCACGTTAAGACCGAATATCCCGGCCAGCTTGGCCAGGTAATAGACATTGCCGCCGGCCTCGATCATGCCCAGCACGTCGCGCCGGGCCACGGCATCGCGCTGTTCGGGCGTGAGGCGATACCGCGCGCAATAGCCTTCCTCGTCAGCGAGGAACGCGGCGCGATTGGCGCTGTCGTTGAACGAAAAGCACATCGCGTTGAGTTCGAAACCCCGGCTGGCCAGTTCGCCGTCGAACAACAGCGTGCCGGCGATCCCTCGCCGCAACGCCATACTTTCAGGATTGGTCATCGCTGCATCCTCCTTGCCCATCCGCCCGATCGCCGTTGCGGATCAAGCCACCATGCTACGATAGCAAGGCTGCGCCCGCCCTCCTTGACGCATGTCAAATGGGCCAGCGCATGTGGGTCAACGGGCATAGGGATGGTTACGCAAGGGCGTGACCGGGCTTTCCAAGCGCAAGAAATCCCCGTCTAGGCATGCCATGGCCCTGACCAATGCCGAAAGGCAACGCCGCTATCGCCAAAAGCTAAAAGCCCGCGCATCGGGAGAAGCGGCGGGAGACCTGGTGCGCGCCATGGTCGAGCGCGCCATCGGCGTGCTGTGGCGTATCCAGGCGGCGGCATCGCCCGAAGATGCCTTGATCGTCACCGGCCAGTCCGACGCCAACGCGCACGTGCACTCGCTAGCCGAGTTCCGGGCCAACCTGGCGCGCCATCCGGCCAGCCTGCTTGCGCTGTGCCGCGCCACCCTTAACCATGGCGTTGCCCTTCTCCCCGAAGAACGGGCGCTCCTGGCCAGCCTGCTGGAAATAGAAGCCGCCTTGCGCCTTGCGCCACCCCGCCCGCGTTGACGGATTTAACCCCTTTCGCTTGACCCAGGATAAAAAAGCGCTGCGGTTTGCAGGCTATGCCGTTAACACTGTTTTGCAAACGGTCTGACACTGCGGATTCGCGATTCTGCAAGGGCTTAAGGGGCGTAAATGAAAGTCTTGACCGGGGTTTCCGGTGTGATGCAGGCCGCGCTGATCAAGCAGCGCAGCCTGGCCGAGCAGGCCTTGCTGTCTGCCGGCCTTGCCATCGTGCCTGCGCTCCTGCGCCTCGTGATAGATCCCGATCCTGGCACGATGCCGTTCCTGGTGTTCTGGCCCACCGTGCTGCTGTCCGCGCTGCTGCTCGAACCATGGTTCGCCGCGCTGGCCGTGATCGGCTCGTTCGCCTTGGCCCTGATGCTGTTTGTCCGCCCGCTTGCGCAGATGGCGTGGACGGGGCAATTGCTGGTATCGCTGGTTCTGGCCCTGTGCTGCGTCGTGCTGGCAATGACCATGGCGATCGTGGCGCGGACCACCGTGCGCGAGTTGCACTCGGTGACGCGCCAGCAGGACTCGTTCAACCGCGAATTGCGCCACCGCACGCGCAACCTGCTGGCCATCATCCAGGCGCTGTCCGCGCGCGGCCCGCGTGCCGAAAACCCGCTGGATTTCTTCCGCGAGTTTTCCGATCGGCTCGAAAGCCTGGCCAAGGCCAGCGACCTCTTGCGCATCGGCACAGAGGCGGAAGGCCACCTGCCCGAACTGATCGAGCGCACCATCGCGCCGTTCAGCCTGGGATCGCGCATCCGCCTGAGCGGCACCGCCTGCGTGGTGCCCGATCAAAGCTGCATTCCGCTGATCATGGCCGTGCACGAGTTGTGCACCAACGCCATCAAGCATGGCGCCCTGTCCGGCCCGGCCGGCTGGGTCGACTTGCGCTGGTTCCTGGCGCCAGACGGCAACCGGCTTTACCTGCTGTGGAAGGAAACCGGCGGCCCGCTGGTGGCGCCCCCCGCGCACGAAGGGACGGGCTCGCACCTGCTGCGCGCGCAGCCCGGCCTCGAAGCAGTCGACCTGATGTTCGATCCCAAGGGCGTATGGTGCGAGATGCTGATCGTGGGCGCGCGCGCCACCGCCGAACACGAAATGGCCTGACCCCACCCCCCGGCCGGCCTTTCCACACACCGCCGCGCACAGCGGTTCCAAACGCTATTGTTCCGCGGCGGAAGTATTTGGCAACGTGGTCTTGGCGCATGCTGCTATAGCAGTGGCGATTGAGGGCCTTGTTGGGGGTGTTTGAACGTGGATCGGCAAATGCTGCGCCTTTTCCTGCGCAGGTATCGCGGAAATCTCGCGCTGGTGGCGGTGGCCAGCCTGCTGCTCAATGTCCTGGTCTTTGCCGGATCGGGCTACATGATGCTGGTCTACGACTCGGTTTTGCCCAGCCGCAGCATCCCCACCCTGGTGGGGCTCTTCGTGATGCTCGTGCTGATCTACGTATTTCAAGCGGTTTTCGAGGCAATCCGGGCAGAGGCGCTGCTGGGCGTTGCCAATGGCGTGCACGATGACCTGTTCGGCGCGGTGCACTATGCCACCGTTTCGCGGCCACTGCGCGCCGGGGCCGAAAAGGGCGATGGCCTCCAGTTCGCGCGCGATCTCGATTCGGTCCACACTTTCCTGGCCGGGGCGGGACCGGTCGCGCTGATCGACCTGCCCTGGGTGATCATGTTCCTGATCGTGCTGGCCGCGCTGCACTGGTGGCTGGGCCTTACCGCATTAGCCGGCGTACTGGTCATGGCGGTGCTGGCCCTCATGTCCAACCGCCGCACCCAGACCGCCTCGCGCGAATTGGCGATGATCACCGGGCAACGCAGCGCAGCCACCCTCTCGGAAATCCGCTTTGCCGAATCCGCCTTTGCCATGGGCATGCAGGACCGCCTGGTGGCCCGCACCTCGGGCTGGGAAAGCCAGTTCATCGCGGCACAATCGGCCCTGGCGCGCACCGTCTCGCGCCTGGGCGGCGCCAGCCGCACGTTCCGCATGCTGCTGCAATCGATCATCCTCACGGTGGGCGCGCTGCTCGTCATCGATGACAAGGCCAGTGGCGGCGTGATCCTGGCGTCCTCGGTTCTGTCGGGCCGGGCCCTGGCGCCGGTCGATTCGGCCATCGCCAACTGGAAAGGCCTGGTTGCCGCGCGCAGCGGCTGGACCCGTATCGTCCAGGCCATCACCACGTTCCGCCGCCCGCCCGAACGGCAGGTGACGCTCGATCGCCCCCGCGGCGAACTGGCGTTGCGCGATCTGTGGGTGGCGCCGCCGGGAACCCAGCGGTTTACCGTGCAGGGCGTGTCGCTGTCGGTGCAACCCGGTCAGGCGCTTGCCGTGATCGGCCCCAGCGCAGCGGGCAAGACTTCCCTGGTGCGTGGCATCCTCGGGATATGGAAACCCAACCGCGGGGAGGTTCGCCTGGACGGCGCCACGCTGGATCAGTGGGATGCCGAAGCGCTGGGCAGCGCCTTTGGCTATGTCCCGCAAACGGTGGACCTGATCGAAGGCACGGTGGGCCAGAACATCGCGCGGTTCGATCCGGCCGCCACGTCCGATGCGGTGATGGCTGCTGCCCGCGCGGCCAGCCTGCACGAGGCGATCCTGGCCCTGCCCGATGGCTATGACACACAGGTGTCGGCCGGCGCGAGCGAGCTTTCGGCCGGACAACGCCAGCGCGTGGGCCTGGCCCGCGCGCTTTATGGCAATCCCCATCTGCTGATCCTGGACGAGGCCAATTCCAACCTCGATGCCACCGGCGACGCCGCGCTCAACCGCGCGGTGCTGGAAATGCGCCAGCGCGGCGGCATCGTGATCATGATCACCCATCGCCCCGCCACGCTCGGCCCGATCACCCATGTCGCCGTGATGCAAAACGGCCGCCTGGTCGATTTTGGAGAGCGCGACGCGGTGATGCAGCGCACGCTCCAGGCAAACGATGGCGCCGCCGCGCCCGGCGCACCCGCACCCGGCCGCCTGGCCCAGGAGGCCGCACGATGAACGCGCCCCTTTCTCCCGATGCCGTGCGGCAGCTTCTTCCCGCGCTGTGGGTTGACGAGCCTGGCGAGCCCAAGCCCCATGCCCCGCGTCTTTTGGTGCGGCTCGTCGTCGCGCTGGCCGGCCTGATGGTCCTGCTGTTCGGCCTCGCCGCCATCGTGCCGATCGGTGGCGCGGTGATCGGCGGAGGCCAGGTGGGCGTGGAAAGCCGGGTCAAGCGCATAGCCCATCCCACCGGCGGCGTGATCACGGCAATTGCCGTGATCAACGGCCAGCACGTGCGCCAGGGCGAACTGCTGATGCGGCTGGATGACCGCGTGACCGGCGCCGATGCCACCTATTCCAACCTCACCGTGGAACAGTTGCTGGCGCAGAAAGCGCGGCTTGAGGCCGAACGGCTCGGCCTGGGCCAGGTGGTATTCCCGCCCCAGCTGACCGGCTCTGCCAATCCCAGCGCGCGCAAGGCCATGGCCGATGAACAGCATCTGTTCGCCATGCGCCAGACCGAAGAGGGCCAGTTGCGGGCCCAGCTTGCGGCGCGCGTGGTGCAATACAACCAGCAGATCACCGGCCTTCAGGCGCAGATCGATGCCTTGCGCCAACAGCGCCACTTGATCGAACCCGAACGCCAGGGCGTGCGCGACCTGTGGGACAAGCAGCTTGTCACGATCAATCGGCTCAACCAACTGGAACGCACCGCCGTGGATATCGATGGCCAGGTGGCGCAGTTGCAATCGCAGATCGCCCAGACCCGTGCCCGCATTACCGAAGCGCAGGAGCAATCGATCCAGACCGTGCAGACCCGCCGCGTGCAGGCCGGCACCGATCTTGCGCAAGTGAACACTTCCCTCAACCAGCAGCAGTTGCGCAACGTCAGCGCATCGGACCAGAAGGACCGCAGCGAAATCCGCGCGCCTTATTCCGGCACGATCGAAAAGATTGCCTTTGCCGCGATCGGCGATGTGGTGCGCCCGGCCGAACCGATCATGGAAATCGTGCCCGATCACGACGTGATGGTGGTCGAAGCCTCGATCAGCCCCACCGATGTCGACCAGGTGCGCGTGGGCCAGGCCGCGCGGGTACGCTTCTCGGCCTTCAACCGTGCCGCCACGCCGGAAATACCCGGCCGCGTGGTCTATGTCGCCACCGACCGGACGGATAACCAGGAAACCCGCCAGGCCTATTACACTGTGCGGATCGAAGTGGACCAGGGCGCGATCCAGCGCGAGGGGCTGGCATTGCGCAGCGGCATGCCAGCCGAAACCTATATCGAAACCGGCAACCGCTCGCTGCTGTCCTACGTCACCAAGCCGCTGCGTGACCAGTTCATGCGCGCCTTCCGCGACAATTGAGGGGGAATTTCGCCATGCGCCGCAACGCCTTGCGCCACCTGCGCCTTCATTGCCGGCGCGCCCTGCCCAGATCGTCGGCATCAGCCGCGGTGATTCTTGCCTTGCTTGCCACGCCGGCCGCGCACGCGCAGGATGCCACGCAGGACGAAGATGCCGCCCCTGCCTATGCACCCGAATTGCCGGCCGACACGCCGGCCGACATCGTGGAGGGCGCCGCGGCGGGGCGGCCCGTTACCACGCTCGCCGATGCCTTGCGCTATGCCTATTGGACCTCGCCCACGCTGCTCGCCCAGCGCAGCAGCGCGCAAAGCAGCGATTGGGGCGTGGCCCAGGCGCGCGCCGCTTATGGTCCCAAGCTCGATTACGCGCTGACGTATGGCTGGACCAAGGATCGCTTCGAAATCGCCAAGGGGGTTTACCTCGGTCGCCGCGGCTGGACCTCCACCGCCACGGCCGTGCTGACCCAGCCCCTGTTCAGTTTCGGCCGCTCCTTTGCCAACGAGCGCGGCGCGCGGGCGCAGGCGTCGTACCAGCGCGCGGTGCTGCACTCGGCCGAGCAGCAGGCCTTGCTCGATGCGGTGGACGCATTTGTCGGCCTGCGCCGCACCCGCGCGGCCGTGGCCATCGCGGCCGACAACCTGTCCGCTCTCACCCGTGAATTGACCGACAACCAGGCCCGGCTCAAGGCGCATGAAGTGACAGCCACCGATATCCAGCAGGTGGAAACGCGGGTGGAACTGGGCCGCGTGCAACTGCTGGCCGCGCAGCGTGACGCCGGCAGTGCCGAGGCTGCTTTCATCCGCATGATCGGCACCCGCCCTGGCGATCTCGCCGCGCCACCCGCGCTGCAACTGCCCGTTTCCGGGCTGGAAGAAGCCTATGCCTATGCCGAGGCACACAATCCGTTGATCCTGGCGGCGCAGGAACGCGAGCGTGCCTCGCGCGCCAGCGTGGAAGGCGCCAAGGCCGACCAGCGCCCGCGCGTGGATTTCCAGGGCACTGCCGCCCTGCTGCCCTATTCCAGCGGCTTTTCCAATTATTCCGACAGCTTGCGCCAGACCGAGATCAAGGGCGTGGTCACCCTTTCGGGCCCCTTGTTCGACAGCGGAGAGCGCGCCGCGCGCATCCACGCGGCCGAAGCGGCCAACGATGCCGATTGGCGCCTGATGGACGCCACCTTGCGTGAAAACCGCGCCGCCCTCGCCAGCGCCTGGAACGACTGGCAAGCCCAGACCAGCGCGATCGACAACCTCGCCAAAGCGGTCGAATCTGCGCAAAAGGCCTATGACGGCGCCGTGCTGCAAGAGCGCGCCGGCATGTTCACCACGCTCGACGTGCTGCAACTGGCGCGCGAACTGCTTCAGGCGCGCAGTTCCTATAACGAAGGCATCGCTGGCGCCTATATCGCCAAGGCGCAAGTGCTGGCCGCGCTTGGCGCGCTCGATGCCACCTGGCTGCTGCCCGATGCCCCGCGCCACGATGCGGAAAAAGACGCCTGGCGCGTGGCCGGCAAGGCCGACGTCCCCCTGATCACCGCAACGGTGCGCGCGCTGGACGGGCTGGTCGAAGGCCCCGCCCGCCCCCGCCCCACGCGCGACCCTGCTGCTGGCACCCATGCTCCGGCGGCCACGATCGGCGTTCCCGAAACCCCGGCAATGCCCTGATCGGGTTTGGGCCCTAAAAGGAAGCGGTCAGGTTGAGCGCGCCATAGGCCGTGGTGCCATGGGCCGGTGCATTGGGGGCGTCTTCCAGAAACCGCCCCTTCATCAGCAACACCCCGTCCATTTCGAACCGCAACTTGGCCGGGCGCACCCACCAGCGGAAACGCCCGTCCAACTGGTGGCCGGCAAACCCGCCCGATCGGCCCGAAGCATCGCGCACGCCCGTTGTCGAGAAACTGTCGGTCCGCGATGCCAGCCACAAGGCTTCATACGTGGTAAAGGCATCCCACCGGGGCGACGGGGCGACCTCTACCCTGATGCCGGGCGTCGAGACATTGGCCCGGCCGACGGCGTTATAAAGCCCGGCCGGCGCCAGGTCTGCCCGGCGCATGCCATAGAGCGTGTCGAAGTGGCGATAGGTTCCGGGCGCGCCATCGCCGCTGGCGCGATCGTACTGCACCGAAACGCGCGTTTTCCAAGCGTCATGCAGGCTGTAGCCCATCGCTGCGTGGATGAACCAGGCCGCAACCGGCAATGTCGCGGCACCCGGCGCAGCCGAAGCGCTGACCCGGCCCGATTGCGCAAAGGCCTCCACCTCTCCATCGAGTTTTCCCGCCGCCGGCTCGCGCAGCAGGCGGCCGCCATACGTGTCGAGCGAGCGATCGCGCGTGGGATGGCCCGGCGTGTCGCGCTCACCCAGGTGAAAATAGCTGGCTTCGGCCGTGAGCGGCCCGATCGCCTTCGCCTTGGCGAGCACACCGCCCCACAGCACCAGATCGAACCCTTCGCGATCGACGGCAAAGGCGTTGCGCCGTAGCGATGCCGGATCGTCGGGCCGGCGCTGCTGCGGCAGGACGTAGATCGCTGTTGCCGTAATCCCGTTGCGGGTGGCCACGTCTGCGCGCAAGCCGGTGTAGCCGTTGGTCGTGTTGCGATATTCGTCAGCGGCCACCAAGCGGCGCGACCCGATGTTGAGCAGGAACCGCCCCGCCTGGACGGAAACCTTGGCGTGCCCGACCACGCTCTTCACCGCCACGAAGGCCTGCACCAGTTCCAGCGTATTGACTTCGCCCGTGGTGATCGGCGTGCCCTTGTCACCGCCATAGACGCGGCTGTCCCACAGTTCCCCGCCGATGGTGAACGGACCGGACTGGTATTTGGCCATGAGCGTGGTGCGCAGATTGACCAGATCGTCGTTCTGATTGAACCCGGCGCGCGGTTGATTGGCAATCGCCTCGTACCGCAAGCGCGCGGTGCCGGATAGCGCGAAGCCCCCGCCGTCATCGGCCCATGCAGGCGCGGCGAAAGCGATCAATCCGATGCAACACATTGCCCTGACCATCAGCATCCCCCCGGCGCCGCTGTTTGTCTAGCGGCGCCATAGGGATTTGCCGGCGCTGGGTCACAGAAGTTTATCTTCCAAACGAGACACGACGCCTAGGCAGACCGGGATGCGACGGATCGAGGCCCCTTAGAACTCCGACCAATCGTCTTCCGACAATGCGGTATTGCCGACGCTGCGCGGGGCGGGCGCCGGGCGTGGACGCGGTGGCGCAGCGGGCGGCGCAACCGGCGCGGCGGCCGCCGGCGGGGGGGCCGACGGCACGGGGGTTGGCAACGGCGGCGGGGCTGCCGGCCTGACAGGCACCGCAACCGGCGCTGCCACGGGGGTCGGCGCGGGCACTGGGTCAGGCGTGGGCGCGCGGGGTGCCGTGGTGGGGGTGGGGGCCGCCTGCCCGGCGGCAAAGCGGAACTTGCCCAACTCGCGCGCCATCACGCCGGCCTGATCGGCCAGGTTGCGCGCCGTGGCAGTGGCTTCCTCGGCCATGGCGGCGTTCTGCTGGGTGATCGAATCGACATCGCGCACGGTGGCGTTGATCTGGCCCAGCGTTTCGGCCTGCTGGGTGGAGGTGCCGCTGATCCGGCGCATGACATCGTTGATTTCGCTGACGCTGGCGGCAATACGCTCCAGCGCGTCGCCGGTGGCGGTGACCAGCCCCACCCCGCTGGAAACCTGTTCGGTGGAACTGCCGATGCGGGCGCGGATGTCGCGCGCGGCGTCGCCAGCGCGCTGCGCCAAGGCCCGCACTTCGCTCGCGACCACGGCAAAGCCCTTGCCGGCGTCCCCGGCGCGGGCCGCTTCCACCCCGGCGTTGAGCGCAAGCAGATTGGTCTGGAACGCGATGGCGTCGATCACGCCAACGATTTCGGCGATTTCCTGCGAGGATTTCTCGATCGCGGCCATGGCGTCGATGGCGCGTCCCACCACTTCGCCCGATTGCCGTGCCTCGTCCAGCGTTGTCTGCACCATCGCGCTGGCGTGGCCGGCTTCCTGCACCGACTTCTGCACGCTTTCGTTGATCTGGCGCAGCGCGGCAGCGGCTTCCTCAACGGCTGCGGCCTGCTGTTCGGTACGGGTGGAAAGGTCTTCCGATCCAGCCAGGATCTCGGCCGATCCGTTGGACACCTGCTCGGCAATGCCGCCCACCGATCGCATCGCGCCGGCCATCGCATCGACGGCGGAATTGAACGCCGTGCGCAGGCATTCGTAGTCCTGGCGGAAGGCGCGCGTCAGGCGGCAATCGAGGTCGCCGCCGGCAAGCCGCTCCAGCCCGTCGCGCAGGGCATCGACCACCGCAGAGGTTTCCGCCTGGCTCTGCACCTGGATGATCAGCGCATCACTGCCATCCATCTCCAACGGGGTAAGCGTCACCAGCATGCGCAGCGGCTGGCCCTGGCGATCGAGATTGAGCCATTCGAACCGCGAGAAGCCCTGGCGCTGGGCTTCGGCCAGCCGCTCGGCCACATGGACATCCGAGGGGCGGCCATCGGCCTGGCGCGGCGCCGCCAGCGAGCCCGGCGTGGCCCCGATGATTTCCTGGCGGGTGCGCTGATAGACGCGTTCGGCCGCCGCGTTGCACAACGTGAAGTAACCGTTCTGCATCAAGAGGAAGCCGTCGGGCGACCGCTCGAGCACGGCCTGCGCAAATCGGGTCTCGAGCGGAACGACAACGCGCCTTTTGAACATGCAACCTTTCCCCGGTTCCGGTGGACTGAACAGACGGGTCCGGCGCTATCATCGCGACGCTCAAACGCAGCTTAAACGATGGCCACGTAAACATCCGGGTGGGGCGCTGTGGCTTGGGTGAAGCCCGGC
This sequence comes from Novosphingobium sp. SG720, assembly GCF_012275365.1. NCBI lineage: Bacteria > Pseudomonadati > Pseudomonadota > Alphaproteobacteria > Sphingomonadales > Sphingomonadaceae > Novosphingobium > Novosphingobium sp. SG720. The sequence continues at coordinate 375,722 of NZ_JAAZQN010000004.1, read as the reverse complement.
GTCATCCCCGCGCAAGATCAAGACGATAGCCGATGCCTGGCTCGTTGCGCAGGGCGGATTGGCCGGGTGGCCGGTCGCTTTCCAGCTTGCGCCGGATGCCACGCGCGGCAACGCGCAGGTATTCCACGTCGGTTTCATGGCCCGGCCCCCAGATCGTGCGCAAGAGCTGCGCATGGGTCACCACGCGCCCGGCATGGCCGGCCAGTTCGGCCAGGAACGCATATTCCTTGGGCGCGAGATGCACTTCCACGCCCGCTTTGCGCACCTGCCGCGCCGCAAGGTCGATCTCCACATCGGCAAAGCGCAGCAACGCGCCGCCTGCTGCCCCGGCGCCGCCGGCCAATCGCGCGCGGTGGCGCAGGGCGGTGCGCACGCGGGCCAGGATTTCGTCGGGATCGAACGGCTTGGTGACATAGTCGCTGGCGCCAAGATCGAGCGCGGCAACCTTTTCCGCCGTGGCATCGCGTGCCGAAAGCACCACCACGGCAAGGCCCGCAGCCACCAGTTGCGGCAGGATTTCCAGGCCGTCGCGATCGGGCAGGCCCAGATCGAGCAGCGCCAGATCGGGCGCCTGGGCGGCCCGCTGGTCCAGTGCCTGGGCGGCGCTGGCGGCCTCGCTCACCACATAGCCGGCCTGGCCCAGGGTGTGGTGCAACAAGGCGCGGATGGCAGGATCATCATCCACCACGAGCACCCGCGCGTTCTTCGCCTCGACCACGCCGCTCATGCCTTACGCCTCCACCGCGCGAACCAGCGCGGACGGCACATGCAGGGCAAAGCGGGCGCCGCCGTCTGGACGATTGGCCGCCGTCACCGCCAGCCCCATGGCTTCGGCAAAGCCCTTTACGATCGCGAGGCCCAGGCCAGTGCCGCCCTGCCGATCAGACCCTTCCAGCCTGGTGAACATGCCGAAAATTCGCTCCTCCTCGCCAGGCGTAACGCCGGGCCCATTGTCACACACGGCCAGTTCCACCCCGCCCTGCCCGTCAGCCAAGGCCTCTACGCGGATCGCGCCACCGCCGCCATGGCGGGCAGCGTTGTCGATCAGGTTGATCAGGCAATGGTGCAACAGGCGCGGATCGGCCAGCACCAGCGGCAAGTCCTCAGGCACGGCCAGGTCCACCTGTCGCGCCAAACCGGCCGGGGCCAGGTGATCGAGCGCAGCATCGCAGGCTTCGGCCAGGTCCACCGGCTCGGGCTCGCGGCGCAAGGCACCGGTTTCCATCCGCACCATCTCGATCAGGTTGGCAACAAACCGGTCGAGCCGCTCTGCCTCGCTCCGCGCGCTGGCCAGGGCCACGGCCTGCTCGTGATCCAGAGGGCGCAGCGCGCGCAGGGTGCCGAGCACGGTGGTCAGCGGCGTGCGCAGATCATGCCCGATCGAGGACAGCAAGGCACTGCGCAGGCGTTCGCGTTCTTGCACGCGGCCCAGCGCCAGCTTTTCCTCTTCCAGGCCGATCCGCGCCAGGGCCAGCCCGGTCTGCGCCAACAGGCTTTCCAGCAAGGGCGCCTGCGCGCCTTGCAAGGGCAGATCGGCATCGGGGTCGCCCACGCCCACCACGGCCAAGGGGCCATGGCTGCCCGGCACGGGCAGGAACAGCCATTCCGATGCGGTGGGCACCAGCCCGCCCGGCCCGGCAGAGCGGCCACTGTCCAGGCACCACTGCGCCGCCGCCGCTTCGAGAAGATCGAGCCGGTCATGCGCAGGGCGTGCCGCCACCAGTTCCACGATGCCCTGCGCATCGGGCGCTGCCACCAGCACGCGCAGGCCGAACAGATGCGCCACTTCGCTGGCCAGCAAGGTCCACAGCGCGTCGCGCCGGGTCACGCCCATCAATCGTCCGGCAAAGCCGGCCAGCAAGGCGTCGCGCCCGGCCTGCGCCTGGGCCAGCATTGCCTGCTGGCGCAGGCGCGCGGCCATGTGGCTGCCCACCAGCGCCACGCCCAGCAGGATGACCAGCGTGATCAGGTGCGATGGATCGGCCACCGCCATGGTGAAGCGGGGCGGAATAAAGAAGTAGTTGTAGCACAAGGACGACAGCACGCCCGCCGCCAGCCCGGGCCGCAATCCCAGGCGAATGGCGGCAAACATCACCGGCACCAGATAGAGCAGCCCGATATCGGCAATGTCGCCCCGCGCCAGCAGCGTCAGCCCCATCAACGTGGCAAGGCCGATCAGCGCGGCCGTGGCCAGGAGGCCGGCAAGCAGCCCATCGCCCTCGGCAGTGCCGGTCGGAGGCGCAATGCGGTGGGCGTGAGCAAGGGTCATGGCCATGGGATGCCGCACCAGTGCCCCTGCTGTCGAGAGGCCAGGCTGTCGCACCCGGTCGCGGCCTCACGACAAAGAAGGCGTGAAGCGGCGTAAAGAATGCATAAATTTCGTCGCGCCCGGTCACGCCGGGGCGTAGCGGCGCCGCCATGACTGCCATACCCCTTTCGGCGGCGCCCGATTCCGCGGCCGCCAGTGCGTCCGCTGCCACCGATCATGCGCCTGCCAACGCTTCGCCCGGAACACATGATGGCCACCCGCCACAGGGCCTGCTGCCCCTGGCCGTGGGCGCCATCGGCGTGGTGTTCGGCGATATCGGCACCTCGCCGCTCTATTCGCTGAAGGAAAGCTTCATCGGGCACCATCGCCTGGCGGTGGATGCCGATCATATCTTCGGCGTGCTCTCCCTGATGTTCTGGACCATGACGCTGATCGTCACGGTCAAGTATGTCTTCGTGATCCTGCGCGCCGACAACAAGGGCGAAGGGGGCAGCCTGGCGCTGCTCGCGCTGATCGGCCGGCAACTCAAGCCGGGCCGGTGGACGGCGTTCACCGCGATCCTGGGCATCGTCGCCACGGCCCTGTTCTATGGCGACGCCATCATCACACCGGCGGTTTCGGTGCTTTCGGCGGTGGAAGGGCTCACCGTGGTGCACCCCGCCTTTGCCGACGTGGTCCTGCCGATTTCGATCGCCATTCTCATCGGCCTGTTCGCCATCCAGTCGCGCGGCACGGCGGCGGTGGGCAAGTTGTTTGGCCCGGTCATGCTGGTCTATTTCCTGGTCATCGCGCTGCTTGGCCTCAACGGCATTGCCCGTGCGCCGGAAATCCTGCTGGCGGTGAACCCCTGGTATGCGGTGAAATTCTTCACGCTCGATCCCCTGCTGGCGTTCCTGGCGCTGGGTTCCGTCGTGCTGGCGGTGACCGGGGCCGAAGCGCTCTATGCCGACATGGGCCACTTCGGCCGTCGCGCGATCATGGTGGCGTGGCTGTGGGTGGCGTTTCCCTGCCTGCTGATCAACTATGCCGGGCAATCGGCCCTGCTGCTGCGCAACCCGGCCATGGTGGAAAATCCGTTCTTCCTGATGGCCCCGGATTGGGCGCGGCTGCCGCTGGTGATCCTGGCCACCCTGGCCACGGTCATCGCCAGCCAGGCGGTGATCTCGGGCGCGTTCTCGGTTTCGCAGCAGGCGGTGCAGCTTGGCTTCCTGCCGCGCATCCGCATCCTGCACACCAGCGCCAGCGCGGCCGGCCAAGTCTATGTTCCGCTGGTGAACTGGGTCTTGCTGGCGATGGTCATCCTGCTGGTGCTGGCGTTTCGCACGTCGAGCAATCTGGCCTCGGCCTATGGCATTGCCGTGACCGGTACGATGTTCATCACCGCCTGCATGCTCGGCGTGCTGACGTTTGCCGTGTGGAAGTGGCACCCGCTGGTGGCGGGCCTGGTCACCGGCACGTTCCTGGTGATCGACGGCGCCTATTTCGCCTCGAACGCCACCAAGATTCCCGATGGCGGCTGGTTCCCGCTGCTGGTGGCGGCGATCACGTTTACCGCGCTCACCACCTGGGCCACCGGGCGGCGCATCCTGCGCGAGCGCCTGGCCGAAGACGCCATGCCGTTCGACCTGTTCCTGGGTTCGGTGTGCGAGCGCGTGCGCCGCGTCAAAGGCACGGCGGTGTTCATGGCGTCGACCGTTGAAGGCATCCCGCCCGCGCTGCTGCACAACTTGAAGCACAACCACATCCTGCACGAACGCGTGGTGATCCTGACCGTGATGACCGCCGGCGTGCCCCACGTGCCCGATCACAAGCGGCGCGACGTCGAAGACATGGGCCACGGCTTCTATCGCATGATCATCAACAGCGGCTTTATGGACGAGGCGGACATTCCCGCCGAACTGGCCGCGGAAACCCGCGCAGGCGGACCGTTCAAGCCGATGGAAACCAGCTATTTCCTGGCGCGGCAAACCCTGATCGCGTCAAAGCGGCCGGGCATGGCGATCTGGCGGGAAAAGCTGTTTGCCTGGATGGTGCGCAATTCGGAAAGCCCGATGCAGTTCTTCCGCCTGCCCACCAACCGCGTGATCGAACTGGGCAGCCAGTTGGAAATCTAGGAGTGGTCGCGCGAGGGCTTCGACAGGCTCAGCCCAACCGATAGCCGTTCCAACTCCCCCTCCTCTTCGCAAGGAGGGGGTTGGGGGTGGTGGAACCCTTGCGCGAGGCTTCGCACCACCCCCGGCCCCTCCTCTGAAGAGGAGGGGAGAATCGGCCTGCATCTCAACTCGTTCGCCAGGATTCAGGCCCGCTAAATTTCCACCACCGCATCAGCCAGCCGCGCCACATCCTGCTGCTGGTGCGATACCAGCAGGACCGGCAGGGCAAACACGTCGCGGATGCGCGCGATCAGGGCAATCACCCCTTCGCGCCGCGCCGGATCGAGCGCGGTCAGCGGTTCGTCCATCAACAGGAAACGCGGGGCCGACAGCAGCGCCCGGCCGATCGCCACGCGCTGCGCTTCCCCGCCCGACAACGTGTGCGGGCGCCGGCCAAGCAAAGGCGTGATGTCAAGGAATCCGGTCACTTCCTCCAGCGTCAGCGTGCGGCGTTCGGCTGGGGCGTGGCGCCAGCCGAACAGCAGGTTGTCCCGCACGGACAGGTGCGGGAACAGGCGCAAGTCCTGAAAGACATAGCCAGCGGCGCGGACCTGGGGTGGTAGGTCGATCCCGCCGGCGGCATCGAACAGGACGGCGCCATCCACGGCGATGCGGCCCGAACGCGGGCGCAACAGGCCGGCGACGGCATCGAGCGTGCTGGTCTTGCCCTGCCCTGACGGGCCAACCAGCGCGGTAATGCCGGGCCCGCCGGCCACGCGCACGGCAAATTCGCGGCCACCGCGCGCCAGCACGATGTCGATATCAAAGGACATGCGCGCCCCTGCCCCCCTGCAAGCCAACGCCCCCCTGGCGCCGCGCCAGCCATTCCGAGCCGACCAGCGCCAGCAGCGACAGCACCACCGCCACCACGGCCAGGCGCCAGACCGTGGCTTCGCCGCCGGGCACCTGCAACGCAGCATAGATCGCCAGCGGCAGCGTCTGGGTTTCCCCCGGAATGTTGGACACGAACGTGATCGTGGCGCCGAATTCGCCCAGCGAGCGCGCAAAGCCCAGCACCGCACCGGCGAGCATGCCCGGCGCGCAGAGCGGCAAGGTCACCTGGCGGAATGTGGCCCATGGCCCGGCGCCCAGGGTGCGCGCGGCCTGCTCCAGCCGGGGATCGACCGCTTCAAGCGACAGGCGGATGGCCCGCACCATCAACGGCAGGGCCATGATCGCGGCAGCCAGTGCCGCGCCGGTCCAGCGGAACAGCAGGGTCACGCCAAACGTGCGCCACAGCCAGCCACCCACCGGGCCGGCCGGCGCGAATGCCACCAGCAGCATCCAGCCGATCACCACCGGCGGCAAGACCAGCGGCAGGTGCACCAACGCATCGAGCACCAGGCGCCCGCGAAACCGCCCGCGCGCCAGCGCCCAGGCCAGCGCAAAGGCGATGGGCAGAACGCCCAGGATGGCAACGCCGCTGACTTTGGCCGACAGCGCCACCACGCCCCATTCCTGTGCCGAAAGCAGCATGCCCGTCAGTGCGCCACAAAGCCGAAGCGACGGAAAATCGCCTTGCCCTGCCCAGACAGCAGGAAGCGACGAAAACCTTCGGCATCGGGATGGGTGGAACTGGCCAGCCGGGCCAGCGGATAGGTGATCGGCGCATGGCTGCCGGCGGGAAACACCCCCACCACCCGCACGCCCGGTTCGGCCCGCGCATCGGTGGCATAGACGATGCCCAGCGGCGCGGCGCCGTGGGCGACCAGGGCCAGCGCGGCACGCACGTTTTCGGCCCGCGCCACTTGTCCCTGAACCTGGCTCCACACCCCCAGCCGTTCCAGCGCCGCCTTGCCATAGCGGCCGGCGGGCACGGCGTCGGGATCGCCCATCGCCAGCTTGCCCCCGCCCAGCGCGCGCGCCAGCGGGAAACCAGGCGCGGGATAGAGCCGCAAGGCGCTGCCCGCCGGAGCCACGATCACCAGCGCGTTGGTCACCAGCCGCGCACGCGTGCGCGGTGCCAGGAGACCGGCATGCGCAACATCGTCCATCCAGTCTTCATCGGCCGACACGAACAGGTCAGCCGGAGCATGGGCCTCGATCTGTCGCGCCAGCGCCGAAGAGGCCGCGAACGATACCACCGGCCGTGCATGGCCCAACGCCGACCAGCGATCGGCCGCGGCGTTCATCGCTTCCTGCAGGCTGGCTGCGGCCAGCACCAGCGGCCCCTTGCCCAGGCCCTGCGCGGCGGCGGGCGCGGCGCTCGTGGCCAGAGCGGCGATCACGGCAAGAAAACGCAGAACAAGGCGGCCCATGGCAACTCCACAAAGGATGCGCTGTATTTGGCGGGATATATTCAGCTGCCCTACAGCCAGCCAGGGCGAAATGCAAAAAGCACGGGCGCGGCAAAGCGGGCTTGCCGCCTGCCCCGGATTGGGCAAGAGCACGCACACGCAAGCGTAAGGACAAGGAACAGCAATGCGCGCATGGTTCCGGGCTATGGCCCTGGCGGCAACGATCACGGTCTCTGCGATGGGCCCCATGGCCGCCCAGGCACTGGCCGCGCCGGCCCAATTGCCCGATATCCCGGCCCCTTGGCGCACCGTTCCCGATGTGGGTGCGCTGCTGGCGCAAGATCGCGTCTCGGGCCCGGTCCAGGCGCCCGTGAGCGTGGTGGTCTGGTCTGATCCCGAATGCCCCTATTGCAAGCAGTTTTCCGGCGTGCCCGACGCGGCCATTTCGCGGGCCAAGGGCCAGGCCAACCTGGCCATTCGCATGCTGCCCCTGCCGTTCCACGGCGCGGCCGCCGTGCTGGGCGGCATGGCGGCGCTGTGCGTGGCCGATCAGGGCGGGTCGGCGGCCTATTACCGTTTCCTGGGCGATTACTTTGCCCGCACCGGCGGCAATGGCCGCGGCCTGCCTGGCAATGGCACCGATCGCGGCCGCGGCGCGGTGGTCGCGCTCGCCCGGCAAGATGGCGCCGCCGACGCGGCCAAGCTCGACGCCTGCCTGCGCAGCGACGATACCCTGGGGCGCCTGGCGGCCGAGGGCGACGCCGCCGAACGCGCCACGGTACAGGGCACGCCGGCCGTTGCCGTGCGCAACAACACTACGGGCGAAACCATCCTCGTCGATGGGGCGATCGATGGCGAAACCCTGGACGCGGCGGTCGCCCTGATGGCTGCGCGCAGCACCCGCCACGGCCCGCCGCCGGCGGATTATTCGCGTTGATCCAGATCGAGCCCCAAATTGAGCCAAAGTTTCCCGCGAATCAGGCTTCAAACGCCAAGTTTTCGCGCTAAACGGCAGGGATGGACCGCATAGATCGCAAGTTGCTGGCTGCACTGCAGGCAGATTCGCAAAGTTCGCTGGCACAACTGGCCGATCGGGTGGGGCTTTCCAGCTCTGCCTGCCACCGGCGGATGCGCGCGCTGGAAGAAAACGGCACGATCACGGGCTATGGCGCACGGGTTGACGCGGGCAAGATCGGGCTCAACCTGCATGCCCTGATCGACATCACCCTAGAAAGCCAGAGCCGCGAAGCGATGGAACGGTTCGAACGCGCTGCGCTGGATTCGACTGAAATCCTTGAATGTTATCTCATCTCGGGCACGGGTGATTATCGCCTGCGCATCGGCGCGCGCGACATGGCCGATTACGACCGGCTGCACCGCGATTGCCTGGCCCGCCTGCCCGGGGTCAGCGCGATGCACACCAGCTTCGTGATCCGCCCGATCAAGGCATGGAACGGCTATGCCCTTGGATAGGGCATGATCATGGCACGGCGCGGCATGCTCGGCCTGTTGGCTGGATTGCCGTGGGCGGGCCTGGCGCGCGCGGCGTCGCTGTCCTTTCCGCGCGACACGGCGGCCGCTGCCCGGCTGCGCCGCCGCCTGGGGGTTCCCGCGCTGTCTGCCGGTTGGCGCGCAGGCGCCACGGCGGGTGAAACCTGCGCCGGCCTGCGCATGACCGGCGCTACCGCGCCTGTCGCACAAGGCGATGCCTGGCACTGGGGCTCCGTCACCAAGCCGGTCACTGCCACGCTGATTGCCCTGGCGGCGGAAGCGGGTGAGCTTGCCTGGGACGAGCCGCTGCTGGCACGCCTGGCCTGGCACGATGCACCGGCCTGGCAGGGCGTGACGCTCTTGCACCTGCTGTCCCATACCAGCGGCTTTCCCCGCTTGGACAGCGATGGCGAAATGGATGCCTTTCCGGCAGAGGAAGCCGATCCGCGCGCCAGCCGCCTGGCCCTGACCCGCATGACTCTCGCCCGCGCGCCCGAGGCCGCGCCCGGCACACGCTTTATCTATTCCAACCGCAATTATGTGGCTGCGGCCGCGATGCTTGAGGCGGCCTGCGGCCAGCCCTGGGAAACGCTGGCCCAGCGCCTGTTCGCGCCGCTTGGCATGGCCGGGGCGGGCTTTGGCGCACCGGGCACGCCGGGCATGCTGGACCAGCCGGTGGGCCATGCCTGGTGGCCCGGTGAAGCCGGCGTGCCCCACCCGCCGGGCGTGCCACCGAACGACAATCCCGCCGTTGCGGGGCCCGCCGCAAGGCTGCACGCGCCCATCGCCGCGATGATCGCGTTCCTTGAGGCCCACCGCACCCGCGCGCCACTGTTGCGGCCGCAAACCTGGCAGCGGCTGCACACCCCGCCGTTCGGCGGCAACTATGCGCTGGGTTGGGTCGTGCGCCCCGACGGCAGCTTGTGGCACGATGGCAGCAATAACCTGTGGACCGCGCAAGTGCTGGTGAGACCCGATGCCGCGCGCGCGATCGCCACCAACTGGGGCGATCACCAGCGGCTGGCAACGCCGCTGGAGGCGGCGCTGCGCAGTTGATCAATCGGTCTCTTCCACCCGCGCCATGGCCACCACCGCGCCAGCCATGACAAGCGCCGCCACCAGCATCGTCCACTTCGGCTCGTCAGGAAAAAAGCTGCGCATCACCCCACCCATGGCCGTCGCCACGATGAGTTGCGGGATCACGATGAACAAGTTGAACAACCCGATATAGATGCCGAACTTGCGCGGGGGCAGCACCCGGGTGAGGATCACATAGGGCATGCCCAGGATGGAAGCCCAGGCCACGCCCACCAGCGCCATCGGCACCAGCAGCAGCGTGGCATCGCGGATCACCAGCAGCAGCACGAAGGCCAGCGCCCCGGCGCCAAGCCCCACCATATGCGTGCGCACATTGCCGATCCGCCGCGCCAGCACCGGCAGGGCAAACGCCGCCAGTGCCGCAACGCCATTGTAAAAGGCGAACATCACGCCCACCCAGTCGGCCCCAGCGTTATAGGCTGCGCCACTGGTGTCGGTGGCATGGAACACTTCGCGCGTGACCACCGGCGTGGTGTAGATCCACAGGATGAACAGCGCGACCCAGGTGAAGAACTGCGCCAGGGCCAATTGCCGCATTGCGCGCGGCATCTGCGCCAGGTCGCTCACCACATGGGCCAGCGCGCCGGTGCTGCCCAATGCCCGCACCACCACCTGCAACACGCCGAACGCCACCAACCCGCCGCCCAGCACCAGCAACTGCTTGTCGAGGCCCAGCGCCAAGACCAGGCCGAGCAGCACCGCCCCGCCGATGATCCACAGCGGCCCACGCGCGGGATAGACCAGCGGCCCATGGCTGGCCTCGGTTTCCGGCTCTTCGGCAAAGGCGGCCATCTGCGCCGGGCTGTATTCGCGCACGCGCAGCGCGGTCCACGCCACTGCCGCCACCATGGCAAAGGCGCCGAGGTAGAAACTATAGCGCACCGAGGGTGGGATCACCCCTTCAGGTGCGGTATTGGCAATGCCCATTGCCTTGAACGCAGCCGGCGCCAGGCTGCCCAGCACCGCGCCCGCACCGATGAACCAGGTTTGCAGGGCAAAGCCCTGGGCGCGCTGGTGCGGCGGCGTCATGTCGCCCACAAAGGCGCGGAACGGTTCCATCGCCACGTTGAGCGAAGCGTCGAGCAACCAGAGGAACAGCGCGGCCAGGATCAGCAGCGGCGTGTTGGGCAGGCCCAGCAGCGCCAGCGCCGCCAGAACCGCGCCCGCCACGAAATAGGGCCGCCGCCGGCCGAATTTGCCCCAGGTGCGATCCGACCAGTGCCCGATCAGCGGCTGCACCACCAGGCCAGTGACCGGCCCCGCGATCCACAGGAATGCCAGATCGTCCACCTTGCTGCCCAGCGCCTGGAAAATACGGCTGACGTTTGCGTTCTGCAGGGCAAAGGCCAACTGGATGCCGAAAAAGCCGAAGCTGGTGTTCCACAGCCCCCAGAATGTCTGTGGGGGTTTTTGTGCCCCAAACGCAGCGGTGCTCATGGCGTCCTCTCTTCATTTCCCGCCTGCCGCGATGCGCCAGAGCGACCGCAGGAGCGAGATGCATACGAATGCTATGCGTTGGCCGGGTGGTGGAACCCTCGCACTGGCAGCAATCCTACCCCCCGCTGCTCGCCCGCACCACCAGCCGGGTGGGCAGCACGGCGGGCGGCGGAATGCGCTCCTCGATCTGCGCAAGTACCGATTCCACCAGGGCTTCCCCCGCCAGGCGGATGTCCTGCACCACGGTGGTGAGCGGGGGATTGGCAAAGCCCGCGGCGGGAATATCGTCGAACCCCACGATCGCCACGTCGCCGGGCACGGCCAGCCCGGCATCGGCCAGCACGCGCTGCGCGCCGATGGCGATCAGGTCGCTGGCGGCAAAGATGGCATCGAACGCCACCCCGCGCGAGAGCAGCGTGCGCGCCGCGCCATGGCCGGATTCTTCCGAACTGATCGCATCGACCACCAGCGCCGGGTCTTGCGACAAGCCCGCTGCCGCCAGCGCGCGCAGCAGGCCTGCATGGCGTTGTTCGAATTCGGGATAATGGCTGTCGGCCTGGCCCAGGAATGCGATGCGCCGGCGGCCTCGCGCGATCAGGTGCTCGCCCGCCAGCCGCCCGGCACCGAAATTGTCCGATCCCACCGTGGCGCCGATCGTGCCCTGGTCAACCGAACCCCAGCGCACGAAATGGGTGCCGGCCTTCACCAGTTGGCGCAGGCGGCTTTCATAGAGGGTATAGTCGCCGTAACCCAGCAGGATCAGCCCGTCGGCGCGGTGGCTTTCCTGATAGCGGCGGTGCCAGTCGTCCTCCAGTTTCTGGAAGGATACCAACAGGTCCAGCCCCTTGGCCGCGCAATGCCGGGTGATCGAGCCCAGCATCGAAAGGAAGAACGGGTTGATGTTGGATTCATCGGGCGTGGGATCTTCGAAAAACAGCAGCGCCAGGGTGTTGGAGCGCTGCGTGCGCAACGAAGAGGCGTTCTTGTCCACCGTGTAATTGAGCTGGCGGGCGATCGCCTCGATCTTTTCGCGCGTCGCCTTGCTCACCGATTTGCTGCCGCGCAGCGCCCGGCTGACGGTGGGCTGCGAAACCCCGGCCAGGTAGGCGATTTCGAAACTGGTCGGCTTGTTCGAAGGCTTGCGCCCCATGGCGTGCTCTCCCACCCCGGATTGTTACCGCGCACACTATGCATAATTTTTAATTTATGCAACAACGCGTGGGCATATGCCCCGCCAATGGCATGATCTTCAAATCTATACATATGGAAAAAAAGACATTTTTTCGCATAAGCGAAATATGCTGGAATGCATGGTATACGTATGCCTTATTCGCTCCGACCTTGCTTGGGCGTAGTTTGTAAACAAGCGAGATCCGGTGGAACCAGGTGTCACACATGCCGCCCAGCGGGATGGATGAACCTGGCGGGTATCGCGCATATGCCGATCGCCCAAATGGCGATGGGCCCGCCAACAAGGTTCGTGGCCGGTAAGAGTGCCGGCTGGGGGAGTGGAAGGTATCATGGCACATCACGCAGTTTCTGCGGGCGGCTTGCGCTGCTCGCTGGTCGCGCTGGCGACCGTTCTGGCCGGCAGCAGCCCGGCTCTCGCTCAGGAAGCGGCACCCGCGACGGCGCCGCAGGCAACCGCAGATGCCACTCCCGAACAGGGCGCCATCGTGGTTTCGGGTATTCGCGCCTCGCTCAATGCCTCGGCCTCGATCAAGCGCAATTCGATCGCCATCGTCGAAGCGGTTTCGGCCGAAGACATCGGCAAGCTGCCCGACGTCTCGATTGCGGATTCGCTCGCCCGCCTGCCCGGCGTGACCGCGCAGCGCCTGGAAGGGCGCGACCAGCGCCTGTCGATCCGTGGCCTTGGCCCGGATTTCTCCACCACGCTGCTCAACGGCCGCGAACAGGTGACCGTGGGCGATAACCGCGGCGTCGAATACGATCAGTACCCGTCGGAATTCTTCAAGAACGTGGTCGTCCACAAGGCCGCCGATCCTTCGCTGATCGCGGCGGGCATTTCCGGCACGGTCGATCTGCGCATGCTGCGTCCGCTCGCCCAGGCCGGCCGCGTCATCGCCGTGCAGCTGCGCGGCCAGATGAACGGCATGAAGAAGCTCAACCCCGATGGCCAGCGCTATGGCTATCGCGCTTCGGCCACGTATGTGGACAAGTTCGCCGACGACACCTTCGGCATCGCCATCGGCGTTTCGGCCACCTCGGCCCCGTCGCAGGACGAACGCTACAACGCCTGGGGCTTCCCCACGCTCTCCGATGGCAAGACCCTGATGCTGGGCGGCGCCAAGCCCTATGTGCAGTCCAACCTGCTCAACCGCTATGGCGCGGTCGCCACGCTGGAATACCAGCCCAACGACAACTGGCACTCCACGCTCGACGTGCTCTATTCGCACTTCAAGGAAACGCAGCACCTGCGCGGGATCGAATTCCCGATCTTCCCCGATTGGTCGGGCCTGGGCGGCGGTGACACCACCACGATCCAGCCGGGCTACACGGTGAAGAACGGCTTCGTCACCGATGCCACGATCACCAACGTCAAGGCGGTGATGCGCAACGACTATAACCAGCGCAAGGCCGACAACCTGTCGATCGGCTGGAACAACGTGTTCGGCCTGTCCGACACGATGCACCTGACGGTCGATGCCAGCTACAGCCACGCCAAGCGCACCGACTTCCTGCTCGAAAACTATTCGGGCACCGGCTATATCACCGGTGGCGCGCGCGACACGCTGCACATCACCCAGAACAGCAACGGCACGTTCGATATCGTGCCCACGCTCGACTATGGCAACGCGGCGAATTTCGGCATCACCGATCCGCGCGGCTGGGGCTACAACGGCACCACCGCCGTGGTCCAGGCCGGCTTCCTCAACAAGCCCAGCTTCAAGGACGATCTGGCCTCGCTGCGCGCCAGCCTGGATGGCGAATTCGCCTCGGGCGGGTTGCTCAAGGGCTGGGAAGTGGGCGCCAACTACAGCTATCGCAAGAAGACCTCGGCGTTCACCTCGTACTTCCTGTGCCCCAAGGGCGGCGGCACCGGTTGCACGCCGGGCAGCGGCACCACCACGTTCGCGCCCATCCCGCAGGCCGCCGTCATCGGCACGGTTCCGCTCGCCTACCTCGGCGTGCCGCGCATGCTCGCGCTCGATCCGATGTACCTCTACAACAACGCCTACAACTCGGTGTACGACAACCGCCCGGTCTCGCTGGTGCGCGACAACTCGGTGACGGAAAAGGTCTGGACCGGCTATGCCATGATCAAGCTGGATGGCGACGTGGGCGGCAAGCGCCTGTCGGGCACCATCGGCGTTCAGGGCATCTACACCGACCAGAGCAGCAAGGGGTCGCTCTCGAACTTCGACAGCACCACCGGCGCGGTGATCGTGACGCCCGCCACCGGCGGCGCCAAGTACTGGAACGTGCTGCCCAGCGCCAACTTCGCGCTGGAACTGGCCCCGGCCACCTACCTCAAGCTCGCCGGCTCGCTCACCATGGTGCGCCCGCGGCTTGACCAGGAACGCGTGAACCAGGAATTCTCGATCAACCCGACCAACATCGGCTCCACCGATCCGACGCGTCCGTTCTTCAGCTCGAACGGCGGCAACGCGGCGCTGCGTCCCTACAAGTCGGCCAATCTCGACCTGTCGGCCGAGCACTACTTCGCCAAGGGCGGCTATGTGTCGGCAGCGCTCTATTACAAGCGCCTGACCGACTTCGTCGATCCCAACAACTCCTACGCCTATGACTTCAAGTCGGTCGTCGCCAGCCTGCCGGCCGCGATCCGCGACCAGATCGCCACCACGATCGGGCCGGTGACGGCGCCGGGCAACACCGGCAAGGGCACGGTCAAGGGCGCCGAAGCGACGGCTTCGCTGCCGTTCGGCATGTTCACCCCGGTGCTCGATGGCTTCGGCGTGTTCGGCTCGGTCAGCTATACCGACAGCCGCATCGTCTTTGCCAAGAACCCGGACGATCCGATCACGCTGCCGGGCCTCTCCAAGTGGGTGGCCAATGCCTCGGTCTATTATGAAAAGGCCGGGTTCCAGGCGCGGGCCAACTATCGCTTCCGCTCCAGCTTCCTGGCGGAAGTGGCGGGTCTTTCGGCCAATCCCACCTATCGCACGGCCAAGTCGGAAGGCATTCTCGATGCACAGATCGGGTATGAATTCCAGCCCGGTTCGTCGCTGGCAGGTCTGGCTGTCATGTTCCAGGCCAAGAACCTCACCGATCGTCCGTTCATCACCTACCAGAACAACGATCCGCGCCAGGTGATCGATTACCAGCGCTATGGCCGCGATTTCTATCTGACCGTAAGCTACAAGCTGTAAGTTCCCTCCGAAAGCGGGTGGCTCTGCCGGGCCACCCGCTTTCAACCCCCAGGGTGCGAAACGTCGTCACGCTCTAACCGGAAGGCGCCCGGCCATGGACAGCCAAGCAGCACGTTCGATCACCATCGTGGGCGGTGGCACCGCCGGCTGGATGTGCGCGGCGGCCCTGGCCCATTTCGTGGGCGAAAATACCCGCATCACCCTGGTCGAAAGCGATGCCATCGGCACCATCGGCGTGGGCGAGGCCACCATTCCCCAGATCCGCATGTTCAACCAGACGCTGGGGATCGACGAGACCGATTTCATCCGCGCGACGGGCGCCACGTTCAAGCTGGGCATCGAATTCGCCGGCTGGCTCCGCCCCGGCCACAGCTATCTCCACGCCTTTGGCGACGTGGGCCGCGACATTGGCCTGGGCGGCTTCCGCCATTTCTGGTCGCGCGCGCATCGCCTGGGCCTGGCCCGCCCGCTGGGCGATTACAGCGTGAATGACCTGGCCGCCCGCGCAGGCAAGATGCACGACGGCGCGCCGCTGACCAACCGCAACGTGCCCGCCGTTCCCCACGCCTTCCATTTCGATGCCGGGCTCTATGCCGCCTACCTGCGCCGCTACGCGCAAAAGCATGGCGTGGTCCGCCAGGAAGGCACGATCGTGTCCGTCGCACGCGATGGGCAGAACGGCGATGTCACCACCCTCACCCTGGCCGATGGCCGCGTGGTGGCCGGTGACCTGTTCATCGATTGCTCCGGCCTGCGCGCGCTGCTGATCCAGGACACACTGGGCGTCGGGTTCGACGATTGGTCGCACCTGCTGCCCGCCAACAGCGCCGTGGCCGTGCCCAGCGAACGGACCGCACCGCTCACGCCCTATACGCGCGCCACCGCCCACCCCGTGGGCTGGCAATGGCGCATCCCGCTGCAACATCGCACCGGCAATGGCCGCGTCTATTGCAGCGCCTTCCTCAGCGATGACGAAGCCGCCGCCGGCCTGCTCGCCCATCTCGACGGCGCCCCGCTCGCCGATCCGCGCGTGATCCGCTTTGCCACGGGTCGCGCGCGCCAGGCTTGGTCGCACAACGTGATTGCCATGGGCCTGGCCAGTGGGTTCCTCGAACCGTTGGAATCCACCTCGATCCACCTGATCCAGTCGATGATCGCGCGGATCATGGCGTTTGGCCCCACCTGCCGCCCGGCGCCTGCCGTGCGCGCGACGTTCAACCGCCAGTTTGCCGACGAGATGGAACGCATCCGCGACTTCATCGTGCTGCATTACTGGGCCAACGAACGCGAAGAACCGTTCTGGCAGGCCTGCCGCAGCATGGCCCTGCCCGACAGCCTGGCCGAAAAGATCGAACTTTTCCGCAGCGCCGGACACCTGTTCCGTGATCAGTCCGATCTGTTCAGCGAAGTGGGCTGGCTGCAAGTGCTGGTCGGCCAGGGCATCGTGCCCGCCACCAGCCACGCCCTGGCCGAAGCGGTCTCGGAAAGCGACCTGGCCGCCTGGCTCGATACCCTGCACACGCTCTATGCCCGTGAAGTGGCCGCCTGGCCCACCCACGCCGATTACATCGCGCGCCATTGCGCCGCGCCTTCCCCACAAGGACTTGTTGCATGATCCTGCGCCGCCGCGCTGCCGCCCTGGCGGCCGCTCTTGCTGCTTCCGCCCTGGCGCCGGCCCATGCCGCGCCCGCTCCCTCTGCCGTGGCCGCGCGCCCGGCGGCGGGCGAGTCGATCTATTTCGTTTTGCCCGATCGCTTTGCCAATGGTGACAACGCCAACGACACCGGCGGCTTGAAGGGCGGGCGCCTGCAAACCGGCTTCGATCCGGCCGACAAGGGCTTTTACCATGGCGGCGATATCAAGGGCCTGATCGCGAGGCTGGATTACATCAAGGGCATGGGCTTCACCGCCGTCTGGGTCGGCCCGGTGTTCAAGAACAAGGCCGTGCAGGGCGCGCCGGGGCAGGAAAGCGCCGGCTACCACGGCTACTGGATCACCGATTTCACCCAGGTCGATCCGCATTTCGGCACCAATGCCGAATTTGCCGCACTGGTCACCGCCGCCCATGCGCGCGGCTTGAAAGTCTACATGGATATCGTGGTCAACCACACGGCCGACGTGATCCAGTATCGCGAAGCGCCGGCTGGCACCGCCGCCCCCTATCGCGACAAGGCCAGCTATCCCTACAGCCGCAAGGGCGGCCTGTCCGGCCCGGCGATCAACCAAGGCTTTGCCGGGGACGAAGATTCGAGCGAGGCCAATTTCGCCCGCCTCACCGATCCCGGCTATGCCTACACGCCCTTCATTCCCAAGGGCGAAGAGCACGCCAAAGTGCCCGATTGGCTGAACGACGTGCGCTATTACCACAACCGGGGCGACAGCACATTCAGCGGCGAAAACAGCCGCTTCGGCGATTTCGTCGGGCTGGACGACGTATTCACCGAGCATCCGCGCGTGCGCGCCGGGATGATCGCGATCTATGCCGACTGGATCCGCAAGTTCCACGTAGACGGGTTCCGCATCGACACCGCGCGCCATGTCGATCCCGGTTTCTGGCAGGCCTTCATCCCCGCGATGCAGCAAGTGGCCAAGGCCCAAGGCATTCCCCATTTCGCCATCTTCGGCGAAGTGGCGCGCGAAAACCCGGACAACGGCTATATCGCCCGCTTTACCCGGCGCGACGGCTATCCCAACGTGCTCGACTTTGCCTTCCACGCCGCCGTGCGCGCCGTGCTGGCGCAGGGCAAGGGCACCGATGTGCTGGCCGACCTGTTCGATGGGGATGTGCTCTACCAGGGCGGAGACGCGGCCGCGCTGGCCCAGCCGACCTTCATCGACAACCACGACGTGGGCCGCTTTGCCTGGCTGGTGGAGCACGACATGCCCGGCATCGGCCAGGACGAACTGCTCGCCCGCACGGCGCTCGCCCATACCATGCTGCTCACCCTGCGCGGCAGCCCGGTGGTCTATTACGGCGACGAACAGGGCATGATCGGCCATGGCAACGACCAGGCCGCCCGGCAGGACATGTTCGCCAGCAAAGTGCCCAGCTACAACGACCAGCCGCTGCTGGGCACCACCCGCACCACGACGCAGGACAATTTCAGCCCCGATCACCCGCTCTACCAGCTGATCGCCCGGCTCAACGGCTTGCGCGCCGCGCATCCCGCCCTGGCGCGCGGGCGGCAGGTTACCCGCAGCTATGGCGAAAAGCCCGGCTTGTTCAGCGTTTCGCGGTTCGATCCTGTCACGGGCGGAGAATATCTGATTGCCTTCAACACCTCAGGCCAGCCCATCAAGGTGGCCAGCACGATCGGCACGAGCGCGAAAGACTTGCAAAGCCTGTTGGGCCAGTGCCCCGCCCATGTGGCTGCGCCAGGCTCGGTTGTGCTTGACTTGCCCGCTTACGGCAGCGCTGTCTGCCGCGTCCTTCCCACTTCCTCTCCTAAGCAAGGCCAATGACCCAGCAAACGCCCCCGTCTTCCGCCCAAGACCTGCCCTGGTGGCACGGCGCGGCGATCTACCAGATCTATCCGCGCAGCTTTGCCGATTCCAATGGTGATGGCGTGGGCGATCTGGCCGGCATCACCGCCCGGCTCGATCACGTGGCGCGGCTGGGCGCCGACGCCATCTGGATTTCCCCGTTCTTCACCTCGCCGATGCGCGATTTCGGCTATGACGTTTCGGATTACTGCAATGTCGATCCGGTGTTCGGCACGCTCGAGGATTTCGATGCCCTGGTGGCGCGCGCCCACGAACTGGGCCTGAAAGTCACCATCGACCAGGTCTATGCCCACACGTCGGACCTGCACCCGTGGTTCGTGGAAAGCCGGCAGAGCCGCGACAATTCCCGCGCCGACTGGTACGTCTGGGCCGATCCCAAGCCCGATGGTTCGCCCCCTTCCAACTGGCAATCGGTGTTCGGCGGCCCGGCCTGGCGCTGGGACGCGCGGCGTTGCCAGTATTACCTGCACAATTTCCTGGCCGAACAGCCGCAGGTCAACGCCCACAACCCCGCCGTGCAGGAAGCGCTGCTGGGGGTGATGAAGTTCTGGCTGGATCGCGGCGTCGATGGCTTCCGCATCGATGCGCTCAATTTCCTGATGCACGATCCCACGTTGCGCGATAATCCGCCCGCGCCCGAGGATGGCCGTCGCCGCACCCGCCCGTTCGATTACCAGCTCAAGATCTACAACCAGTCGCACCCCGGCATCGTCACCTTCATCGAACGCCTGCGCGCGCTGTGCGACAGCTATGGCGCGGTGTTCACCGTGGCCGAAGTGGGCGGTGACCTGGCCGAAACCGAAATGAAGGAATACACCGCCGGCCCGGCGCGCCTCAACAGCGCCTATGGCTTCGATTTCCTCTATGCCCCGCAGATCACGCCGGTGATGGTGCGCGATGTCCTGGCCAAGTGGCCCGATGAACCCGGCATGGGCTGGCCGAGCTGGGCCTTCGAAAACCACGATGCGCCCCGCGCCCTTTCGCGCTGGGCCACGCCCGAGGCGCGCGATGCCTATGCCCGGATGAAAGCCGTGCTGTTTGCCGCCCTGCGCGGCAACATCATCGTCTACCAGGGCGAGGAACTGGGCCTCACGCAGGTGGAAATCCCGTTCGAGCAGTTGCAGGACCCCGAGGCGATTGCCAACTGGCCGCTGACGCTCTCGCGCGATGGCGCCCGCACCCCGCTGCCGTGGCAGGCGCAAAGCGCGATGGGTGGCTTCACCGCCGGCCCGGCCCCCTGGCTGCCGCTCGGCGAGGAAAACCTGGCGCGCGCGGTGGACCGCCAGGAAGCCGATCCCGCCTCGCTGCTCTCGCTCACCACGCGGCTGCTGCACTTGCGCCGGGAAAGCCCGGCGCTGCGCCACGGCAGCTTCGATGTGCTGCAGGCCGATGCCAGCCTGCTGGTGGCGCGCCGCCGGTTCGGCGGCCAATCGCTGCTGGTGCTGATCAACATGGCAAACCAGCCGGTCGCCTGGCCGCAGGACGTGGCCGCTGAAGGCACCGTGCTGGTGGCCGAAAATGATGCCAGTCTGGGTTACCTGCCTGGCTTTGCCGCCCTCATCGTCGAAGAGAGGATCTAACCCCCCATGTCCGTTCTGACCCGTCTTGCAGCGCCGCTGGCGCTGACGCTGGCTTGCGCCCCGCTTCCGGCGCTGGCCCAGGCCGCTGCCCCGGCCGATGCGCCGGTTACCGCCGCCTCCCCCGATGGCAGCCTGGTGCTGACCGTGGCGATCGACGGCGACGGCCGCCCCACCTACAGCCTCTCGCGCAAGGGCAAGCTGCTGATCGGCGCCTCCTCGCTCGGCTTCATCCTCACCGATGGCCCCACGATGGTGCGCGGCAACCACATCGTGGGCAGCGAAAGCGCCAAGCCTGCCGCCACCACCTGGGAGCAACCCTGGGGCGAACGCCGCTTCGTCACCGACAACCACACCGAATTGCTGGTCAAGTTCAAGCAGGTTCCCGAATGGGGCGGGCGCGAAATGAACGTGCGCTTCCGCCTGTTCAACGATGGCTTCGGCCTGCGCTATGAACTGCCCACGCAAGCCGCGATGACGACGATGAAGATCGCCGACGAGCTGACCGAGTTCAACCTCGCGCAGAACGGCACCGCCTGGTGGATCCCCGGCGGCGAATGGAACCGCTACGAACAGGTCTATCAAAAGACCCCGATCGACGGTGTGTCCACCGCGCACACGCCGATCACGATGAAGCTGGCCGATGGCACGCACCTGGCGTTCCACGAAGCCGCGCTGGTCGATTATTCGGCCATGTGGTTCAAGCGGATCGACGGCACGAGCTTCCGCTCCACCCTCTCGCCCAATCCGGGCGGGCCGAAAGTCACGCGCGACCTGCCGTTCAACACCCCCTGGCGTACGATCCGCATTGCCGACAACGCCGCCGGCCTGGTCGAAAACGACCTGGAGCTGAACCTCAACGAGCCCAACAAGCTGGGCGATGTCAGCTGGGTCAAGCCGATGAAGTATATCGGCATCTGGTGGGGCATGATCCGCGGCGACTGGACCTGGGCCGAAGGCCCGAACCACGGCGCCACCACCGCCCGCACCAAGCAATACATCGACTTTGCCGCCAAGAACGGTTTCGGCGGCGTGCTGGTGGAAGGCTGGGACAAGGGCTGGAACGGCAACTGGTTCGGCAACGGCAAGGATTTCAGCTATACCCAGGCGACGCCCGATTTCGACATCAAGGCCGTCACCGACTATGCCCGCAAGAAAGGCGTGGAACTGATCGGCCACCACGAAACCGGCGGCAATATCGCCAATTACGAAGCCCAGCTTGATGACGCGATGAAGCTCTATGCCTCGCTCGGCGTTCATTCGGTCAAGACCGGCTATGTGGCCGATGCCGGCGGCATTCTCGCCCCCGGCGCCACGCCGGGCACTTATGCGATGGCCTATCACGATGGCCAGCGGCAGGTGGAACACCATCTGAAAGTGGTGGAAACGGCGGCCAAGTATCACATCGCCATCGACGCCCACGAACCGGTCAAGGACACCGGCCTGCGCCGCACGTATCCCAACTGGATCGACCGCGAAGGCGCGCGCGGCATGGAATACAACGCCTGGGGGCAGTTCGCCAACGGGCCGAGCCATGAACCCACGCTGGTCTATACCCGCATGCTGTCCGGCCCCATGGACTTCACGCCGGGCGTGCTGAGCCTGGAAGGCGCCAAGCACGCCCCGCTCGCCTCCACGCTGGCCAAGCAGCTGGGCCTGTACCTGGCGATCTATTCGCCGATCCAGATGGCCGCCGATTTCATCGAAACGCTGGCCGCCCATCCCAAGGAACTGGCCTTCATCCGCCAGGTGCCGGCCGACTGGTCGGAAAGCCACCTGATCGCGGGCGAAGTGGGCGAATACGCCATCTTCGCGCGCAAGGACCGCAAGAGCGATGACTGGTACGCCGGCGGCGTCAACGATGCCACCGCCCGCACCGTGACGCTCACCTTCGACATGCTCGACCCGGGCAAGACCTACACCGCCACGATCTACAAGGACGGCGAAGGCGCGACCTACGAAACCGACGCCCGCCACAAAATCGCCTACGACACCAAGACGCTGAAAAAGGGCGACACCCTCACCCTCTGGCTGGCCCCCGGCGGCGGCGCTGCCATCCGCCTCCACCCCACGAAGTAAACGCAAGAGCCCTCTCCCCTTCAGGGGAGAGGGTTGGGTGTGGGGGATGCTGGGCGCAAGGGTTGGAGCTAACTACCCGTCGCCCCGTGCTTGACACGGGGCTTGGCTTCCCTTGCGACCCTGCGTTTGGCATGCTGGCAAAATGGAAAAGGGCGGCTGGCTCTACATCATGGCGAACCGCTATCGTGGCGGCATGTATATCGGCGTCACCGCGGACTTGATCCGGCGCGTAGCACAGCATCGCGAGGGTAGCGGCTCGATCCACGCTAGGGACTTCGGCAAGAGGAAGCTGGTCTATGCCGAGCGACACGGCGAAATCGAACCCGCGATTGCCCGTGAGAAACTGGTCAAAAAGTGGCGCCGGGAATGGAAATTCGCGTTGATCGAGGCGAACAATCCCGATTGGCTGGATCTTTGGGATCAATGGTATCCAGTGGCGGCGGCGCATGGCGAGATCCCAAGTTAGTCAAGCACGGGGCGACGACGCATGCTAGCGCCCCTGAGACCGCAGATAAGCAATCACATCCGCCCGGTTGAGCGGGTCGGAAATCCCCCCAAACATCATCGCCGTGCGCGGCACTACCGCCTGGGGATTTTTCAACCAGGCATCGAGCGTCGCATCGTCCCATTTGCCGCTGGCATCGCGCAGCGCGGCGGAATAGCCGAAGGCGGGGCGGTTGCGGCCCATGGGCTGGCCATAGGCGCCGTGCAGGTTCGGCCCGGCCATGTCCGGGCCGCCGGCATCGAAGGTGTGGCAGGCCTTACACGAGGCGGCCTTGCGATCCCCGATTTGCGGATCGGCCACGCGCATCAGCGCGGCGAGCGAGGGGTTGGGACCGGCCTTGGCCAGCCGCGCATCGTGGGTCTTGTCTCCGCCGCAGGCAGACAGCGAAAGCCCGGCAAGGGCGGCGATCATGAGGCGCAGGCGGATCATGCGCCGGGCCTATGCCGCCGCATGCCCACGCGCGATATGGCATTTTGTCCCGCCGCGCCCAGTTGCACATTTTGCATTGCGCCCATCACACCGGCAAAAAATTTGCTCACGGCCGCGCAAATGGCGGCCGCGCCGGCGCGAATCAATGCCGCAGCGACAGCCCCACCCGCTCCATCCGGCGGTAGAACGTGGCGCGGCCGATGCCGAGCAGGCGCGCCGCGCTGCTGACGTTGCCGCCCGCGCGGGCCAGGGCCTGGCGCAGCACGGCGCGTTCGCCATCACCGAAGCAGGCTGGCTGGCCATCGCCCAGGAACTCTCCCAAGGGGCGCGGGCTGATCGCCGTGCCCGAACCCAGGCGGAAATGCTGGCGCGCGGCGCGCGTGGCGCCGATTACCAGGTCGTCACGGTCCACCGCCAGCAGGGCATGGCCGCGCGCGGCCGGATCGGTGCCGGCCAGCACGATGCGCGCATCGGCATAGCGGCGGCAGAACAAGTCGCGCTCGATATGCCGGGCCGCGTCCTGCACCAGCGCGGCGATCAAGGCGGCCATGGCGCGATCATGGTCCCCACGCGCGGAAGATATGTCGAGCGCGGCGACCAGGCGCCCCTCGGCGTCGAAAATCGGCGCATCCATGCAACTTACGCCCACGTTGCGGCTGGCAAAGTGCTCGTCACGGTGGATGGTCACCGCGCGTCCTTCGACCAGGCAAGTGCCGATGCCATTGGTGCCTTGCGCCGCCTCTGCCCAGGAAGCGCCCGGCGCCAGGCCCATATCCTCGAACGGGGCGGCATCGGCATCGCCGGCGCGCCAATCCAGCACCACGCCGCCGGTATCGGCGATCATCACGCAGGCCCCGGCCAGTCCCACGCTGCCGAACAGCCGATCGAGCACGGGCGCGGCCACGGCCAGCAATTCGCCGTTGGCGGCGCGCAAGGCGTTGAGTTCGGTCCCACTCAGCCGCTCTGCCGCAGCATCTGGCGCGGCCGGGTCCAGCCCGTGGTGCAGGGCCGAGCGGCACCACGAGGCCGCCACCGCCGAAACCGCCGCGCGCGAGGAATGCACCGCGCTGAGCACGCGGGCGGCATGATCGGGATCGGACACGGGATGCAAAACGGCCATCGGCACTGCCTCTCCATCGGCTGGGCTGCATGATTGCGATGCGGGCCTGCGCCGGCGCTTGTGCGGCACGGCCCCCTTTGCGGCGGGTTTATCTGGCTCCATCACTTCCATTTGCAAGGCATTTCAACCCTTGCCCATTGGCCTTTCGGCCGATGAGAAATCCTCATGTGCTTTTCCGCAATTCCCCGGCAAAGAAGGCGCGGCACCCAACGATGGAGCATTGTCTTGCAAACCCGCAAACTTGGCACGACCGGTCTTGATGTCAGCCTGATCTGCCTGGGCACGATGACCTACGGCTCGCAGAACACGGAAAGCGAAGCCCACGCCCAACTTGACTACGCCGTCGATCACGGCGTCAATTTCATCGACACCGCCGAAGCCTATCCCGTCACGCCGTTTCACAACGACACCATCGGCCGCACCGAGGAATATATCGGCACCTGGCTGGCCCAGCCGGGCAAGCGCGACAAGGTGATCCTGGCCACCAAGGTGGCCGGCCCCGCGCGCGACATGGTGCGCAAGTTCCGCGGCGGCGACAACAAGCTGGACCGGCGCAACATCCTTGCCGCCATCGACGGCAGCCTGGCCCGCCTGCGCACCGACTATGTCGACCTTTACCAGGTGCATTGGCCCGAACGCCACGTGCCGATGTTCGGCGCGCGCGGCCTTGCCCATGTGCAAGACCGCGAAGACTTGACCCCGCTTGAGGAAACGCTCGATACGCTGGGCGAACTGGTCAAGGCCGGCAAGGTGCGCCACGTGGGCGTATCCAACGAAACGCCCTGGGGCGTGGGCGAATACCTGCGCCTTTCCCGCGACAAGGGCCTGCCGCGCATCGCCTCGATCCAGAATGCCTACAACCTGGTCAATCGCCTGTTTGAAAACGGCCTGGCCGAAGTGGCCTTGCGCGAAAGCGTGCCGCTGCTGGCCTATTCGCCGCTGGGCGCCGGCAACCTGACCGGCAAGTATCTGGGTGGGGTCATCCCCAAGGGTTCGCGCCGCGACGTGGCCAACCAGTTCACCCGCTACAACACGCCCAACGCCAACGATGCGATCGCCCGCTATGTCGCTATCGCGCACGCCTTTGGCCTGGATCCGGCCACCCTGGCGCTGGCTTATGTCAACAGCCGCCCGTTCGTGGCGGCCAACATCATCGGCGCCACCACGCCGGAACAGTTATCGCTGGCCATTGCCAGCGCCGACGTGACGCTGCCGCCCGAAGCGCTGGCCGCGATCGAGGCGGTCCACGCCGTGCTGCCCGATCCCTGCCCGTGATCGCTGCTGGAATTCCGGCGGAACCGGAATTCCAGGTTGCGGCACCAACCCGCACAAAAAGAAAGGGAGCCATTGCTGGCTCCCTTTCCCTCTACCGTGGATGGCCCACGCCCCGATCCGCACGGATCGTCGCAGGCCCTGGGACAGCCCAGGCCAGCGCATCGGCGCGGCCTGGGCCATCAAGCCAGGATCAGGCCTTAGAGGTGGCCGTCCTGCGCGTTGTTCATGTCGTTCGACACGAGGTTGAAGGTGCCCGAGAGCGAGTTGCCCAGCGCGCCCATGGCGGTGATGGCGGCAACGGCGATGAGAGCAGCGATCAGGCCGTATTCGATGGCGGTGGCGCCTTCGGTGTCCTTGATGAGCTTGCGGAAGAAGGTCATGTCCAAGTCTCCTGTTTGAGTAACCCCGCCGCTCTTTTGGCAAAATCCCCCTAACCAATGGTAAATGCCCTAAGGAATTTCACAGGGATGCTGCGTTGCAACACCCTGTCCCCGGCGCAACTCGTGGTTAATCTTTTGCAACCAATCCGGCGGGCGCCAGCCCCCAAGACAAAGGGGGCAAACTGCCCCCTTCATCCAAATCGATACGAAATCAGGAAATTTGCTCAACCGCGGCCCCGATAGCCGGGCACGCCCTGGTCGGGCAGCCACAGGCCGGCGGGCGGCGTAGCCGATTGCCAGAACACGTCGATGGGAATGCCCCCGCGCGGATACCAATAGCCCCCGATTCGCAGCCATTGCGGCTTCATTTCATCGAACAGCCGCTGGCCAATGCCCACGGTCACGTCTTCGTGAAAGCCGTTGTGGTTGCGGAACGAGCCCAGGAACAGCTTGAGCGACTTGGATTCGACGATGGTCTCGCCCGGTGCATAGTCGATCACCAGGTGGGCAAAATCGGGCTGGCCGGTCACGGGGCACAGCGAGGTGAATTCCGGCGCGGCAAAGCGCACCAGATAGAGCGAGCCCACGCGCGGGTTGGGCACATAGTCCAGCACCGCTTCTTCGGGCGAAGCGGGCAAGGCGCTGTTCTGCCCCAGGTGCAGCGGAGCCGGGTGATGGGGGTCTGACATGACGGGGGAGTCCTTTCTCTTGGGCCGCGCCATGCACCGAAACCCGCGTGCCAGGCAAGCCGGCGGCTTGCGCCTGCCCATTCAGGCACTATTCAACGCCCTCCGGCCGTATCCGGCCAGAGAGGGCGCGGCAACGGCCCGATCATGCCATAGAGGCGACACATCTTGAGACGAGGCAGTTCAGGCCAGGCCATGCGCGGCATTTCCATCCTTCTTGCATCGACCCGCACCCTGCTGGTCACTGGTACTCTGCTGGCCATGCCGGCCATGGCATCGGCGCAGACCGCTTCGCAGGCCACCCCGCAGGCGGCACCCACGCAGCCCATCGTCTCGGCAGTGCCTACGCCGTCGCTGCCCACGCTCAATTCGCCGACGCCAGCCCCGGCGATCAAGCCGTCAGCACCTGCCGCGTCCACGCTCGTGCCGCTGCCCCAGGCGGGCACCCCGGCTGTGGTGCTGCCCCAAGGCACGCCAAACCGCACCGCGCCCACGCGCCGCCCGGCGGCGCAGCCCAAGCCGCCCGCGCCCGCGCCCGCAGCCGTGACCACACCCGCTGCATCGGCAACGCCCGCGCCGGAAACGACGCCAACGCCAAGCCTATCGCCTGTGCCCGAGCCATCACCCAGCGCCGCGCTGGAAGCGGCCACCGACACCCCGGCGCCCGAAACCAGCGCAACGCCTGCCCCGCTTGCCCCCGCCACCGCCAGCGATGGCGCCGCCACGGCATGGTGGCCCTGGGCCGCCGGCCTTGGCGCGCTTGCCGTGATCATCGCCGCGCTGGCGCTGCGCCGCCGCCGCGCCACCCCGGTGCAAGCGCAGCCCACGCCCGCCCCGGTGCCGGCGCCAAAGCCCACGCCCGCCGCTTCGCCGCCCGCGGCGCCGCCCCCCCTGCCCCTGCCGTCGCAGCCCCTGCCGCCGCAACCCGCGCCGCCACAGCCCGTACCGCCGCAGGCCGATCAGGCCGCACCAGGTCTTGAACTGGCCCTCTTGGCCGATCGGCTCAGTGCCACGCTGGTCAACGCCACGCTGTCCTGCCGCCTGGTGCTGACCAACCATGGCGCCGCGCCGCTGATCGACCTTGCGCTGTCGGGAGACATGACCTCGGCCCATGCCTCACGCCCGATGGACGAACAGCTGGGCCTGGCCGGGCCTGAATTGCCGCCACTGCGCCTGGTGGAGCAACTGGCGCCGGGCGAAAGCGTCACCGTCGCTGCGGAAATGCGCCTGCCGCTATCGTCCATCCTGACGATTCGCGCCGGCGCGGCGCAATTGTTCGTGCCGATCGTGCGCGCCAGCGTCTGGGCGACCAAGGCCGACGATGGCGGCGCGCAGCACGCCCACGGTGCGTTCCTGGTTGGCCAACCCGCCGCCCCAGGCGATCAGGCGGCGCGGCTGCAACCTTTCCGCCTGGACCAGGGTCCACGCGTGTTCGACGCGCTCGACCAGCGCGCGATGCCGCTGCCGGCGTTGTAATGCCGAAACGGCACACGTCGATTGGCCATTTTTGCAATCGACGCCACCGCGCTTGGGCTTTAAGTTCGGTCCCCAAAATGAACCCGCGCCAGACGGGTCGCACGCAGGCAGGAGAAATTCATGGAACCGCTGGTCTCCACCCAATGGCTCGCCAACGAGATGGGTGCGAGCGATCTGCGCATCGTTGATGCCAGTTGCTTTTTGCCCGAACACCGGCGCGATCCCGCGCTGGAATATGAAGCGTGCCATATTCCCGGCACGGTCTTCATGGATCTGGGCAACCTGGTAGACAGCGCCACCGGCCTGCCCAACACGCTGCCACCGGCGGAAAAATTCGCCAGCCGGATGCAAAGCCTGGGCCTGGGCGACGGCAGCCGGATCGTGCTTTACGATGACAGCCCGATCAAGTCGTCAACCCGCGCGTGGTTCCTGCTCACGCTGTTCGGCGCGCAGAACGTGGCCTTGCTCGATGGCGGGATCGCCAAGTGGAAGGCCGAAGGGCGGCCCTGTGCCCAAGGGCGCGAAACCCTGCGCCACCGCCATTTCACCGCCTGGAGCGACTTGCGTGCGCTGCGTTCCAAGGACCAGGTCATGGCCAACCTGGCCAGCCATGCCGAACAACTGGTCGATGCGCGCGGCGCCGGGCGCTTTACCGGCGAGGTCAAGGAAACCAACCCTGCGCTGGCCAGCGGCCACATCCCCGGCGCGCGCAACGTGCCTTATGCCAGCCTGTTTGCCCCCGATGGCACCTGGAAAAAGCCCGAAGGCCTGCGCGCCGCCTTTGCCGATGCCGGGGTCGATCTCGGCCGGCCGGTCATCGCCAGCTGCGGTTCGGGAATGACGGCCAATGTCGTGATCTTTGCCCTGCACCTGCTCGGCAAGAGCGACGTTGCACTTTACGATGGCAGCTGGAGCGAATGGGGCGCCGATCCCGCCACCCCGAAGGAAACCGGCCCGGCCACCTGCCTGGTAGACTGACGCAACGGTATGCGGGCTTTCGGATCGAGCGCAACTGTGCTTTGCACGCGGGCATGACTGCCCCTTCCGACACGCCGCCGCAAGACAGGCCGCTTCAAACCGCCACCCGAATCGTTGCCGCCGGCCGCCGTCCGGAATGGACCGGCACGGCCAGCCATCCCGCTGCGGTGGTCAATCCTCCGGTCTGGCGCGCGAGCACGCACCTTTACCCGGACATGGCCGCGCTGCGCAGCCATCCCGGCAATGCCGATGGGCATTTCTATTACGGCCGGCGCGGCGCGCCCACGCAATGGGCGCTTGCCGAAGCGCTGACCGAACTGGAACCGGGCGCGCAAGGTGGCGGCACCGTGCTTTATCCCTCCGGCGTCAGCGCGATTGCCGGCGCGCTGCTCACCGTGCTGCGCCCCGGCGACACCCTGCTGCTCACCGACAATGCCTATGAACCCAGCCGCGCCATGGCGCGTGGGCTGCTGGCCGATTTCGGGGTGAAGACGATCTGGTTCGATCCGATGGACACCACAGCGTTCGCCGCGCTGTGCCCCGGCGCTGCAGCCGTGCTGCTGGAAGCGCCGGGCAGCCTGACGATGGAAGTGCCCGACATGCCCGCCCTGATCGGCGCGGCCAAGGCGCAGGGGCTCACCGTCCTGGTGGACAACACCTGGGCTTCGCCTCTCGGCTTTGCCCCGCTGACCCATGGCGCCGATATCAGCATTGCATCGCTGACCAAGCACGTCAGCGGCCATTCCGACGTGGTCATGGGCAGCGCCACCGCCGCGGCCCCCTGGTATGGCAAGCTGCGGCTGCGCAGCCAGAACCTGGGCCTGGTGGTTTCGCCCGACGACGCGGCGATGATGCTGCGCGGCCTGCGCACCATGGGCCTGCGGCTGGAAGCGGCAACGGCGGCCGCGCTCAGCGTGGCGCAATGGCTGGCCACGCGGCCCGAAGTGGCGCGCGTGCTGTGCCCGATGCTGCCAGGATCGCCCGGCCATGAATATTGGCGGCGCGATTTCACCGGCGGGTGCGGCCTGTTCAGCTTCGTGCTCAAGGGCGGCACAGCCAAGGCGCGCGATGCCCTGATCGATGCGCTCACCTTGTTCGGCATCGGCTACAGCTTTGGCGGGTTCGAAAGCCTGGCCACCCCGGTCGATCCCGCCGCGATCCGCACGGCCAGCCCCTGGCCGCGTCCCGACATGGACAGCGCCGATCGCTTTGGCGTGCGCCTGGCCATCGGTCTGGAAGACGCGGGCGACCTGATCGCCGATCTGGAACAGGCCCTGGCCGCCTGGGCTGCCGCACAATGAGCTGGATGAGCCGCAAGGCGCACCACCAGGTAAACGATTTCCTCCAGTCGCTCGACGATCTGGGCTTTGATATCGGCCATTACCACATCTCGGTGTTCAACGCCGCCAAGATGGTGCTGGTGGTCGTGGCCATGTTCATGCTCGCCCGCCTGGGCAGCAAGCTGGCGCGCTATTTCTTTGCCCGCGCCACCAGTCTCGATTCCACCCAGCAGGTGCTGGGGGAAAAGATCGTCTCGCTCCTGGTCTGGGCGCTGGCGTTCTTCATGGGCATCGACCTGCTCGGCATCAATTTTACAGCGCTGACGGTCTTTTCCGGCGCCTTTGGCCTCGCCATCGGCTTTGGCCTGCAAAAGACCTTCGGCAACCTGATTGCCGGGCTGATCCTGTTGATGGACCGTTCGATCAAGCCCGGTGACGTGATCGCCATCAACGATGGCAAGGGCAACACCGTGGGCCAGGTGCGCAAGATCGGCATCCGGGCGGTTTCGGTGGCCACGCGCGATCACCGTGAATACCTGATTCCCAACGAAATCCTGATGACGACCCAGGTCGAAAACTGGTCGTACTCCAACACCCAGATCGTGCTGACCATCCCGATCAGCGTGGCCTATGGCACCGATATCGACCTGGCCGAAAAGCTGATGCTGGAGGCCGCCCGCGCCGCGCCGCGCGTGCTGGCCGAACCGGGGCCGTCGGTGGTGGTCACGGCGCTCGGCGTCAACGGGATCGAGATGGCGATCTATGTGACGATCGAAGATCCCGAAGAAGGCACGGCCAACGTGCGCAGCCAGGTGTTGCGCGCGCTGTGGCGGCTGTTCCAGCAGCACGGCGTGGAAGTGCCCTTTCCGCAATCGGACGTGCGCCTGCGCGATACCGCCGCGCTGCGGGCATTGCTTGAACCGGCGCCGCCGTCACAGCCAGACGCGGCGCACGGCCCGCAGTGATGCTCCGCCGCTGCGGCGTGGCCACTTGGGCCGGGCGATCCGCTGCGAAAGATAGATGCCGCCGTGGCCCGAGGCGAGATAGGCGCTGACGCAAGCCACGATCAGCGCCGGCGCCGCATCGATGCCGAACAGTTCCAGCCCCATCACCGCGCAGGCGACCGGGGTATTCGCCGCTGCACCGAACAGCGCGATCATGCCCATCGCGGCCATCAACGGCACCGGCAGCCCAAGCACGGGCGCCAAGGCGGAACCAAGCCCTGCACCGATGAAGAACAGCGGCGTCACTTCGCCGCCCTTGAACCCGGCGCTCAAGGTCGCCACGGTAAAGACCAGCTTGATCAGCCAGCTCCAGCGATCGGGCGGCGCCAAGAAGAAACCCGGCAGGGTCGGTGCACCCGGATGGGCCGAGAGCACGCCAAGGCCAAGATAGTCCTGCGTGCCGAACGCAAACGTCAGGCCAATCACCAGAGCCCCGCCGATTGCCGGGCGCCACAGCGGATTGGCCACAAAGCGCTTGTACAGGTCAGCAAAACCATGGTTCGCCTCGGCAAACAGGCGCGCCACGGCCCCGCTGGCCACGCCCACCAGTGCGGCCTTGGCCAAGAGCGTGGCAAAGCCGGCCAGATTGGCCAGCGGCTCGGTCAGCGGCAAATCGACGTGTGGATAGGGTGTGTGATGCACGCCCCACAGGCGGCAGGCGAAATCGCCGGCCAGCGCCGCCGCCAGGCACGGCACCAGCGCGGCCAGGTCCAACCCGCCGAGCGCCAGCACCTCGATCGCGAACACCGCACCGGCCAGCGGGGTGCCGAACACCGCACCAAAGCCGGCGGCCACGCCGCCCATCAACAGCAGGCGCCGCGCCTTGCCCGTCAGCGCCAGCCGATCGACCAGCCCGTGCGCCAGGCTGCCGCCCAGTTGCACCGCCGTCCCTTCGCGCCCGGCCGATCCACCGAACAGGTGCGTCGCCACCGTGCCGATCACCACCAGTGGCGCCATGGCCAGGGGCACGCCGCCGCCCGGCTCGTGAATTTCGTCCAGGATCAGGTTATTGCCGCCTTCGGCCCGCGCCCCGAACCGGCGATAGAGCCAGGCCACGCCCACCCCGCACAGCGGCAGGCCATAGAGCAGCCAGGACGCGGCGAAGCGTGTCCGCGTGGCCGCGTCCAGCGCCCACAGAAAGCCAGCGCAGGCCGTGCCCACAGCCAGGGCCATGGCAAGCAGCGCCAGCACGAAGCGAAGGCGGGTCATCAAGACGGGAGAACGGGTGAAAAATGCGCGCACGATTCCTCCTGTTGCACGGGCCGGCATGAACCATCATGGGGCCACTGGTTTCAGGTAGGAATCATCAGCCCTGGCGCCTTGCGGCGTGGCGGGCGGTTCGGCCAAAGGCCCGGCGGAAATCCATCGCCTTGGCCCGCGCTATGCCCAAGGCCCGCCGTTCGGTCAAGATGGTGCAGAATGCGAGGCTGCAAGGCGCGCTGTCAACGATCCGGCCAGGCTACGGCGCAGCCAGGCCGTGACAGGGGCGGCCCCCGCCCCTGCCCGCCATGGCGATCAGCGATAGCGCCAGCCGCGATGCCATTCGTGATAGCGCGGCCCATAGCCATGCCAGCCACGATAATAGCCATAGCCGTAGCCATAGACCGGCCGTTCGACTACGACCGTGCGCCCCATGGCATAGCAGCGGCCGTCCCAGGCGCGATACCAGCCCGCGCCACAACCATCGCGCGCCAGCGCCGGGGCCGTTGCCGCGAGGGAAGCGACCGCAACGGCCGCTGTCAGCAGGATCTTGTTCATATCAACCTCGTCTTGCCATTGATCCAGGCGTGTTTCCTGTGCCTGGTATGGGGTTGAACGCCGCAACGCCTGCTTTCCGTCGCTTCGTTTCGTCGCGGATGATACCGGATTGGGCGAACTCAGGGTCGTGGCAACGTGGCCAGTTGCTCGTCCCGCTGGGTGGCATGGCACACCACCTGGTCGCGCCCACGATCCTTGGCGCAATAGAGCGCTTCGTCGGCGCGCAGGACGGCGGCCGCCACGTCGCCATCGGTACAGGCGCTGATCCCGGCGGAAAAGGTGATGGCCCGGCCGCCAACCTGCCCGATCGGGGCCTGGCGCATGACCTGGGCAATGCGGCCCATGATCCGGCTGGCCTCTTCCTCCACGCAACCGGGCAGGAAGACCACGAATTCCTCGCCGCCCCAGCGCGCGACCAGGTCCACCCGGCGTGTCTGGCGCGACAGCAAGGCCGCCAGCGCGCCCAGGATGCGGTCGCCCTCGTCATGGCCCAGCGTGTCGTTGACCGACTTGAAGTAATCGACGTCGAGCAGCACCACGCAGCCGCGCACCCCGTCGTTGATCAGCGTGACGATCTCATCCAGGAAACCCCGCCGGTTGAGAATGCCGGTCAGCGCATCTTCCTGCGCCGCCACCACCAGCGCCTGGATCTGTGCCCCGGTGGACACGGCGGCGCGGTGCACGCCGGCATAGAGCGACTGGATCACATCCATTGCCGGCGGCAGCGCGGGGTTCTCGGCGGTGTTGAGACTTTGCGCCAGGACATGGATCGGATCGAGCAGCGCACCGATCCCCAGCAAGGCCATGATCGCGCCGATCACGGTGGCCAGCGTCAACAGCACGAATTCGGCCAGTTCGATGCGGCCTGTGGCAAGGCCCCAAGCGCAATAGCTGGCCAATGGCACGTGCGTGGTGACAAAGCACACCGTGAACAGCCGCAGCCGCAAGGAGCGCGGAAATATGAAAGACGTTGCGAGGTAGAAACGCATGATTGGTCCTCGGTGATCGGCCCGCCCGAGATTTATTGAACCCTGGCGCCCATGATCGGTGTGCGTAGATCAACAAATCTTTGGGGAAATTGGTTAAGTTGCGCCGGGCCAGCGGCGCGCCCAGCACCGCTGCAACCGCGCATAGCCGCCACTGCGGCGGCGCGGCGGTGCGTTAACCCATTGCCGCGAAATTGATCCTGTTCGACAAGCCGTGCTGCGGGCGCGAGCGGCCGTGCCGGGGCCGCCCTAAAGTTCGCCTAGCCCCTGCCCAATCCATTCTCGCTGGCAGGATGGCTTGGGTGGGGCCACATGCGCCACCATGACTGATCCCACACCTTGCGGAACCGTGTTCCTGGTCGGCGCCGGCCCCGGCGATCCCGATCTGCTGACCTTGCGCGCCGCGCGCCTGCTGATGAAGGCAAGGCTGGTGGTTCATGATGGCCTGGTCGATCCGGCCATCCTGGCGATGGTGCCGCGCGGTGCCCGGTTCATCTCGGTAGCCAAGCAACGCGCCCGCCACACCATGCCACAAGAGGCGATTAACGCGCTGCTGGTGGCAGAGGCGCAGGCCGGCCACGATGTGGTGCGCCTGAAAGGCGGCGATCCCTTTATCTTCGGGCGCGGCGGGGAAGAGGCGGAAGCCTGCCATGCCGCCGGGGTGCCCGTGCAGGTGGTGCCCGGCGTCAGCGCGGCACTGGGCGCGGCGGCATCGGCGCAGATCCCCCTCACCCACCGCGAGAACGCGTCGATCGTCTCATTCGTGGCGGGGCAATGCAAGGGCCTGTCGGATCAGAACTGGGCGGGCCTGGCAGGCGTTGGCCGCACCCTGGTGATCTACATGGGCGTGGCCACGGCCGCCGCCATTGCCGAAAAGCTGATGGCCGATGGCCTGGCGCCGACCATGCCGGTGGCCGTGATCGAAAATGCCTCGCGCCCGCAGATGCGCGTGGTAAGGGGCGCGCTGGCGGGCCTGGCCGATCTGGTGGCACGCGAACATATCAAGAGCCCGGCACTGATCGTCATTGGCGAAGTGACCGCGCGGGGAGATATCATGGAATTGCAGCAGGTGGTGGAGGCCGCGCGATGAGCGACAAGATCCCGGTGACGGACAAGATCAAAGTGATCACCGGCAGCGATCTGCGCACCGGCGACGTGATCTGGTGGACCGGTGAAGGCTGGTCGCGCCATGTCGACAACGCCGTGGCGGTAGATCACGATGCCGATGCCATCATCGCGCGCGAAAACGCCAAGCAGGTGGTGACCGACACCCATGTGATCGACGCCTTTGCCGGCCCGGACGGCACCGTGCGCCCGGCCCACATCAAGGATCGCATCCGCGCCCTTGGCCCCACCGTTCGCCTCGATCTTTCGCTCAAGCCTGCCGATCCGCAGGCCGGCACCTGGGTAATCTGACGATGTATCAATACGATCAACACGACCAGGCGATGGTCGATGCCCGCGTGGCCGAATTCCGTGGCCAGGTCGCGCGCCGCCTTTCGGGCGAACTGACCGAAGACCAGTTCAAGCCGCTGCGCCTCAAGAACGGGCTCTACCTGCAGCTCCACGCCTATATGCTGCGGGTTGCGGTGCCCTATGGCACGCTCAATTCCGCGCAGATGCGCGTGCTGGGCGATATCGCCGACAAGTACGACCGCGGCTATGGCCACTTCACCACGCGCCAGAACATCCAGTACAACTGGATCAAGCTGGCCGATGCCCCCGATATCCTGGCCGACCTCGCCAAGGTCCAGCTCCACGCGATCCAGACCAGCGGCAATTGCATCCGCAACACCACGTCGGATCACTTTGCCGGCGCTGCCGCCGACGAAGTGGCCGATCCGCGCCCCTATGCCGAACTGCTGCGCCAGTGGTCCACGTTCCACCCGGAATTCGATTACCTGCCGCGCAAGTTCAAGGTGGCGATCATCGCCAGTGACACCGACCGCGCGGCCATGCGCCTGCACGACATCGGCATCCAGATCGTGAAGAACGAAGCGGGCGAAATCGGCTGCAAGTTCTTTGCCGGCGGCGGCATGGGCCGCACCCCGATGATCGCGCCGTGCATTGCCGAATTCGTGCCCCCGCTGCAGATGATCAGCTTTCTCGAAGCGGCCCTGCGCGTCTACAACCGCCACGGCCGGCGCGACAACAAGTACAAGGCGCGGATCAAGATCCTCGTCCATGAAATCGGCGTGGCCGAATACAGCCGCCAGGTGCAGGAAGAGTTCGCCCACATCCTCACCCAGGGCCTCGAACCGCCGCCAGAAGAACTCGAACGCATCAAGGCGATGTTCGCCGACCCTGGCCTGGAAAGCGGCCTGCTTGACGATCTGGACCTCAGCGATCCCGATTTCGCGCTGTGGGTGGATCAGAACGTCCACGCCCACAAGCAGCCGGGCTATGCCATCGTCACGATCAGCCTCAAGCCGACCGGCGGCATTCCCGGTGACGCCAGCGCCGACCAGATCCGCCTGATGGCCGATCTGGCGCGCGACCACAGCCTCGATGAACTGCGCGTCAGCCACGCGCAGAACATCGTGCTGCCCCACGTGAAGAAGGCCGATCTCTATCGCGTCTGGCAGGCGCTTGATGCAGCGGGCCTCGCCACGCCCAACCTTGACTTGATCACCGACATCATCGCCTGCCCGGGCCTGGATTACTGCGCGCTCGCCAATGCCCGCTCGATCCCCCTGGCGCAAAAGATCACCGATCGCTTTGCCGACGTTGGCCGCCAGCGTGAGCTGGGTGAGCTGAAGCTCAAGATCTCGGGCTGCATCAACGCCTGTGGGCACCACCACGCCGGCCACATCGGCATCCTCGGCGTGGATCGCAAGGGCGTTGAAAACTACCAGCTTTTGCTTGGCGGGGCGGAAAGCGCCGATACCTCACTCGGCACCATCACCGGGCCGGGCTTCTCCGAAGACGGCGTGGTCGATGCCATCGAAAAGGTGACCGACGTCTATCTCGCCCGCCGCGATGCCGGGGAACGCTTCCTCGATACCTATCGCCGCATCGGCATGGCCCCGTTCAAGGAGGCGATCTATGGTTGAGTCCGTCCTGCGCTATCGCGATGACGAGCCGGTGGGCGATCCGGCCGTGACCGTCGATTCCTTTGCCGCGCAAGGCAATGCCACGGCCGTGCGGATCGAGCCGGGCGATGATGCCCTGGCCTTGCTGCCCTACCTCGATCGCATCGCGCTGATCGAAGTGAACTTCCCCAACTATGCCGACGGGCGTGGCTATTCGGCCGCCCGCAGCTTGCGCGAACGCGGCTATACCGGCGAATTGCGCGCCGTGGGCGATGTGCTGGTCGATCAGCTTTCGCACATGCGGCGCTGCGGCTTCGATTCCTTTGCGCCGGAAAAGCCGATCAGCGCAGAGCAGGCCGAAGCCGCCTTTGCCACCTGGAGCGAAGTCTACCAGAAGACCGTCGATGGCCGCGCGCCGATCTGGGCCGCCCGCCACGGCAAGCAAGGGGCCTGAAGCCATGGCCAGCCCCGCCCGCACGCCCGACATCCTCGACACCGCGCCGCGCTTTACCGCGGATGACGTGGCCGCGCTCAACGCGCGGTTTGCGCAGGCCAGCACGCAAGAAATGCTGGCGGCGGTGCTGGGTGAAGGGCTTGCCGGCCGGGTGGCCGTCGTCTCCAGCTTCGGCGCGGAAAGTGCGGTGCTGCTACACCTGGTGGCCCAGGTCGATCCGGCCACGCCCGTGCTGTTCCTCGATACGCACAAGCATTTCCCCGAGACGCTGGCCTATCGCGATGCTCTGGTGGCGCAGCTTGGGCTGACCAATCTCGTCGTGCTCGAACCCGATGCCGCGGTGATCGCGAAAAAGGACGAAGCCGGCCTGCGCTGGTCTTGGGACCCGGATGGCTGCTGCGAAATCCGCAAGGTGGTGCCGCTGGCCAAGGCCCTGACCGGGCTGGATGCCACGATCACCGGGCGTAAGGGCTTCCAGTCGTCGACCCGCGCCGGCCTGCCCCGGTTCGAGCTGGACAGCAGCGATGCGGCCGGCCGCCTCAAGATCAATCCGCTCGCCAGTTGGACCAAGGACGCGCTGGAAGCCTATTTCACCGTCCATGGCCTGCCCCATCACCCGCTGGTGGCCCAGGGCTATCCGTCGATCGGCTGCGCCCCCTGCACCAGCAAGGTGGCGCCGGGCGAAGACCCGCGCTCGGGCCGTTGGAAAGGCTGGGACAAGACCGAATGCGGCATCCACGTGCCCGGCGCCAAGGACGACGACGAGAGCAAAGGTGGGGGCGAACTCCCCCCCGGCTACGAACCGGTGTTTTGATCAAACCGCAATAACCGCAACGATAAATTTCATCGTTGCGCCGGGCTTGATCCCGCGCCTCGCTTTGGCCAAGGCCGGCGCAGCCCCCCGCCAGGAAAGCCCCGCCCTTGACCGAAGAGATCACCCCGCTGCGCCGCCGCCTGATCATGTGGCTGGTCACCGGCGCGCTGTTCATGGAAATTCTCGACGGCACCATCCTTACCACCGCCCTGCCGTCGATGGCACAGACCTTCCGCACCACGGCGGTGGCGCTCGATATCGGCATCTCGGCCTATCTGCTCGCGCTGGGCGTGCTGATCCCGGCTAGCAGCTGGCTGGCAGACCGTTTCGGCTCGCGCCGCGTCTTCGTCACCGCGATCGCCATCTTCACCCTGGCTTCGGCACTGTGCGGCCAGGCGCAATCGGTGCCGGAATTCGTTGCCCTGCGCGTGTTCCAGGGCGTTGGCGGCGCCATGATGACCCCGGTTGGGCGGCTGGTGGTGATGCGCCACACCCCGCGCGACCAGTTGATCGCAACGCTGTCTGCGCTCATCTGGCCCGCGCTGTTTGCCCCCGTGGTCGGCCCGCCGGTGGGCGGCTTCATCACCGAACACCTTGGCTGGCGCTGGATCTTCTATTTCAACGTGCCGCTGGGCATCGTGGCGCTGGCTGCGGCGCTGTGGCTGATCCCCGATGTGCGCGGTGAACGCCGCCGGTTCGACTGGACGGGCTTTGCCCTCACCGCCGTGGGCGTGTTTGCCCTGCAGATCGGCTTCGAACACAGCGCCCGCCGGATCGACGCGCTGGGCCTGGGCCTTGTCGCCGCCGGCCTTGCCGTGCTTGCTGTCACCATGGCCCACTTGCGGCGCAGCGCCAATCCGCTGCTCGATCTGGCCGCGCTCAGGACGCCATCGTTCCGCGCGGCGGTCAGCGGCGGCACGCTCACCCGCATGGCGATCGGCGCGGTTCCGTTCCTGCTGCCGCTGATGATGCAGGCCGGCTTCGGATTTGGCGCGGTGCACGCCGGCCTGTTCGTGGTGGCGCTGTTTGCCGGGGACATCACGATGAAAGCCATGGTGGAACGCATCCTGCGCCGCTTTGGCCACCGCCCCGTGCTGATCGTCAACGGTGTCCTGTGCGCCGCCTCGCTGGTTTCACTTGCGGCGATCGGCCCCCACTCCCCTGCGCCGCTGGTGGCCGTGCTGCTCTATATCAACGGCCTGGGGCGCTCGCTCCAGTTCTCCACCCTCTCCACCCTCGCGTTCGCCGATGTGGATTCCGCCGCGATGGGTGACGCCAACGGCCTGTTCAACACCATCCTGCAACTGGGCGCCGCTGCTGGCGTGACTGCGGCAGCGATGAGCGTGCACGCGGGTGAAGCCCTCGCCGGCACGCTGGGCCTTGCGGGCGCCGGGGCGGATTACCGCTTCGCGTTCATCGCGATGGCGGTCCTGTCACTGGGCGGCCTGATCAGCGCGCTACGGCTGCCGCACGAGGCGGGACGGGCCCTGACCGCAGGCTAATAGCGGGCACTGCCGCGTTGCCCCACAGCCGCCTGGGAACGGCCTGGGTCACGTCTCGTTTTCGATTGCATAGCAAGAGGAAACGACCATGGCCGAAACGCTCCGCAAAGGCACCAAGGTAAAATGGAACAGCAGTGGCGGCACCGCGCACGGCAAGGTCGTGAAAAAGGTCACCAGCGAGACCAGGATCAAGGGCCACAAGGTTGCCGCGTCGCCGGATAACCCGCAGGTAATCGTCGAAACGGACGAAGGCGCGCGCGCGGCGCACAAACCCCAGGCCTTGAGCAAGGAGTGAGGCATGGCGACCCAGAGCTTCACGCCCACGCACAAGATGGCGGCCAACGCCAAGCGCGGTCTCAGGCTGCGTGAAAAGTTCAACCGGGGCGGAACGGACGTGGGCGTCAAGCGCGCGCACCAGCTGGCCGAACGCCGCACCGTCAGCGAAAAAGACGTCAAGGCGATGGCAAGCTATTTCGCGCGCCATGCCGTCGACAAGAGCGGTCAAAGCCACCAGTGGGACAGCGACGACGATCCCTCCGCCGGTTTCATCGCCTGGCTGTTGTGGGGTGGCGATGAAGGCAAGCGCTGGGCAGAGGCAAAGCGGAAATCGCTGGACGAAGCCTAAGGCCTGCCTGCGGCTTGCAGGGCAACCGAAGCAGGACGTTAAACGCGCCGCCGCCCGCAAAACGCAATCGCGCGCCCGCGGGATAGCGCCAGTCCGCGATCACCCCCTGCCGCGCAGCTGCGTTGGCGCTGATTGGCGCGGCGTTCGTCCAGATCAGGATCGTTCCGGCCATGGCCTGCGCGCAGGCTCGCGCGGATGGGCCGGCAATGCAAGGACGACGCAGGCGGGCGCGGCCTTGCCCCTTACAGCCAGCCCTCTTCCTTGTACCACGCTCCCGTTGCATGCAGGCCCAGCGTGGTTTCCACTTGCGGTTCCCACAGGCTGGCGGGTGGCCGCGCGCCGTCGCTCACAGTCCAATCGGGGTGGCACATATAGCCCACGCGATCGAGCGTGAGCTTGGCCTTGTCCTTGCGAGCCCAGCGATCGGCCTTGGCGGCCCATTCCAGCACGCCGCGCGGCAGGGGCAGCGGCTTGACCCGCTTGCCCACCGCCAAGCCGATGGCCCGGGCCAAGTCGGTGTGGCTCCAGCCGCCGGGCACGCCATCGTCGGGCTCGAATGTCTGGCTCGTTACGTCTTCGCCACCCGGCACGAGAGCCAGCAGCAGCCGCGCCAGATCACTGACGTGAATGATCGAAGCGCGCCCTTCGGGCGGCAGGGGCACCAGCCCCTTGCGCGCCAACTTGAACAGTTCGAACATCTCGGTGTCGCGCGGGCCATAGATCGCCGGCGGGCGCACCACGGTCCAATCCAGGCTGGACGCGCGCACGATCATCTCGCCCTTGCGCTTGCTGGCACCATAGACCGAAAGCTGCGGTTCGCGCGCCGAAAGCGAGGAGACGTGGATGAACCGCTCCACCCCGCCGGCGAGCGCCGCGTTGACCACATTGAGCGTGCCCGACACGTTGCCGGCGTGAAAGCCGGCTTCATCGGGCGCGTTCACCACCCCGGCAATATGCAGCACCACACCCGCGCCCCGCACCAGCCGCTTGAGCGCCGCGCTATCGTGCAGATCGCCCATCACCCATTCCACGCCACCACGCGCCGGCTGCGGGCGGCGGGTCAGCGCGCGCACGTCGATCCCGCAGCGCGCTGCCTGTTCCAGCACCGCCTGGCCAACAAAGCCGGTGGCCCCGGTGATCGCCAGCAATTCGCCGGGCCTTTGGCGCAGGGCCATCATGTGCGGCCCCTCACAACAGCACCATCTGGTCCCGATGGATCAGCGCCGAGCGCGGGGCATAGCCCAGGATTGCTTCATGGGCGGAAGACGGATGGCCCAGCAGGCGCGCCGCTTCGGCCGCATCGTATTCCGCCAACCCGCGCGCCAGGGTCTGCCCATCGGGGCCCAGCACGGCAACCACATCGCCACGTGCGAAATCGCCGGCAATGCCCGTGACCCCGGCAGCAAGCAGGCTCGATCCCCGTGCCAAAGCCGCCGCGGCACCCGCATCGACCGTCACCGTGCCGCGCATGCGCAGCCGCCCACCCAGCCAGGCCTTGCGCGCGGTGTGGCGGCGGCGCGGCAGGAACAGCGTGCCACGCGTGGTGCCAAACGCAGCGGCAATCGGCGAAACCGGCTGCCCGTCGATGATCGCCAGGGCCATGCCGGCCATTTCGGCAATTTCGGCCGCCTGCAGTTTCGACGTCATGCCGCCCGATCCCAGGCCGGACGAGGAGCCACCCGTGGCCATGGCGTGAATTTCGGGCGTCACCCCCTGCACCACGGGAATGCGCACGGCATCGGGCAGGCGCGGATCGCGATCATAGAGCCCGTCGATGTCGGACAGCAGCAGCACGCCCTGCGCGGCAGCGGCCTGGCCCACCCGCGCCGCCAGCCGGTCATTGTCGCCAAAGCGGATTTCCTGGGTCGCCACCGAATCGTTTTCGTTGATCACCGGCACCGCACCAGCGGCCAGCAGCCGGCCCAGCGTGGCCGTGACATTGAGATAGCGGCGGCGGTCTTCCAGGTCTTCCAGCGTCAGCAAGATCTGCGCGGCGGTGATGCCGTGGCCGGCCAGCAGTTCGGCCCACAACCCCGCCAGCGCAATCTGCCCAACCGAGGCAGAGGCTTGTGCATCGGCCAGGCTGCCCCGCCCGCCCTTGGCCAGGCCCAGCTTGCGCGCGCCCAGCGCAATCGCGCCCGAAGATACCACGATCACCTGCTGCCCCGCCTCGCGCGCGGCGGCGATTTCAGCCACCAGCGCCGCCAGCCATTCGCGGCGTGGCTGCCCGTCCTTCCCCACCAGCAAAGCCGAGCCGACCTTGATCACAAGGCGGGGGCAAAGGGCGGGATCGGCGAGATGGGAAAGCTGGCGAATGCGCATGATCGGCGCGGCTTAGGCCAAATGGCCGGGCAGGTGAAGGGCGCTTGAAGGAATTGTGACACGGTTGGGCTTGGGGGGTGTGGCTCAGGTTGCACCTGGCCCCACACCACCCCCAACCCCAAACATCAGAACGGCGACCAGGGCTTGGCGTCGGCCGCATCTTCCACTTCGCCCGAGGGCCGCTCCGTCGCGGTGGCGGCAGGCAGATGGTCGAGCACGGCGTCGAGCAAGTCATCCATGCCCTTGCCGGTCGCGCCGGAAATCGGGAACACCCGCGTCGCGCCGGCCTCGATCAACTCGCGCGAGAACGCGCGCACCAGTTCGGCATCGACCAGATCGATCTTGTTGAGCGCCACCAGACGCGGCTTGTCTTCCAGGCCGGCGCCATAGGCTTCGAGTTCGTCTTCCACGATCTGCAACGCCTCGGCCGGATCGGTGCCGTGAATGTCGATCAGGTGGATCAGCACGCGGCAACGCTCGATATGGCCCAGGAAACGATCCCCGATCCCCGCCCCTTCGGCCGCGCCCGCAATCAGGCCGGGAATGTCGGCCAGCACGAATTCACGCGCGCGGTGGCGCACTACGCCCAGTTGCGGACGCGTCGTGGTGAACGCGTAATCGCCCACTTTGGCCTTGGTGTTGGTGATCTGGTTGATGAAGGTGGATTTGCCCGCGTTGGGCAGGCCCACCAGCCCGGCATCGGCCAAAAGCTTGAGCCGCAGCCACACATACATTTCATCGCCCGGCCAGCCCGGCCCGCACTGGCGCGGGGCGCGGTTGGTGGACGATTTGAACGAAAGGTTGCCGCGTCCGCCATCGCCGCCGCGCAGCAGCACCACGCGCTGCCCCGGCTCGGTGAGATCGAGCAGCACGTTTTCGCGATCGTCATCCAGCACTTGCGTGCCCACCGGCACTTTGATCACCAGATCGTTGCCGCCCGCGCCGGTGCGGTTCTTGCCCGCGCCGCCATGGCCGCGCTGCGCCTTGAAATGCTGGGTATAGCGGAAGTCGATCAGGGTATTGAGCCCGGTCACCGCCTCGAAAATGATGTCGCCGCCCTTGCCGCCATCGCCGCCATCGGGGCCGCCGTATTCGACGTATTTCTCGCGGCGGAAGCTGACCGCACCGGGGCCACCCTGCCCTGAGCGGATGAAGATCTTGGCCTGGTCGAGAAAATGCATGGCGTTTAAATCCGGCAGTCCTGAAATGGCGCCGCCGGCGCGCCTTTTCAGCAAACGCCGATTGCGCCAAGGCCCGCTTTGCCCACCCGGCCCGTCGGCTGATGGCGCGTCGGAATTCAGGCTGGCTGCAGGCTGGCGAGCATGGGGACCGGAAATGGAACCGATCCGTTCAATTTTATACTGGTGGAGCCGAGGGGGATCGAACCCCTGACCTCGTCATTGCGAACGACGCGCTCTCCCAGCTGAGCTACGGCCCCGTTCCAGTATCTTCCAAAGCGGGATCGCCAAGGCGTCCCTCGCTTCGGGAGCGCCGCCATTAGCGCAGAGGCATGGCGGCGCCAAGAGCAAATTTCGATCTTTTTTAGAGCGCCCCGGTGGCCGGCGCGGGCGTGGCGCCCTGGTTGGTGCCCTCGCTCGCCACGACCGGAATGACCAGCCGCGTCCCAGGCTGGGCATCGCCATATTGCGTGCGCCAGATGGCCAGATCGGTGCGGTACTGGTCGTACCGGCGATAGAACGCGTCGAACACGATCTCGATATTGGGCAGGCTGCGCACGGCGAAAGATTCCAGCTCCGCCGGGGGAATGGTGGCCGCGTCGCGCGCAACGGCCAGTGTG
Organism: Novosphingobium sp. SG720; assembly: GCF_012275365.1. Lineage (NCBI taxonomy): Bacteria > Pseudomonadati > Pseudomonadota > Alphaproteobacteria > Sphingomonadales > Sphingomonadaceae > Novosphingobium > Novosphingobium sp. SG720. The sequence goes on along the minus strand of NZ_JAAZQN010000004.1, from coordinate 331,101 downwards.
GCGTCGCAGAAGTCGCTCATCGTGGGCGGCAGGGCGTAGTGGTTGTAAACGGCGGTCATGTACTGTTCGCGCGGGGCGATAAACTGTGCGCCGAACTTGGCCTTGAATTCCTGATCCACCGTCTTGTTGGCCTTGTCCAACATCTTGGCGTGGGATTTCAGGAACGTGCGATAGAGCGGCAGCAGATCGGCATGGCGTGCGCCTGTGCAATTGAGCGCGGCGACGTTGTAGGCCGAACGCAGGTTCCACACCATCTGCGCCGGGGTGATGTTGCGGTTGACCGATTCGCGCAGGCCCGTGGCCGCCAGCGGCGGCACGGTGAGATTGGCACTGGCACCATTGGGCGGCGTGGGCCGCGCCGGCACGATCACCACCTTGGGCGGCGGGGGCGGCGGCGGAGGGGGCGGCGGCGGGGCCTTGGCAGCGCAGCCGGCCAGGGCCATACCCAGCGCAGCGGTCAGCGCGTAGGCGCAAATCCGTGTCCGGCGTCGGTGCAACATGGCCATTTCCCCCCTTTGATTTTCAACACTGTTTTTGGCGCTGGTGCGCAACATTCCCACCATGGCAGACCCCGGATCACGTGAACGGCGCTTGTGGTGAAGCGCCAAACCTTTCTGAAAGCTGACTGAATTAGGTAACCTGCTTTCCCGAAAAGGAAAATGCCCGACAACCGAAAAGGTTGCCGGGCACGTAATCTAACCTATGCCCGCCGCAGCAGGCAATGGCACGATCAGCGACGATCGCCCATCAGTTGCAAAAGCGAGGTGAACATGTTGATGAAATCGAGGTAGAGCGTCAGCGCACCCATCACCACGACCTTGTCCATCATCGCGGTGCCGGCGACATAGGCATACTGCTCCTTGAGGCGCTGCGTATCATAGGCGGTGAGACCCGCGAAGATCAGCACGCCCAGGAAGCTGATGCCCCAGGCCAGGCCCGGTGAAGCCAGGAACAGGTTGATCACCGACGCGATGATCAGGCCGAACAGCCCCATGATCAGGAACGTGCCCATGCCCGACAGGCTCTTGCGCGTGGTGTAGCCAAACAGGCTGAGCCCCGCGAAGGCGCCGGCGGTGGCAAAGAACGTGGCTGCGATCGACGCGCCGGTGTAGACGAAGAAGATCGACGAGAGCGACAGGCCCATCGTCACGCTGAACGCCCAGAACAGCGCCTTGAGCGTGCCGGTGGAAATGCGGTTGATGCCAAAGCTCATGACCATCACGAAGGCGAGCGGCGCGAGCGCGACCACCCAGCGCAACGGGGTGCCGAACACGGCGGCGGCCATGCCGCTGGTGGCGAACACCAGTGCGACCACGCCCGACAGCAACACGCCCGAGGCCATGTAGTTGTAGATCGAAAGCATGTAGCGACGCAGGCCGGCGTCGAACACTTCGCCGCGGCCGAATGCACCCGATAGGCTCGGAGACGCGCCGAAGCCCGTCTTCGTGGGCTGAGGGTCGTTCCAGTTTGCCATGGCTTGCACTTTCTCCATTGCGGGCAAAATGCCCATGGATGCAATATCGGCCTTCCCCGCGCCGCTTTCAAGCGAAACCGGCGCAGGACAAGTGTGACAAAGTGTATTTACGGATGCATTCCCGAGCAGGCCAGGTCAGCCGGCGGCGCGGGCTTCCTGGGTCATTTCAGCGCTGCGATCGCGCGCCGCGCGCAAGGTGTCTTGCATGAGCAGCGCCAGGCGATCATCGGCATCGAGCACGTCGAGCCCCTTTTGCGTGGTGCCACCCGGGCTGGCCACGCGACGCGCCAGTTCTCCCGGACCATAGTCGGACGCAGCGGCCAATGCCGCAGCGCCATCGACCATGGCGAGGGCCAGCCGGTCTGCCTGATCGCGCGGCAAGCCCAGCGCCGCAGCGCCTGCTGCCAGCGCATCGATCACGCGATAGATGAACGCCGGGCCCGATCCGGCCAGCGCCGTCACCAGATCCATCTGGTCTTCGCCCGAAAGCCATTCGGCCGTGCCAAGGGGCGCCATGAGGTGCGTGACTTCGGCATTGATCGCGTCGGTGCCATCGCCCACCAGCGCGATGGGCGACTTGCCCAGCGCCGCGGCCAGGTTGGGCATCACCCGCACCACCGCCGCCGCGCCAGGAAAGCGCGCGCGCAGCGTGGCGAGGTCTACCCCTGCGAGAATCGAGAGCACCACAGTGTTGTCACCCACCAGGGGTGCGATTGCCGGGGCCGCAGCCGCCAGGCCCTGCGGCTTGAAGCCCAGCATCAGGAAACGCGGCGGCGCTTCCCCCACCGGGGCATTGCGCAGCAGGCGCACGCCCGCTGGCGCCTGGGGCAGATGGGGATCGACCACGGTGAAGGCCGCCGGCGCAATGCCGCTGGCCAGCCAGCCGGTGAGCATGGCGCCGCCCATGTTGCCGCAGCCGAACTGAAGGAAGGAATAGGTCATCAGCAAAAGGCTCCGTCAGGCTTCGCCAGCGGCATCGACCAGCGCGCTGGCCAGCGCATCGGCCGGGCTCTTGTCACCCCAGAGGATGAACTGGAAAGCGGGGTAGAAGCGGTCGCACTCGTCCACCGCCGCCTCGATGGCGACTTGCGCCTGGTGCAGGCTGAGCAGGCCGTCGTCGCCCAGCATCAGCCCGTGGCGATAGAGCAGCACGCTGCCGTTGGACCAGATGTCGAAATGGCCGAGCCAGACCTGCTCGTTGATCAGCGCCATGACTTCGAACATCGCAGCCCTCTTGTCATCGGGCACGCGAATGTCGGGCAGCGAGAGGATCTGCAGCACATGATCCTCGGGCCGCCAGATGCAACGCAACTGGTACGTGGCCCAGGAGCCCTGCACTTCCCCATGGATTTCATCGTCCGACACGAATTCGCAGGGCCAGCCCCGCGCTTCGAACAGGGAAGCGAGCATGTCCACCGGCGCGGCGTCGTCGCGGTCGCTGTCGTCGTGGCCGGTTCGCATCATCACGCCCCCTCACACGGTGCCCATGCCGGCGACAATGCCGACGCCGTTGCCGGCAGCCGTGGTTTCCATTCGATCCATCGCGGAGCGAATTGCCGCCGACAATCGACCGTTAGCCCAGGCTTGGGCAAAACTCGACAAGGCTGTGCAAAACTTGTGGACAAGCAGGTCAATCGCTCCCCTTCCTCGTTAGAGGAGCGGGTTGGCGGGTGATCGAACCCTGGCGCAAGGCTTCGCACCACCCCCAACCCCTCCTTGCGAAAAGGAGGGGCGATTTCTCAACACCGTCCTACTTTGCAGAAACACCGTCCATCGCTTGCCCGGCCGGACTGTCGAACTGGAAGGCACCGACGCCCTTTGCCTTGAGCTTGGCCACAAATTCCTGCGCGGCGGCATCGCTGGGAAATGGCCCGGTGACCAGGCGATAGACCCGGTTCCACGATGTGACATAGGCCTTGCGGCCGTGCAATTCGGGAGCCTTGGCCTGAAGCCCGGCCCATTCCTTGCCCATCTTGGCGCGGTTGCCACCGGTCAGCACCTGAACCCAGGTGCGCGCCGGATTGGCGGCAAGCCGCTTGGCCTCTTCCTTGGCCTTGTGCGCTTCCTCGGCCTTCTTGGCATCGGCCAGCTTCTTTTCGGCCGCAGCCTTCTTGTCGGCAGCGGCTTTCTTGGCGTCGGCCAGCTTCTTGGCTTGGGCCGCCTGGCGCGCCTCGACCGCCGCCTTTTCGGCAGCAGCACGCTCGTTGGCGGCCTGGATCGCGGCCAGATCGACGGCAACGGTCGGCCGCTGCTGCTCTTCGGCCGGGGCGGCGAAACCGGCGAAGAGCGCGGCAAAGCCATCGGGCGAAGGCGCCGGCGGCACCGCTTGCGGCGCCGGTTGAGGCGCGGCTTGCGGAGGCAGCGTGTAGGAAGGTGTGGACGATGGCGTGGGCGCCGGCACGGGCGCGGCCTGGGCCACCTGCACCGGCGTGGGATGCGGCGGCACGCCGGGCGCCGATGCGGGCACCGCTGCCGAGGCCTGCGGCACGGGCGGCAGCACTATGGCCGGCGCCGGCGTAGCAGTGGCCGGGGCGGTGGACGCGGTGACCGGCTGGGCTGCCGGCGGCGACGCAGGACGCGGGATGACGTCCACGATCGGACCGGCATATGCACCGGACGCGGCGGGCGGACTGGGTGGCGTGGCCTGCGCCAGTTGCGTGGGCCGCGCCACGCCCGCCGTGGCTGTGCCGGGCGTGGTGGAGGCGCTGGCCGTTGCCGTGGCGGGCGCCGGGATCACCCGCCCACGCCGATCGCGACGCACGGGCGCGGTAGCGGGCAGAGTCGCCGGCTGGGCCTGCGCCACGAGCACGGGCGCCTGGCGCGGATGGCTTTGCGCATATTGCACGATCTGCGGATCGTCGCGGCCGATATCGGCCGCGCGGGGAAAGCGGCCGAAATTGGCAGCCGCCGCCTGCTGTGCCGGGGTCAACCGGGTCAGATAGCGCAAGTATGGCGCGATGCCTGCGGCCAATTGCGGCGGCATCGACGAATTGGCCACGGCCACGGCTTCGTCAGGCTGCCCGGCAATCGCCAGGATAAAGGTGCGCACGCGCCAGGCGGCGCGATCCGACTGCGCAATCTGCGGGGCCAGCACCTTTTCGGCACTGGCGCGATCACCCCCGATCGCCAGGCTCAACGCCAGGCGCCGGGTGATCTCGGCATCGGGCGCACGGGCCAGGGCCTGCTGGTAATAGCGCTGCGCCATCGCGTTATCGCCCACCAAGTCGTGCGCCAGGCCTCGATCCCCGGCCATGCCGGCCAGGTCTGCCCCGCTGCGCTCCGCCTCGTCAAAGGCGCGAATGGCAGGCAAGGGTTCGTTGTGACGCAACAGCGCCTTGCCGAGCTGGGCGTTGATCCGCCCATTGCCCGGCGCCACGTCGGCGGCGCGGCGCAGGAAACCCAGTGCGGCATCCACGTCGCCCAGCGCCATGGCAGCATTGCCGGCATCGAGCAGAGCCTCGGGATTGCGCGGATCCTGGGCCAGGCGGGCCAGCGCGGCGTTGAGGCCTTGGCCATCCCCCCCCGACGGCACGGCCTGGACCACCGGGCGCGACACGGTGGGAAGCGGCTGCACCACCGGATTGGAGACCATCGGCAGCGGCGCCCCGGTGTAGGTCGGCGTGGGCGCAGGCGGAGTGGTGCTGCGGGTGACGGGCCGCGCGGTGCGGCTGCCCGGCGTATCCAGCACCGACTGCTGCGGCATCTGCGAAAGGTCTTGCGCCAGCAGCGGCAGCGGCGCCGCCATCAGCAGCACGGCCGCCAAAGCGGAAAACGGGCGAGCGGGAGAGGTTTCAAAAGTCATCTTGGCGCCGCCTTAGCGCATTGTCGCTTAAGCCAGAACAACAAGCCGCCACTCTCACGGGGGAAAGTGGCGGCATGGTGTGGCATCAAGCCAGAACGATTGCCCAGAAATTCATGAGCCGGGGATCATTGATTGTTCTGGCGGCCCAGGAAGCGCGGGATGCTGAGCGAGGACGCATCTTCGCCTTCTTCACTCTCTTCCGTGCGGGCGGCGCCGCGCGAAAGATTGGCCATCCGCTCGAACAGGGTGCTGCCCCCTGCCCCGCCACCCACGCGCGGGGTCGGGCGTTCAGCCTCACCCCCGGCACCGCCGCCAAGACCCAGACGCGGGGTTTGCGCGGTGGGCGCGGGATCGATCGTGTAGTCCTGCGCCGGATCGGCACCCAGGTCCAACGTCAGGTCGAGCGGATCGTCCGCAGCCGGTGCCGCTTCGGGCTCGGGCGTCCAGGCCGGAGCGGCCGGCGGCGGCGTGGCGGCAACGGGGGCCGGAGCCGCAGGCTGGGCCGTGGGCGTGGCAATCGCCGGACGCGGCGGCGCGGCCGGCGTGAACGACGGGCCACGCGCGGCGCCGGGCAGGTTCACCGGGCGGGCAGCCTGTTCGGCCTGTTCCACGCTCTGCTCTATGCCGGTGGCGACCACCGACACGCGGATCTTGCCGTTGAGATCGGGATTGAACGCCGAACCCCAGATGATGTTGGCGTTGGGATCGACCAGTTCGCGGATGTGGTTGGCCGCTTCATCCACTTCGAGCAGCTTCATGTCGTCGCCGCCGATGATCGAAATGATCACGCCCTTGGCGCCCTGCATCGAAACGCCATCGAGCAGCGGGTTGGCAATGGCGCGTTCGGCCGCTTCGAGCGCACGGTTGGGGCCTTCGCCCTCACCCGTGCCCATCATCGCCTTGCCCATTTCGCCCATGACCGAGCGCACGTCGGCAAAGTCGAGGTTGATCAGGCCGGGCATGATCATCAGGTCGGTGATCGAACGCACGCCCTGCTGCAGCACTTCGTCGGCAAGCTGGAACGCTTCCTTGAACGTGGTTTCGGCCTTGGCCACCAGGAACAGGTTCTGGTTGGGAATGACGATCAGCGTATCGACGTGCTTTTGCAGTTCCTCGATGCCGGTTTCGGCCGAGCGCATGCGACGCGTGCCTTCGAACAGGAACGGCTTGCTCACCACGCCCACGGTCAGCACACCCTTGCGGCGCGCCGCCTCGGCAATCACCGGCGCAGCGCCAGTGCCGGTGCCGCCGCCCATGCCGGCAGCGATGAACACCATGTGCACGCCATCAAGCACACGTTCGAGTTCGGGCAGGGTTTCCTCTGCCGCCGCACGGCCCACTTCGGGGCGGGCGCCGGCGCCCAGGCCCTGCGTGATCGCCGGGCCAAGCTGGATGCGGTTTTCCGCGATCGAATTGTTCAGCGCCTGCGCGTCGGTGTTGCAGACCACGAAATCGACGCCTTCGATATTGGCGCTGATCATGTTGGCAATGGCGTTGCCGCCAGCGCCACCCACCCCGATCACCGTGATACGGGGCCGAAGCTCGTCGATGGCCGGCGGTCCGATGTTGATGCTCATGTCGGTCTCCCTTTCGGGTTTGGCAGTGGGATGGGTCTGGGGCCGGAATGGCCGAAATGTGGATTTTCCAGCTTTGGCACGGAACGTTTCATCGAATCAAAGGCGATCGGCGCTTTTCCACAAGATCGATTGGCCATTTGGCCCCGAAATCGGCCAATCCGGTTGCTTCGTGCGACGAAAGCCCCGGATCGGTGGCATCAGCGTCTAAAAATACTCCTTGAGCGCGCGCGCGATCCGCCGCCCCATGCCCCACAGCGTGGTGGCGCCGGCGCCCTGGCTGGCCGCGGTCAGCTTGCGAATGTCGATCGGGTCGGACGCGGCATAGAGCACCAGACCCACCAGCGTGGACGAACTGGGCGTGGCGTGGCCCTGCGGCAGGCCCAGCATGGCCGGCGGCGCGCCGATCCGCACCGGGCGCCCCAGTGCCGATTGGGCATAGTCGGCCAGGCCCGGCAGTTGCGCACCGCCACCGGTCAAGACCACTTGCTGCCCGCGCGTGCCGGTAAAGCCCATGGCCTTGAGGCAGCGGCCCAGCTCGTCGGTGAAATGGCCCAATTGCTGGGTAATGACCGAGATCAGCTCGGCACGTGGAATGCGGTTCTTGTCGTCGGCATGACGCGCCATCGGCCCTGCCCCTTCGGGATCGCCCGGCGCGTTGACCGGGATCATCTCGCGATGGTCGGCAGGGCTGGCGATGGCCGAGCCCGACATGCACTTGAGCCGTTCGGCCTGATAGCGGCGGATGCCGAAGGCCGAGGCCACGGCGTCGGTGATGTCCCCCGATCCGAACGGCAGGACCTGCATGCCCAGCAGCATGCCCCCGGCGTGGACCGAAACCGTGGTCACTTCCGCCCCGAAATCGACCAGGGCCACGCCCAAGTCGCGCTCCTCCTGGGCCAGGCAGGCAAGGCCGGCGGCCACGGGCGCGGCCACCACGCCATCGACCTTGAGGTGGGCGTTCTCCACCGTCTCGCGAATGTTGCGGATCGGGGCGCCATCAGCGAGCATGACGTGGATATCCACCGCCAGGCGATCAGCATGCAGCCCCTTGGGATTGGGCACGCCGTGCGCGCCATCGAGCGTGTAGTGCGCCGGCTGGGCATGGAGCACGGTGCGCCCGTCGGGCTGGATCACGTCGCGCGCGGCCACCAGCAGGTGCGCGATATCGTCGTCCTCGATCCGCCGTCCGCCGATTTCCACTTCCACTTGCGCGGTGGAACTGGCCAGCCCCGCCCCGGCACAGCCGACCAGCACTTGCGTGATCGAGGTGTTGGCCATCTTCTCGGCCCGCTCGATCGCGTCGCGCACCGAATGGGTGGCGGCAAGCATATCCACCACATAGCCGCGCTTGATCCCCTGCGAAGCGCGGTGGCCCGAGCCAAGCACGACGAGTTCGCCCGCTTCGGACAGCCCGGCGATCATCGCGGAGGTACGGAACGAGCCAAGATTGACCGCGGCAAAGACCTTGGTGATGCGAGGGGCTGCCACGGGCGGCTTATTCCTTGGTCTTGGCGGCGGCAGCGGCGGCCTTGGCCTTGGCCTTGGCAGCGACCTTGTCGCGCTGTTCCTGCGCCATTTCGTCAGAGTGGCCTGGCACGAGCAGGTACGTGCGGTCCTTGGCGCGCATGTCGAAGCTGGAAACCTTGCCGCCCAGCAGGCGGTTGACCCCATCCATCCGCGCGAATTCCAGCAGCGCGGCGGCGGCTTCGTCTTCGCCTTCGGGCAGGGCAAGGACCTGGCCGGTCTTGAACGTCAGGTTCCAGCGGCGATTGCCGATCCATTCCGCTTCGGCCACCTGGGGCTTGAGCGCGGGCGCGGCATCGAGCAGGCGGTTGAGATCGGGCACGCGCGCCGCGGCACCATCGCCCGACAGCACGAACATGCCCTTGGCGCGCGCCTGGCTCACCGGCTCCAACTCGTGCCCGGTTTCATCGATCAGCATGAGCTGGTCGCCCTTGCGCAGCACGCCGTGTGGCGTGCGCTCCACCACATCGACCACCAGCGTATCGGGCAACTGGCGCGAAACGCGCGCATCCTTGACCCAGGGCAGCGTCAGCAGGGTTTCGCGCAAGGCGGCCACGTCCACCCGCGACATCGCCTGGTCGCGCTGGCCCAGCACCTTTTCATAGATAGTCTGCTCGCTCATCCGGCGCACGCCGCGCACTTCCACGCGCTTCACATCGAAGCCCGCGCCATGGGCCATGCGCGCCACTTGCGCTTCGGCCAGCGCCGGCACGCCGGCGATGTTGGCCACCGTCCACACCGTTACCGCGGCGGTGGCGAGAATGGCCGTCAACATGATCCGGTGCAGCGTTTCCTCGCTGAAAGGCTGCACGCGCATGACATGGCCGATGGCAGAGCCGGTCTGCTTGCGCGCCGTCTGCACTTTGGCCTTGGCCCCGCGCTGCGCGGCCACCCGCCGCACGCCCTTGCCGCCACGCCGGATCGTTTGCGCCATGGTCAGCCGGCTCCTTGCTTCGCCTTGGCGGCGGCGTCTTTCAGCGCCTCGGCCACGATCGCCTCGACAAGGTCAGGATAGTCCATCCCCATGTGCCGGGCCTGTTCGGGCACCAGGCTAAGCGGCGTCATCCCCGGCTGGGTGTTCACTTCCAGCAGGAACAGCCCTTCCACCCCGCGCTCGTCGTCCCAGCGGAAGTCGGAACGGCTGGTGCCCTTGCAACCCAAGAGCTTGTGCGCGCGCAGGGCGATGTCCTTGCACGCCTGGGTGATTTCATCAGGGATTTCCGCCGGGCAGACATGCTCGGTCAGCCCGTCGGTGTACTTGGCATCGAAATCATAAAAGCCGGTCTTGGGCTTCAATTCGGTGACCATCAGCGCATGATCGCCCAGCACCGCCGTGGTCAGTTCCTTGCCGCGGATGAACGGTTCGGCCAGCAGTTCGGGAAATTCCTGCCACGGGCCGCGCGCCTCGGCACTGATCGGATTGCCGTAATTGCCTTCGTTGGTGACGATGGCCACGCCCACCGACGAGCCTTCGTTCACCGGCTTCAACACATAGGGGCGCGGCAGCGGATCGTGGCTGTACAGCTCTGCCGTCTTGACCACGCGCCCGCCGGGCATGGGAATGCCGTGGGGCACCAGGGCCTGCTTGGTCAGCTCCTTGTCGATGGCGATGACCGAAGTGGCCAGGCCCGAATGGGTGTAGGTCAGGCCCATCAGGTCCATCATGCCCTGCACCGTGCCATCTTCGCCAGGCGTGCCGTGCAGTGCGTTGAACACCACGTCGGGCGCCGCCTCTGCCAGGCGTAGCGCCACGTCGCGGCCCATGTCGATCCGCGTGACTTTATGGCCCCGCGCCTCCAGCGCGCTGGCCACGCCTTCGCCGCTGGTCAGCGAAACCGGCCGCTCGCTGGACCAGCCGCCCATCAGCACCGCCACATGAAGCCGGGGCAGATCTGTCATGCCGGATCCCCTTGCTTCAGGCGCCCTACCCGCTTGATTTCCCACTGCAACTCCACGCCTTGTGACTGTTTCACGCGGGCACGCACTTCCTCGCCCAGCGCCTCGATCTCGGTGCTGGTGGCATGCCCGGTGTTGATCAGGAAATTGGTGTGCTTCTCGCTCACTTGTGCGCCGCCAATGGTTAGGCCCCGGCAACCGGCGGCATCGACCAGCGCCCAGGCGCGGTGCCCTTCCGGGTTCTTGAACGTCGATCCGCCGGTCTTGCTGCGCAGCGGCTGGCTGGCCTCGCGCGCAGCGGAAATGCGGTCCATCTCCGCCTGGATCGCCGCCGGCTCGCCCGGTTCGCCGCGAAAGCGCGCCGAAACCACGATGGCGCCATCGGCCAGGTCGGAATGGCGATAGGCATAGCCCAGCTCGGGCAAGTCCATCCGCACCAGCTCGCCCGAGCGCAGCACCACGTCGCAATCGACGAGAATGTCCTTCACCTCGCGGCCATAGGCGCCCCCGTTCATGCGCACGAAGCCGCCGACCGTGCCGGGGATCGAACGCAGGAACTCAAGCCCCGCAATCCCGGCGTCGCGCGCGGTGGAAGACACCAGAATGCCCGAAGCCCCGCCCCCGCAATCGAGCGTGACGGCATCAAGCGCGGTCACTTTGGCAAAGGGCTTGCCCAGCCGCACCACCACGCCCGGCACCCCGCCATCGCGCACGATGAGGTTGGAACCAAGACCCAGCGCCATGACCGGCACTTCTGGCGCGAGCGCAGCGAGGAAGCCTTGCAGGTCCGCCGCGTCCTTGGGTTCGTAGAGCCAATCGGCATTGCCGCCAGACTTGAACCAGACCAGCGGGGCGAGCGGGGCGTTCGGGGTGAGCTTGCCTTTGAGGTTGCTTGTGGTTTCCACCACCCCCCGGCCCCCTCCTCTGAAGAGAAGGGGGGGATTGGCGTTCTGCTCCCCCTCCTCTTCAGAGGAGGAGGCCGGGGGGTGGTGCTGGCCCAAGCCCGACATCACCGTTCACCCCGCAACGCCGTGATCGCCCCGGCCAGCCCGGCGGCCCACTTGGTGATATCCCCCGCCCCCAGGCACACGATCATGTCGCCCGCCTGCAATTGCGGCGCCAGTTCGACGGCGAGCGCTTCGGCACCGGCGATGAGGTGCGCGCTGCGGTGGCCGCGTGCCTTGATGCCTTCGACCATCGCGGCGCTGTCCACGCCCTCGATCGGCTGTTCCCCGGCGGGATAGACCGGCGCGGCATAGACCACGTCGGCATCGTTGAACGCGCCCTGGAAATCTTCCATGTGATCGCGCAAGCGGGTGAAGCGGTGCGGCTGGACCACGGCGATCACGCGGCCGCGCACGCCCTCGCGCGCGGCGGCGAGCACGGCGCGGATTTCCACCGGATGATGGCCGTAATCGTCGATCACCGCCACGTCGCCGCCGTCCACGGCCACTTCGCCCACCTTGGTGAAGCGGCGCTTGACCCCGCCGAACTTGGCAAAGCCGGTGCGCACCAGATCGTGCGGCACGCCCATTTCCACCGCCACGGCAATCGCGGCCAGCGCGTTCTGCACGTTGTGGCGGCCGGGCATGGGCAGGTGAATATCCTCGATCCGCTGGAACGAGCCGTCGCGCTGGCGCAGCACGGCGGTGAAGCGGTTGCCACCCGGCACCGGGGTCACGCCTTCGCCGCGCACGTCGGCCTGGGCGGAAAAGCCATAAGTCACCACGCGGCGATCGCGCACCTGGGGAATGATCGCCTGGACTTCGGGATGGTCGATGCACAGCATCGCCGCGCCATAGAACGGCACGTTCTCGATGAATTCCACGAAAGCGCGCTTGACCTTGTCGAACGAGCCATAGTGATCGAGATGCTCGGGATCGATATTGGTGACCACCGCGATCGTCCCGTCGAGGCGCAGGAACGAACCGTCGCTCTCGTCGGCTTCCACCACCATCCAGTCGCTATCGCCCAGCCGGGCGTTGGAGCCATAGGAATTGATGATGCCGCCGTTGATCACCGTGGGATCGACCCCGCCGGCATCGAGCAGGCAGGCCACCAGCGAGGTGGTGGTCGTCTTGCCATGCGTGCCGGCCACAGCCACGGTGTTTTTCAGCCGCATCAGTTCGGCCAGCATTTCCGCGCGGCGCACCACGGGAATGCGCGCTTCGAGTGCGGCGACCACTTCGGGATTGTCCCGCTTCACGGCGGTGGAGGTAACCACCACTTGCGCGTTCGCGACGTTTTCCGCGCGCTGCCCGATCATCACCGGAATGCCGCGCGCGCGCAGCCCTTCGACGACATAGCTTTCCGCCATGTCGGACCCCTGCACGGCATAGCCCATGTTGTGCATCACTTCGGCGATGCCCGACATGCCGATGCCGCCGATGCCGACGAAATGGATCATGCCGATTTCGACGCCGACGCCCTTCATGCTTCATTCTCCAGCGCAAGCGCACCGGCGCCAGCAGTTGCCGGGGCGGTCGAGGCCGCATCCACCCGGATCACATCCATTAGCGGGGCGCCGCCAAACCCTTCGACCAGGTCGGCCAGATCCTGCACGGCATTGGGCAGCCCGCAATTCCACGCGGCATGGGCGGCATGGCCCAGGCCTGCCGGATTCATCGCCATGGCCTGAATCTGCTTGGCCAGTTCCTTGGGGCTGAAACCCGTCTGGCGAATCGCACGGGCCCCGCCGGCCTTGACCATTTCGCGGGTGTTGGCGGCCTGGTGATCGTCGGTCGCGATGGGCAGCGGCACCAGGATCGCCGGGCGGCCCACGGCAGTGAGTTCGGCAATGGTCGACGCCCCGGCCCGGCCGATGAACAAGTGCGCGCCGGCCAGGCGGCTGGCCATGTCTTCGAAATAAGTGCCCAGTTCCGCCGGAATTTCATGCGCGGCATAGCGCGCGCGCACCGCTTCCAGGTCTTCCGGGCGGCATTGCTGTGTCACTTGCAGGCGATGGCGCAGCGCAGGCGGCAGCATGGCGAGGCCATCGGGCACCACTTGCGCCAGAACCGACGCGCCCTGGCTGCCGCCGGTGACCAGCACGCGGAAGAGGCTGTCTTCGGAAAATTCGGGGAACGGCTCCCCGCGAAGGCCCAGCACTTCGGGGCGCACCGGGTTGCCCACCAGATGCACTTTGCCCCAGAAACGCGGATCGAGCCGTTCCACTTCGGGATAAGCGGTGGCGATGGCATCGACGCTTTTGGCCAGATAGCGGTTCACCCGGCCCAGCACGGCGTTCTGTTCGTGAATCACCGTGGGAATGCGGGCAGCGCGGGCGGCGAGCAGCGCGGGCAGCGCGGGATAGCCGCCAAAACCGATCACGCAGGCCGGCTGAAAGCTTTCGAACAGCCGCAACGCCATCGACCGGCCGCGCAGAATGGCCCGCAGCCCCTTGAACAAGGCCACTGGGTTCTTGCCCAGCCGTCCGGCGGGCAGCACATGCGCGGTGAGGAAATCGGGCTTGCCGGGTATCTTGGCGCCGCGCGCATCGGTGATCAGCGCCACGTGGTGGCCGCGTGCATGCAGTTCGGTGGCCAGGGCAAAGGCCGGGATCATGTGCCCGCCCGTGCCCCCGGCCGCCAGCACGAAGTGGCGCGATACGCCGGGTTGATGTTGTGCAGTCATTTGCGCGTCAGTTCGCCCAGGTGAAAGGTTTCGCGCGTCAGATAAGGGTTGCGGCGCGTGATGGCGAGCAGGAAACCCACGCCGATCAGCAAGGCAATGGTGGACGAGCCGCCATAGCTGATCAGCGGCAAGGTCATCCCCTTGGACGGGAACAGTTGCAGGTTGACGAGGATGTTGATGAAAGCCTGGCCGGCAAGCTGCGCCGTCAGGCCCGTGGCGGCCAGCACCGTGAACAGGTCTTCCTCGTCCACCAGGCGCAGCAGCACCCGCAGCACGATGGCGCAATAGAGGATCACGACGATAGCGCACGAGATCAGGCCGAATTCCTCGCCGATCACCGAGAAGATATAGTCGGTATGCGCTTCGGGCAGGGCATTCTTGCGCGCGCCCAGCCACAGCCCGGTGCCGCTCCACCCGCCGGCCACCAGCGTGCGCATGGCGAGGTCAACCTGGTCGAACTCTGCCCCGCCGGAAAGGAAATTGTCGATGCGGTGCGTGGCATTGGGATAGAGCAGATAAGCCAGCACCACAGCCGCGATCGCGCCGCCCATAGCCCAGCCCACGCGCGCCAGCGGCAGGCCCGAAAGCAGGACCAGCACGAACCACACGCCGGCGAACAGCACGGTGGAGCCGAAATCGGGCTGCGCCATCAACAGCACGGCCACCAACGCCATCGGCACCATCGACAGGCGGATCACCGGCATGTGCGGATCGCGCACTTTCCACGAGAGGATCCATGCCACGGCAATGGCAAAGCCGGGCTTGAGGAATTCCGACGGCTGGATGCCCAGCACCCAACGCTTGGCGCCTTTCACTTCGGTGCCCATGATCGGCACCAGCACCAGGGCAATGATCATCACCCCGGCCAGCATGATCGCGGCGCGGCGCGCGGCATCCTTGGGCAGCAGCGAGACGGCAAACATGCCGAGCAGGCCAAGTGCCTGCATTTCCAGCTGGCGCCAGAAGAAATAGAGATCGCCCAGCGCTTTCTGATGGGTGGAGAGGCGATGCGCGCTGGCGGGAGAGGCCGCCGCCACGGCAATCGCCCCCACGATCATCAGCACGAGGATCAGGCCCAGCAGCACGCGATCGATCTCGCGCCACCAGATCACCAGCTCGCTGCGCCGGGTGCGGCGAAAGCGCTGCATGGCGCCGGCCGAAGTGGCGGGCGCGGCGGTGGGCAAAGCAACGGCAGACGCCGGAACCGGACCGGTCGGCGGAGGGGCAACGGGCCCGCCAGAAGGCATGCCGGTCAACTCCCCGCCGTCAGGGCTGCCACGATCTGGCGGAAGCATTCGCCACGCGCCTCGAAATCGCGGAACTGATCAAAACTGGCACAGGCCGGCGAGAGCATGATGACATCGCCCGGCACGGCCTGCTCCATCGCGGCGCGCACGGCATCGCCCAGCATCTCGGCCCGGGTCACCGGCATGACCGGCTCCAGGATTTCGGCAAAGCGAGGGCCCGCCTCGCCAATGGTATAGGCGCGCACGACGTGGCCGAAATGGGGCGCGCACTCATCAAGGTCGTCGCCCTTGGGCAGCCCGCCCACGATCCAGTGGATGCGCGGAAACGCCGCCAGCGCCGGCGCGGTAGAGGCCGGGTTGGTGGCCTTGCTGTCATTCACGAACAGCACGCCGTTCTTTTCCGCCACGCGTTCCATGCGATGCGGCAGCCCAACGAAGCTTTTGAGGCCCGCGGCAATCATCGCCTCGTCAAGGCCGAGATAGCGCGCGGCCCCCACCGCCGCGGCAGCGTTGGCGCGGTTGTGCGGCCCTTGCAAGCTGGGCCATTGCGCCGGATCGCCGGGCAGGTCGATGCCGTTGATGAACTGGAAGTTGGTGCCTTCGGGGGCAAAGCGCAGCACATCGTCTTCAAGCTCTGCCCGCATGTCCACCAGCGCAAGGTGGCCATGCGCCTGCATGCCGAACAGCCGCGCCTTGGACGCGACATAGGCATCATAGCCATCGTAGCGATCGAGGTGATCCGGGCTGACATTGAGCAGCACGGCCACATCGGCATCGAGCCGCTGGGTCAGGTCGATCTGGTAGCTCGACAGTTCCAGGACATAGACCCCGCCGGCCGGCAAGGGCTGCTGCTCCAGGATCGGCTTGCCGATATTGCCACCCATCAGGCTGGGCACGCCGGCAGCCTGCAACAGATGATGGGTCAGCGCGGTGGTGGTGGACTTGCCATTGGTGCCGGTGATCGCCACCACGCGATGGGCGGGCAGGTCGGCGCGGGCCTGGGCGAACAGCTCGATGTCACCGATCACCGGCACCCCAGCACCGCGCGCATGGGCGGCAATGGGATGGCGGTTGAGCGGCACGCCGGGCGACACCACGACGCCGGCAAATCCGGCGAGGTCGATCGCCAGGGGGTCGGCCAGGGTGGCACGCCCTTCCAGCGCGGCGCGCGGTTCCTCGCGCGCGTCCCACGCCGTGACGTGGGCACCGCTGGCGAGCAGGCATTCGACCGTGGCCATGCCCGAGCGCGCCAGGCCGAGCACGGCGTATTTCTTTCCGGCAAAGGCGGACGAGACGATCATCGCACCTTCAGCGTGGCAAGACCGAGCAGGGCCAGCACGATCGAGACGATCCAGAAGCGGATCACCACGGTCGATTCCTTCCAGCCGAGCTGTTCGAAATGGTGGTGGATCGGGGCCATGCGGAACACCCGCTTGCCCGTGCGCTTGTAGACGAAGACCTGCACGATCACCGAGACCGCTTCCATCACGAACAGGCCGCCCACGATGGCCAGCACGATTTCATGGTGCGCGGCCACCGCGATCACGCCCAGCGTGCCGCCCAGCGCCAGGCTGCCGGTATCGCCCATGAACACGGCGGCCGGCGGCGCGTTGAACCACAGGAAAGCAAGGCCCGCGCCCATCACCGCCGCACAATAGATCGCCAGTTCGCCCGCGCCCGGCACATGGGGAATGCCCAGATAATGCGCATAGTCGGCACGACCGGCGAGATAGGCGATGATCGCAAAGGTGCCGCAGGCGATGATCACCGGCATGATCGCCAGGCCGTCGAGCCCGTCGGTCAGGTTCACGGCATTGCCCGCGCCCACAATGACGAAGGCGGCAAACACGAAGTAGAACGGCCCCAGCGGGATATAGAGGTTGCTGAACACCGGCACATAGAGGTTCGTCTCGGTCACCACCAGCCAGGCAGCGATGCCGGCAATCACGAATTCGAGCAGCAGGCGCACCTTGGCCGGCACGCCCTGGTGCGCGTACTTCGTCACCTTGTCGTAATCGTCGAGAAAGCCGATCAGCCCGAAACCGAGCGTGACGATCAGGCAGGCCCAGACATAGCGGCTCGACAGGTCCATCCACATGAGCAGGCCAAGGACCAGCGCGGTCACGATCATCAGCCCACCCATGGTCGGCGTGCCGCGCTTGGCCAGGTGGGTTTGCGGCCCATCCTCGCGGATCGGCTGGCCCTTGCCCTGGCGGATGCGCAGCATGTTGATGAAACGCGGGCCGATCAACAGCCCGATCATCAGCGCGGTCAGCAGCGAGGCCCCGGCCCGAAACGACTGGTAGCGGAAGAGATTGGTCAGGCCTTCATAATGCAGCCAGTGAGCCAGGAGATAGAGCATTCACCGTTCCTTGTCAGGCCAGCGCCTTTACCAGCGCGCCCAGACCAACCGAATTCGAACCCTTTACGAGGATGGCGTCCCCGCCCGCAATGCCGATCCGGGCCAGCACGTCTGCGGCCTCGGCACTCGTGTGCACATGATCGACTTGCAGCGACGCGGCAAGCGCGGTGCCGCTGCTTTTCCCCAATGCGGCGGCCAATGCCGCCATTTCGGGCCCAACCAGCACGGCGTGGGCAATGCCCGCCGCCAGGATTGGCCCGGCCAGGTCGGCGTGATAGCGATCCTCGTCGGCGCCCAGTTCGCGCATCGCGCCCAGCACGGCAATGCGCCGCGCCGCCGGTGTGGCGCCCAGGCCCGCCAGAGTGACGGCCATTGATGCCGGATTGGCGTTATAGCTTTCATCGATCAGCAGCGCGGTACCGCTGCCATCGCCGCCGGGGGCGGCAATGGCATGGCGCGCGCCGCGCCCGGCCAGCCCTTCCATTTCCGCCAGCGCCAGGCCGGCCGCACCCAGGTCTCCACCCGCAGCGCGCACCGCCGCCATCACGGCGAGCGAGTTGATCACCCAGTGATCGCCCGGCTGCGCGACGGTGTAGCACAGCTTGCCGCCCCCTTCGCCAAAGCCGCCCAGGTCGGCGGTGACCAGCGAACCGCCGCCGGGCGCGGCCACCACGTCGAGCAGGCGCACATCGGCATGGGCGGCACGGCCAAAGGCAATGATCGTTCCGGCATGTTGCGCGGCCTTGGCGCGCAGGCGCTCGTAGTGCGGGCTGTCGGCCGGAATGATCGCCACCCCGCCCGGCTCCAGCCCTTCGAAAATCTCGCCCTTGGCGTCGGCAATCGCTTCCTCGCCACTGAAATGGCCGATGTGGGCCGGCGCGATGGTGGTGACGATGGCCACGTGCGGGTGCACCAGCCGCGTCAGCGCGGAAAGCTCACCGGCGTGGTTCATGCCCATCTCGAACACGCCAAACTGCGTGCGCGCCGGCATGCGCGACAGGCTGAGCGGCACGCCGACGTGGTTGTTGTAGCTTTTCACCGAGCGGTGCGCGCGGCCCCGGCTGCCCCGGTCGAGCGCGGCGAACAGCGCTTCCTTCACCGAAGTCTTGCCCGCCGATCCGGTCACGCCGATCACGCGCGCCTCGGGCGCCAATCGCGCGCGGGCGGCGCGGCCCAGCGCATCGAGCGCGGCAGTGGTGTCCTCCACCAGCACATGCGGGTGCAGCACGGGATGCTCCACCAGCGCGGCGGCCGCACCCTTGCCGAAAGCCCCGGTGACAAAGCGATGGCCGTCGGCGCTTTCGCCGCGCAGCGCGAGGAACAAGTCCCCTTCCATCACTTCGCGGCTGTCGAACGCCACCCCGTTCACGGCAAAGGCGGTAGAGGCCTTGCCCCCGGTTGCCGCCGCGATCTCGCTCGCGCTCCATAGCGCCAGCGGCGTATCGTCCTCGGCCTCCAACGGCCAATCGAGCAGGGCGGCGGTTGCGCTCATCCGGTTATCTCTCCCACGCATTCGCGGGCCACCTGCACGTCGTCGAACGGCAAGACCCGCATTGCTTCACCACGCCCCACGATCTGTCCCTGTTCGTGTCCCTTGCCGGCCACCAGCACGATGTCTCCCGCGCCGGCCTGGCTGACGGCCGCGGCAATCGCGGCGCGGCGGTCGGCCACTTCCACCGCCTTGCCATCGCAACCGGCCATCACGGCGGCGCGGATCACCACAGGATCTTCGCCGCGCGGGTTGTCGTCGGTCACGATCACCAGATCGGACCCGGCGCAGGCCGCCGCGCCCATCGGTGCGCGCTTGCCGGTATCGCGATCGCCGCCCGCGCCGATCACGGTGATCAGTCGCGCGCCCACGTGCGGGCGCAGCGCGGCAATCGCGGCTTCGATGGCATCGGGGGTGTGCGCGTAATCGACATAGACCGGCGCGCCGACGCGGCTGATCGCCGCGCGTTCCAGCCGCCCGCGCACCGGTTGCAGCCGTGCCAGCGCATCGAGCGTGCGACCCGCGTCGCCGCCGCTCGCGATCACCAGGCCTGCGGCCACCAGGGCATTGGCCGCCTGGTACGCGCCAATCAGCGGCAGCGTCACCTTGCGGGTGGCGCCCTGGTGCACGAGTTCAAGCACCTGGCCCAGTTGCGTGGGGGTGCGGCCGGCCAGGCGAATGGTGTCCCCCTTTTCGCCCACGGTGATCGCCTTGAGGCCGCGCGCCGCCACATGGGCCAGGGCCTTGTCGCTCCACGCGTCATCGGCCCAGACCACGGCGCTGCCGCCATCGGCCACCACTTCATCGAACAGGCGCATCTTGGCCGCGAAATAGGCGTCCATCGTCTCGTGATAGTCGAGATGGTCGCGGCTGAGGTTGGTAAACCCGCCGGCCACCACGCGCAGCCCCTCGTTGCGGAACTGCGAAAGGCCGTGGCTGGAGGCTTCATAAGCCACATGGCTCACCCCTTCGCGCGCCAGGCCATGCAGGTTGGCCAGGAACGTGACGATATCGGGCGTGGTAAGGCCAGTGGAAACGCTTTCGTCGGCAGTGGTCACGCCCAAGGTGCCGATCGAGGCGGCGGCGTGCCCGGCCATGCGCCACAGCTGGCGCGTCATTTCGACGGTCGAGGTCTTGCCGTTGGTGCCGGTCACCGCCGCCACGGTTTCGGGCACGGGGGCAAAGAACGGCGCGGCCAAGTGCGCAAACAGGCGGCGCGGGTTGGCATCGGCCAGGTGCACGGCCCCTTCGACGCGGGCTTCCGGCCGGGCGACCACGGCAATCGCACCGGCGGCAATCGCGGCGGGAATGAAATCCTCGCCATTGACCTGCGCGCCGGGAAAGGCGCCGAACACCGTGCCCGGCGCCACCTTGCGATTGTCGATGGCAAAGCCGGTCACATTGATCTCGGCGGCCGCCTGGGGCAGCGCAACACCGGCAGACCGTGCCAGCAAACCCAGCTTCATTCACCATCTCCACTGCCGATCAACGGCGAAAGGTCAGAAATATCCACGTCGCGGCTGGCGTCCGGCACCACGCCCAGCAGCGGCCCGATGCGCGGCACCACGCGGCCCACGATCGGCGCCGCGTTCCACGCCGCCGTGCGCTGGCCCGAGGTGGCCGCCGTGCCCTGCGGTTCATCGAGCATGGCGATGACCACATAGCGCGGCTTGTCCATCGGGAAGGCCGCCGCAAACGTCGCCACCAGCGACGTCTTGCGATAGCCGCCATTGCCCGGCTTTTCGGCCGAGCCGGTCTTGCCGCCCACGCGGAAGCCCGAGGCATCGGCCTTGCGCCCCGTGCCATCGGCCACGATCATGCGCAAGAGTTGGCGGATGCGCGCACTCGTGGACGCCTTGAACACGCGCGTGCCGGCCGGCACATGCGCCGGGTCCACCTTGTAGAGCGTGGCCGGGCGCCAGATGCCGCCATTGACCAGCGCGGCATAGGCACAGGCCAGGTGCAGCGGCGTGACGGCAATGCCGTGGCCATAGCTGACCGTCATGGTGGTGATCCGGCTCCAGTCGCCAGCCGCGTTTTCGCCGTGCGGCCACAGCGGGAAGCCGCGCGCCGGCAGTTCGATGGTGGGGCGCTGGTTCATGTGCAGCGCCATCATCGTGCGCTTGAGCAGCGGGCCGCCCAGCTTGTCGGCGACCTGTGCAGTGACGATGTTCGATGAATGGATCAGCGCCTCGGGCACGTTGAGCGAGGCGCCGAAATTGTGGCTGTCGTGGATCGTGCGCCCGGCGATATGCAGGGGTCCGGCCGGATAGCGTACCGACAGGTCGGTGACCACGCCCGCATCGATCGCAGCGGCAATGGTGATCGGCTTGAACGTGGAACCAAGCTCGTAGACCTGGTTCGACACGCGGTTGAACACGAGGTCGTTGAACGCGCGATCCGATCGGTTGGGATTGAACGAGGGCAACGAGGCCAGCGCCACCACTTCGCCGCTGTCCACATCCAGGACGATGCCCGCCGCGCCCTTGGCGTTGCTTTCCTGCATGCCGCGCAGCAGTTCGTCTTCCAGCGCGCCCTGGGCCCGCGAATCGAGCGAAAGCGCCACCGGCGTGCCACGCTGTGCGGGATCGAGCAGGCGCGGCTCGAGCACCTGCTCCATGCCGACGTGGCCCTGGCCTTCTTCATCGACATAGCCCAGCACGTTCGCGGCAAGCGAGCCTTGCGGGTAATAGCGCTGGTTTTCACGCGGGAATTCCAGCGCGGGTTCACCCAAGGCAAACACGCGGTTGGCTTCCTCGGGCAGGACGCGCTTGCGCAAGTAGCTGCCCCTGCCCGATTTCAGGCGCTCCACCAGGTCCTTGTAATCGGCATCGGGGAATATCTGGACCAGCGCGCGGGCCACTTCCTCGGGCGTCTTTACCAGGGGATTGCCCCCCTCGCCCAGCGCCTTGGGATTGAACCACAGCGAATAGGACGGGAACGCACGGGCCAGCGGCACGCCGTTGCGATCGGTGATCTCGCCACGCGGCGGCAAGAGCGCCTCTGCCAGCGAGCGGCGATCGGGCGCCTGCTCGAACAGCCCCAGCTGGGTGAGCCGCACCAGCGCGGTCAGGGTGAGAAAGATGAAGCCGACAGCCACCACCAGGACGCGAACCTTGGCGGTGACCAGCGAACGCTGGCGCACGCTGGCCAGCTGGACGCGGCCCGTGGCGATGGCTGCCGAGGCGGTAAGCTGGTTCACCGGCTCGTCTTCACTCCTGTCTTGCGATCCGTATGGGCAGTCTTTTGTGCAGTCTTCACGGCCGGCTTGGCTTTCGCCTTGCCTTTGCCGTCATCCTTGTCCGCCTTGGCGGATTTGGCCACAGCCTTAGTCCGGGCGCCGGTATCGCGGGAAGCCTGGGGCTTGGCCTTCTCCACCGTTGCCACGCGCTTGGCCGGGGCCTTGTCGCGCTTTTCGCCCTTTTCGTCGCCGCTATCCCGCTTGTGCGCGGCCTTGCTCGCACTCGGGGCGTGCAGCGTGCCAAGCTTTTCGGCAAGCGTCGCGGTGGCTTCGGCATGGTCGAGCGCACGGTTGCGCGGCTTGCCAGCGCCCCCATCGTCGCCCCCGGCGCCATCCCGCTCGGCCTCGTGCGTTTCGGCCAGCGGGCGCACGCCGGCATGCTCGCCCGACAATGCCGGGAAGGCGGCGGCGGCAATCACGCTGTCATCCACCGTCGCCACGCGGATCGGCGCGGGGGCATCGGGTTCGGCCGGCTTGCTCAGCACGGCAAGCTGGCGCTCGTTTTCCAGGTACTGCCCGGCCACGGGCGCGACATAGCCGAATTCCAGGTCATTCCACGCCTTCAACTGCTGCTGGTTGGCGCGTGTTTCGAATTCGGTTTCCAGGTACATCTTCTGCTGCTTGAGCGCGACGATCTGCCCTTCGGCACGGTGCACCTGGCTGCGCAGCGCATTGACGCGGAAAGACAGGATCATGACCAGCGCGCCGCATACCGCAAGCAGCGCCAGCCAACCGATCGACCGCAGGCGTTGGGCAGACAGGATCATGCCGAAAGGCTCCCCGCATTTTGCGAAAACGCGCGCGCGGGGGCAGTGGTTCGCACCGCCCAGCGCAAGGTGGCAGACCGGGCGCGCGGGTTGCGTGCCTCTTCCTCGGCCCCCGGACGGATCGCCGCCGAAGGCTTTTCGAACACCGCGGCAAAGGCTTGTGCCTGGGGCGGCAGATGGCGCGAGCCCGACGGCGTGGCGCCGGCCGCTTCGCGCAGGAACTGCTTGACGATGCGGTCTTCCAGGCTGTGGAAGCTGACCACGGCCAGACGCCCGCCCGGCGCGAGCAGCCGCTCTGCCGCATCGAGCGCGGCGCGCAACTCGTCCAGTTCACCGTTCACATGGATGCGCACGGCCTGGAAGCTGCGCGTGGCCGGATCCTTGGCCGCGCCGGGACGATAGCCCAGCGCCTTGCGCACCACGGCGGCAAACTGGCCGGTGGTGGTGAGCGGCCGGGCCGCCACCACGGCACGCGCCACGCGGCGCGACTGGCGCTCTTCGCCATAGACATAGAGCACGTCGGCGATTTCGGCCTCGTCCGCCTCGTTGAGGAAGTCGGCCGCGCTCATCCCGTCTTGCGACATCCGCATGTCGAGCGGACCGTCGCTGGAAAAGGCAAAGCCGCGCTCGCGCTGGTCGAGCTGCATCGAGCTGACGCCGATATCGAGCACCACGCCCTGGACCTGGGCCATGCCCGCCTCCGCCATGGCCTCTGCCATTTCCGAAAAGCGGCGCGGATGCAGCACCAGCGTGGGCGCAGCGCCTTGGGTTTCGGGCCACAGGCGCCCGGCGGCAATCGCATCGGGATCGCGATCGAAGGCGTGGACCGTGGCGCCCTGCGCCAGGATCGCGCGGGTATAGCCACCCGCGCCGAACGTGCCGTCGACGATCACGTCACCGGCCTGTGGGGCAAGCGCGGCGATCACTTCATCGAGCAGCACGGGAATGTGCGGGGCCTGCACGGGCACGAGCGCGGAAGGCGGCAGATCGCTCACTTGCGCTTCCCCTTCTGCGCCGCTTCGGCCAGCAGCGCACGGCACGTCGCCTTGGCGCTGTCCCAGCCGCTGTCCATTTCAAACAGCACTTCAGGCGCCCAGATGGTGAAGAATTCGCCGCCGCCGTGGAAATAGAGCGCGTCGCTCACGCGGGCCTGCTCCCCGAGGTGATCGGGCAGGATGAAACGACCGGATTCGTCAAAGCTGGCACGCAGGAAACCATAAAGCTGGGCGGCACGGGTATCGGGATCGAAATCCTCGCCCCGCTTGAAAGCCATTTCCTCTTCCCGGGCGATGCGGGCGGGAAAGGTTTCGACGCGAGACAGCCCGAAACCGGTGAGGCAGGGGAATTTGTGGTGGCGATCGAGGCAAAGCAGGCGCTGGCCCTGGGAAGCGTCCTTGACGGTGGCGCGGAAGTCTGCGGGCAGCACGAAGCGGTTCTTCTCGCCACGCGGAGAGAAGCCTTGCCCCCAGTAGTTTGACGGTGCTCCCGCCACGTCCCGTCACCACCTTGCCCGCCGGACAAAAGCTTCCCGTCTACGGCCGATGTGCGCACACCAGCCGAACCATCCCCCACGGATGCGACATGAAAGTTTGTCCCGATGGCGCCATGCTATCGCGGGAGCATCCGGGCGAAAAGGGGAAATTGCGGGAAAGAACGGTCAAAACTTGATTCAATTGAGGTTTTTTATGGTTTTTTGCCTTTAACCAAAGATGTGTTCATGAAATGTTTCCTGCAAAAACCGTTGGAATCCCGTCGGTTTCCGAATCAGGGTCATTTTGGAGGTGCTTTTTCCCGTGCTTTCCCGTGGCGAACCGGGAATCGCGGACGCACTGTCCCGCATTTTCCCCGAAGCGGGAGAATCGCGCGAACGCATCACGCCTGGCCGCGCGCGGCGCAGCCAACGGGCGCGATCAGTGCTGTTGCGGGCTGGGGCTTTGCTGGGGCGGCGCGGCGCCAACCGGCAATTCCGGCGCGACGCCCATATCGACCAAGGGATCGTTGGCGGCCGTGGCGCTGGCTTCCACCGTGGGATCGAGCGCAGCGGCGCGATTGGCCAGCGTCACACGCTCCATCACCACGTTGGCCAGGCTGATCAGCAGGATGATGGCCCCCAGGCCAAACAGTCCCACTTGCAGGCGATAGACCGCCTGGGCACGCAGTTCACGTGGCGAAAGCGGCACGTGGTGGACCGGCACGATGGGCGCAGAAGGCGGCGCCCCGAACGGGGAGACCTTGCGTTCGCGTTGCAAGCCGAACAGCGCCATCGCGCAGCTATAGCTTATTGCTCAAGCCACGGGAAGATGGGCAGACCCTTGGCGCGCAGCCATTCGGGGTTGTAGAGCGAGGAGAGGTAGCGGAAGCCCGTGTCGCACAGGATCGTGGCCACCCGTGCGCCGGGGCCGATCTGCTTGGCCAGCGCCACGGCGCCGGCCACGTTGATCCCGCTCGACAGGCCCAGGCACAGCCCTTCCTCGGCCAGCAGGCGCTCCACCCAATAAAGCCCTTCCTCGTCGGAAATGCGGAACTGGGTATCGATCGGCGCGCCTTCCAGGTTGGCGGTGATACGCCCCTGGCCGATGCCTTCGGCCACCGAAGACCCTTCGGCCTTCAACTCGCCATGGGCGTAATAGCTGTAGAGCGCGGCGCCATGCGGATCGGCCAGGCCGATGGTGACTTTCTCGTCGAACGCCTTGAGGCCCATGCCCGTGCCGGCGATCGTGCCGCCGGTGCCCGCCGCACAAATGAAGCCATCGATGCGGCCATCCATCTGCGCCCAGATTTCGGGCGCGGTGCTTTCGATATGGGCGCGGCGATTGGCGATGTTGTCGAACTGGTTGGCCCAGATCGCCCCTTCGGTTTCCTCGGCAATGCGGCGCGAGGTGTGGACGAAGTGATTGGGATTGGAAAAGGGCGCCGCCGGCACCAGCACCAGTTCTGCCCGCAGCGCGCGCAGCGTGTCCATCTTTTCGCGCGATTGCGTCTCGGGCATCACGATCACGCTTTTGTAGCCCAGCGCATTGGCCACAAGGGCCAGGCCGATGCCGGTGTTGCCGGCCGTGCCTTCGACGATGGTGCCGCCGGGCTGCAACACGCCGCGCTCTTCGGCATCGCGCACGATCCACAGCGCGGCGCGGTCCTTGACCGAGGCACCGGGATTGGCAAATTCGCACTTGCCATAGATTTCGGCGCCGGCCGCTGCGCTGGGCCCAGCCAGGCGCACAAGCGGGGTGTTGCCGATGAGGGAGAGGCTGTCGGGAACGATCGCGGGAGCAGTCATGGCAAGCGAGTTAAGGTGCCCCGACGCAATCGGCAACCCAATTGCGCTTGGGCACTCGAAAGCTATTCGCGCGCCGATCTATTCACGGCCGGCGCGGATCGCCGCCGCACCGGCAAAGGGCGCCACCGCCAGCGCCACCAGGCTGCACGCGGCCAGCAGGCCCAAGCCGCCTTCCCCGCCCGGCTGCAACGAGCCGGCGCCGAAGATCAGCAAGGGCACGGTCAACGGGATGGCCAGCAACCCGCCCAGCGCCGCGCCCGCGCGCAGCCCGGCCGTCAGCGCCGCGATCGTCACGCCGATGGCGGCCAAACCCGGCGTGCCTAGCAGCAGGCCCCATTCCACCGTGGCCAGTTGCCCCGCATCGAGCGATAGCAACCCCGCCGCGATCGGCGTGGCCAGCAGCAACGGCACGCCAAAGCTGATCCAATGCGCCACGATGCGCACCAGCAGCAGCGCTTCTTCCGAAAGGCCACGCAGGGCCCATTGGTCGAACAACCCGGCTTCCACATCCGGCTCCACCAGCCGGTCGAGCGGCAGGATCGCCGCCAGCAATGCCGCCACCCAGATCACCCCGGCGCCGGTGCGGCCCAGCAGGCGGGCATCGGGCCCCACGGCAAAGGGATAGAGCATCGCCACCGCCAGGAAGAACAACAAGGGCAGCGCCGCCCCGCCCCGCCCCTGTGCACCGCGCAGGAGCAGCGCCAGGTCGCGCCGAAAGATCGGCCAGAGGCGCGCGATCATGCCCAATCCCCTTCCGCGTCATCCCCATGGGGCAGCGGCACGTGATCGGCCATGGCCAGGGTCTTCACGCCCGCAAGCGCCAGCGGCTGGTGCGAGGCAATCACCACCAGCCCGCCACCGGCGCGGTGCGCCTCGATCGCCGCCTGCGCCTGGGCAGCCCAGGCCGTGTCGAGGCCATTGAGCGGCTCGTCCAGCAGCCAGATCGGCGCCTGGGCCGCCGCCAGTCGCGCCAGCGACTGGGCCGCCGCCAGTCGCGCCAGCGCCGCGCGCTTCTTTTGCCCGGTAGACAGGTAACGCACTGGCACGTCGGCAAGATCGGCCAGGCCAAACGGATCGTCCGCATCGGGTGCCGTGCCGTCGATCCTGTGCCAGAAAGCCAGCGCACGGCCCAACGGCAGATGCCCGTCGAGCGCCAGCCGCTCATCCACCAGGGCCACCGCGCCCTGGCGCTCCACGGTGCCGGCAAAGGGCCGCATCAGGCCCGCCAGGATGCGGATCAGGCTGGATTTGCCGATGCCATTGGCCCCGGCCAGATGCAGCGCGTCGCCTGGCCCCAGGGCAAAGCCCACCCCGCGAAACAGCACGCGGTCGCCGCGCCGGCAGGCAATGTCATGGGCGGCAAGATGGGGTGCGGTCATCCCATCGGGCTCTAGCCGCCGCGCCTCATCGCTGCAACCGGCGGCGCAGCGCGCCGGGCAGCCCGCGGGCCGCAAAGGCCAGGCGCCGTGCCGTGGGGCCGACCAGCGTGTGCAGCCGTTGGCCATGTACCGCCTGCCACGCCGCCTGCGCCACGTCTTCGGCGCGGCCGATCTCCAGCCGCTGGCGCGTGACGACGTCGCGGATCGTGCCCGGCGTTGCCGCATTGGGTGCCTGCTCGATCAGCGGCGTGGCGATGAAGCCGGGCATCAGGCTGCGCACGGCAATGCCGGCCCCGGCCCATTCGGCGTCGAGCGCTTCGGTCAAGGCCCGCACGCCCGCCTTGGTAGCCGCATAGACCGACGTGCCCGGCGTGCCATAAAGCGCCGCCGCGCTGGCCGTGTTGAGCAGGCAGGCCGGCGCCCCACCCTTCGCCGCCGCGGCCTGCAACCAGGGGTAGGCCGCGCGTGCGCCCAGGGTCGCGCCGGTCAGGTTGATCGCGATCACCTGCTCGATTTCGGCCACGCTGCACTGCGCGAGCGGCCCGCCCAGTGGCACCCCGGCATTGTTGGCGACCACGTGGATCGCGCCGCCTCCGGCCTGCGCAGCCTCGGCCAGCGCCGCGTCCCACCCGGCTGCGTCGCGCACATCGAGCCGATGGGCCGACCAGCGCCCGGCGGGAAGCAGCGCGCCGGTCTGCGCCATGCCGGCCGCGTCCACGTCGGCCAGCGCCACGAACCAGCCCTCGGCAGCAAAACGTTGCGCGATGGCGCGGCCAATGCCCGATGCGCCACCGGTGATGAAGATCGTGCCGGTCACAGCGCGGGATTGGAATAGCAGTGCCAGGTAAACAGCGCCAGCGCGCCGCGATGCGGGCGCCAGGGCTCGGCCAGGGCCCGCGTTTCCTTCTCGCTCGGCCGTTCGGGCAAGCCCAGCAGCTTGCCCAGGCCAACCTGCACGGCCAGGTCGCCGGCCGGCCAGATATCGGGCCGCCCCTCGGCAAACAGCAGATAGATTTCGGCAGACCAGCGCCCGATGCCCTTGATCCGCACCAGTTCGGCAATCGCGGCCTCGTCGTCCTCCGGCAGCGCGGCCAGGTCCAGTTCGCCAGAAACCACCAGCTCGCACAGCGACCGGGCATAGCCCTGCTTCTGCCGCGACAGGCCACAGCCGCGCAGCGCGTCGAAATCCGCGGCCAGCAGGTCGGCAGGCGGAATCGCTTCGCCCAGCAGCGCTTCCATCCGCGTCCAGACCGAAGCGGCGGCGGCCACGCTCACTTGCTGGCCCACGATGGTGCGCAGCAGCGTGCGGTAGCCGGTCTCGCGCAGGCGTGGCTCGGGATAGCCCACTTTGGCCAAAGCATCGGCGAAAGCCGGGTTCTGCACGGCCAGGTGATCGAGCCCGGCCCTTATCGCTTCTGCCGAAAGTCCCATCGGGCGCCTCATCCCTTCGCACTTGCCAATATATTTGGGGGGCATTAGCAGCCGGGACGAAGGGCGAACAGAGATCGATGCGAATCCCGCCCCCCATGAGGAGCTTTTGACAATGCCGAAGCTGGTTGTCGTAGATCGTGCGGGTGAGGAAAAGACCATCGAGGTCGGCACCGGCCTTACCGTGATGGAAGCCATTCGCGACAACGGCTTTGACGAGCTGCTGGCGCTGTGCGGCGGGTGCTGCTCATGCGCCACCTGCCATGTCTATGTCGACGACGGCGCTGCGGCCCTGCCGACGATGAGCGAAGACGAAAACGACCTGCTCGACAGCTCGGACCACCGCACCCCGGCTTCGCGCCTGTCGTGCCAGCTGCCGGTGGTCGATGGTCTCAAGGTCACGATCGCACCGGAAGACTGATCGCTTCCGCGCCTGTGGGCATGAAAAAACGCGCCGGGGCCTGACCCTGGCGCGTTTTTTGTTGGTCAGGT
This sequence comes from Novosphingobium sp. SG720, assembly GCF_012275365.1. Classification (NCBI taxonomy): domain Bacteria; kingdom Pseudomonadati; phylum Pseudomonadota; class Alphaproteobacteria; order Sphingomonadales; family Sphingomonadaceae; genus Novosphingobium; species Novosphingobium sp. SG720. The sequence continues at coordinate 301,513 of NZ_JAAZQN010000004.1, read as the reverse complement.
TTTTAGAGCGAAAGCCCCGCCGTTTCCGGAAGGCCAGCCATCAGGTTGAGCGTCTGCACCGCAGCGCCGCTGGCACCCTTGCCCAGATTGTCCAGCCGCGCGACGAGACGCGCCTGGGTGCCATCCTTGCTGCCGATGACGCTCAGGGCCAGGCCATCCCAAGCCTGCGCGCTGCGGCGCATCAGGAACTCGCCTTCCTTGGGCGCCCCTTGCGTGACGCTCACGATCGGGCCGCCGGCATAGAACGCAGCTAGCGCCTCGAACATCGCCTGGGCCGAACCGGTGCCCGAAAATGTCCGGCGCATGGCTTCCAATGAAAGCGGCACTTCCACCACCATACCGCGCAGCGCGGGCACCACGGCGGGGCTGAACAGCGGCGCGACCGAAAGCCCGGCATAAGCGGTCATTTCCGGCACATGCTTGTGCCCGAAGGCCAGGCCATAGCCACGCCAGGCAATGTCGGTATCGTCCTCGAACCGGGCGATCAGCGCCTTGCCGCCGCCCGAATAGCCCGAGACGGCATGCACCACATAGGGCCAGTCGGCGGGCAACAGGCCGGCGCGCACCAGCGGCGCCAGCAGCGCGATGAAACCGGTGGGATAGCAGCCCGGGTTGGCCACGCGGCGGGCATTGGCCACCGCGTCGCGCCCGATGACTTCGGGCAGGCCATAGGTCCAGCCATCGGCCACGCGGTGTGCGGTGGAGGCATCGATCACGCGGGTGGTATCATTGCCGATCATCGCCACGGCGGCGCGCGCGGCATCGTCGGGCAGGCACAGGATCACCACGTCCGCCGCGTTGATCGCTTCGCCACGCGCCGCATCATCCTTGCGGCGCGCCTCGTCCAGCGTGATCAGCGCAAATTCGGGCCGGCCCGCCAGCCGCTCGGCAATTTCCAGGCCGGTGGTGCCGGCCGCGCCATCGATGAAGACCTGCGTGGTCATGCGTCCTGCTCCCCGGTCGGCTCCAGCGCGGCCAGCGCGACATAGCCGACCCGCCCGCCTTCATCCGAAGCCTGGCCCCAGGCCCAGCCGCCGGCCATGTCGATTACGGCAAAGAATTCGCCCGCCGGCAGGTCTGCCAGCACGTCTGCATCGGCGCGGCCCGCGCTACGCAGCGGGGCGGGCGCCTTCAGGCGATGGGGCATGGGCACCGCATAGTGCGGCACGAACACGCGCCCTGCCAGGCGAATATGCGCCAGGTCACCGCGCACGGGCAGTCGCAACGGATCGACCTTCGCCGAAGGGCCGGACAAGGCCAGTTCTCCCTCGGGCGCTACGGCCGGGGAAACGACAAGGGCAAGATCGGATTCGGCAGACAAGACGGGTTCCCGGACATTCGCAAAGGCGCGCGCTTAGCCGCCCTTGCCCCGCGATTCAAGTTTTCCCCAAATCCGCCCTTTGCAGCGCGTGGCGCGGGTCAGGCCCGATAGCGTGCCTGCAACAGCCCCCAAGCCGCGCGCAGCCCCAGCGCCTCGCCACCCTTGGGCCGGCCAGGCTTGGCCACCGGCCGCCAGGCAAAAGTATCGAAATGCAGCCAGTCGATGCCCTTGCCCACAAAGCGATCGAGGAACAGCGCCGCCACGCTGGCGCCGGCAAAGCCGTTGCTGGGGGCATTCTGCAGATCGGCCACGTCGGATTTCAGCCATTCGCGATAGGCATCGTGCAGCGGCAGCGGCCAGCACGGATCGTCGCAGGCATTGCCGGCGGCCTGCACCGCACGCCCGGTTTCCTCCTGCCGCGCGAACATCGCGGGCAGATCGGGACCCAGCGCCACGCGCGCCGCGCCGGTCAGGGTGGCGAAATCGATCACCAGATCGGGCTTTGCCTCGCTCGCGCGGGTCAGCGCATCGCCCAGTACCAGGCGCCCTTCGGCATCGGTGTTGGTCACTTCCACGCTCAGCCCCAGGCGCGTGCGCAAAATGTCCCCAGGGCGGAAGGCATTGCCGGCAATGGCGTTTTCCACTGCCGGGATCAGCAGGTGCAGCCGCACGGGCAAGTTCTGGCCCATGATCAGCGCCGCCAGCGCCAGGGCGTGGGCCGCGCCGCCCATGTCCTTTTTCATCAAGGCCATGCCCGAGGCCGGCTTGATATCCAGCCCGCCGGAATCAAAGCACACGCCCTTGCCCACCACGGCCACGCGCGGGGCATGGGGATCGCCCCATTCCAGCTCGATCAGGCGCGGGGCATGGCTGCGCGCCGCCGCCCGGCCCACCGCGTGGACCATCGGATAGTCGCGTTCCAGCGCATCGCCGCTCACCACGTGGATCGTGGCATGGTGCGCCTTGGCCAGGGCACGGGCCTCGGCCTCGATCTGCGCCGGGCCCATGTCTTCCGCCGGCGTGTTGACCAGGTCGCGTACCATGGCGACAGCGGCAGCCTCGGCCAGGATCAGCGGCAGCGCGCGCACCGCGCCGGTCAACAGCACGCGCGGGCCGGGCTCTCCCGCTTCGCTGCGATAGCGATCGAAACGGTACTGCGCCGTGATCCAGCCATGCAACGCGCGGGTGCCATCGACGCCGCCGGCCAGGCGATAGGTGCCTGCCGGCAGCCGCTCGGCCGCACGGGCCAGGCACCAGGTGCCAAGGCTGGTGCGGTCGGCCACGCCGGCCACGGCCGTCCAGCCGTCGCCTGCGCCATCGGGTACCACCGCCACCTCGCCGGCGTTGCCTTCAAAGCCTTGCGCGGCCAGCAGCGCGCGCGCCTGGCCGCTGCGGCCACGCAACCATTCGGGCAAGCCTGCCTTGTCGACAATGTGCAGGGCAATCGCGGCTTGGTCGCGATCGGGCTGGATCAACGCGTTCTTGTCGGTCATCTTGGCGCAGACCTTGGCCCAGGTTGGCGCCAAGATCGAGAGGAATTTGCCCCGCAATGCCCGTTATGCCCCCTGCCCGCCCCCTCGCGCTGCTGGCCCTGGCCACGCTGGCCGCCTGCAACCGCCAGGCGCCGCCGCCGCCCGGCCCGACCAGCACCGCCGCCACCGCCGCTTCGGCAACCACAACGGCCACCGGCAGCCATGCCAGTGCACAAGCCACGCAATCGTCCACCACCGGGCATGGCGTGAAGGAAAGCACCGACGCTTACGAATTTTCCTATTCCTGGCCCGCTGCCGCCGATGCCCTGCCGGCGCTCCGCGCCCAGCTCGCCGCAGACGAAGCCAAGACCCGCGCCACTTTGCTGCACGATGCCGCGCAGGGACAGAAGGAAGCCGCGCGCGACAAATACCCGTTCCATCCCTATACCCACTGGCAGGAATGGCAGGTGGTGACCGACCTGCCCGGCTGGCTGAGCCTGTCGAGCCTGGTCGGCAACGACAGCGGCGGCGCCCATCCCAACTATGGCTATGCCGCGATCCTGTGGGACAAGGCGGCCGGCCAGCAGCGCCAGCCGCTCGACCTGTTCACCTCGCCCGCGGCGCTGGCCAAAGCGATCCGCGCGGATTTCTGCAAGGCGCTCGACGCGCAGCGCGCCAAGAAGCGCGGCGGCAACGCCAGCCTGGGCAGCGCCAGCGGCTTTGACGAATGCATCGATCCCCTGGCGCAGACGGTCATCCTGGGATCGCTGCGGCACAAGGGCTTCGATCGCATCGGCTTCCTCATCGCGCCTTATGAAGCCGGGCCTTATGCCGAAGGCAGCTATGAAGTGACGCTGCCGGTCACCCCGGCGGTGCTGGCGGCCGTAAAGCCCGAATGGCGCGGGGCTTTTGCTGCGGAATAGGTGACGTGGTCTTCTTCACGCGGCAGCTTTTACTTTTTCTCCATGGCTCCCGTTAATTTATTGGCACGCAGAGGCACACCAACATGGTAAATAATAATACTTTATTTGGAGAACATGGCTATGGCTGGTGACATATACGAATTTATATCAGAAGCCGAAAATATCACTGGCGACGACGACCACGAAAATCAGAAGGTAGGATAGGCCGATGGAGGCAAACACTTGATTGCTCATCCGTCGATAACCTTGAATGCGAAGCGCAATCGCCATACCTACACTCAACGCAAGAATTGGACCGAATACCACCGCCAGGATCCATCCACCGGCGCTAAGCGGCCGAAACTCCCTGTCACCCTCTCCGACAAGATGGTCGTTGTAGTCATCAATTGCCTGCTCGATCTCGTGTTCGGGTATTGCCCTACGCGCGATTTCCATCTCCGCTGCAGCAACTGCTGCTGGCTCAAAACCCTCATTCGAAACATCCGCCGCAATGCGCACAAGGTCGACATCAGACATTGAGGCCATACGCTTGGCAAAATCGGCTTCCATTGCTGCTCCCCTTGGTCCTTCGCACTATCCGGCGCGGCGCTACCTCGCGTCAAGCATTCCCTACTTTTTCACCACGCCAGCCAAAGGACGAGTGGTACGCTTGGTCTAGTTGGCAGAGCAAGACCGGAACGTCCGCTTCCCGCCACTCTCAACCCGCCCCTTGATTATTCCTGCGCAAGGGGGGAATCCAGATTTCTGGGCGTCGTCAAAAACCGGGTAGCCCTGATTATCATGCGGCAGCCACTGGATTCCCGCCTGCGCGGGAATGACGAAGTTGGGTGTGACGGACGCAGCTTCGCACCAAAAGCAGCCGCCACCCCCTTCGATCCCACCTCGCAATTTCGCCCCGCCCGCGCTATCTAGGCGCGATGACCGACTATGTGACCGTTGACGACACCGAAACCGTCCTGCGCGACGGAACGATCAAGCTGCATGGCCCCGCCGGGTTCGAGGGCATGCGCAAGGCCGGGCGCCTCGCCGCCGAGATCCTCGATGCCCTGGCGCCGCTGGTGCAGCCGGGGGTGACCACCGCCGCGATCGACGATGTGGTTCGCCAGATGACGCTGGACGCCGGCGCCGTGCCGGCAACGCTCGGCTATCGCGGCTATGCCCATTCCTGCTGCATCTCGATCAACCATGTGGTGTGCCACGGCATCCCCTCGGACAAGACGTTCAAGGATGGTGACATCGTCAATATCGACGTGACGCCGCTGCTCGATGGCTGGCACGGCGATACCAGCCGGATGTATCTGGTGGGCGATGTGCCGCTCAAGGCGCGCCGCCTGGTCGACGTGACCTATGAATGCCTGATGATCGGCATCGAGCAGGCCAAGCCCGGCGCGCGGCTGGGCGACATCGGCGCCGCGATCCAGGCCCATGCCGAAAAGCAGCGCTATGGCGTGGTGCGCGATTTCTGCGGCCATGGCCTGGGCCGCCTGTTCCACGATGCGCCCGAAGTGGTCCACGCCGCGCGCGCGGGGACCGGACCGGTGCTCAAGCCCGGCATGTTCTTCACCATCGAGCCGATGATCAACCTGGGCAAGCCGGCGGTGAAGATCCTGGATGATGGCTGGACGGCGGTGACACGCGACCGGTCGCTGTCCGCGCAGTTCGAACATTCCATCGGCATTACCGAGGACGGCTGCGAAATCTTTACCGCCAGCCCCAAGGGCCTGCACAAGCCGCCCTACGCGGGGTGAGCGTCTGTTCCAAAATTCGCCCTCGGCGAATTTTGGGTTCGGCACCGGCCCACGCCCCCACCCGACCTCCCATAGGGTACTATCGTTGGGAGGTCGGGTGGGGGCGTGGGCCGGTGCCGCACAACAAGTGCGCTGCCTAAAAAAGAGGCAGCGCCTGCCTTTTATTTAAGCATTTTTAAGTCGCATTTGCGCAACAACCCGCATGATTTCATGCAAGGTTGGGTTGCTTTCTTACTTTCCCTGTGCATTTCCCGCTTTCGCACAAGGCAGCAATGGCCTAGGGCAAGGTGCTTAACAGTGGCACGATTCTTGTTAGGATCGGCGCTGCGGACACAAGGAACGTGCGGCTGCCCACATACCCGTGGTGCAGCGCGGCATTCAGGTGCAGGGGTCAGGAACCGGTGAAGAAGATCGAAGCGATCATCAAACCCTTCAAGCTCGACGAAGTGAAGGAAGCGCTGCACGAAATCGGCGTTTCGGGCATCACCGTCACCGAGGCGAAGGGTTTCGGCCGACAGAAGGGCCATACCGAGCTTTATCGCGGCGCCGAATATGTTGTCGATTTCCTGCCCAAGGTGAAGCTTGAGGTGGTGGTGGGCGACGCGCTGGTGGAACGCGTGGTGGAAGCCGTGGCCGCCGCCGCGCAGACCGGCCGCATCGGCGATGGCAAGATCTTCGTGATCCCCATCGAAAGCGCGCTGCGCATCCGCACCGGCGAACGCGACAACGACGCGATCTGATTGAATTTCGCCGCGGGCCCGGCCTTTCCTTCCGTGGAAGGACGGCTGGACGTGCGGCGCGTTAGCGGGGGTGGCCTTGGGACGGGCGGCCTCCTTATCCAACCACCCCTGACGCCCGCCGCACATATCTGGCGGGCAAACAGAAGGACCAGCGATGGCAAGTGCAAAGGACATCCTCGCCCGTATCAAGGAAGAGGAAATCGAGTGGGTTGATCTCCGCTTCACCGACCCCAAGGGCAAGTGGCAGCACCTCACCATGGTGTCGTCGGTCCTGGGCGAAGACGAACTGGAAGACGGCTTGATGTTCGACGGCTCGTCGATCGAAGGCTGGAAGGCCATCAACGAGTCGGACATGATCCTCAAGCCCGACCTCGACTCGGTGTTCGTCGATCCGTTCTCGGCCACGCCGATGCTGATCATCAACTGCGACATCGTCGAACCGTCGACCGGCGAACTCTATGCCCGCGATCCGCGCTCGACCGCCAAGCGCGCCGAAGCGTTCCTCAAGTCGACCGGCATCGGCGACACCGTCTATGTCGGCCCGGAAGCCGAATTCTTCCTGTTCGACGACGTCAAGTTCTATGACGGCTACGATGGCAACGGCTTCAAGATCGACGACATCGAGCTGCCGACCAACTCGAATAAGGACTACGAAGCCGGCAACCTGGCGCACCGTCCGCGCGCCAAGGGTGGCTACTTCCCCGTCGCCCCGGTCGACAGCTGCGTCGACATCCGTGGCGAAATGGTTTCGACCATGCTCGAAATGGGCCTGCCCTGCGACAAGCACCACCACGAAGTGGCCTCGGCGCAGCACGAACTGGGTCTGACCTTCGGCACCCTGGTGCAGACCGCCGACCGCATGCAGATCTACAAGTACGTCGTGCATCAGGTCGCGCAGGCCTATGGCAAGACGGCCACGTTCATGCCCAAGCCGATCATGAAGGACAACGGCTCGGGCATGCACACCCACATCTCGATCTGGGATTCGGGCAAGCCCCTGTTCGCCGGCAACGGCTATGCCGGCCTGTCGGACATGTGCCTCTACTTCATCGGCGGCGTGATCAAGCACGCCAAGGCGCTCAACGCCTTCACCAATCCAACCACCAACAGCTACAAGCGCCTGGTGCCGGGCTATGAAGCCCCCGTGCTGCTGGCCTATTCGGCCCGCAACCGTTCGGCTTCGTGCCGCATCCCCTATGGTGCCGGCACCAAGGCCAAGCGCGTGGAATTCCGCTTCCCCGACGCGATGGCCAACCCCTACCTCGCCTATGCCGCGCTGCTGATGGCCGGTCTCGACGGGATCAAGAACAAGATCCACCCGGGCGAAGCCATGGACAAGAACCTCTACGATCTGCCGCCGGCCGAACTCGCCGCCGTGCCGACCGTCTGCGGTTCGCTGCGCGAAGCGCTGGACTCGCTGGCCGCTGACCACGAATTCCTGCTCGATGGCGGCGTGTTCACCAAGGACCAGATCGAAAGCTACATCGAACTGAAGTGGCCCGAAGTGTACCGTTGGGAAACCACGCCTTCGGCCGTCGAATTCGACATGTACTACAGCGCGTAAGCCACGCGCCGCCCGGCCGCCTCGCGCAGCAGGTGCACAGAACGACGCCCGGACCCAAGCGGTCCGGGCGTTTTTCGTTGGCCGGCATGCTGCATCGCAAAAGTTGTCCACAGGCGAGATGAATGCAGGATAAACGGTTCAGCCGCAGCGGTGAACCGTGGGAACCGCGGGTTCTCGAATCCGGGCAAATCCTTAAGGTGAGCGCCATGCTTCGCACCGCACTCACCGCTCTGGCCGCTTTCGCTTCGCTTGCTGCACTGCCGAACGTGGCCCACGCCCGGCTCCAGTGCGTGACTTATGCCCGCCAGGTTTCCGAGGTGCAGCTTTCGGGCAATGCGCGCGATTGGTGGGGCAACGCCGCCGGCACCTATGCCCGTGGCCAGGCCCCCAAGGCCGGCGCCGTGCTGGCCTTCCGCGCCTCGCGTTCGATGCCCTACGGCCACGTCGCGGTGGTGAGCAAGGTGGTCGACGCCCGCCACGTGATGATCAACCACGCCAACTGGTCGCGCCCTGGCATGGTCGAACGCGGCGTGATGGCGGTGGACGTTTCCGACGCCGGCGATTGGTCGGAAGTGCGCGTGTGGTATGGCCCGACCCAGTCGCTCGGCCTGCGCCCCTCCCCCGCCTTCGGCTTCATCTATCCCCACGGCGGCGTCGACACCCAGACCGCCCCAGCCACCCAGACCGCTTCGATCGACTTGACGCTGGTTAAGGCACAGGGCTGATCTCTTTCCCAACGTCGAAGCAACAAGCCGCCCGATTTCGGGCGGTTTTTTGTTGCTGCATGGTGTGCTCGACAGCCCAGAGTCAGCGGCGCACTGCTTTGCAGGTTTCCACCACGCTGACGCGTGGCTTCATGGAAATCAGGCTTGCAAAAGGAATGGCCGAAAATCGTTGATAGATTGGCCAATCAAAAAAATAAGTCTCAAATTTCGAAGCCTTTACTTTTAACCGCGATGCGGCCGTCATCGTTAAAAGGCCTTGGGAGTTCGGCCTGAAGGTTACCGCCATTAGCGGTTCCTTATAATAGTGCCCCGTCCTGGTGACCTCTTGCAAACGAAGGCCAGGTCCGAACTTGTAATCGTCTTCAACATAGGCGTCTTCGCTTTGCGAGGTTATCACAAGTCTGGCGACGGCATTCTCACGATACTGCAACCACCCTGACTCGACCGCCCCAAAGCGTTCGCTGTTGGCAGCAGTCTCTGCGGTGCGCTTTGTCACGAACGAGCACCAACGCTCGGGCGTCCCGCCTTCATCTTCGAGGGTTTTGGTTGAGTAGAACCATGCCTGACTGGGCAACGCCGGCTCGGCATGAGACGCCCCACCAGCAAAGAGGCAAAATGCCGCAAGACATACTTTTGGACCAGGCTGCATGGCGTCCCCGCAAATACGTCCCGCAAAAAGCTAGTTCTGGTCTTTCACGAACTCAACATGCTTTTCCCGGCCATGGTCCGCGCTTCGGCCTTGTCTGCGGGTCGAGCCTGAGGCCTGGCGCCCGCCCTTGCGCCCAGCCTCAGATCACCTGCCGCATGCGATCGGCCGCATTGCGGGTCAGCAGGGCGCAGGCCTGGTCTGCAGGCAGTGCCGGCCAGAACAAGTGCCCTTGGACAAGCTCGCACCCGGCCGCGTGGACCAGGCGGCGCTGGAGTTCGGTTTCCACGCCTTCGGCCACCACTTTCATGCGCAGCGTCTGCCCCAGCGCGACGATCGCGCCCAGGATCGATTGGGCGTCATGGTCCGCCTCGATGTTCTGCACGAACGAGCGGTCGATCTTGATGCGGTCGAACTGGAACGAGCGGAGGTAGCTGAGCGAGGAATAGCCGATCCCGAAATCGTCGAGCGCGATGCGAAAGCCCATGCCCTGCAGCGTGCGCAGCGATTGCGCCACGTTGTCGCTGCGATCGAGCATCACGCCTTCGGTCACTTCCAGGATGACCCGGCGTGGCGAAATGCCGGTTTCCTCCACCAGCGACTGGATCGTCTCGACAAAGCCGTGGGCCATGATCTGGATCGGCGAAAGGTTGATCGACAGGTCGCACGCCGGCCAGTTGCGGCACTGGGTGAACACGCGGCGCAACATCCATGTGCCCAGCGGCACCATCAGCCCGCATTGCTCGGCAATCGGCACGAACACGCCCGGGCCGATATCGCCACGCTGCGGGTGCGGCCAGCGCAGCAAGGCTTCGAACCCCTCGATCTGCCAGGTCGAAAGGTCCACGATCGGCTGGAAGTGGGCTTCCAGTTCGTCGGCGGCAATGGCGCGGCGCAGCTCCAGCTCCAGCTCGCGCGCCAGGCGCTCCGTCGCTTCCATGCCGTTGGTGTAGCAGCGATAGCGCGCCCGGCCGCCCTGCTTGGCGCGGTAGAGGGAAATGTCGGCGCGGCGCAGCAGTTCGTCGGCGTCTTCGGTCTGCCCCGGTCCCCAACTGATCCCGCACGAGCACGTGACGCCCAGGCTATGGCCCGAAATGATGAACGGTTCGGCCATCAGTCCCACCACTTGCCGCCCCAGGGCGTTCGCCGCGCCCAGCCCGCCTGTGGTGCGGCGCATGACCACGAATTCGTCGCCGCCAAAGCGCGCGATCAGGTCGGTCCGCAACAGCCCGTCGCGCAGGCGCTGCGCCACCTGGGTCACCAGTTCGTCCCCCACGTGGTGGCCCATCGTGTCGTTCACCGTCTTGAACGCGTCGAGATCGATATAGGCGACGAACACGTCACCCTGGCCGCCCTGCGCGCGTTGGGCGATAACGATGTCCAGTTCCCCGCGCAGGCGTTCGGCAAAGTACAGGCGATTGGCCAGGCCCGACATCGGATCGTGCAGCGCGTTGTATTGCGCTTGGGCCTCGCTCGCCTGGAGATGGCGGGTGGTATCGCGCATGCGGCGCACGATCATGACGCCGCCCGCCAGCACGGCCAGGAACAGGAAGATCCAGGTGGCCAGCAAGGGCGCCGCGGCCTGCCAGATCGCCGGGCCGGGCAATTGCGCCGTCCACACGAAATAGCCCACCGGCCTGCCATCGGCGCTTTTGCGTGCCAGGATGTTGAGCGCCGGATCGCGCGGCGCGCGGCTGACGAAGCGGAAGTCGGGCAGCAGCAGATCCGCGCCCAGCGCCCGCAGCACCTGCGAATCCATCACCCGCAGCGATACCAGATAGCGCGGCTCGGCCTTGAGCAGGGCATAATCACGATCGGGCACGATTGCCGCCACCGTCAACAGCATGGGCCGGCCGCCCCGCCAGATCAGCGAAGACGCCCAGCGCGTGAGCGGCGCTCCGCGCCGGTCCACCGGCCACAGTGTACCGCCCCGCCGTTCGAACCGCGCCATGGCGCCCGAAATCCGGCGGTTGCTGCGCGCCAGGTCGAGCGCGGCCTCCACCTGCCAGCGCAGTGGGCCATAGGGATAGGCCGGATCATAATGGCCCTGCCGCCAGCCTCGCACCAGCGTGCCATCGGGCTCCACCAGCATGGTTTCCTGCGCGCCCTGGTTGGTCCAGGGGAACATGCCGAGTTCGCGATCCATCCAGTTGGTATCGGTCCGGGCCACCGCGTGGCGCATGGTTTCATCCCACACCAGTTGACCGGTCTGCCCGATGATCACCGTGCGCACGCGCCCTTCGAGATAGCGATCGACCATCTCGCGCTCGTCCTTGCGGGTAAAGGCATCGGCCACATGGACCGAGTGGTTGAACGCGGCCATCAGTGCGGCGGACAGCGCCAATAGTGCCGCGAAGGTGGCACCGACAATCCAGCCCGTGCGCTGTTCCTCGCTCACCCTTCGCTTCCCCCGGCCCTGGGATCGGCGCGGCGCGCGCCAAACTCTTCGAAAAATGTGGAGGAATATTCCCAATAAATGGTTAGCGGATAACCGTTAACCGCCCAAAATCTGCGGTTAAGCCGCTGGCGAGGCTTCGGGAACCATGGCCATCCTGCGCAGTTTCCATCGTCATAAGGATGCCAATCCGCGCCACTGCTCCCAAAAAAAGCGGGGCGCCCCCGTTCCAGGAGCCTGCCATGCTGTTGACCATTGCCCTTGTCCTGCTCGTGCTTTGGGCGCTGGGTGTTTTCGCCTTCAAGGTGACCGCCGGCGTCATCCACATCCTGCTGGTCCTGGCGATCATCGTGGGCCTGGTGCAGCTGTTCACCGGCCGCCGAACCGTCTGATCTAGCGCGCCGTGCACTTTCGAACCGATGGTGCACGGCGTGAAACCTTGGGCAGGTTGCATATGGCAACCGGCCTTGCCATCCGCCAAGCGCATCCCTAAAAGTTAGCCAAACTAACTTTTGATCGGAGAAGCGCGATGCGCGAACGCCTTCAGCATTATATCGATGGCCAGTGGGTCAATAGCCAGGGCGGCCGCCGCCACGAGGTGATCAACCCCGCCACGGAAGAGCCATGCGCCGCGATCACTCTGGGCACTGCCGCAGACGTGGATGCCGCCGTGCAAGCCGCTCGCCGGGCGTTCAAGACTTTCAGTCGCACCACGCGCGACGAACGCCTCGCGCTGCTGACCCGCATCGTTGAGGAATACAAGAAGCGTATTCCCGATCTGGCCCGCGCCATGGCCGAAGAAATGGGGGCGCCCGTCAGCTTTGCCGGCACGGCCCAGGTGGGCGCCGGGATCGGCGGCTTCATGGGCACGATCGCCGCGCTCAAGAACTTCCAGTTTGTCGAAGACAATGGCGCGTTCGAGGTGGCCTATGAGCCGATTGGCGTGGTCGGGCTGATCACGCCGTGGAACTGGCCGCTCAACCAGATCGCGCTCAAGGTGGCGCCGGCGCTGGCAGCAGGCAACACCATGGTGCTTAAACCTTCGGAAGAATGCCCCACCTGTGCCGCGATCCTGGCCGAAGTGATGGACGCCGCCGGCGTTCCGGCCGGTGTGTTCAACCTGGTCCAGGGCGATGGCCCGGGTGTTGGCACGGCAATCAGCAGCCACCCCGATATCGACATGGTCAGCTTCACGGGCTCCACCCGCGCCGGCATCATGGTGGCCAAGGCCGCTGCCGACACGGTAAAGCGCGTGCACCAGGAACTGGGCGGCAAATCGCCCAACCTCGTCCTGCCCGATGCCGATTTCGCCACGCAACTGCCGGCCACGGCTTCGGGCCCGCTGGTCAATTCGGGGCAAAGCTGCATCTCTCCCACGCGCATCCTCGTGCCGCGCGAGCGCCAGGCCGAAGCCGCGGCCTTCGTCAAGGCGATGTACACGGCCGCCAAAGTGGGCAATCCGCTGGAAGAAGGCGGGCACCTGGGCCCGGTGGTCAACAAGGCGCAGCACGAGAAGATTCGCGGGTTGATCCAGTCCGCGATCGACGAAGGCGCCACGCTGGAATGCGGCGGGCCCGACCTGCCGGCCGAAGTCAACCGTGGCTATTACATTGCGCCGACGCTGTTTTCCAACGTTACGCCGCAGATGCGCATCGCCCAGGAAGAGATCTTCGGCCCGGTCGCAACGATCATCCCCTATGACAGCCTGGACGAAGCCATCGAGATCGCCAACGACACCAGCTATGGCCTGTCCGCCTGCATCACCGGCGATCCGGCCAAGGCCGCCGAAGTGGTCCCCGCACTGCGCGCCGGCATGGTGGCCATCAACAACTGGGGCCCCACCCCCGGCGCCCCGTTCGGTGGCTACAAGCAATCGGGCAATGGCCGGGAAGGCGGTCTCTATGGCCTGAAGGACTTCATGGAAATGAAAGCGATCAGCGGCTTGCCGGCCTGATTTCGGCAACGCTGCAAACCGCAAGGCCGCTTCTCCGCTGGAGGGCGGCCTTTGCGTTTTGGGCGCGTCGGGTGGGGGCTTGGCGCAAATGGCGATAGCGGATTGTGGTGGGAAGTTGCCTTGGTCACCTCCAACTCCGTCGTCCCCGCCAAGGCGGAATCCTGTGGCCACCACGCGAGAGGGACAGACATCCGGGGTGATGTCACTCAAAACAGGAATCCCACCTGCGCGGGAATAACGAAGGAATGGACTAAAGTGGTGGGTAGCGGTCGTTCACTTATCCGTCGATCTGCCAGAACGTAAGCTGGTAATCCTGCAAATCGAGACCTGGTTCGTCGTTGAAGTAAACTTCAAAACGCGCATTCGAAAATTCTGATCTCAGTTTAATCTCATGAATATGCCTCAAGGTTCGCCCCAGATACCGAATTTGGGCCTCTGTTCCGCTTGTTCCATAGGCATGAAGATCAACGATATGAAGGTGATTTACCACGCGCTCTACTGCGCTCCGATCACCTCCACATTGCTCCTCCCAGCCATCGATATAGGCTGCGTTTGCAAGGCCATCGCGGACGATGTAATTTCTAAAACGGGCAAATCTTGGCCAAAAAATCAGGCTGTAGCCAATAGCAAGCTCTGTGTTTCCTACGCACCCAATCCAATCCTCGGCTCCAATGCCTGCGCCATTATTCCAGTCCTTTAGTTCTGGAATCAGCGTGTCAAATTCCGGCTCAGCGTCACCCATGTTCGAAAGATGCATCACAAACTCACTGTCCGCAATTGGGCGCGAGCCAACATTCTGCATTATGGTCAGGCCTTATGCGCAGCAGTCGTAGGCAGACACGGTTGTGTTCATACGAAGCCACGAAAACACTAAGCGGCAAGGTACTGCATCTTTGTATCTTCGTGGCTTCGTGTGGAAAAGATTTGCGCGATTAAAGACGGGCCCCCGTCCCCGCGCCCATGGCCCGGCGCTGGTAATGAAACCCTTTTACGTCAGCCTGGCGTCTTCCGCAATTCCGCACCCAAGCGATCCATCGCGGCCTTCATCTGCTGCAAATCGCCCATCGGCATGTCGAGCGCCGAGAGCACGTCGAGCGGTACGCATTCCACTTCCCCCACCACTTTGGCCCCGGCCGGAGCCAGGGCCACGCGCACCACGCGCTCGTCCTGGGTGTCGCGCCGGCGCACGACGAGGCCGGCGGCTTCCATCCGCTTGAGCAAGGGGGTCAGCGTGTTGGATTCGAGGAACAGGACCTCGCCCAGTTCGCCCACCGTGCGGTCTTGCGCCTGGGCCAGCGCCACCAGCACCAGGTATTGCAGATAAGTCAGCCCGTGCGGCGCCAGCAATTGCTTGTAGAGCCGGTTGAACGCCAGTTGCGCGGCATAGACCGAAAAGCACAGCATGTTGGCAAAGGGCTGGCCCGGCACGCCCGGCGCCACGGCTTGCCCGCGCGCAGCAAGCAGCGCGGCGGCTTGCGGGCCAGAGAGCGTGGGTTCGATCGGATCGGGCGTCTGGTTTTCCATGGCTCCAAGATAAATCGCACACGATCCAATCGCAAGGGCTTGACCTTTGAGCGCGACTCGCCTAATTAGATCGCACACGATCTAATCGCTTTCGACTTAAACCCAGGAAAGGACATCCCTCATGTCGATCAAGCCGCTCTACACCGCCCATGCCAAGGCCACCGGTGGCCGCGATGGCCGCGCCACGATTGCCGAAGATGGCGTCAACAATGGCCTGGAAGTCACGCTGGCCACGCCCAAGGAACTGGGTGGCAACGGCGCGGGCAACAATCCCGAGCAGCTCTTTGCCGCCGGTTATGCCGCGTGCTTCATCGGCGCGATGAAGTTTGCCGCGGCGCAGGACAAGGCCCTGCCCCGCGTGCCCAACGACATCGTGGTGGATTCGGCCGTGGGCATCGGCGCGCGTGCGGATGGCGGCTTTGGCCTGGCCGTGACACTCACCGTGAACCTGCCGGGCGTGGATCGCGCCGCCGCCGAAGCGCTGGTGGCCAAGGCCGATGAAATCTGCCCCTACAGCCACGCCACGCGCGGCAACATCGACGTGACGATCAGCGTCGCGTGACGATCCCGGCAGCCGGCGGGTTTACCAGCCCGCCGGCACGCCTGGATAGCTGTCCAGCACCGGCCCCAGCGCCACGCGCAAGGGATCGAGCCAGGGCTCGAACCGCTTCCAGTGCGCGACCGCATCGGTATAGATCGGCTGGCGCACTTGCTCCGAGCTCGCCGTGCGCACCGCGCGGCGATTTTGCCAGAACGCCAGGCAGCCGTCCTCGAACGGCACGCCCACCGCCGCCAGCAGCGCGCGCACCTGGCCGGGCGTATCGGCCACCATCTCTTCATAGATCACGCGGTGCACGCCTTGCGGCACCACGCGGTCGAACGCGGCCATCTGCCGCACATAGGCGGCGTAATAGCGGCCGATCTCGCTCAGGTCATAGCTGAACACCTGGCCCCGCGCGAAGTACTGCTTCCACCCCGAAAAGCAGCAGCCCAGCGGATGACGCCGCGCGTCGATCACCGTCGCATTGGGCAGGATCATGCGGATCAGGCCCACGTGCTGCCAGTTGTTGGGCATCTTGTCGACAAAGTGGGGCCGATCGGTCTTGCGATGGATGCGCGTGCGCTCCAGGTATTCCTCGCCCAGGCGGCGGCATTCGTCTGGTCCCAGGGAGGATAGCAGCGCCGCCATGTCGGCAAATTCGCCCCCGTCCTCGTCATTGGCGTCCACGCGCGATTGCAGGCGATCGGCAATCAGCATCATGTCGGGCAGTTCCATGGTGCCCTCGATCTGCGAATGGCTGGCCAGGATCTGCTCCACTAGCGTCGATCCGCTGCGCGGCAGGCCCACCACGAAGATCGGATCGGCGGCGGGACACCCCCAACCCTCGCGGCTTTCGAAAAACGCCTTGTCGAACAGCGCGATGTTCCGGTTGACCGCCGCGTCGGTGCGCGCCGGGTCATAGTCGAGCACGCTGCGCCGCAGCGCGTTGCCGCGTGCATAATGGGCAAACGCGCTTTCTGCCGCCGCGGGGTCGTCGCGGCTGAGGTCTTCATAGGCCTTGCCGAGCGCAAAGTGCAGTTGCGCCACGTCTTCGGCCCGGTCTCCGCCCACGGCATCGTGCGGCAGGGCGGCGCGCATCGCCGCAATATCGGGACGCTCCAACCGCACGGTCTTGAGATTGGCCAGGCTCCACCATGCTTCCCCGGTGGAGGGATCAAGCGCGGCGGCGCGGCGATAGGCGTCGATCGCCGCCGCCTGGTTGCCGATCGTCTTTTCCACGTGACCCAGGTTGAGCCACACCCGCGGCCGGCCCGGATCGCGTGTTAGGATCGCGCGATAAAGGTCGCGCGCGCCTTCCTGATCGCCGATACGCACCAGCAGCGAGGCCTTGAGCATGGCGTGGCCGCCGTGTTCGGGATCGTCGGCCACCAGCCGCGTCGCATGGTCGAGCGCTTCGGCCACGTCGGGGCCCGTCGCCAGCAACCGCACCAGCAATTCGCGCGCAGCCACGAAAGCCGGGGCACGGGCCACGGCCGCGCGCAGCAACGGCAAGGCCGCGTCGATCTCGCCCTGGCGCCATAGCACTTCGCCCAGCAGGCGCAGCGCGGCAGGGTCGTCCGGCAAAGCGACAAGGCGGGCGCGCACGTGCGTTTCGGCCTCGTCCAGCCGCCCCTCGCCCATCGCCAGCGCCGCGCGCAACAGCACGGGATCCTTGGATGCCGCCTCGATCCCGGCGATTTCGGCCTGGGCGGCGCCGGCCTCGTCGCCACTCGCGCGCAGCAGGCCGGCCAGCGCCTGCCAGGCATGGGCCAGTTCCGGCTTGAGCGCCACCGCCCGGCGCAAGTGGGCGGCGGCCTCGGCCCGCTCGTCGAGCGCAGCCAGCGTCAGGCCCAGTTCGGCTGCAGCGGCCGCCGCGCGTGGCTGGCTGGCGGCCAGGGCAGACAGCACGGCGCGCGCCTCGTCCAACCGGCCCAGCACGCGCAGGGCCTGGCCTTCGATCAGCACGGCATGGGGATGGCCAGGCACCGCGCGCAGGATTTCGCGCGCCTGGGCAAGCGCCAGGGCAGGCTGGCGCGCCATCAACCGTGCCGCGTGGCCCAGCGCCGCTTCTACCGAACCCGTGCCTGCGCCGGTCGTGGCCGCGTCGGCCGTCGCTGCATTGGCCGTCCCCGTCGTCGCCATGCGCTGCCCGGCCATTTCGTTTGCCATCACAGTTCCTGCCATCCGTGTTTGCCCTCAATGAAGCATGCCACGCCCGCACGATTACGCAACTGCGAAGAAAGCCGTCATGGCACACCAGCCACACGCACCGCAATCTGCGATGCCAGATCGTGAATTTTTGTTGACAGCTTGGGATTTGGTGGCACTATCCAATTCCAGACAGTCGTACAAAATGCGCCGCAACGCGGTACTATGGGGCTAAATCAATACCTTGCATACAGTGCGCCGCAAAAGCGCACGCCTGCTGCCATTCGCGCAGCACGCGAGCCTGGGCAATGACGCGCTCTGCAAAGATTGATCGCACGAGTGGGCAAGACGGCGCGGCGACTGCACAATAGAGCGACATAAATACAACATCGCACCACAGATCACCGTTCGCAGGAAAACGGCAAAGACAAAGAACTTCAGGCCATCAGGGGGCATGAACAATGGTGTTTGAACAACCGTCGCAAATCAGGGGTCGCAAATGAGGCGTGCGCTCAGGGTTCTCGGAGCCTCGACCGTCCTTTCCAGCATGGCCGTACCGGTTGCGGTGCTGGCCCAGGCCGCCCCGGCGCCTGCCCCCGATGCCGCCGCCGAAAACGGCACCGGTGGCCTGGGTGAAATCGTGGTGACCGCCACGCGCAAGGCCGAAAGCGTGCAGAAGGTGCCGATCTCGATCCAGGCACTGGGCGCGGAAAAGCTGGAACAGCACCAGGTTGCCACGTTCGCCGATTACGCCGGCATGCTGCCCTCGGTCAGCTTCTCAGGGCTTGGGCCGGGGCAGAGCGAAGTCTATTTTCGCGGCATTGCCGTGGACGGCGGCGCGCTCTCGACCAGCGGCACCTATCTTGACGACGTGCCGATTTCGGCGCCGGCGCGCATGCCCGAAGTGCACATCTACGATATCGAGCGGGTCGAGGCGCTGTCGGGCCCGCAAGGCACGCTTTATGGCGCCGGCTCGCTGGCCGGCACGCTGCGCATCATCACCAACAAGGCCAAGATCGGCAAGTTCGAGGCCGGATACGATGTGCAGGTCGATGCCTATGGCAAGGGCAAGCCCGGCGCCATGGTCGAAGGGTTCGTCAACATCCCGGTGAACGAAAACGTCGCCGTGCGCATGATGGGCTTCTATGACCACGAAGGTGGCTACATCGACAACACCCACGGCACTTATACCTACCAGTTGGGCGACGATGATCCCAACACCACCTACACCGTGGACAACGCCACGCTGGTGCAAAAGGATTACAACCCGGTCGACAGCTATGGCGGGCGCATCAATGCCACGATCGAGGCGGGCGACTGGAAGCTCTATCCCTCGGTCACCTACCAGTATCTCGACGCCAAGGGCTATTTCAACTACGATCCCCGCGTCGGCGATCTGCAAGTCCACGACTACAGCCCCACCGAAAACATCGATCGCTGGGTTCAGGCCTCGCTGACCATCCAGGGCAAGATCGGCGATTTCGACCTGGTTTCCTCGTCTGGCTATTTCAAGCGCAAGATCGACAATACCAGCGATTACACCTATTACTCTGTGCACTACGACCAGCTTGGTCCGGGCTATGAAAACTACCTCAAGTTCCGTGACAAGAACGGCAACTTCATCAACCCCACCCAGTCCTACATCGGCCGCATCAAGCAGACCAAGGTGACGCAGGAAGTGCGGCTTTCGGTGCCCAAGACCTGGGGCTTCGACCTGACCGTGGGCGCCTTCTTCCAATACCAGAAGCAGTCGCAGGACGATGACTACCAGATCCCCGGTCTGAGCAAGATCGACCTGGCCACGTCTTGCGACGACGGCTGCGAATGGAATCCCGCCGTCAAGCGCGACGGGTTCTACAACGTCGATCTCGACCAGAAATTCCGAGACTATGCGGTGTTTGCCGAAGGCACGGTGCCGATCACCTCGCAAGTCAAGGTGACGGGCGGCATCCGCTTGTTCAAGGCCAAGAATTCGGTCTACGGCTTTAGCGGCGTGGCTTCCACCGCGCTGGCACTGGGCTGCACCGTGCCTTTCCCAGCCGACCAGCGCTTTACCTGCGTCAACAACAACAAGGCGCCCTACGAGGAAAATGGCGAGACGCACAAGGCGAGCGTGACCTGGCAGGTCACGTCCGACAAGATGGTCTACGCCACCTATTCCACCGGCTTCCGTCCCGGCGGCACCAATTCGCTGCCCGCGATGGGATCGTACAAGGCCGATCGCCTGACCAACTACGAAGTGGGATTCAAGACCAGCTGGAACAACATGCTGCGCTGGAACCTGGCGGCCTATTACGAAAAGTGGACGGGCGTGCAGTACACCGTCATCCCGCTTGGCTTTTTCGGCAATGGCGGCACGGTCAATGCCGGCAAGGCGCGCGTGCTCGGCGTGGAAACCGATTTCGACCTCAAGCTGGGCAACATCACGCTGAGCGGTTCGGGGGCGTACAACGATGCCAAGTTGACGCAGGATTTCTGCGTGCTCGATCCCGCTACGCTCACCCCGCTCACCAATTGCTCGGGCAATCCCGATGCCATTGCCGCGGCCAAGGGCACGCGCCTGCCACGCCAGCCGCGCTTCAAGGGACAGCTTTCGGCCCGCTATGAAGGCAATTGGGGCTCGCTCGACGATTTCGCGCAGTTCACGATGCATGCGCAGACGATGTCGACGTCCAACCTCGATACCACCAAGAATGCGCTGCTCGGCAACACGCCAGGCTTCGTCAGCTTCGATTTCTCCACCGGCGTGTCCAAGGATAGCTGGACGCTCACGGCCTTCATCGAAAACATCTTCGACCGGCGCGGGCAGCTGTCCAAGAATACCTTCTGCGCCATCGAATATTGCTCCGGATCCTCGCGCACGATGCCGATCAAGCCACAGTATTTTGGCCTGAAATACTCCGTGCGCTATTGACGCGGCGTCCTTGCGGCGCGTTTCCCCTGTCCCCGTCGTGCCCCGGCACGGCGGGGGTTGTTTCATCACGTGACGATGGCAACTGGCCGGAACGTTCGCCCCGTGATAGCGTCGTGGCGATGACCGAAGCAGCCTCTGCGTCTCTCTCTTCCCGCGCCGGCGGCTATGCCCGCGGCGCCGCCACGGCCGAAGCCATCGTCAAGGCCGCGCGCAAGGTGTTGATCGAGGATGGCGCCGCCCATTTCACCGTGCGCCGCATCGCCGCCGAATGCGGCATGAAAGTGGGCAACGTCAGCTATCACTTTCCGCGCAAGGAAATGCTGGTGCAACTCATGCTGGACGACATGCTCGACAGCTATGACAAAGTGCTTGAAAGCGAAGTGCGCCAGCCCGGCCTCAGCCCGCGCGAACGCCTGCGCCGCGTGATCGCACTGTGCCTTGAAGACATTGCGGGCAAGCGCACCACCCGGCTGTTCACCGAATTGTGGGCGATGGCCAACCAGAACGCCGTGGTGGCAGAGCGCGTCGCCCTGTTCTACGCCCGCGTCCATGGCGTGATCTGCGAATACGTCGGTGAACTCAATCCCGCGCTCTCACCGCAGGAAGCGCAGACCGTGGCGCTCTATATCAGCGCCTCGATGGAAGGGGCGACACCGTTCCTGGGCTTTGAAAAGCCATGGGCGGCCCAGATGCCGGCATTCATCGCCATAGCCGGCAAGGCCCTGGTCGATCTGGCCTGCACCATCACCCCGCAAGACATTGCCGGCCTGCCGTGCCCGCCGCCGCAAGCATGTGATGCCAGATAAGGCAAAAAGTTTTGCCGCGCCTGCGAATGTCGCTTGACTGAAATAGGACAATCGTCAAAACTTGCGATCGCAACGGCAGGTGGGGGCATGCCGGACTCGGGGAAAATCCCCATCCTGCCTCGTCCATACCGATGCCGCGATCACCACGGGCTGTCACATTCAAACGGGGGCCGGCCACGATGACGTTTGCTGCCATCAAGGGGCGTTTCTTCGCATCTGCAACACTGGCTTTGGCGCTCGGCGGCGCGATGGCGCCGGCCATGGCGGCCCCGGTCGCCTCGGTCGAGCCCGAACAGTCCGACGTGGCGCAATTGACGCCGCCCAAGGCGAGCTGGTTCTTCATCAACCGCGGCTTCACCGAGAATTCCTCGGCGATCTACGACACCACCACCGGCAAGCTGCTCGGCCATGTCGAAACGCCGCAGCTGACCGATCTGGCGCTCGATCCGGCGGGCAAGTTCTACTACGTGTCGTCGACGTTGTGGACCAAGGCCTCGCGCGGGACGCGGCAGGACTATGTCTCGGTGTTCGACAGCGTCGATCTCAAGCTGCAGACCGATATTCCCATCCCCGGCCGCCTGCTCGTGGGCGGGCGCCTGAACAATTTCGTGGTCAGCCCCGACGGCAAGTTTGGCTATGTCTACAACATGAGCCCGGCATCTTCGGTCAACGTGGTCGACCTGGCGGCGCGCAAGTTCGTCAAGTCGGTAGAGCTGCCTGGCTGTGCCAGCCTGGTCTCCGTACCCGGCGTGGGGATTTCCGCCCTGTGCTCCGATGGTTCGCTCGCCACGCTCAGCCTTGCCGGGGCGAAAAGCGCGATCACCCGCAGCGAACCGTTCTTTTCCGCGACCGACGATCCGATCTTCGACAATTTCCAGGTCGATCGCACCAAGAACCAGATCGTGATGCTCAGCTACACGGGCAAGATCTATACCGCGACGCTGGGTGCCAAGCCGGTGATTTCCGCACCGTTCTCGCTTCAGGAAGCAGCCGGCGTGCCGGCCGGCTCCTCCGCGCCGAACCTGGTGAACTGGTATCCCGGCGGCGTGCAGCAGATGGCCCTGCATGTCCCCACGGGGCAGCTCTACGTGCTGATGCACATGGGCGAATTCTGGTCGCACAAGGCTGGCGCCAGCGAAGTGTGGCAGCTTGATCTTGCCACCCGCAAGGTGGTCAAGCGCATGGCCGTGCCGGGTGAACCGCGCATGATCGCCGTGACGCAGGAAGCCACGCCGCACCTGGTCTTCGCCGGAGAGGACGAGACCGTCTACGTCTATGACCTTGCCACCGGCAAGCAGGCGTGGAAGCTCGATCAAGCCGGCAACGGCGTGATCACGGTGGCGCAATCGCAGTGATCACGAGCGCCGCCCCCAATCTTGCGGGCGCGGTGGCCCTGGTGGGCCAGATCGCCACGGTCGGCGTGGGGCTGGTGTTCATGACGGCTGGGCTGGGCAAGCTGCGCCACAGGGCTTTGCTGCCCGGCGTACTGGCCAACTATCGCCTGCTGCCCGCGGGGCTGGTCGCGCCGCTGGCCGCCGTGCTGCCGGTGGTGGAACTGGCGCTGGGCGGCCTGCTGGTGTCCGGCTTGCTGTCGGTGCCGGCCACCGCCCTGGCCATGGCGCTGCTGCTGGTCTTTGCCTGGGCCATGGCGGTCAACTTGCGGCGCGGGCGCGGGCACATCGATTGCGGCTGCGGCCATGCCGCCTTGCGCCAGCCTCTGGCCTGGCCGCTAGTGGCGCGCAACGTGGCTCTCACTGCGCTGCTCGTGCCGGCACTGGCGGGTCTGCCGTTGCCGGCCGGAACCTGGCCGCTGGGCCTGGCCGGCGGCGTGGTGCTGTTCCTTCTGTTCCAACTGTTCAATGCGATCGTGGCGCTGGCGGGTTCGCCCCTGGCAAACGCGCGAAAGGTAAGCGTTCGATGATGACAGCTCTGATCGTTGCGCAAGGGATTTCCTGGGTAGTCATCGCCGCGTTGGTGGTGGCGCTGCTGGCGCTGGCCCGGCAGGTGGGCGTGCTGCACATGCGCGTGGCGCCGGCCGGCGCGCTGACCACGGCCGGCGGCCCGGCGGTGGGCGCGGCCAGCCAGGCGGTGGAAAGCCGCAACCTGGATGGCGCGCCGGTTCTGGTGGGCGGCGCGGCACATGGCACGCCGCTGCGCCTGCTGATGTTCGTCTCGGCCTCTTGCCCGCTGTGCAAGAACCTGATCCCCATGGCCAAGTCCTTTGCCCGTGACGAGCGCGTGGCGCTGACTTTCGTGGGCGACGACACGGTGGACGCCCAGCGCGAGATGATCGCCCGCCATGGCCTGGAAGCCTATCCCTTCGTCAACGGGCCGGAAGCGGGCCAGGCCTTTGCCGTGGGCAAGCTGCCGTTTGCCGTGCTGCTCGATGACAAGGGCGTGGTCCTGTCCAAGGGGCTGGTCAACAGCCGCGAGCACCTCGAAAGCCTGGTGATCGCCCACGAGATGGGGGTCCATTCGGTGCAGGATTATGTGGCGCGGATGCACGGCGCTGTCGCCTGAACCCTGACGCCAAGATTTTTGAGGGGCAACGATCATGATCCATTTCGATGCTGACAGCCTGGGCGAAAAGGTCCTGCGTCGCTTTGCCGGTGGCACCTCGCGCCGGGGCATCCTGGCCCGCCTGGGCACTGCGCTGGTGGCCGCGCCGCTGTTTCCCGTGCTGCCCGTCAGCCGCGCCAACGCCGCCCCGGCCAAGCCCGATCGCGGGCCCGAAGCCAAGACCGGCTTTGCCCGCGGCGCGCAGGTGACCGACAACACCAAGTGTGATTACTGGCGCTATTGCGCGATCGACGGCGCACTGTGCACCTGCTGCGGCGGCGGGGTGCACACCTGCCCGCCCGGCGCGGAACCCTCCCCGGTTTCGTGGGTGGGCACTTGCGTCAATCCCGAAGACGGCAAGTCCTACCTGATCGCCTATCGCGATTGCTGCGGCAAATCCTATTGCAACAAGTGCAATTGCGACAATGCCGACCGCGAAACGCAGATCTATGTGCCGCAGCTCAACAACGACATCATCTGGTGCTTTGGCACGCAGAGCATGGAATACCATTGCTCCACCGCCGTGCTGGTCGGCGCGGCCTGAGGCTGGCACCATGCGCTTTGCCCGGATTGCGTTGATGGCGGCGACGGCCACGTTGGGGGCGGGCCTGGCCACGCGGCTTGCCGCGGCGCACGATGCCACGCCCCCCGCGCCGCCACAGCAGGTGATGGAAGACCCCAACCAGGCGCGCGTGGACTATATCGAAAATTGCGGCGGCTGCCATGGCGTGAACGGCAGCACCGTGCCCGCGCAATTGCCCGAACTGATGGGCCGGGTCGGCTGGTTCATGTGCACGCCCGAAAGCCGCGCGTATCTGCTGCGCCTGCCCAACGTGGCGCACAGCCGCATTCACGACAATGCCGAACTGGCAGACCTGATGAACTACGTGGTCTTCGTGCTGGGCGGCAACAGCGTGCCCGCCGGCACCCGGCCGTTCACCGCCGACGAAGTGGCCCGCGAACGCCAGCACGCCCTGGCCAATGCCTCGCTCACCGCCGAGCGCCTGCGGCACGCCACCGCCGCGGTCAAGCAGTGCCACGCCCCGCAGGATATCAAACTGCTCTATCCCGGCTACAATCCCGCCACCGCGCATTGACGGGCTCGCCCACGCTTGGGCGGCGCGGCATCATGGCCGCGCTGCCCATGGGCGTTTACCCCCGGGTTCGGCTGTCATAGACCAGCTTGCCGCCCACAAACGTCATGTCCACCTTGCCTTTGAGCAGGGCTTCGGGCGCAACCGTCAGCGGATCGAACGGCAGCACGATCATGTCGGCCAGCTTGCCCGGTTCCAGCGTGCCTTTCTGGTTCTCTTCCCATGAAAGCCAGGCGCCGTTGGCGGTGTACATGCGGATCGCCTCGGCCCGCGACACCGCTTCTTCCGCGCCATGCACCGCGCCGCTCGGCCCCTTGCGCGTGATCGCCGCATAGAGGCCGACCAGCGGCCCCACCGGCAGGTTGTCGCTGCCAAAGGCCATGAACAGCCCGAACTTCTTCACCGGCGTGGCGATCGCATTGTTGTGGGCCAGCCGCCAATCGTCGAGCACCTGGGTATAACGGTCTTCCAGGTTGTAGAGGAAATTGGGCTGCTGCGCGATCATCACATGATCGCGCGCCATGGTCTGCATCGTCGCCACTGGCGGCAGAATGGTGAAATGGTCGGTGAACCAGCGGCGATCGGCGGGCTTGTGCGCCGGATCGGGGATCGTGCCCAGCGCCTTGTCATAGGCGGCGACGGTCTGGACGATGGCCGCATCGCCGATGCAGTGCAGCCCCAACTGCCAGCCCGCCCTTGCGGCGGTATCGACCATCGCCTGCAATTGCGCATCGGTGAACCGCCCCTTGCCGCGAAAGCCGGGCTGGCCCTTGTAATCGGCCAGGAGCCAGGCGGTCGGCCCGGTAAAGCCGCCGTCCACCGCGTTTTCACCGATCGCGCCCAGCCGCACGCGGTTGTCGCCATAGCCGGTGTGGTGCGGAAAGGCCTTGAGCCGCTCTGCCCCGGGATAGCTGATGTACATGGTTACGCGGGGCAGGCTGTCGCCCATTTCCGCATAGAGGGCGCGCGCGCGGCGAAACGTCATGCCCGCGCCCAGCAGGTCCAGCCCCTGTTCGCCCGGCTTGGGCCCGCCCGCGCCATAGGGTTCATCGTCGATCGATCCGCTGGCATCGTGGAAACTGGTGATGCCCAGCGCCAGGATCGATTTGAGCCAGGTGACCGTCGCCGGCTTCATCACGTCCCAGCCGGGCTGCGGGATCAGGCGCAACACCGCGCCATAGCTTTCGCGGATGATCCCGTTGGGTTCGCCGCCCGTATCATGTTCGATCAGGCCGCCGGCCGGATCGGGCGTGTTGCGATCGATGCCCGCCAGTTTCAGCGCCAGCGAATTGGCCACCGCCGAATGGGACCCGGCCCGCACCAGCAGCACGGGATTGTCGGGCGCCGCGGCATCGAGATCGGCGCGGGTGATATTGCGCTTTTCCGCCAGGTTGGCTTCCTGCCAGCCATAACCGGTGATCCACTGGCCCGGTCCCAGCGCGTGCGCCTTGTCGCGCAGCATGGCCTGCACCTCGGCCATGCTGGTGGCCGACGCCACGGCAATGTCGCTCGGCTTGATCGGGGCGGGATGCAGGTGCGTGTCGATGAAACCGGGCATCAGGGTGCGCCCGTGCAGATCCACCACGTTTCGGGCGCGATAGCGGGCCAGCAGCCCTTCCCCGCCCACGGCAACAATACGATCGCCTTTGACGGCCACTGCCGAGGCCACGGAAAACCGCCTGTCCACCGTCAGGACATGGCCGTTGTGCAGGATCAGGTCAGCCTGCACGGCGCCGGCATGCCCCCGGGCCAGCGCCACCGGCGCTGCCCCTGCCGCCGCCACCGTCATTGCCGCTGCGGCCACGCCGCAAAGCCACGTCCTGCCCATGATCTGCCTGCCCCCTTGATCGTTGCCAGCCACGCTAGCAAATTGTGATCGCAGTGCAACGGCCCTTGCCGCGCGGTGTCGCGCGCATAGAATGGCCGCCATGACCACGCCGTGCCTGAACCCGCTGTACGCCCAGATGCCGACCACGATTTTCGAGGCCATGTCGGGCCTGGCGCGGCAACACGGGGCGATCAACCTGGGCCAGGGCTTTCCCGATGGGCCGCCCCCGCCCGCGCTGGCGCAGGCCGCCGCGCGCGCCATGGCAGAACGATCGCAGCAATATCCGCCGATGGCCGGCGTACCCGAACTGCGCGATGGCGTGGCCGCGTTCTATGGCCGGCGCCAGGGCCTGGCCCTTTCGCGCGAGCACGTGATTGTCACCTCGGGCGCGACGGAGGCGGTGGCCGCCGCAATCCTGGCCACGGTGCAGCCCGGTGACGAGGTGCTGGTGCTGGCCCCGGCCTATGACGCCTATGCCCCGTTGGTGCGCCGCGCCGGGGGCGTGCCGGTGTTCGTCGCGCTCCGCCCGCCGGCCTGGGCCATGCCGATCGACGCCTTGCACGCCGCGATCACGCCACGAACGCGCGCGCTCATTCTCAACGATCCGCTCAATCCCACCGGCACCGTGACCACCGCTGCCGAGCGCGCCGCATTGGCTGCACTGTGCGTGAAGGCCAATCTTGTCGCCATCTGCGACGAGGTGTGGGAAGTGGTGCGCTTTGATAGCCAGCCTCACGCGTCGCTGATGGCCGAGCCGGGCATGGCCGCCCGCACGATCAAGATCGGTTCGGCCGGCAAGATCTTCGGCGCCACGGGCTGGAAAGTGGGTTGGCTGGTGGCCGATCCGGCGCTGGCGGCCGTGGTGGCCCGTGCACACCAGTTCCTTACCTTCACCACGCCGCCGATGCTGCAATGGGCCGTGGCCGAGGGGCTGGCCGATGATGCGCTGATCGATAGCCAGGTGGCCGACTGGGCCGCTTCGCGTGCGGCGCTGCTGCGGGCCCTTGCGGCCCATGGCTTTGCCGTGCTGCCGGGCACGGCCACGTGGTTTTCCTGCATCGACCTGGCGCAAAGCGGCTTCACCCTGGATGACACCACCTTTGCCACCCGCGCCGTGGCCGAAGCCGGCGTCGCCACGATCCCGCTGTCGGCCCTCTGGGAAGGGTCGCCCGCGCCGCGCCACATCGTGCGGCTGTGCCACTGCAAGCCGGCCGCAATGGTGGAGGAAGCCGTGGCGCGCCTGGCAGCGTGGCGGGATGGGCTTTGACGCCTATCGCCTGCCGACGCCCATCGGCCCTTCATCGACAAGGCATTGCCCGCCGTCGCCGGCTTCCTATCTTCAACAGGCTCGCAACCGAAATCCCGGAGAATGCCGTGCTCTACCTTGTGGCGATCCTGTTTCCGCCGCTCGCGCTGTTGCTGGTGGGCAAGCCATTCCAGGCGGTGCTCAACCTGTTCCTGTGCCTGTTGTTCTGGATTCCCGGTGTCGTGCACGCGCTGTTCGTGGTGCATTCGGCCAAGGCAGACGCGCGCACGCAGCGCATCGTGACGGAACTGCGCCGGCGCTGAAGCGGGCCTAGGCCAATCCTGCCAGCCATTCCCCGATCATGGCCCGGCCGGCCTGAACCGCGCCACCGCCGTGGGCATCGTGCGCGTGGCGCAGCGAGGCCTCGGTGTGGCCGGCGGCCGAAACATCCTCGGGGGATTGCTCGATCCAGGCGTCAAACCGCGGATCTTCGCCCATTTCGGCGTGGAATTGCAGGGCCAGCAGGTTCTTGCCACGGCGAAACGCCTGGTGGGCATAGACATGGCTTGACGCCAGCAGTTCCGCATTGGGTGGCAGCGTGAAGGTGTCGCCATGCCAATGCAGCACCGGCACGCCGGCAACATGGCGCAGCGGGCTGTCGGCAACGTGCACCTGCACGGGGTGGAAACCCACTTCCTTGGCATGGCCGCGATAGACATCCGCGCCCAGCGCTGCGGCGATCATCTGCGCGCCAAAGCACACCCCCAGCGTGGGCCGGTCGGCTGCCAGGCGCAGTGCCAGGCGGCGCATCTGGCAGCGGATCCAGGGATGCTCGATCTGGTCATAGATGCCCATCGGCCCGCCCATCATGATCAGCAGGTCGGGCTCGCGCAGGTCCAGCGCCGGAAAGGCCGGATCGGACACATCGATCCGGTCAACCACATAACCGGCCTCTTCGATCGGCTGACGATAGCCGGCCACCCCTTCGTAGGGCACGTGGCGGATGATCAACGCAGACTTCATGGGCCTCTATCGTGAACAATCGGTTTCAGGCGGGCAAGCGCACCCTTGGGGTTTTCTACAGGGGTCTTGTCGTCACAGGCCCAGCCGGCGGAAAAATTCCTCCGCCGTGCTGGGCCGTTCGCCATCCGGCCGCGCGGCGCCCAGCGTGCCCCACGAAGGGTGCGGCAGGGGCGCGGCAACGCGAAGGGATGCCGGCTGGCGGGAAATTCGGCGGGCCAGTTTGGGCTGGGCAAGCAAACGGGACATTCGCATTCTCCTTTTTACGGGGCCGAACACGAACCTGGCCACATGGCCTCGCTTTCGTGCGCTTTAGCTTTTGGTGACGCGGAGCAAGCTGGCAGGATCAAAAGCCGCGATCGGACATGCCGATGCATTTTCTCTACTGATTCGGTTGATAAAGGTCATTCGAGAAATGCTGAAGGCTGCCCAAGATTTCCTTGGCCTGTCGAGCACGCCAAGCCCCGGCCAAGAAGAAGGCCCGCCGCGCGCCCTTGGGCGTGCGACGGGCCAGCCTTTCCTCCCCAGGAAAAGCGAAGTCGTCCGATCCTTCGGCTTAGCGCCCGATGGCGCTGCCGAGGCGGTGATAGAGGTGCGAGAACTTCACCGATTCGGGCTTGTCCTCGATATCCTTGAGGTAGTGCAGCACGGCCTCGCGGATCAGCTTGAAGTCCTCGGTCGAGAGGACTGCACGGGCACGGGCAGGTTCAGCCATTGTCCTTCTCCTTCGTGTTGGGTTCGCTTCTCTTGATTCTTGGCCCGGCTCAGGCCGCGAACTGGTTCATCGTGTTGTGTGCGCCGCCGGCCTTGAGCGCGGCTTCGCGGGCGAAGTATTCCTTGTGATCGTCGCCGATGTCCGATCCGGCCATGGCCTGGTGCTTGACGCAGGCAATGCCCTGGCGGATTTCCTGGCGCTGCACGCCTTTCACGTAGCCCAGCATCCCGGCCTCGCCGAAGTATTCGCGGGCGAGGTTGTCGGTGCTGAGCGCGGCGGTGTGATAGGTCGGCAGCGTGATCAGGTGGTGGAAAATGCCCGCCTCGCGCGCCGCATCGCGCTGGAACGTGCGGATGCGCTCGTCGGCCTCTGCCGCCAGCGGCGTTTCGTCATAGTCCACGCTCATCAGCCGCGCCCGGTCATAGCCGCTCACGTCCTTGCCTTCCGCCGCCCAGGCGTCGAACACCTGCTGGCGGAAATTGAGCGTCCAGTTGAAGCTGGGCGAGTTGTTGTAGACCAGCTTGGCATTGGGGATCACTTCGCGGATGCGCGAAACCATCCCGCCGATCTGGCCGATGTGCGGCTTTTCGGTTTCGATCCACAGCAGGTCCGCACCGTTCTGCAGGCTGTTGATGCAATCGAGCACGCAACGGTCTTCCCCGGTGCCGGGGCGGAACTGATAGAGGTTCGAAGGCAGGCGCTTGGGCTTCACCAGTTGCCCGTCGCGGGTGATCAGCACGTCGCCATGGCCCAGCGTGGCGGCGTCGACCGGCTCGCAATCAAGGAAGCTGTTGTACTGGTCGCCGATGTCGCCGGCTTCGCGGGTGAAAGCGATCTGCTTGGTCAGGCCCGCACCCAGCGAGTCCGTCCGCGCCACGATCACGCCATCGTCCACGCCCAGTTCGAGGAACGCGTAACGGACCGCGCGGATCTTGGCGATGAAGTCCTCGTGCGGAACGGTGACCTTGCCATCCTGGTGGCCGCACTGCTTTTCATCGGAAACCTGGTTTTCGATCTGGATGCAGCAGGCGCCCGCCTCGATGAACTTCTTGGCCAGGAGATACGTCGCCTCGGCGTTGCCGAACCCGGCGTCGATATCGGCCACGATCGGCACGATGTGCGTTTCGTGGGTGTCGATATCGTGCTGGATCTTGGCCGCACGCACCTGGTCACCTGCCGCGCGCGCCGCGTCCAGATCGCGGAACAGCTGGTTCAATTCGCGCGCATCGGCCTGGCGCAGGAACGTGTAAAGCTCTTCGATCAACGCGGAAACGCTGGTCTTCTCGTGCATCGACTGGTCGGGCAGCGGCCCGAATTCGCTGCGCAGCGCGGCGACCATCCAGCCCGACAGGTAGAGGTAGCGCCCCTTGGTGGTGCCGAAGTGCTTCTTGATGGAAATCATCTTCTGCTGGCCGATGAAGCCGTGCCAGCAGCCCAGCGACTGGGTGTAATTGGCTGGATCGGCATCATAGGCAGCCATGTCGCGGCGCATGATCGCGGCGGTGTAGCGCGCGATGTCCAGCCCGGTGCGAAAGCGGTTCTGCAGGCGCATGCGCGCCACGCTCTCGGCGGCGATGCCGTCCCAATGGGTATTGGGCGTGATCGTGCGATCGGCCTCGATGATCGATTGCTGGTACGTCATGGCATGTGCCCCTTCCGGTATGCGTGATCCTTCGCTGCAACCGGAATTACTGCTGCATGATGCACTGCGGAATGCGTTGCGGGGTCATGTTGTCAAACTTTACAGCTTTTGCTTGTAAAGTTGTACAGGCCTGACAAGATGCCGCCATGGCCCGACCATCCGCCCCATCCCGCCCGCTCTACCTAGGCCCGCGCATCAAGCGCCTGCGCCGCGAACTCGGCCTGACGCAGCAGGCCATGGCCGAGGACATGGGCGTTTCGCCCAGCTACATCGCCCTGATCGAGCGCAACCAGCGCCCGTTGACGGCCGACCTGCTGCTGCGCCTTGCCGCCACCTATCGGCTGGACATGGCCGACCTCGCCGCCCAGGACCGCGACGATCACGCCCGCCGCCTGGCCGAGGCGCTGCGCGATCCGCTCTTTGCCGAAATCGACCTGCCCGCGCTGGAAGTGGCAGACCTCGCCACCAGCTTCCCCGGCATGACCGAGGCGATGCTGCGCCTGCACGGCGCCTATGCCCGCGCGAATCAGGCCTTGGCAGAAGGGCGCGAGGCCCATGCCGCCACCCCGGCTGCGGACCCGATGGGCGAAGCGCGGCGCTTCATGGGCGCGCGGCAGCACTGGTTTGCCGCGCTCGAAACCCGCGCCGAAGCCCTGGCCACCGAAATCGACAGCGCAGGCGGTAGTGCCGAATGGCTGCGCCAGGCCGGTGTGCGCGTGCGCGCCATGCCGGCCAGCGTGATGATGGGCGCGCTGGCCCGCTATGACCGGCACAACGAACAGCTCCTGCTCGACGAGTGCCTGGGGCCGCAGCGCCGCGCCTGGCAGATCGGCCTGCACATTGCCTATACCAGCCTGCGCCCCGATATCGCCGCGATCGTGCGCGGCGAAAGCTTTGCCAGCGCCACCGCCGCGCAACTGGTGCGCCGCGCCCTGGCCGAACTGGGCGCGGCGGCGCTGCTCATGCCCTATGACCGCTTTGCCCGCGCCGCGCAGGCCCTCGGCCACGATCCGCAGGCGCTGGCAGACCTGTTCGGCCTGGAATGGCAGCACGCCGCGCTGCGCCTTGCCACGCTGAACAAGCCCGGCCACGAAGGCGTACCATTCTTCTTGGTGGAGCAGGATGCTGCCGGCAACGTTACGCGGCGCATGGACGGCGCCGGTTTTCCGTTTGCCGCGCCCTCGGCCGCAGGGGGCGGCGGCTGCCCGCTGTGGACCCTGCACCAGGCCTTTGCCCGGCCCGGTGAAGTGCTGACACAATGGCTGGAAATGCCCCATGGCGAGCGCTTCTTTTCGGTCGCTCGCACCGTGGACGTGCCCACCGGTCCCGGCCTTCCCCCGGTGCGCCGGGCGATGGCATTGGTCTGCCCGGCGGCCCACGCACCCCGCGTGGCCGCCGCCCGCGGCGCGGATCCGCAAGCAACGCCGGCAACGCCGGTGGGCGTGACCTGCCGCCTGTGCCAGCGCACCGAGTGCCCGGCCCGCGCGCAGCCGCCACTGGGCCGCGAAATCCTGCCCGACGATTATCGCCGGGCCGCCGTACCCTTCGTGTTCAGCGAGAGTTGAGCGCCAACCAACAATAGGCCTCTCCTCTGAAGAGGATGGGGAGAAACGAAACTCATCCCCGTTCGGGCTGAGCCTGTCGAAGCCCCCCGCCCCACCGCCGCCGGCCCCCAATCGCTTGCACCCCCGCCCCCCGGCAGCTATCGGCCGCGCGACTTTTCGCGATTCCCGCAAAACCTAAGGCGCCCCCTTGTCCACGATCATTCCCCTGGCCGACGTCGATCCGCAACTGGTCGAAGAGCTGCTCGATGCCGCATTCGAACCGGAACGCCGCCAGCGCACGGCCTATCGGTTGCGCGAGGGGCTGGAATGGCTGCCTGGCCTGTCGTTTGCCGCGCTCGACGACGAGGACATGCTCGCCGGCACGATCCAGTGCTGGCCCGTGGCGCTCACCACGCCCGAAGGCCGCCGGGTGCCGATGATCATGGTCGGCCCGGTGGCGGTGATGCCTGGCCAGCAGAGCCGCGGCTATGGCAAGGCGCTGGTCACGGCCAGCCTGACGGCGATCGATCCGCGCGCACCGCTGCCGCAGGTGATGATCGGCGATCCGGAATACTACGAACGGTTTTTCGGGTTCAGCAATGCCCACACCGGCGGCTGGCAGCTTCCCGGCCCGTTCGAGCAGCACCGTCTGCTGTGCCGCACCGCCAATCCTGCCATTCTCCCGGCCGAAGGCATGCTGGGGCCTTGGCGGGGCTGATCAAGTCTGGCACTTGCGAGGCGTGCCCTACGATCCTCCCCCCGAGCTGGCCGGTCTTTCGCTGAGCGAAATCGCCGTGCTGGCGCAAAGCCGCCGCCTGCCCCCGCTGGACCAGTGGAGCCCCGCCCACAGCGGGGAAAGCCACATGCGCATCCAGGCCGATGGCACCTGGCTGCACGAAGGCAGCCCGATCACCCGCCCGGCCATGGTCCGCGCCTTTGCCACGCTGCTGATGCGCGACGCAGACGCGCAGCACTGGCTGGTTACCCCGCACGAGCGCCTGGCCATTGCGGTGGACGATGCCGCGCTGATCGCCATCGACATGGAAGTGCGGCACGATCCCGCCACTGGCGAAGCGGTGCTGGCCTTCCGCCTCAACACCGACGATATCGTGCTGTGCGGGCCCGAGCACCCCTTGCGCGTGGCCGGCACGCCCGATGTGCCCGCATTCTACCTGGCGGTGCGCCACGGCGTGGAAGCGCGCCTCAACCGCAGCACTTATGGCCAATTGGTGGCCCATGCCCTTGATGTGTCCCCGCCCGAAGCGCTTGGGGTTTCCAGCCGGGGGGCCCACTTTGCCCTGGTGCCGCCAGCGTGATGGCTTCGCTGTTCGACCGCCTGCGCGCCTTGCACCGCGCCGGGCATGACGGGCCCACTCCCGATCTGATTGCCGATTGGCGCGTGTTGCCGCCGGGCGGCTTGCGCGCGGCGGCCGTGCTGATCGCCGTGACCGACCGCGCCGATCATCCCGATGGCCCCGGCGTGCTGCTGATCCACCGCCCCAGCCACATGCGCGCCCATCCCGGCCAGGCGGCGTTTCCGGGCGGCAAGATCGAACCGGGCGAAACACCGGTCGAAGCTGCGCTGCGCGAGGCGAACGAGGAACTCGGCATCGATCCGGCCGACGTGCGCGTGATCGGGCCGACCGATCGCTATCGCACCGGCACCGGGTATGACATCACGCCCGTTCTGGCTGTGGTGCCCGAAGGCCTGGCGCTCCAGCCCAATCCGGCCGAAGTGGCCGGCTGGTTCGAACCGCCACTGGCCTTGCTGATGGACCGCCGCCGCCACGGCTGGGTAGAGGCGGAATGGAACGGCCAGCGCGGCCGCACGATCGAGCTGATCTGGCAGGGCCACCGCATCTGGGGCGTGACCGCCGCGATCATCGCCAACCTCGCCAAACGCCTGGAATGGCCCGCCGCATGACCACAACCCTGCCCGCCGCCCCCTGGACCGCCCGCCAAGACCTGGCCACGCTGGTGGCCGCGCTCGATCCCGACGGGGCAGGCACCTGCCGCTATGTCGGCGGCGCGGTGCGCGACACATTGCTGGGCATCGATGTGAAAGACATCGACATGGCCACGCCGCACCGGCCGGAGGAAACCCAGGCCCTGCTCAAGGCCGCCGGCATCCGCCAGGTGCCCACCGGCCTTGCCCATGGCACGATCACCGCCGTGCTGCCCGGCGGCCCGGTGGAAATCACGACCCTGCGGCGGGATGTGTCCACCGACGGGCGCCACGCCACCGTGGCGTTTTCGCAGGAATGGCACGAAGACGCCGCGCGGCGCGATTTCACCATCAACGCGCTCTATGCCGATCCGCGCACCCTGGAAATCAGTGACTATTTCGGCGGGGAGGCAGACCTTTCCACCCGCACCGTGCGCTTCATCGGCGATGCG
Organism: Novosphingobium sp. SG720; assembly: GCF_012275365.1. Classification (NCBI taxonomy): domain Bacteria; kingdom Pseudomonadati; phylum Pseudomonadota; class Alphaproteobacteria; order Sphingomonadales; family Sphingomonadaceae; genus Novosphingobium; species Novosphingobium sp. SG720. Next base: position 266,047 of record NZ_JAAZQN010000004.1, on the reverse strand, counting down.
CAGCAGCGCATCCGCGAGGATTACCTGCGCATCCTGCGCTATTTCCGCTTCCAGGCGCGCTTCGGCTCACTGCCCGCCGATGCTGAGGCAGAGGCCGCCTGCGCCGCGCTGGCGCCGGGGATGAAAGGCCTCTCGCGCGAGCGGATTGCCAGCGAACTGCTGGGCCTGCTCGCCCTGCCCGATCCCGCGCCCACCGTCACGCGGATGGCGCAGCTGGGCGTGCTGGGGCAAGTCCTGCCCGAGGCAGACCCCGCCGCCCTGCCCGCGCTGATCGCGGCCGAAGCGCGCGAGGGGCTGGCCCCCGATGCCCTGCGTCGCATGGCCGCGCTGCTGCCGGCCGATCCGCCGCTGGCCGACCAAGTCGCCGCCCGGCTGCGCCTGTCGGCCGCCCAGCGCAAGCGCCTCGCCAGCGCCGCCGCGCGCACCGTGCTCGATGGCGCCCGCCCGGCCCGCACCCTGGCTTATGAGCTGGGCATGGCAGAAGCCATCGACCGCCTCGCCCTCGCCGGCCGCGGCACCGCAGACCTGGCGGACTGGACTGTCCCGCGCCTGCCGCTCAAGGGCGGGCAGATCGTGGCGCGCGGCGTGGGCGCCGGGCCAGACGTCGCCCGCACCTTGCGCGCCGTGGAAGCCCGCTGGGTCGCCGAAGGCTTCCCCGACGAAGCCCGCGTGATGCAACTGCTGGACGAAGAACTGGTAAATCGCTGACCTGAGACTCCCCCTCCTCTCAAGCGGAGGGAGCTTTAAGGGTTAGCGCCAGCCCCGCACAGACCAGCACCGCCTCGTCGCAGCAGGCCGCCATGCGCTGGTTGGCCCAGCCCGCCTCGTCGCGAAAGCGCCGCGCCAGGGCATTGTCGGGCACGATACCCTGGCCCACTTCGTTGCTCACCAGGATCACCAGCCCCGCTGCTCCGGCCACCGCGCGCTCTAGCGCGTCGAGCGCCCCGGCCATGTCCCGCTCGGACAGCATCAGGTTGCTGAGCCACAGCGTCAGGCAATCGACCAGCAGCACCCGGCCCGGCGCCGCTTCCCGCGCAATCGCTTCGGCCAAATCGAGCGGCGCTTCCACCGTCTGCCAGCGCCCATCCCGCTCCGCCTGGTGCTGCGTGATCCGCGCCGTCATTTCCGCGTCGAATGCCTGCGCCGTGGCGAGATAGACCGGTGCCAGCCCGCTCGCCTCGGCGCGTATCTGGGCATGGCGGCTCTTGCCCGACCGCGCCCCGCCGATCACGAAGAGGCTAGGCATCGTGCGCCGCCAGGGCCAGCAATCCGTCTATATCCATGTGCCGCTCCAGTTCCTGCGCGATCTCGTCCAGTGCGGCATCCACCACGGCATCGTGATCCGCCCCGTCAGACGGCGCGCCCAGCCAGGCCAGCAGTGCCCCGCGCAAACCCGGCCCACCCAGCGCGCCATGGACATAGCTGCCGATCACCTGCCCCGCCGCGTCCATCGCCCCATCGGCGCGCCTGCCGTCCAGCAGGGCAAAGGGCCGCGCGCAATCGGGGCCTTGCGTTTCGCCCATGTGCATCTCGAACCCGGTGAACGCCTGCCCCATTGCCTGCCCCTGCACCCGGCGCAGCGCCTTGTCGGGGGTCAACACCGTCGTCGCGTTCAGCAGGCCCAGCCCGGCCACTTCGCCCGATGGCCCTTCGATGCCCAGCGGATCGGCAATCGTCAGGCCCAGCATCTGGTATCCGCCGCAAATGCCCAGGATGCGTCCGCCGCGCCGATGGTGGGCCAGAATATCGATATCCCAGCCTTGGGCGCGCAGGGCGGCCATGTCGGCCAGCGTGGCTTTCGATCCGGGCAGCACGATCAGCGCGCAATCGGCGGGGATCGGCCGGCCGGGCGGCACCATCACCAGCTCCACCCCGCTTTCGCCTTTCAGCGGATCGAGATCGTCGAAATTGGCAATGCGCGGCAGGATCGGGCAGGCAATCCGCAAGGCGCCGGGACGCGGCACGGCGTGGCGTTCCAGCACGACCGCGTCTTCGCTGGGCAGCCGCGCGCTGGCCGCCAGCCAGGGCACCACGCCAAACCCGCGCCAGCCCGAACGCGCTTCGATCTGGCGATAGCCATCCTCGAACAGCGCCACATCGCCCCGGAACTTGTTGATGACAAAGCCCTTGATCATGGCGGCGTCTTCCGCATCGAGCACCGCGCGGGTGCCCACCAGCGCGGCGATCACCCCGCCCCGGTCGATATCCCCCACCAAAACCACCGGCACCCCGGCGGCGCGGGCAAAGCCCATGTTGGCAATGTCCCCGGCGCGCAGGTTGATTTCGGCGGGCGAGCCTGCGCCCTCCACCAGCACGAGATCGGCCCGCGCGCGCAGCCGTTGCCAGCTGGCCAGCACTTCGGGCAGCAAGGCGGCGCGGCCCATGCGGAAATTGCCGCTGCCCAGCGTGCCGCGCACTTTGCCATGAACCACCAGTTGCGAGGTGTGATCGGCCTGGGGCTTGAGCAGCACGGGGTTCATGTCGGTGTGCAATTCCGCGCGGCAGGCCAGCGCCTGCAACGCCTGCGCCCGGCCGATCTCGCCGCCATCGGCGGTGACGGCGGCGTTGTTGGACATGTTCTGCGGCTTGAACGGCAAGACCCGCAGGCCCCGGTTGGCCGCCGCGCGGCACAGCCCCGCCACCAGCACCGATTTGCCCACGTCAGACCCGGTGCCCTGCACCATCAACGCACCCATCATCATCCTTTCCATGCCCACAGCGCGGCCGCCCCGGCCATCAGCAACACACAGGCCCGGCGATAGAGCGCCAGCGCGCGCTGCACATCCCCCGCATCGGCCTCGGCGCGCCCCCCGCCAATCCACGCCTTGTCATGCACCACGCCGTCATAGGCCACTGGTCCGGCCAGGCGCAGGCCCAGGGCGCCGGCCATCGCCGCCTCCGTCCAGCCCGCATTGGGCGAGGCATGGCGGCCATGATCGCGCCACAGCACCGCCCAGCCACCTCCACCCGCCAGGCACAGCAGCACGGCTCCCAGCCGCGCCGGCACCAGGTTCAACACATCGTCCAGCCGCGCCGCTGCCCAGCCGAACGGACCCCACGGCGCCTCGCGATGGCCGATCAGGCTGTCAGCGGTGTTGATCGCCTTGTAGGCCCAGAGGCCCGGCAGTCCGCCCACGACCAGCCAGAACAGCGGCGCGGCCACGCCGTCGCAGAAACTTTCGGCCAGGCTCTCGATCGCGGCGCGGGCCACGCCGGCGACATCGAGCGTGGCGGTATCCCGTCCCACGATCATCCCCACCGCACGCCGCGCCGCCGGCAGATCGCCCTGCGCCAGTGCCACGCCCACCGGCCGCACATGATCGTGCAGGCTGCGCAGCGCCAGCCACGGCCAGGCCAGCAAAGCCACCGCCGCCCAGGCCCATGGCCCCAACAGCCAGCCGGCCAGTGCCTGCAACAGCCAGCCGCCGCCAATCGCCAGCGCGAGCAGCACCAGCGCGGTGAGCGTGCCCATGGCTCGCCGCCGTGCCGCGCTCCAGTGTTGCCGGTTCCAACCCCGTGCGCACCAGCCGATCACGCGGGCAAAGCCGCCCACCGGATGGCCCAGGCGCGCATAGAGCGGCGCGGGCCAGCCGATGGCCGCGTCCACCAACAACGCCGCCAGCACCATGGGTTCAGCCATGATCGGGCTCGATACATTCGGGCAGGGCCTCCACCAGTCGCGCCAGCGCCACTGCATCGCCGGGCAGGCCCAGCCGCAGCCAATCAGGTCGCGCAGCAAAGGGCCGCGTCAGGATATGTTGCCGGGCAAGGCGATCGAACAGGGCCGCCCCATCCACGCCGCGCACCAGGCGGAACAACGGGCACATGCCCCCGGGCGCATAGCCTTTGGCCGCCAGCGCCGCATCGAGCGCGGCGGCCTGCGCGGCCAAATCGACCCGCGCCTGCGCAATCCAGCCCGCGTCGCGATAGGCCGCCGTGCCGATGGCCAGCCCCGCCGCACTCACCGGCCAGGCCCCCAGCCGCGACCGCACCTGTTCGAGCAGCAGACGCGGCCCCAGCACAAAGCCCAGCCGCACGCCCGCTAGCCCAAAGAACTTGCCGAACGAGCGGAACACCACCAGCCGCCGCGCCTCGCCCACGTCCCCGGCCAGGCTCTCACCGGGATGCGTGTCGGCAAAGGCCTCATCCAGCAACAGCCAGCCCATACGTCCGCGCCGTTCCAACAGATCGCGCATGGCGGCGCGGGGTAGCAAACGGCCATCGGGATTGGCGGGATTGGCCATGACCAGATGCCCGCCATCGGCACCCGCCAGATCATCGACCGCCACGCTATCGCGCAGCATGGCGGCATGGGTGCGATAGCCATGCGCGGCATGGAAGCCCGCCTCACCGATCAGATCGCCCACCAACCGCAGGCCGATCTCGGTGCCCGGCACGGCGCAGACATGATCGACCGCGCAGCCGAAATGCCCTGCCGCCGACCGCTCCAGCGCGTGCAGCGCCGCTTCATCGGGCAGCGCCTGCCAATCCACCGGCACTTGCGCGGCGTGGGGCCAGACACGCGGGTTGATTCCGGTGGAGAGGTCCAGCCAATCGCCATCGCCATAGCGCCCCCGCGCCGTGGCCAGCCCGCCGCCATGCCAGGTGAACCGGTTCAGCTCCACAGCCGCGCCTCCACGCAAAGAGCCAGCAATAGAGCGGCTTCGTTCCATTCGATCCCGGCGCCATGGCCATCGCCGGAAATCCCGCCGATCCGCGTAGCCAGCCACCGGCCCCACAGCGCGATGGCCGGCACCGCCACCAGCAGCGCCGGATGCCAGCACGCCGCGAGCAGCAATGCGCCCGCCCACAGTGCCAGATCGCGCCGCCGGATCGCTCCGGCAAAGCGCGCGCCCAGCCCGGCATGGAGTGGCACCATCCAGCGCGCCCAGACCAGCGGGCCGATGCGCGCCGCGAACGGCACCAGCACCACGGCCGCCAACCCATGCTGCACCGCCACGGCGTGCAGCAAAACCAGCTTGGCCATAAGCTGCATGACCACGGCCACCACGCCAAAGCTGCCCACATGGGGATCGGCCAGCACGGCCAGCAGCCGCGCGCGGTCCTTGTGCGCGGCGCCGCTGGCATCGGCCATGTCGGCCAGGCCATCGAGATGCAGCGCGCCGGTGATCCACACCCAGGCGACCACGCCGGCCAGCGCGCCGGTCCACGCATCGATCCACGCCCCGGCCCAGGCGGCGCCGGCCACAACAGCGCCCACGATCAGGCCCACGGCGGGAAACCAGCGCATGCAGGCAGCAAAATCCGCCTCATCCGCCATGACCGGCGGCAGCGGCAGGCGGGTGAGGAACTGCGTTGCCAGGATCAGCCGCTTCATGCCGCCAGCCCCACGATCTGCGCCACGCGCGGCTTGACGGGCCATACCTTCAGGCTGAGCAGCGCGGCATAGGGCAAGTCAAACGCCCAGGCCTGTTCCGGCGCCAAGCCGCACAACGCCGCCAGTGCCGCGCGCATCGCCCCGCCATGCGTTACCACCAGGGTATCGACCGGGGCGAGCGCGGCCAGCGCATCGGCCACGCGGGCGCGCAGGGCTGACCAAGGCTCGCCACCGGGCGGGGCGTGGACATCGGGATCGCGGTAGAACGCCGCCAATGCCGCCGGTTCGATCTGCGCCGGGGCCATGCCGTCCCACGCGCCGAAATCCAGCTCTCGCCAGCGCGGATCGGCCTTTGCCACCAGGCCCAGCGGCGCGGCGATGGCCTGGGCCGCTGCCCGGCAGCGTTGCAGGTCTGACGTGATCACCTCTGCCACGCGCAAGCCCTGCGCGCGGGCCACGCAAGCAGCCAGCCCATGTGCCGCAGAGGGCATATCACGATGCCCCAGCAGCAGCCCCGTCTGTTCGGGCGCGCCATGGCGCAGCAGATGCAGCAGGAATGCGGTCACAGCCGGGCGGCCACCCCGGCTTCGTCGAACGTGGCCATCTGCGCATGGGCGGCCAGCGCGGCGCGAATCACGCCCACCGCCACCGCCCCGCCGCTGCCCTCGCCCAGCCGCATGTTCAGGCTGAGCAGCGGATCAAGGCCCAGCCGCGCCAGCAGGCGCACATGGCCCGTTTCCGCCGAACAGTGCCCGGCCAGGCAATGGTCGACGATCCCCGGCGCCTGCACCGCCAGCGGCGCCACCGCCGCGCAAGTGATGAACCCATCGAGCACCACCGGAATGCGCAAGGCCCGCGCGCGCAGCACGGCGCCGGCCATGGCGGCAATTTCCCGCCCGCCCAGGCGGCGCAGGGTTTCAAATGCCTGGTTCGGCGCATCGGCATGCCGGGCCAGCGCGCTTTCGATCACCATGGCCTTGCGCGCCACGCCACGTGCATCCAGCCCAGTGCCCGGCCCGGCCCAATCCGCCGCACTGCCACCGAAACTGCGCGTGCAGAGCGCGGCGGCGGCGGTGGTGTTGCCAATGCCCATTTCGCCCAGCGTCAACAGATCGAGATCGGGCGTCACCACCTCCGCCCCGGCGTTGAGCGCGGCCAGGCATTCCGCTTCGCTCATCGCCGGGCCAGCCGTGAAATCGGCGGTGGGGCGATCGAGATCGAGCGCCACCACGCGCAAGTCCATCCCGGCCGCCCCGGCCAGCGCGTTGATCGCGGCGCCCCCGGCGGCAAAGTTGGCCACCATCGCGGCCGTCACGCTGACCGGAAAGGCGCTGACGCCGTGCACGGCAAAGCCGTGGTTGCCAGCAAAGATCGCGGTGCGCCCCTGGCCGATGGCGGGCCTCTCGCGCCCTTGCCACCCGGCCATGAACACGGCGATTTCTTCCAGCCGGCCCAATGATCCACGTGGCTTGGTCAAGACCGCCTGCCGCGCACGCGCAGCAGCAATGGCACCAGCATCAGGGGCCGAGAGATCGGCCAGCGCCGCAGCAAAGGCGGCGGGAGAGGCAAACACGCTCATACCGCAACAAACCCGGCGGGCGGGGTGCGGGTGATGAAATGGCCTTTCACGCCTTGCGGCCATTCCTTGAACGGCACGCGGCCATGCTCGCTTTGCGCATAGGCGGCCGCATAATCGAGAATGGCGGTGGCGGCCGCTTCATCGGGCGCGAACCGGCCCAGCACATAACCCACTTTGCCCGGCGCACGCAGGTGCACCGTGCAATGGTCCTTGCAGGCAAACAGGCAGGGCATTTCCTGCAAGGCGATGCCGGCATAGCGCGCATCGCCCTGCTGCACCGCGCGCAGCGCCTCCAGCAGGCGCGCGCCGCCGCGCTGGCCATTGTCATCTTCGCGCACGTCGGCGCTCATTCGGCAAGTGTTGCAGGCCACGATGGCGGGGCCATCGTCAACGGGTGTGAGCATGGGGGTATCCTTCAACGGGGGGATCAGAATTCGATGCCTGCTTGCGCTTTGACGCCAGAGCGGAAGGGGTGCTTCACTTGGGCCATTTCGGTGACCAGATCGGCCGCCTCCACCAGCGCGTCGGGCGCGTTGCGGCCGGTGACGATCACGTGCTTCATCGCCGGGCGCGCGGCGAGCACGGCCAGCACTTCGTCGAGCGGCAGGTAATCGTAGCGCAGCACGATGTTCAGCTCGTCTGCCAGCACCATGGCATAGGCCGGATCGGCGATCATGCGCGCCACTTCCTCCCACGCGGCGCGGGCGGCCGCCACATCGCGCGCGCGGTCCTGCGTGTTCCAGGTGAAGCCTTCGCCCATGGCCTTGAAATCGACGTGATCGGGAAAGGCATCGAACACGCGCCTTTCCCCGGTGGTCATCGCGCCTTTGACGAACTGCACCACGCCCACGCGCATGCCGTGGCCCACCGCGCGCAGCACCATGCCCATGGCGGCGCTGGTCTTGCCCTTGCCCTTGCCGGTGTGGACGATCAGCAGGCCCTGTTCGCGGGTCTTGGTGGCCATGATCTTGCTTTGCGCGGCCTGCTTCTTGCGCATTTTTTCGGTGTGGCGCGCCTCTTGATCAGCAGTTTGCATCGCCCTTGTCCTTTTTCAGCAGATAGATGTCCATGATCCAGCCGTGCTGCGCGCGCAGCGCGGCGCGGCGGGCCAGAATGCGCGGGGCAGCCTGGGCCAGGGGGCCATGCTCCAGCGCCTGTTGCGCCATGCCCAGATATGCGCCCCACCAGATGGCAATGCCCGCCGGATCGAGCGCCTGAAACGCGCCGCCAGCATCGAGCATGACCACCACATGCAGCGCCCCCGGCGGCCAGCCATGCGCGCGTAGCAAGCGGCCGGTGGTGATGGTCACCGGCCCGGCCAGGGGGTTGAGCGGAATGGCATGGGCGGCGGTGAGCGCCTGCACGCTGGTGATGCCCGGCACCACGTGGATCGACAGCGGCAAGCCTTGGCCCGCCAAATGTGCGGCAATGCGCAAGCTGCTGTCATAAAGCGTGGGATCGCCCCAAACGAGCAAGGCCGCCCGCCCGCCCTGCGGCAGGGCCTGCGCCAGGGCGGCCTGCCACACCCCGGCAATTGCGTGGTGCCAGGCGTTGACCGCACCGGCATAATCGCCCGCGCCATCGCGCACCGGCATGGCAAATTCCACCTGTGGCACCGCGCGGGTGAGCACCGCCGCGCAGATCGTGCGCCGCACATCGATCAACCCGGCCTTGTCCGCGCCTTTATCCGGCAGCAGGATCACATCGGCCGCATTCATCGCCTGCACGGCAGCCAGCGTCAGGTGATCAGGATTGCCCGTGCCGATGCCGATCAGATCGAGGTGGATCATGCCTGCCCCGCGATCATGTGGAAGAACGTGCCGGTCACTTGCCCGCGCCGCGATCCGCCTTCGGCCACCACGGCGCCATTGGCATCGCTGACGCTGGCCAGGGCCTGGTCGGGCTGGGACAGGATCGTGGAGTAATGGAATTCATGCCCGCGCAGGCTGGTGCCCGCCGCCATCGCGCCCACCGGCGCCAGCAGCCGCGCCGCGCGATAGCCCAGGTGCAGGCGCCGCGCGGCATGGCTGGTTTCCAGGCCGAGCAACCCGGCCATGGCGTGGCGCGTGCCGGCCTTGTCCACCAGCCCCTGCCCCAGCACCATGTATCCGCCGCATTCGCCATGGACGGGCCGCGTCTGCGCATGATGGCGCAGGCCGGCTAGGAAGTTTCCTGCGGCCGCGATGCGCCCGGCGTGCAGTTCGGGGTATCCGCCCGGCAGCCACACCATGTCCGCATCGGGCGCGGGCGCTTCATCGGCCAGCGGCGAAAACGGCAGGATCTGCGCGCCCGCAGCCTGCCAGCCAAGCAGCAGGTGCGGATAGAGGAACGAAAACGCCGCATCGCGTGCCACGGCCAGGCGCTGCGCCGGCGGGGGTGGCAGCTGGGCCGCCGATGGCTGGGCCGCCTGCCCTGATGCCGCCGCGATCAGCGCGGCAAGGTCCACATGATCGCGCACGAACGCCGCCAGCTTGTCCAGCGCGCTGTCGAGATCGGCGTGTTCCTGCGCCTGCACCAGGCCCAGGTGCCGCTCCGGCAAGGCAAGGTCTGTGCGGCGCGGCAGGGCGCCCAGCACCGGCAGACCCACTTGCGCCATACCGGCGCGCAGCAGGCTTTCATGGCGCGGGCTGGCCACTTTGTTGAAAATCACCCCCGCCACGCGCAAGGCCGGATCGAAGCGGGCAAAGCCCAGCGCCGTCGCCGCCGCCGATTGCGCCTGGCCCGAGGCATCGAGCACCAGGATCACCGGCCAGCCCATGCGCCGCGCCACATCGGCACTGGCACCGTTGCCGGTGGCGCCTGTGCTAGCGACGCCATCGAACAGGCCCATCGAGGCTTCGGCCACGGCAAGGTCTGCGCCCTGCGCCTGGCCGGCCAGCGCATCGATCAGGCCGGGCGCCATGGCCCAGCTATCGAGGTTGAACGACGCGCGGCTCGCGGCGGCGCGGTGAAACGCCGGGTCGATATAGTCCGGCCCGTTCTTGAACGGCTGCACCGCCAGCCCCTGCTGCACCAGCGCGCGCAGGCAGCCGAGCGTGAGCGTGGTCTTGCCCGCGCCCGAACTGGGCGCCGCGATCATCAGGCCCGGCACGCTCATGCGCCGGCCTGCTGCGGGCGGAAGCGCCGCTCATAATCGGGGGCATAGAGACTGCTGGGCGCAAAATCGCTGGCGCCCAGCACACGGCCCACCAGGATCAACGCGGTGCGCTCCATGCTGCCGGCCACCGCCGCTTCCACGCTGGCCAGCGTGGCGCGCACCACGCGCTCCTCGGGCCAGCTCGCGCGCCAGACCACCGCCACCGGGCAATCGGCGCCATATTCGGGCAGCAGATCGGCCACCACTTGCCCCAGATTGTGGATCGAGAGGTGAATGGCCAGCGTCGCCCCGGTTCGGGCAAAGGCCGCCAGGTTTTCACGCGGCGGCATGGCACTGGCGCGGCCGGGCGTGCGGGTAAGCACGAGCGACTGGCCCAACGCGGGCAGCGTCAGTTCCGCTTCCAGCGCGGCAGCGGCGGCGGCAAAGGCCGGCACGCCGGGGGTGATGGTGAAGGGAATGCGCAAGGCCCGCAGCGCGCGCAACTGCTCCCCCATGGCCGACCACACCGAAAGATCGCCCGAATGCAGCCGCGCCACATCATGCCCGGCGGAATGGGCAGCGGCGATTTCGGCCATGATCTGGTCAAGCGAAAGCGGCGCGGTGTTGATGATGTGCGCGCCGGGCGGGCAGTGATCGAGCACGGCGGCCGGCACCAGCGAGCCGGCATAGAGGCACACTGGGCAGGCCGCGATGCGATCCCGCCCGCGCAGGGTGAGCAGATCGGGCGCGCCGGGGCCGGCGCCGATGAAGTGGACGGTCATCGTTCTGTGCTTTCGGCAAGGGCGCAAGTGGCCAGGCGATCGGGCGAAATATGGCGCGCGCTCAGCAGGCGGGCATGGGGGCCAGCACCGGCCAGCGCGGCCGCTTCGGCAAGGCTGCCGATGCCGCGCGCATGCAGGCTGGCGGGCGATTGCGTGGGCGTGGCGCAACGGGCCAGCTGTTCGGGCGCGATCGGCAGCAGCGGCAGGCCGAGCGCCTGGGCGAGCGGGGCCAGCGCGGCGGCCTTGTCTGCCGCCGTGGCCAGATGGGTGACGGGCGGATGGCCTTGTTGCGCCAGGGCCAGGGCGGCGCGCAATGCGGCGGGCGTGGCAACGCCGCGAAAGCCGAAGCCGGCAACAATCGCATGGCCGATCATCGCACCGCGCTCCACTGCACCAGCGGATAGCGCGCTTTCCACCCGCGCCGGCTGCCCAGCGCGGTGGCATCGGCCAGTTCGATGCGCAGCAGGCTGCCACCGGCCTGCGCGTGCCACTGCGCCAGCAATGCTTCGGATTCCAGCGTGACGGCGTTGGCCACCACACGCGTGCCCTTGGGCAGGCACGCCCACAGCGCATCGAGCAGCGCCGGGTTCAGCCCGCCACCGATGAACACGGCATCGGGTGGCCGCCCATCGGGCAGGCAGGCCGGCGCGCGGCCGGTGATCACATGCAGGCGGTCCACCCCCAGCGCCATGGCATTGGCGCGCGCGCGATCGGCACGCAAGGGATCGGCCTCCACCGCCACCGCCCGGTTGGCCGGGTGGGCCAGCAGCCATTCGATGCCGATGGAGCCGGAACCCGCGCCGATGTCCCACAACAGCTCCCCCGCGCGCGGGGCCAAGGCGGCCAGCGTCAACGCGCGCACGGGCGCCTTGGTGATCTGGCCATCGGCGGCGAACAGCGCATCGGGGCGGCCCGCGGTGACCGGCATGGCCAGCCCGTCTCCCGCCACGGCCAGGCCCACCGCCACGGGATGGGCCACGTCTGCCAGGGCAAAGCCATCGGCGCGCACCTGCCGCACCCGTTCGCGCGGGCCGCCCAGCGCCTCCAGCACATGAAGCTGGGTTTCGCCAAACCCGGTGGCGACGAGATAGGCAGCCAGATCGGCCACGGCGGCGCCATCGCGCAGCAGCACAAGCGCGCGGGCGCCGGGCGCCAGATACGGGCGCAGGCGCGAGAGGGGCGCGGCGTGCAGGCCCAGGCACGCGCAATCCTGCAAGGCCCAGCCCAGCCGCGCCGCCGCCAGGGCAAACGTACCGGGCGCGGGATGGGCCACCCATTCGTGGGGCAAGAGATGCGCGGCCACACTGCTGCCTGCGCCGAACCAGAACGGATCCCCTGATGCCAGCATGGCCACACGCCGCCCGCGCAAGGCCAGAAGCCGTTCGATTCCGTCGGCAAATGGCACTGGCCATTCGATGACCCGCGCCGTAAGCGGGCCAGCCAGGGCGAGATGGCGCGGCGGGCCGATCACCACGTCTGCCCCGGCCAAGGCCGCGCGGGCGGCGGCGGAAAGGCCATCGCGGCCATCCTCGCCCATGCCGATGATGCTCAACCAGGGAGCCGGTTCAGACATGCCAGAGATCCTGATTCTGGGCGGCACGACCGAGGCGAGCGCGCTGGCGCAGCTGCTGGCCGCGCGGGGTCTGGCCGCCACGCTCAGCTATGCCGGGCGCACCCAGGCCCCGCGTGCGCAGCCGGTGCCGGTGCGCATCGGCGGGTTTGGCGGGGTGGAGGGGCTGGCCGCCTATCTGCGCGAACACGGCGTGACGCATCTGGTGGACGCGACCCATCCCTTTGCCGCGCAGATGAGCGCCCATGCCGTGGCGGCCGCGCAGGCCGCTGGCGTGCCGCTGATCGCCCTCACCCGCCCGGCCTGGCAGACGCAGCCGGGCGACGCCTGGACCCGCGTGGCCGATGTGGCCGGCGCGGTGGATGCCCTGGCCGGGCCGGCGCGGCGCGTGCTGCTGGCGCTGGGGCGGATGCATGTGGCAGCCTTTGCCGCGCAGGGGCAGCACCACTATGTGCTGCGCTTTGTCGACACGCCCGATGCGCCGCCGCCCCTGCCCGATCACACGCTGGTGGTCGATCGCGGGCCCTTCACCGTGGAGGGCGATATGGCCCTGCTGCAACGCCATGCCATCGGCCTGGTGGTGTGCAAGAACGCGGGCGGCAGCGGCGTGCAGGCCAAGCTGATCGCCGCGCGCGCGCTGGGCCTGCCGATGATCATGATCGACCGGCCAGACTTGCCCCCGCGCCACGAAGTGCACGATCCGCAAGCGGTGCTGGACTGGATCGCTCATGCCGCGGCCCCATCAAGGCTGCGCGGGGTGTAAAGCACCGGGCCAGTGGCGCGGGCGATCATGCGCGTCTGGCTCGATCCCACGATCACCACGGTGCGCATGTCGGCCATGTCGGGCTGCGCCTGCGCCAACGTGACGATGCGCAAGTGCTCCTCGGGCGTGGAGACGGCGCGGGCGAACAGGACGAGGCGCGCCGGGCCGCAGCATTCGCGCAGCACGGCCAGCGCGCGGGCAAACCCCTCGGGCCGCGCGCGCGAGCGGGGATTGTAGAACGCCATGGCGAAATCCGCCTCTGCCGCCAGACGCAGCCGCCGCTCGATCACCGCCCAGGGCTTGAGATTGTCGGACAGGTTGATCGCGCAGAAATCGTGGCCCAGCGGCGCCCCGGCGCGCGCGGCAGCGGCCAGCATCGCGGTGATCCCCGGCAGCACGCTGACCGGCACATCGGCCCAGCGCCGGGCATTTTCTTCCAGCACTTCACAGACGGCGGCCGCCATGGCGAAGACGCCGGGATCGCCCGAGGAAACCACCACTACCTGCCGGCCCTGCGCCGCCAGATCGAGCGCATGGGCGGCGCGTTCGCGCTCCACCCGGTTGTCCGACGGGTGCAGCGTGAGGCCGGGGCGCGGCGCCACGCGGGCAACATAGGGGATATAGCCGATCACGTCGGTCGCGGCATCGAGCGCGGCGCGCACCTGCGGCGTGACCATGGCCTCCTCGCCCGGACCAAGGCCGACGATGGCCAGCGTTCCGGTCATGGCCGGCGTCCCTGGCCGTGGATCAGCAGGATGGAGAAATAGGGCGTGACTTCGCTCGCCTCCATCAGTGGCGTCACCCGCTGGGCCGGCATGGCGGCATATTCCACCAGCCAGGCCGCACCCTCGCGCCCGGCAGCGGCCACGGCGCGGCGCAGCTTGGGCAGGTTGCGGCCGATCTTCATCACCACCAGCGCATCGGTATCGCGGATGCGGCGGGTGAGTTCGTCTTCGGGCAGCGTGGCCATGGCCACGGTCAACACATCGTCACCCCAGGTAATCGGCAGGCCGGTGGCGTTCCAGGCGCCGGCCATGCCGGTGATGCCGGGCACCACCTGCACCGGCACCTGGCCCGCCAGGCGGCTGTGCAGGTGCATGAACGAACCGTAGAAAAAGGGATCGCCTTCGCACAGCACGACCACGTCTTCCCCGGCGCGCGCCACGACGAGCAGCCGCGCCGTGCAGTCGGCATAGAATTCCGCCAGCATGGCGTTGTAGCGCGGGTCGCTGACCGGGATTTCGGTGGTGACGGGGTATTCTAGTGGAATTTCCACCACATCGGCGCGCAGCAGATCGGCGGCGATGCGGCGGGCCTGGCCGGGGCGGCCGGCCTTGCGGAAATAGGCGACATGGCGCGCGCCGCGCACCAGCCGGTCGGCCCGCACGCTGAGCAGGTCGGGGGCACCGGGACCGAGGCCGACGCCGTGGATCGTGCCGATAACGGCGCTCATTCCGCGTCGCTCGCCAAGGCGTTGATCGCGGCCACGGTGATCGCGCTGCCGCCCAGGCGCCCGTCCACCACGCAGCAGGGCACGCCCTGCCAGCCCCACAGCGCCGCCTTGGATTCGGCCGCGCCGACAAAGCCCACCGGGCAGCCGACAATCGCCGCCGGGCGCGGGCAGGCCGGGTCTTCCAGCATGTTCAGCAAATGGAACAGCGCGGTGGGCGCGTTGCCGATGGCCACCACGCTGCCGGCCAGATGCGGCCGCCACAATTCCAGCGCGGCGGCAGAGCGGGTGTTGCCCATGGCCTGCGCCAGCGCAGGCACCTGCGGATCGTGCAGCGTGCAGACCACGGCGTTGCCGGCCGGCAGGCGCGCACGGGTGATCCCTTCGGACACCATGCGTGCATCGCACAGGATCGGCGCCCCGGCGCGCAGCGCGGCGCGCGCGGCATCGTCAAAGCCAGCCGAAAAGCGGATGTGCCGGGCCAGGTCCACCATGCCGGCAGCGTGGATCATGCGCACCGCCACCGGCTCTTCACGCGGGGCAAAGCGCGCCAGATCGGCCTCTGCCCGGATCGTGGCGAAGGACTGGCGATAGATGGCCGCGCCATCCGTTTCATAGCTGTGCGGCATCGGTCAGCCTTTCGAAATGGGCGAGCAGGTCTTGCGCGCAAAGCGGTTCGCCGGTGGCAGTGCCGGCCGTGGCATCACGCGCCAGATCGAACCGGCCATCGGCGCGGCCGGTCAGGACATGGGCGGCAGGGCGGCTGGACGCGCAGCCCTTGGCGCAGCCAGAAACGTGGAGTGTGCCGCGCACCAGCGGCGCCAACGCCAGGGCAAGATCGCGCGTGGGCACATGGGCCTGCGGGCAAGCCGGCGCGCCGGGGCAGGCCTCCACCTGCAAGACCGGATCGGCAGGGTCGGCCATCAGGCCGGGGACCGGCCCAGCGCCGGCGCCCTCCACCACCATGACGCGCCACGGGGTCAGGCGTAGGGCCTGCGCACCGGGCACATCGAGCGCGGCGACAAGCGCGGCGGCATCCACCCGGCCGAATGGCGCGCCATGGGCCATGCCCAGCGCACCGGGACCGGGGCGCAGCGGCGCGGCGGACGCGGCCGGGGCTTCCTGCCCCGTGGCCCAGGCGGGCAGCGGCGTGGGGTGGCGAGCCATGCGCCCTGCCAAGCCGCTGTTTGCAAACCAGCGGGCCAGCGCGATCAGGCCATCGGCTTCCCGGCCCGGCACCAGTGCCACGCCCGTGGCGCGCCCGGCCGCGCGCAGGATCAGGCCACCGCCCACACCCCGCTCCACCCGGAAATCGCCCGGTTCGCCCAGCAGCATGGGCGCGGCGCCCGCGTCGATCACGAAACCCACCTTGCCCGGAAGTGCAGGCAGTTCGGGCAGGCGCGCCAGCAATTCCGTCGCCACGCGCGCGGTATCGTCGCCCATGATCCAATCGGGGGCGACCAGCACATTGGCGCGGCGCTCCGCCACCGGATCGGCGTCTACCAGTCCCAAGGCCAGCAAATCGTGCAGCGCGGCCTGCCAGCCGGCTTCGTCCAGCCCGCGCAGTTGCAGGTTGGCGCGGCGCGACAGGTCGATCAGGCCGTTGCCATGGCGCGCGGCCAGCCCGGCCAGCGCCAAAGCATGTTCCCGCGAAAGCCGGGCCAGGCGCGGCTTCACGCGCAGCAACAGACCATCGCCCGCCGCCATCGGGCGCCAGGCATCGGGGCACCAGCCGGCAATGCGAAAACCGCTCATGCCAAAAGCTCCGCCAGGATGGCGTTGCGCCGCGTGGGCCACAGGCCCGCCGCATGGAGCGCGGCAAAGCGCTGCTGCATCGCCGACAGCGCACCGGGATTGTCGCGTTCCAGAAACGCGCGCACTTCGGGCGTGCCCAGCGTGGCCTGGTAATAGAGGTCGATCAGGTGCGCTGGCACACTGCCGGGCGCCAGATGGGCAAAGGCGCCCAGGTGATCGAGCGTGGCGGCCAGTTCTGCCCCGCCGCGAAAGCCGTGGCGCATCATGCCGGCAATCCACCCCGGCTGCGCCGCGCGGGCGCGCACCACGCGGGCAACCTCTTCATTCAGGGTGCGCGCCACGGGCCGGGCGGGATCGCGATGATCGAGGTGATAGAGCGCCGCGTTGCCGCCCGCCACGCCTTGCGCGGCGGCAAAGCCGGCCTCGTGCGCGGCATAGTCCATGCTCAGCAGCAGGTCGGTTTCGGGCAAGTCCTGCGCATGGACAAAGGCATCGGCCGCCGCCACGCGGGCGCGCAGGCCGGCGGCATCCTCTTGCGCTGCATCGAGCGCGCGGGAAGAGGCAGCCAGCCAGGCTTCGCCAGCGGCACGGCGGCTGGCCGCGTCATAGGTTTCGGCCGCTTCACCCAGCCCCAGGCCATAGCGGCCCGGCGCCGGGCCATAGACGCGCGGCGCGGGCGCTTGCCCAGCGAAAGGGTTCCACTCGGCCGGCTCATCGCGCCCGCACAGCGCCCGCACCGCCTGGCCAAACAGCACGGGCAGCATGGGAAAGGCATCGCGAAACAGGCCCGAAACCCGCAGTGTCACGTCCAGGCGCGGATGGTCGAGCGTGGCCAAGGCCAAGATCTCCACGCCGGTCACCCGCTCGCTGGTACCGTCCCAGATCGGCGCCGCGCCCAGCAGGTGCAGCGCCATGGCAAAGTCTTCGCCACCCGTGCGCATCGTGGCCGATCCCCACAGGTTCACCACCAGCGCGCGCGGATAATCGCCATGGTCCTGCAAATGGCGGCGCACCAGTTCCTGCGCCATGGCCACCCCCTGCGCATGGGCGGCGCGGGTGGGCAGGCTGCGCGGATCGACGGCATAGAGATTGCGCCCGGTGGGCAAGACATCGGCCCGCCCGCGCCAGGGCGAACCCGCCGGCCCGGCCGCCACGCGCCGCCCGGCCAGGGCGGCCAGCAGGCCAGCGCGCTCTGCCGCGCCCTGGCTGCCGCGCCCGAACACGTGGAGGCCATCGCCATACTGACTGTCTTTCACGTCGCACACGAAGCGGTCGATCCGGGCGATGGCTTCGGCCGGGCTGGCATCGGGGCCGAGGCCCAGTTCGGTTTCCAGGCCCAGGCCTTGCGCCTCTGCCCGGATCGCGCCGATCAGCCGATCCCGCCGCGCGGGATCGAGGCCCACGGCCCCGGAAAATTCATCGAGCAGCGCCTCCACCCGCGCCAGGCCCGCGCCGCTTGCCACCCGCACCGGTGGGGGCGGCATGTGGCCCAGCGTGACCGCGCCGATGCGCCGCCGCGCCTGCGCCGCTTCGCCCGGATCGTTGACGATGAACGGATAGATCACCGGCAGATCGCCGATCAGCGCCTGGGGCCAGCATTCGTCGCCCAGCGCCACCGCCTTGCCCGGCAGCCATTCCAGCGTGCCATGCGCGCCCATGTGCACCAGCGCGTCCACGCCCTGTGCACGCAACCAGAGACAGAACGCCACATAGCCATGGCGCGGGCAGCGGGTGAGATCGTGATAGCCCTCGTCTCGTCCGGCCATGTCGCCGCGTTCGGGTTGCAGCGCGATCAGGGCATGGCCGGCGCGCAAGGCGGCAAAGTGGAATGCGCCGTCGCGCACCGCTGGCTCCGCCTCTGGAGCGCCCCAGCTTTGCGCCAGGTCTTGCTGCAAGGCGGGCGCCAGCTCTGCCAGCGCGGCACGATAGGCGGCCAGCGGCCAGGCCAGGGTTTCACCCGCCAGCCGCGCCGCCAGATCGCCCACTGGCGCGATGGCATAGCCGGCACCGGCCAGATCATCGAGAACGGCGGCTGTCGAAGCCAGCGCATCGAGACCCACCGCGTGGGCCATGGCATGGGCCTTGCCGGGATAAGTGGAGAGCACCAGGCCAACCTGGCGCTCTGCCGCCGGGCGCTGCGCCAGCGCGATCCACGCCGCCACGCGGCCGGCGATGGCGGCAATGCGCGCGGCATCGGGCACATGGACCTGGCGGGCAAAGCCCAGCGCGGCGTCCTGCGCCACGGCCTGCTTGAAACTGGCCACCCCGGCAAACACGCGCCCGTCGATTTCCGGCAGGACGACATGCATGGCGAGGTCTGCCGGCGCCAGGCCGCGCGCAGAGGCAGCCCAGCCCTCACGCGTGCCGGTGGCCAGCGCCACCTGGAACACCGGCGCGCCGGTCTGGTCGAGCGGGCTGTGCCCGGCCTCGTCCCGCGCGGAAAAGGCCGTGGCGTTGACGATGGCGGCGGGCCTGAGCCGGTTCAGCGCGGCTTCGACCAAGGCGCGCGATTGCGGCTCTTTCAACGACGTGACGTAAAGCCCCAGGGCGCCGATGCCGTGTGCCGCGAGGGCCGCGATCAGCGCGGCGATCGGCGCGCAATCCTGCGCCGCCAGGGTGGAGCGATAGAACACCACCAGCGCCAGGGGCTGGGCCGGATCGGCCTGCCAGGCCAGCGGATCGCAAAGGCCGCCCCGCGGGTGCCAGCCCCCGGCCATCGGCAGCGGCGGTTCCGCGATCGCAGCAGAGGCCCCAAGGCCCAGCCCGGCCTCTTGCGCCAGCAGGGCGAGCGCGGCAGCCATGCCTTGCGCGCCGCCCGCGTCGCACTGCCGCGCCAGTTCGCGCAACGGCGCCGCCTCCAGCGTCGAGGCGGCATCGAGCTGGGCATCGGCACGCCCATCTGCCGGCAAGACCGCCAGCGCGATGCCGCGTTCGCGGGCAAGTTGCGCCACCTGGGCCAGGCCATAGCGCCACCACGCCACCCCGCCGATCAGCCGGATGAGAATGCCGCGCGCGCCGGCGAGCGTGCGCTCCACATAAGTATCGACGGAAAGCGGATGTTCCAGCGCGGCCAGATTGGCCAGGCGCAGCGTGGGAAACGCCGGATCGCGCGCGCGCGCCAAGTGCCAGGCGGCGGCACAGGCAGCCAGGTCGCTGTCAGAGAAAGACAGCACGACCAGGTCTGCCGGGGCCTGCCCCAGGTCTTGCGGCACGGCGGTTTCTTCCAGGCCGTGGCTCTCGCGAAAGAGGACGTGCATCGCGCCTGCCCTCAGGCCAGCAGCGCCGCCCGGATCGCTTCCGGCTCCAGCCGCTCCCGCTCGGCAATCGCCACCAGTTGCCCGCTGCGCGGCTCGCCCGCCCGCCACGGCCGGTCATAGTGATGGCGCACGCGCGCGCCCACCGCCTGGACCAAAAGGCGCATCGGCTTGCCCGCCACCGCGACATGGCCTTTTACCCGCAGCACGCCATGCTCTGTCGCCAGGCGCGCGATGCGCGTGGCAAGGTCTGCCGGATCGGCGATTTCGCCCAAGGGCACCACGGTGCTGGCAAAATCGTCGTGCTCGTGATCGTCCGCGCCATCGTGGTGCGACGGGCGCGCGGCAATGTCGTCTTCGGCCGCCGCGTGCAGGCCCAAGATCACGCGCGGATCGGCGGCGCCTTCGGCCAAGTCGATCACTGGCACGGGGCGCGGCGCGGTTTGCGCGATCACCGCCCGCGCCTGCGCCAGCCCGTCCGGCCCGGCCAGATCGCCCTTGGTCAGCAGCACCATGTCGGCACAGGCAAGCTGGTCCTCGAACACTTCGGCCAGCGGGGTTTCGTGGGTCACGCCCGGATCGGCGGCGCGTTGCGCCTCAAGCGCCACCAGATCGGGGGCGAAGCGGCCGGCGGCCACGGCCTCGGCATCGGCCAAGGCCAGCACGCCATCGACGGTGATGCGGCTGCGGATCGCGGGCCAGTCGAACGCCTTGAGCAGCGGCTTGGGCAGCGCCAGGCCGGAAGTCTCGATCAGGATATGATCGGGCCGGGGATCGAGCGCGAGCAGGCGCTCTACCGTGGGAATGAAATCGTCGGCAACGGTGCAGCAGATGCAGCCATTGGCCAGCTCCACGATGTTTTCGGCCGGGCAATCGGGAATGGCGCAGGATTTGAGGATGTCTCCATCCACGCCCAGCGTGCCGAATTCGTTGACCACCACCGCCAGCCGGCGCCCGCCGGCGTTGCGGATCAAGTGGCTGATCAGCGTGGTCTTTCCCGCGCCCAGAAAGCCGGTCACGATAGTGACGGGCACTTTTGCCAGATCCGGCATGCACAAAACCCTTCCGCGCGCCAGCGACGGACAAAGGCAGGGCTTCACCGGAACGATCCGGCCGGGCGCGCGGCGGCGGGCCGGCGCACGAAGGCGCCCGCCACAACGCAAGCCCGTGCAGCCCAAGCCGCACAAGTCTTCGTCGCCCAGACGGAAGTGTTACCGTGCCCGGACCATCCCCTGGATCAAGGCAAGAGCGACCAGTGCGCCGGCAGGTCTCCTGGCTCGTGGGTCAGGGCTTGATGCACGCCTTCCCAGGCACTTGGTGCCCAGTGGCCGCCCCCGGCCAAAACCGGAGACAAAGTGCATCGCGCTCGCCACTTACAGTTGCAGGGACAGCTGCGGACTTGGGGCAAAGCCCCGCACCGCATTCCCGATTAAGCCCCTCTCGGGGCACCGACGCGATCTTTGCGAACGACGGGCCAGGCCCGTCCTTCGTGGCTGCATCTAGCCCAGTTCGAAAGCCAAGCCAACTGTCCTTGGCATCAGGATGGTTCTGCCACCTCGATCTCGTCCAGCCGTTGCCAGCGATAGATTGCCAGGCTGGCCAGCCAGCACAGCGCGAACAGGCCAATGATGGCAAAGCCCAGGCCATTGAAATTGCCGGCCAGATCGGCGGCCAGGCGAAAGGGCGCACTGCCCAGCCCCAGCTTCTGCCCGATCAGCGCGGCCGCCTCGATCCCGCCGATCACGATGGCCACCAGCGCGGAAACCAGCGTGATGGTGATATTGTAATAGAGCTTGCGGATGGGTTTGACGAAGGCCCACTCATAGGCGCCGAGCATGACCACGCCATCGATGGTATCGACCAGCGCCATCCCCGCCGCAAACAGCGCGGGCAGCACCAGCACGGTGCCCAGCGCCAGCCCGCTCGCCGCCTGGCTGGCCGAAAGGCCGAGCAGCGCCACTTCGGTGGCGGTGTCGAACCCCAGGCCGAACAGGAAGCCCAGCGGCGCCATGTGCCAGCTCTTGGTGACCAGGCGGAACATCGGGCGGAACAGGCGCGAGAGCAGCCCACGCCCAGCCAGCAGCAGGTCGAGGTCTTCCTCCACATAGGCGCCCCCTGCCCGCACATGGGCAAACGTGCGCCAGACGCCACGCAGGATGATCAGGTTCATCGCCGCGATGGTGAACAGGAACAGCGCCGAAACCGTGGTGGCGATCACGCCGCCCACCTCGCGCCAGGCACCAAACCGGGCGAGCGCCGTGGCGGTGAGCGCCACCGCCACCGAAGCGAGCGCGATGATCGCGGCATGGCCCAGCGCAAACCACAGGCCCACGGCGACGGGCCGCTGCCCCTGTTGCATGAGCTTGCGCGTGACATTGTCGATCGCGGCGATGTGATCGGCATCGACCGCATGGCGCAAGCCAAGGCCCCAGGCGAGCAGCGCGGTGCCGAGCATCAGCGGTTGGGCGTGGAACAGGCCCAGCGCCCAGACCCAGGCAAGCCCATTGGCAAGGACCAGGCAGGCGATAAGCACGGTGATGCGCCGCCGCAGCGGCGACGCGGAAAAACGGGATGATGCAGGCACGAACAGACACTCCGGCCAGGGTTGCGACTGGACCGGACACGCTTGTTGCGCGCGCACGCCACGCATGGCGCCCGCGCAGCCGCGCCCGGCCGCGATGGCGTCGCTCTGACGGAATGAACCGTGCCGCAGCCATCCCCTGGGCCAAGGCCATCCCCCGGACGGAGGAACGAGCGACCTGCGCCGGCCGGTTTCCTGGCTTGCGGGTCAGGGCTTGATGCATGCCTTCCCAGGCCTCGCCCGTCTTGGCGTCCGGCCCAGTGGCTGCTTTCCCGCCGATACCGGGAAAGCGGTATGCATCGCGCTCGCCGCTTACAGTTGCAGGGACAGCCACGGATTTGGAGCACCAGGCCCCGCACCGCGTTCCCGATTGAGCCCTCTCGGGCACCGGCGCGATCTTGCGCCCGGCGATTGCGCACCGGGCGGCAAGGGCATAGCCAGCACTCCGCCCCGGCGCAATGGCAAGCCGCCAAACCGCCCCGCTGCGGTTGCAAGCCCCTCACAATTCGGCAAACATGCTGCAACGTGTCGGGCAGGAGACGTTTTCGTGCAGCAGGTCGCGCATCGCAAACAGCATCGCAGACTGGTGACGCTGGTAGCACCGGCCACGGTGCTTGGGCTCGCGGCCCTGGCCACGCGGCTGCCGCTGGCCCAACGCTACCCTGCGCTCGCCCTGGCGCTGTTTCTCTGGCTTGCCGCCGACAGTCTGATGCTGGCCCGCCTGGCCGACGCCGATGGCAAGCGCCCGGCGGCAAACCAGATCGTTGCCACGCTCGCCGCTGCCTGCGCCATCGTGGCGATTGCCTCACCGCCGCCCTTGCAGGCCGCGCTACGCACCATGCCGGCAGCGCTTGGCGGCATGGTGCTGGTCCTGCTGGCACATGTCGGCATGGCAACCGTGCGCGCGCGGGGTATCGTTCTGGGTGCCGATCGGGATGCGCGATGGGAACGGGCCGCAGCGCAGTTTCTTCCTGCGCCGCTGGTGCGGTTCGCCAGGCTTGAACTCGCCGTCCTGCACATCGCCTTGCTGCGCTGGGGCGGACCGGCGGACGTTCCCCCCGGCGCGCGTGCCTTTGCCTATCACCGCCACCTGACGCCGATGGCCATCGCATTGCTATCGCTATCGGCGATAGAAGTTGCGGTCTACCATCTGTTCCTTGGCCACTGGAGCCGCGTGGCGGCGCTGGCGATGTTCATGGTGAGCGACCTGGGCCTGGTCTACCTGGTCGGACTGGTCAAATCGTTCCGCTTTCGCCCCATCCTGATCGACGGCGATGGCGTGCGCGTTCGTGCCGGCTTCCTGATCGACCTGCTGGTGCCCCTTGCGCAGATCGACCGCGTCACCATGGCGTTCAGGGGTGACGAGATTCGCGATTCCGGCACGCTCAACGCGGCGCTGCTGGCTTGGCCCAATGTGGTCATCTACCTGCGCGCGCCGGTCGTTCGCACCACCTGGCTGCGCCGGGGCGCCTATCAGCGCGTGGCTTTTCGGCTCGACGAGCCCGAGCCGTTCGTGCGCCTGCTGCACTGGCGGCTGGAGAACCCCTAGGGCGCTGACGGCAAGCCTTCAGTGTACAGAGGAAAACGCCCATTGCAGCGTGCGCGCCATGGCAAAGGCGCCGCCGCGCACGATCGGCAAGGCAGGCAGCATCACGTGCCGCTGGTGCAAGGCCTTGGCCCAGGGCGGCATGAGATCGACCGCCGCCTGAAAAAGCACATGCTGTGCCGGCGCGGCGGCCAGCGAGGGCGCGGGTTGCGACAACACCATGCGGGCGACCTCGCGCGTGCGTTGGTCGGCTCGCAGTTCGGGGCGGAATGCCGCCATCAGTGCCTCCGCCTCGGCGCGGGTTTCCGGGACCGGATCGGCGTCCAGCCGCCGCGCAACCAGGCCTGCCTGCCTGATATAAGTATCCTGGTCGGCGCGCGTCATGCCCGGTTCGCCATAGGCGATCCAGGCGTCGAGAAAGCATAGTGCCTCGCACACGTGAACCCAGGCCAGCAAGCGCGGATCGCTGGCGCGATAGGGCGTGCCATCGGGCAAAGTGCCTTGCACATGCGCATGGACGGCTTTCACTTTGTCGATCGCAGCATCCGCCAGGGCACGATCGGCATAAGTCGTCATGGCAATGAACCGCGCGGTACGCCGCAACCGGCCGGGCATGTCGTTGCGGAACGTGCTGTGGTCCCACACCCCGGCCAGAGCGGCGGGGTGCAACATCTGCAACAGCAGCGCCGCGACGCCGCCGATCATCATCGTGGTCACATCCCCGTGCACCCGCCAGATCACCGAATCGCGCGCGAACAATGCATTGTCCGATCGCACGACCGGACTTTGCCCCCTCGCCCGATCGTGGAACACCGCCTGCACCTGCGAAACGAGCAAGCGCCGCAGCAGCGCGGTTGGGGCAAGGTCCGTCGGGCTGGTCACGCCGCAAGGATTGCCCGAAAGGCGGCCGGCGCGCCAGCGGTTAGCGACAGGCCAGGGCCTGATGCTGCAGGCCATGAGCACCCCCGTGGTGACCATGGCCTGCAGAGAAGCAAAGAACCAACCGGCGCGGGTTCAGAAGTTGAAGCCGAGACGGGCGCCAAAAGTGCGGGGCGGACGCAAGCCAACCACCGGCAGACCGAGCACGGGATGAACGAACGACATCGACTTGATCACGCGGTCTTCGATGTTGTCGACAAAGCCCGAAACCGAGAAGCGGTCTCCCGCGGCGTGCCAGGTGAGCGTGGCGTTCGAAACAGTCGTGGCGTCCTGGTATTGCCCAGAAACATACTCCTCGCCCAGCCAGTACCCGCTTTCGATCCGCGTGCCGACCTGCGCATCGATGCGCGATCCACCCGCCAAATCAAACGTATGGCGATAGGACAAGTTCACCGTCCATGTGGGCGAAAGCGGCACGGTGCGTCCCGCACAATTGACCTGAACCGCAGCTTGCCCGGCAATGGCCGTCGTGGGGCAGCTTGTCTGCGCCGGGCCATTGGCGGTGCTTTGGGTATAGGTGAATTCCTTGTAGCGGGAATGCAGGTACTGCACGTCTGCGCTCAGCGTATCGCTCGGTGCGGGCTGCCAGGTTATTTCCACTTCCGAGCCATAGATTTCGGCCTTGCCGGCATTTTCGGTGATGAGGTCGAAGCCGGCCGGCTGGATCGGGCCAAGGTGCGTCACCTGCTTGTTGCGGTAATCCCAATAGAACAATTCGGCGTTGACCTGGAGCGTGTTGCCAAGGAAGCGGTTCTTGCTGCCGATCGTATAGGCCGTAAGCGTTTCGGGCTTGTAGGTGTTGGGCGGCTGCGAGCCGAAGAACCCGCCAGCCTTGAAGCCGGTTCCAACGTTGGCATAAAGCAGCGACTGCGGGCCGGCGTCGTATTCGACACCACCTTTCCAGGTTACGCGGTTGGCAGTCAGGTCACCGCTGAGCGCGGCATAGCAGGCGCCCGTCCTGGCATCATAGGGCGCGCAGGTGGAAGTGGATTGCCCAGCCCCCAGCGGCGAACCGTGGTTGCCCGCCTGCGTCTTGTGCTCGTGCGTGTAGCGCAGGCCGCCCGTCAGGCGCAGGCCATCTGCCAGGGCAAAGGTCAACTGGCCGAAGGCGGCATAGCTGCGGGTGTTGAGCAGCGGATTGGTATAGCTGAACGATACCCCCTGGTTGGCAAACAGGTTGAAATGCAGGTCTTCGTTATAGAAGAAGCCGCCCAGCAACCACTGGAGCCGCGCCGTCTTGTTGGACGAGGCCAGCCGCGCTTCGAGCGAGGTGGTCTTGGCATTTTCCGAAACCTGCAACGGAAAGCCGGGGTTGTACTGAAGATAATCGTTGCTGCTGTCCCGATAGGCCGGAATGACCGTCAGCGTGGCATTGTTGAACGCATATTCGGCTGTCGCCGAAACGCCCACGTTGTTGGCATTGACATAGCCCTTGTCGGTAAATGCCGGCAGCAGATTGGGATTTTGTCCGCCCGTGATGCCAAGCGAGACATTGCGCAGCAGCGCATTGCTGCCATCGGCCGTGGGCCCGGCATAGGCATTGGAAGACAAGAACGGCGAAAACACGGCGCCCGGTCCCTTGCCCCCCTGGTGCGCATAGTCGCTGGCGATCAGGACGTGAAAGCGGTCGCTGGCGACGAGTTTCAACTGGGCGCGCACCGCTTCGCTGCGATCGTCGTTATAGCCATCGGAGAAATAGCCATCACGGCGGGTGATCTGCCCGGCCACGCGGAACGCCGAACCGCCACCGAGCGGCGCATTGAGCGCCAGTTCGCCGCGCCACAGATTGTAGTTGCCCACTGTCACGTTGCCGCTGGCTTCATAGACATCGTCGGGCTTGTGCGCGATGATGTTGAGCGCCCCTGCGGTTGCATTGCGGCCATAGAGCGTGCCCTGCGGCCCCTTGAGCACTTCAACGCGGTCAAGGTCGTAAAACAAGCCGTCGGCGCCAGCCGAGCGGGCGATGTAGACCCCATCGAGGTTTACCGCCACGGCCGGTTCGGCATAGGCATTGCCGGCAAAGTTGCCCACGCCGCGCACCGTCACTTGCGTACCGGCCCCGCCCGACGCCGCCAGCTTGAGCGCCGGCACCAGTTTGGAAAGATCTTGCGGCTGGCTGACGCCAGCATTGACCAGCGACGCGGCATTGACTGCCGAAACCGCCACGGCCACGCGCTGCAGGTTTTCCGAGCGCCGCTGCGCCGTCACCACGATATCGCCGATCCCGGTCTGCGGTGCTTCTGGCGTGGTTGCCGCGCCGGCGTCTTGCGCCTGGGCCAGCGATGGGCTGCTTGCCAGGGCACATGCCGCCGCCGACCACAACAGATATTTGGTCATCAAACCTCTCCCTTGAAATCCCGGCCTTTTCCGCCGGTTTTAAACTGCGCCGTTGTGGCGTCAGGCCTGTGCGAAGTTGGCGCCGTGGATCACCGCAAACGCCAGGATTCCCACCCGGCAGCCACACCCGAATGCAAACCCATGGCTTTCGATGAATGCGACGCCAATTGGCGTGCCCGTGGCGATCGGCCCGCTTGGGCAGAGCGTTCTCATCGTTTGCTGAAACGCGCCAACTTCATGCGCCAAGCCCTCCTCCGCGCTGGCGGCGCTAACGGCCACCTAACTGACCAGATCCCCATTAATGTACGATCTAGTCATTGTCACGCGAAATATGCGGCAAGCAGCCCTCGCCGCCCGCCGGGCACCACCGCGCCGCAGGCTGAACGCCTGCAACCGCGGTGAACCGGCGGGCTTTTGCCGCAGCCACCATCAGGGAGGATTTGCAAAACGCTGCGCAGCATGGGCGCACGAGACCGTCGGGCAGGATGCGGGCGACACAGCCGCAGGGAGCAGCGCTGGCAGCCGGCTTGGTTGGCGCCGGATCAGATCCGCGCCCGCTCTGTCCTCAGCAAAAAAAGCGACAAGGCGGGCGATGCCGCCAGCGCGCTGGCCCGCAAACTCATAAGCCTGGACTATGGCCGGGCGCGGTGTTGGTCCCTCTTTTGCGGGATGCTCCACGGGCTGTCGAACGCCGTTCGCACGTAGACGGCAGAGACGCCCAGCATAGTCTCCCAGAGCAAAGACAATCTGGTGAAATGGTGCGATGGTTGGCGATCCATACAGGGCACAGGTGCATGGTTCATGGCTGGCTATCCTTGCGGCGGCGGTGAAAACTGCCATCCGGAATACCCAGCCCACGCCCGTTCTGGCCAACCAATTGATCGACAGAGATCATTACCTGTGTTTATGATCTTGCATGCGCAAGATTCCCCCCCTGGCGGCCGTTCGGGTGTTCGAAGCGGCGGCGCGACATGAAAACTTCACCGCCGCCGCCCAAGAACTGGGGATGACCCAGGCTGCTGTCAGCCACCAGATTCGCCTGATCGAAACCCATCTGGGCCAGCAGCTGTTCCGGCGCGAGCGCCAACGCGTGGTCCTGACCGACGCAGCGCGGCGCGCGGCGGCAAACCTTGGCAAAGGCCTCGACATGATCGAGGCCGCCTTTGCCGAGATGCGCGCCGATGACGAAGGCACCCTGACGATTTCGACCACGCCCACATTTGCCAATGCCTGGCTGGCATGGCGGATCGGCCGCTTCCAGATGTGCTATCCCGATATTGCCGTGCGTCTGTTGATGCAGGAAGGGCTGGCCGACTTTGCCGGCGATGGCATCGATGTGGCGGTGCGTTCAGGATACGGACCCTGGCCCGATCTTGCGACGCATCGCTTGATGGAGCAGGATTTTACCCCGATGTGCAGCCCGGCATTCCTGGCGGCACAGGGTGGACAGATCCTGGCCGAGGACCTGCTCCGCCTGCCCCTGATCAGCCCGCATGATCCCTCGTGGGCCTGCTGGCTGCAGCAGGCGGGGCTGACACGGGCAGACGAAGCATCCTTGCAGGGCATGCGCATGGATTCGCAGGCAAACGAAGGCCATGCGGCAATGGCGGGCCAGGGCGTGGCGATGCTGACGCCGTTTTTCTGGCACCAGGACATGGCCGAAAAGCGTTTGGTTCAATTGTTTCCCCAGGTGTCCAGCCTGGGCATGGCCTATTGGATCGCCTATCCCGACCATCGCCGCCGGTCCCGCAAGATCCGTCGCTTTTGCGAATGGCTGCTGGCCGAAATCGGGACATTCAAGCAGCCATCCTGAAATCGCCGCCCTTCACCGGAAAGGGCAATGTGGGCGCCAATGTCCTGGCCGGGGGCCGAGGCGAAGGACGTCCTCTAACGACCTGGACGGGGCAGACACGCACTATGGCTGGGGCGGCAACGACGCGCTGGTGGGTGGCCTCGGGACGGTCGCAGCGACGGGCACAACGACCCATTTAACCCAAATGGAATCTGGGCTTAAACGTGGTTCCAATTTTCCGGAGAAGTCATTTCTCGCTTTGAACGCAAAGGAACAAAATGACTTTGATGGTAGCGGAGGAGGGATCGGCCCGTCTATCCTGCAATGTTGATTTTAATTACAATATTAGCTTCATGGGGGAACGCGCCACCCCTAAAAATACCCCCACTTTTGCCATTCTCGACGAATCGGGTATTAGTAGCGACAAAGTGATGCCGCAGTTTCTCAACCGGCACAGCAGCCCAATCAAGACTTCTCTATCATGTTTGGCCCATCATCGTAGATTAGCGGATGACGTCCGCCCCACGAGCAGACCGCCCGCTTCCGACAGGCGCCAGCCCGTTCTCACCTACCCCATCGGCCAGCGAATAACCGCTTGTGCTTGAAGCCGACGTCCGCTTTTGTCAAAACCCGTCAGCCAATACCCTACGGACGAACGAACGGCTCTGGTCGACTGCTGCTGGGACATTTCTGCCGGTCGCTGCCGCAACTGGGTATGTCTGGTTCCGCCGAAACCGGCCGTTCGTGAAGCCGGGCAAGCCCTCCCTCGTATATCTAGGCCTGCGGACGCTGCGGACTTTCCGACTTAAACGTGAAAACTGGTAAGCGGACAGGCTCCAGCCGCCCTGCGGCTAGAACACGGGCCGAATGCAACGCAAAAATTCGCTGGCCAATCCTTTCTGTTTGTCGAGAATTAACAGATGGACGATGATGCAATAACGCCCGTACCCGGCACCGGACACAACCATGGCAAGCCGATTTTGCTGGCAGAGGTTGAGCTGATCGGTGTTGCTGCCGAGTCCGTCCAAGGTGGCGGTGAAGCGAAGATTTGGACCCGTCTAGCACTTACGTCGGATGATCCCGGCTTTCAGATGATCGCTGAAAATCTCAGCAGTGCGCTATCGCATCTGGCTCATCAAGCTGGGACAGTGGTCGATCTCTCGCGGGCAAACTGTATCGTGCTTGTCGTTCGACCGGACAAGCAGGCGGAATTGTGGATCGACGGAGCGGCGACTTGTTTGCAAATGATGTTGAAGCGCTCCGTTGCTGCTTTGGCGCCCGTTTTCGAGACAGATATCGCCGATGTAATCGGTATGTGGTTTCCTGCACTCAGCATCGATCGTTCGGATCGCTTGCTGGTGTTGTTTCGGGAGAATTGGGGATTCGGCCTATTTTTCGATCTGGCTCCCGATGGAGAGCTGGACATCGAACATTCGCAGCAGGAGTTGGGTCGTCTGTACCGCCGGCTCAAATTCCGCCAGCTCTATGGCGTCCTGGCCAACAATCATGTGTTCGACCGGCTGGTTGCCGCCGGGTGGTTTCCGTTCGTGGAGCTTCTCGGGAGCGAGTTCCAGGAATTGGTAAACCACTGTTCCGCAGGTTTCGCGATGGACGAGATCGAAGCCAAGCTGGTTGCAAATTTTGATGATGTTCGCCTCGACCATATGGTGGCCCGTTGGGAAGCAAAAGCGAACCTAAAGGACAAGATGCCACTGCTGCGAGAGGCTGTCCGGTATTTCAAGGCACGAGAACCGATCGCGTCCATCAAGATCGCCATCACCGAAATCGAAGGCGTGCTGCGCGCCGAAGCGCCCGCCCCGTCGCCCGGCGGTCGCCTGAGCATGAAGGATTTGCTGGAGCACGCCATCGATTCAGCGATCAAAAAAAGCGGTGGGCCAGACACTTTGCTCCTGCCCGACGCGTTCGCCCTCTACCTGCGCGAGTACACGTTTGCGCAATTCGATCCCTCGCAAGGAATGGGGCAAGCTGGCTCGCGCCATGCCGTCGGGCATGGAGCCGCAGCGGCCGACAGCTATACCGATGCGCGAGCGCTTCAAGCCCTACTTACGATCGACCAATTAGCTTTCTACACCTAAGTCCTCAAGGCTAGGCCTCATCAGGCGGCTGCCCGCTTCGCTTCGGTCGGCAGGCGCGGGCGTAAATCCAAGATGTGGACCTGCAGACGGAGCGTGCCTCCGAGGCTTGACACGATGCGTGCCGCCTCATCCCGGAGCAAGCTGGCCAGTTCATCCAAACCTATCCGCGATCCGGTATCTGGGTGTTCCCACTGCCGGTCCGCAGCGAGGGTAATCAGCAAGCAGCCGGATCGGCTTGTCTCAGCCGCCATATATTTTGTGACGAGTTGGTCCTTGATGGTATCGCGTAGATCGCGCGCACTACGTCCATCGGCCAGCTTGAGTTCGATAATGGCTTCATGAGCGGAAATGGTGGAGCGGAGCCGGATATCAGTTTCTTTTTCATCCGCCGTCGCCGCTTCCTGATCGATCTTGTAGAGCCCATTCGCATAGTGGCTCAACTCGCGCGCGATCTCGCGGCGCATAACTCGCTCGTCGGTGATGCCCGCCCAAGCTTCGCGCGGGGACACATCGCGCAATAGCAGATCATCGATGTCGTCCAGCCGATCGACCATTACGGCAAACATTGCTTCATTGGTAGCGGGAGGAGCCTCGCCGGTCTGGTCGAGAGCGACCGCTTGAGCGTCGTCGAGTGCGATCGAATCGACCTCCCCGGCCCAATGCTCTTCCGCCACCGCAAGAATGCGATCCTTGAAATGCTCGCAAAGCGGATCGGCGGCCATCTCTAGCTTTGCCGCCCATCCTTCCTCACCATTCGCCTCGAATATGGCGCTGACGATGGCATTCCGCCCACGTTCCGCATGATCGCGCTCATCGGGCGAATAGCTGCCCTCGTGCTCAACATCGTCGGCCAACCGAACATGATGATAGGATAGCCTAAGCAAGCGCAGGAGGATCGCAGGGGTGAATTGGGCGTTCGATAGATCGACGCCGTCGTGCCGATCACCAAAGAGCGAGGAAATCCATCCCACCGCTTCGCTGCGTTGGGAGGGCTGAATATCTGCTATGCGCCTCTCCAGTGCTTCTACGCCAGCGCTGGCATCGAGGCGCATCAGGGTCGGTAGCCACACGTGAGCAAATGATGCAGGAATATTATCACGCAGCCGCTGGTTGGCGAGATCACGCAAATGCGTCCGTGTCTCCTCATCACCATGTTTCATGAGGATATCGACAACCCGACCAAGGCGATTTGCCGCGCCGTCTTTGTCCTCATTGTGCCCGACAACATCACCACGATCATTTAGCCAGGTCCGAAGACGCGGCAGGAAGGCAGCGACCACCGCGTTGGGCGCATGACCGATGCTTTGCAACAGCATTGAGTGCCATTGCGCCCCCGCCTCGCTTCTCAGTTCAAGACTCAGTTCCTCACCCAGCGTGGCATCGACCGCCAATGGATGGATATCCGCCAGTGCCTCCATCCACAAAGGAAGACCATTGAGTTCAATTGGAGCGTAGCGGGCTGCGAGCTTTGCTTCCTCATCCGAAAGTTTGGTCGCCCATGCCGGATCTTCCGCTTCGGCATAGATCGCAGCGAGCCCTAACTGCCAGCGGACGAGGTAGGTGTTCTTCTCACCGTCCGAGCGCTCGCTAGCAAGCGTCGGTCGGTCGTTTCGCCACTGCTCCATGAGGGTGAGCCGTAAACGATCCGCTGTTTCCTTGCCGAAGTTCGCTTCGATGAAACGGCGGTTCCATCCTGATTCCCGGCTATCGTCTCCGGCTTGGCTCATGGCCCGCCACAAATTCCAAGCGGTGTTCCCGCCTCGTTCGGTAGAGAACGCCTTGTCGGGCTGTTTCGCAATGTCGCGCCAGAAAACTATCCAGCTTGCACGGTTCTTCGCCTCACGCCGCTCTTGCTGCTTCTTGCGTTTCGCGTCTTCGATTTCCCAGCGCTTAAGTTCCTTGGCCTGCTCGGACGGCTTCAAGCTTTCATCGATTCTGCCAAGCAATTCCGGCTGGTCGGCAACCAGCGCTTTCAGTCCAAGCAAATGATCACGCCAAGCGTCCGGACTGGGAGCAAGACGTATCGCACCCTCTAGCAGCATGGCCCGATCCACTGGTGGGCGGGCAGCATCGGCGAGCGCCGCCATGATCCATGCCCTATCGCGTTTGGGATCGATCTGCGTAGGGCCCTCATGAAAGACAATTCTGGCGTAACGTTTCCACGGATCGGTCGTGGGGCGGAGCGACTGGAGCAGCGCGTCGTCCGCCCAAAACAGTTGGGCGCTCAGGTCCGAAGGCAAATTGGTAAGCGCACTCTTGAGCTGAACAAAGACCTCGTCGCTCCCATGCTCGCGATGCGGCAATCTCATGGCGAGGACGCTGGCTCGTAGCCAGTCACCGGTCACCTCGCCGCGCAAGCCAAGTACGCAGGCGGCGGCTAGCGCATTGGCAAGATACGGTCGATCGGCGGTAATATGCGGCCATTCGGCTTGCCATTTTAGGCCATCGGACACCAATGCAGACAGTCCATCGCGCAGTGCTTCCAAGTTAGCCCGGTTCATCCCCGCGTTGGCAATCAACCGGGGCAACTGCCAGCTCAAATTGCCAACGCTACGCTTCTCCTCTTTGAGGCGCGCCAGGATCTGGCAGAAGCGCTCAACACTGAGGTACTTAGGAAAAAGCCGAAGCACGGCCCCGCGCGCCAAATCGTCCAGCCAACGTGTGGGATTTTGTAAGATATCGTCGGCTACCTCGCTAATGCGTGGATCGTTGATGGCGATAAGCGCATCAAGGGCGACAATCCGCTCGACCCGCGAGACAGCCATGTCGAGCGCGGTCGCATAAGCGATATCCCGGCACCCGGCGATGCGTCCGGTCTCGACAAGGTTAAGCAACAACACACGGACCTCAGGGTTTTCGATACCAGTAGCCCACAAGCGATTTATTTCGTCAGACAACTCCGGCGAAGCAAATCGATGAACTTGAATATGAGGGATTCTGAGGCCGCGCCAGCCACCCTGACCATAGCGCTCGACATAAGCACGCAGTGCTTGGTTTCGCTGGGCCAGGGTCAGCGATTCCGGATCGCCATCGTTGAGCAAAACTCCAGGTTCATGGTCGCGCAGCATCTCGAAAACCAGACCGTCCGCAAGAGCGAGCCAGCCTGCGATCGGGCGCATGGACGGACGGACGATGGTTTTGCCTTTTGTCTCCACGAAGATCAGGCGCTTGAGCGCACGCGTCGTCATGCCACGTGCCCTTAGGGCCTGAATACGCTCGGCGGCGAGATTTTCCGCGACCGAACGGTGATGGAAACGTACACGTCCATAGGAGGCAAAGCCGAACAGCGCGCGTTCCAATAGCGCCTTACGCTCGTCCGCCTTCCAATCAGTTAAGATGATCGATGGATCGAAGGCGGCGGCTTCGGTTCCGGCATCGGCCTCGGCGCTATGTCGGATGGTGAGCCGACGGGTCGTCATCATGGCCAAAGCCAGACGCCCCGCTCCATCGATGGCCCTGTCGACCGAAAGTTCTGCGGGTTCCCGCCGATCCTCCCGCGGCTTCAGCTTGATGCGGATGTTGGAGGCCACCTGTTCGCGATGTGTGCGAATCCGTTTGAAATCGCGCCAGTCGGCGCAGAGTTCGAGCAAGTCCTGAGGCCGCCGCGCAAACTCCTGCGCGTTGCGTTGACGTAGATCGGCCAGCAGAGCTTGTGGATCGTCGATGCCTTGCTCGCTTGCAAACTCAGCAATCTGCTCATCCGAAAATGGCATGAGCGCGACCGTGCGCCATTCAGGGGGAGTGCTGTCCTTTTCAGATTTCTGCCGGGTCGGACGCCCATGCATCGCAACCTGCGCAAAGGTTTCACCATTGGCTTCCGTTTCGGGTTGCGACGGCACCTCAAGTATGCGTCGGGCAAGCTGTTCATCAAACGGAACGGGCCGTGTGGTTATCACGACCCGGGCGCGTGCAAGCTGTCCGGCGATAGCCTTGTTCAACCGCTTTAATGCCTGCTCAAATGAGCCGAGGCTTAGTTTCAACTCGTCAATTGAATCCAGAAAGAAGGTTGCCACGTCGGATTGCGATGCGAGCCATTCATCGAGGCGCTTCTCTTCGTCATGGTCCAGCATGGAGCGAAGATCACTAGTGGCAAGTGTCGCCAGCTCCAGGAAGAAAGCCGGTTCACCAGCATCCCAGAGGCGTTGTCGCTGGGTACGGCATTCGTAGGTTTTCCCAGCTCCGGCCTCGGAGATGATGAGAACCCGTTTGGAGCGCAACAACTCGTCCCACCCTGGCGCGTTTGACCAGCCGAGACTGACGAGGAACGACTGTTGCCCCGCCTCATCGAGCCTGCCCTCTGGAATGTCACGGAAAGAGCGTTGGACTGCCATTCGAACCTTGTTCGTGTTTTGATCTACTCATGCACCTTATGACTCGCCGGAAGCAATGCAAGCGGAACGAAAGCGTCACAGTGCAACGATAGGTTTTGGTATGAGCCGACGTTCATGCTGTCTGCTGGGAACGACCGGGTCTGGTCGGCAAGAGAAATGCCAAGTTGGGTGGGGATCTCTGCGGATTGGCCGCCAGCGCTTACCTTGCCACGGCTAACCGTCGTAATTCGAGGATATCCAATCTTCCCGACCATGCCGGACACGCAGAATGATGACCTCGTCCTCATCTCCGACATCATAAATCACCAGATGCGCCTTGTAGGGATGCACGCGGACAGGAGGTGATATTTCCTCTCGCAATCGCGCAGCTTGGGGATAGTCGGCAAGAAACGCGAAGATCGCGCTCAGCCCTTCGTGATAGGTATCGGCCTGAGGCAGTCCGAACTGCCCGATGCCTTGGAGAAAGATGGCTGTCAGATCGTCGGCGGCGGCGCGCGTTAAGCGAAAGCGAGGCACGGTCAGGCTTGCAGGCCAGCCTGGCTGATCGCTCGCGTCCGGATGTCCGCCATCGTCTCGTCGCTCAAACCGCTGGCGCGGGCCTCATCGACAAGGCGCTGCATGGCCGCGACTTTGTCGGCGCGTTCCTGGTCACGACGGATGAGATCGCGCACATAGTCGCTGGCATTGCTATACCGACCAGTGTCAGCTTGCGCTTCTACCCATTGCTTCATCGGATCGGGCAGTGAAATGTTCATCGTAGCCATGGCAACCTCCAAGGCCAAAAAATAGCAAAGATTGGCAAAGTTTGTCAATTGGTGATCGGCCGCGGCCTGTCCCCGCGAACGGGGCCGTTGTGCAGCCGACGCCATCTACGCTTCCCTCAGCACTGCTTGCCCAAGCCTCACAAATTTCCTCTGCAGGGCTGCAGCCGTTCTTCAGAATGGCCAATTTTGGCCAATTGGAGACTGATCATGGAAATGTCTGAAACCGTGAATGCGTCCCCCAAGCACCCGGTCTGGAACGCTGGGCGCGCGGTCGGCGCAAAGCGGGCGCTGAAGCCAAAGCAAATTTGGGAGATCCGCTTTTACCTCAATCAGCGCCGCCGCCTGAGGGATCGGGCGCTGTTCGACCTTGCAATCGACAGCAAGCTGCGCGGTTGCGACCTTGTTCGCATGAAAATTGGCGATCTCGTAAGCGGCGGGCAGATCCGAACGCGAGCAATCGTGATGCAGCAGAAAACGGGGCGGCCTGTTCAATTTGAACTTCTTCCTGATGCCCGGGCCAGCCTGCTGGCGTGGCTCGAACGGCGGGGTGGCACTGTGGACGATTATGTCTTTCCAAGCCGGGTTGATCACAATGGTCACCTCAGCACCCGCCTATGCTCGGCTTCCTGCCGCCGCTGCTGGGGCTCAAGGGCCATGTGATCGATGTGAGCTTCGGCACCATCGCCCAGGCTGTGCTGATCTATCTGGGCGTGCCGTTCCTCGCCGGTTTCCTGACGCGCCGCCTGCTGGTCGCCGCAAAGGGGGCGAACTGGTACGAAGGACAGTTCCTGCCCCGCATCGGCCCTGTGACTCTGGCGGCTCTGCTCTTCACCATCGTTGCCATGTTCAGCCTGAAGGGCGGTGAGATCGTAACGCTGCCGGGCGATACGCTGCGCATCGCCCTGCCGCTGGCGATCTATTTCGCGGTGCAGTTCACCATCAGCTTCCTCCTCGGCAAGTGGATCGAGGCTGATTATCCGCGCACAACTGCCGTGGCCTTCACGGCGGCAGGCAACAATTTCGAGCTGGCGATTGCCGTCGCCATCGCCGCCTTCGGCCTGGCGTCGCCTGTTGCCTTTGCGGCAGTCATCGGCCCGCTGGTCGAGGTGCCTGTGCTGATCCTGCTGGTGAATGTGGCGTTCTGGTTCGGGCGCCACTGGTTCTCCGACACCGTTCCTCTTGAGGCCTGAGTATGAGCGACTTTACCTTCACCCGCCTGCGCGACCTGCCCGATTCCGACCACCTGCCAGCGCTCAAGCCTGAATATGCCCACCTGCGCCCGGCGCTGGGGCTTGGGCCCATGGACCCGCCGCTGCGTATCCTGCGGCTCTACGGTTCGTTGCGCGAGCGCTCCTATTCGCGGCTTGTGGTCGAAGAATCGGCTCGCCAGCTGCGCTATTTCGGCTGCGAGACACGGATCTTCGATCCTTCCGATCTGCCGCTGCCCGATCAGGTGGCAGGCGACGATCACCCGGCGGTGGCCGAACTGCGGGAACTCTCGCTCTGGTCAGAGGGCCAGGTCTGGTGTAGCCCGGAGCGGCACGGCCAGATCACCGGCATCATGAAGACGCAGATCGACCACCTGCCTCTCGCCATGAAAGGCTTGCGCCCGACGCAGGGCCGCACACTGGCGGTGATGCAGGTCAGCGCCGGATCGCAGTCCTTCAATTCGGTCAACACGCTGCGGGTGCTGGGGCGCTGGATGCGGATGTTCACCATCCCCAACCAGTCCTCGGTGGCCAAGGCCTATGAGGAGTTCGACGAGGCTGGGCGCATGAAGCCTTCGGCCTATTACGACCGCATCGTCGATGTGATCGAGGAGCTGGTCCGCTTCACCGTACTCCTGCGCCCCCATGTCGATCAGCTCGTTGATCGCTATTCCGAGCGGGTCGAGCGCGACCAGCCCGTTGTAA
This sequence comes from Novosphingobium sp. SG720, assembly GCF_012275365.1. Lineage (NCBI taxonomy): Bacteria > Pseudomonadati > Pseudomonadota > Alphaproteobacteria > Sphingomonadales > Sphingomonadaceae > Novosphingobium > Novosphingobium sp. SG720. Next base: position 228,181 of record NZ_JAAZQN010000004.1, on the reverse strand, counting down.
CACCGGTCGAGCGTGCCGGACTGGCCCGTTCGGGGTAGTCAAATTTGAGGTACAAAATCGGCAAGCCTCACAGTCTGAATTGCGGGTGCCGGTTAAAGGGGGTTCTGCCCTTATAAGTTACCGCCTCGCGGCACCCTTGCCCGTATATCTTGCTCATGGCCGGTTTTGACGTAGACCGACGTTCCCCGCAGCACATTCGAACGGCTTGAGTTGGTCGATGGCTGTGTAAAAACGCCGTTTCATGTTAAAGTTTTCGGGATCTCGGGAGGCTTACCGGTGGACCGTATAGTATAACGGGACCGCCTACAGAATTTTTTCACTGCCGGTATCGCTCGATGATATTTAGCTGACGATAACCCGGTTCGGGTCGCTGAGGCGCTTATCGACGAGTTGGATCTGGTGGCATTTGCCTGGGCGACGCCAGCGCCTGCTGGACGCCTGCATATCATCCTTCGACGATGCTCAAAATCCACTTTTACGGCTATCTGAACCGGATTTAGTCGAGACGGCAGCTGGAGAGCGAAGCCCAGCGCAATATCGAACTGATGTGGCGACGGGTCGATTGGCACCGGGCTTCAAGACGATCGCAAATTTCCGACGCGACAGTGGTGCGGCGAACTTAGCGAACAAGCGCCTCGCTAGAACCATTTCATCCCGTAAATTTTATGGGGTCACGGCCTAGACTGCCCAGCCGATTGCATCAGGTGCCAAACTTTGGCCGGATTATCTCGGCACCGTCACGCAGCTGGCAGAGGTAATCTGACCACCACTGCGCCATACGGACTCGCTCGTCCCAATGTGCTCCGCGGTGATAGGCGGCTCGGACGCTGTCACGTTCCCGATGCGCAAGCGAGCGTTCGATCGCATCCGGGTGCCAAAGCCCACATTCGTTGAGCAGAGTGCTCGCGATCGAACGAAAGCCATGCGACGTCATCTCATCAGGCGTGAAGCCAAGGCGACGCAAAGCAACATTCAACGTGTTCTCGCAGATCGGCTTGAGAAATGTCGAATTGGCCGGGAACAGGTAATTGCCAAGGTTGTCCATCGCTCGCAACTCGCGAAGCAGTGTTAGAACCTGGGTGGAGAGCGGAACGGCATGCGGCCTACGCATCTTGGTGCGTTCCGCCGGCACCCGCCAAACGGCCGCATCGAAGTCGATTTCGCTCCATTCCGCCTTGCGTAATTCGCCCGGGCGCAAATAGACGTGCGGAGCCAGCTGCAGCGCAATGCGCGTTTCGATTCTCCCTCCGTACCCGTCGATCGCTCTGAGAAGTTCCCCGACCTTCGCCGGTTCGAGCAGGGCTGCGTGATGCTTTACCGTCGGTGTAGTCAGCGCTCCCCGTAGGATATCCGCAGGATCGTGCTGCGCGCGCAGGGTAGCTACCGCGTAGCGAAACACGCGGCCCGAGAATGACCTCGCCCGGATTGCAGACTCAAAATGCCCCTTGCGTTCGAAGCGCCTGAGAGCCTTGAGGAGTTCGTGAGCAGATACCTCGGCGATCGGACGATGACCGACGGTCGGCTGCAATTCGTCTCGGAACCAGCGCATTTTCTTGAGCGTGGCGGGGGCCTTGCCTTCCCGCTCCATCTTTTCGATGAATTCGTCGGCGACAACCCGAAAAGTGGTGCGCGCCGCAGCTGCGGCCTCGATCTTGGCCTGGATCCTAGCGGCCAACGGGTCAATGCCACCTTCGAGCTGTTCGCGGGCCTCGTCGCGCTTCTGACGCGCCTCTTTCAGGCCGACATCGGGGTAGCGCCCGAGCGAGATTTTCTTCTCAATTCCTTTAAACCGGAACTTGACCCGCCACAGCAGGGAGCCGCTCGGATTGACGAGAATGTAGAGCCCCTTCGCGTCAGCAACCTTGTAGGGTTTTTCTCGTGGTTTCAGGGCGTTGAGCTGGATCGTGGTCAACATTGGGGGCCTCGACTTGAAAGCGTCGGAAAGGCCCCCGATTCGGGGCCCCCAATTCACCCGGACGGAGGTGGACAAAGGGGGACGTCACCGGAAGGCCGATGACCAATTATGCCTGATTTTTGGGGATTTTTGGAGCGAAAAAACGCTTGACAAAGGGGCGCCCTGGTGCCGCTTACAGGACTCGAACCTGTGACCCCCGCATTACGAATGCGATGCTCTACCAACTGAGCTAAAGCGGCTTGGCCCCGGTGGGCTGGCGGGCGATTAGCTTTGCGCGGAGGGGAATGCAATGGTTTTTGCGTGGGGTGGCGGCGGGTTTTTGGTGGATATCTTGGGAAAGCCGCGGGCGGGCGCGGAATTTCCGGGCGATTGACCAAGCGCAATGCCGGTGGGTGCAGCGCGGGCATGATCGCTTCATGACAGAAACGGCATGCAGGAGTTGCGCATGACACACGTTCCCGGCGATCTTCAGGACGCCTTTCCCGACGATGCGGCGCTGCTGCACAGTTTGCGGGCCAGGAATGCCCACGTTCACAAGCTTGTGGAGCAATATCACGCGCTCAACCGCGCGGTGCACCGGATCGAAAGCGATATCGCGCCCGCTTCGGACGAGCACCTCGAGGGCTTGAAGAAGCAGCGCCTTGCCTTGCTCGATGCCTTGGCCGAGCAACTGGCACTGGCCAAGGCAGCGTGACCCCGTCACCGCCGCCCGGCGCGGGTGGGGGGCAAGGCCGTCAAGCTTGTGGAGAACGCGGCCCAGTCGGCAAAAAGCAGGTTGACGTATCAGCCCGCGCCGCCTAGTTGGCCGCCCTACCGCGCGTCGCCAGACGCGGCGCGGCCTGGGGCGGAGTAGCTCAGTCGGTTAGAGCAGCGGAATCATAATCCGCGTGTCGGGGGTTCGAGTCCCTCCTCCGCTACCACCAGTGGCATACCTTCGGGCCTGGTGGGTCTGTTTCCCTTTGCAATATCGAGCATTGCGCCGAGTCGGCCGTGGATTTCCACGTCTAGGCCGCGGCTGTTTGCGCGGGGGTTTAGCACCACCTTTTCAACCAGGGCGCGGATGGCGTTGCGGGCGTCTCTGGCATCTTCATCCGAGCCTTGCAGGGTGTCCATGATCGTTTCGATCGCGCTGCGATAAGCCTCTGCGATGGCGGGGTGGAGCGTGATCACCTGGGCGGCCGTGCCCTCTGCGAGCTGGGCTTGCAGGGTGTCGCGTTCGGCGCGTGCGGTTTGCAGGGCCTGGACGATTTCGGGCACGTCGCCGGCGCCGGCGGTGATCGCGGCCACCAGGCGGTCTATCTGCTTTGTCAGTGCCTCGATCCGGCTGCGGTTGCGCTGCGCGGTGCTGGCGGCCTCGCGATCGAGCCGCTGGCGTTCCTGGTGATAGGTGCGGACGGCCAGGCTAACCCGTTCGGGGCTAAGCAGTTCTTGCCGCAGGCCGGCCAGCACGCGGCGTTCGAGTGGTGCGGTATCGATCTTGCGATGGTTGTCGCACGTGCCGGCGCGGCGGCTGTTGGCGCAGCCCCACTTATCGGCGCCGATCACCACGAACGGGCCGCCGCAACTGGCGCAGGTCAACAGGCCGGACAGCAGGCGCTTGGGTCGCCGCTGGCTTTTGTAATCCCAGCCCTGCTTGTTGCTCTTGGCGCCGCGGACGCGCTGCCAGCTTTCATCGTCGATGATGCGCAGATGCGGCACGGGCTCGCGCTGCCAGGTTTCGGGCGGGTTGACGCGGGGCACGCGGCGGCGGGTTTCGGGATCGCGCACCATGGTGGTGCGGCCATAGACCAGCTGGCCGATGTAGATTTCGTTGCACAGGATGCCGTTGCCGCGCACGGCATCGCCGTTGATCGCGCTGACGTTCCAGGCTTTGCCCGATGGCGACGGCACGCCTTCGGCGTTCAGGCGCCGCGCGATCGCCAGTGGGGAATCCCCTGCGAGATATTCGCGGTAGATCCGGCGCACGATTTCGGCCTGGTCGGGATCGACTTCGCGCAAGCCACCTTCGGCATTGCCCTTTGCATCGAGGCGATGGACCTTGCGATAGCCATAGACGATGTTGCCCGGCGTGCGTCCGGCGGCCACGCGCCCGCCCTGGCCTCGCCGGATCTTGTCGGCCAGATCGCGGCGGAACAGCGCCGCCATGGTGCCCTTGAAGCCGATCTGCAATTCGTCGATCGGCCCTTCCGACAGGGTGAAGATCCGCGCGCCGGCGTGGAGGATCCGCTCATAGAGATAGGCCATATCGCCTTGGTGGCGAGAGAGCCGGTCCAGCGCCTCTGCCATCACCTGATCGGCCTGGCCGGCGCGGATATGATCGACCAGGGCATTGAGGCCCGGCCGATCGCGCACGGCGCCGCTGATGGCGTAATCGGAAAAGACGGCCGTTACCGTCCAGCCTTCGCGCTCTGCCCGCTGGGTACAGACGCGCACCTGGTCTTCGATCGAGCTATCTTTTTGCAGGTCGCTGCTGAATCGGGCGTAGATCGCGGTGCGCATGGTGGCCTTGGGGCTGGGTGTGGAGCTGGGTTTGGGCATGGTGCTGCTTTGCCAGGGCGCGCGCAATGGCCATGGCGATCACGTCCACTTCCGGCAGCTGGCTGGCCATCAGCGTTCCCCCATGATCACGGTGCGCACCTGGGTGCCCAGCACCGTCAGCAGCGGCCGCGCGATATCGCACAGGCCGCGCGTGCGCAGCAGCTGCGCGTGGCGTGGGGTGGCGGTGCGCCAGCCTTCGCGGGTGCGCGTGGCGGCGGTCAGGGCTTCGCGCACGTAGTCCGGCAGTTCGGCTGCCAGTTCGGCCGGTGTGGGCAGCTGGGCCATATAGCGGCGCAGATCCGCGTCCTCGCGCCAGCCCGCGTAATCATCCATCGCGGCGGCCATCATGCCGGCACCCGCTCAAATAGCGGGCCAGCACTTCTACGCTTTATTGCCGCTTGGTTGAGCCACAGACATTCTGTCCGAGGGCTATTGCGATGTGCGCGAGCATCGATGGTAACGCACTGCCAGTCCGAAAGTCGTTCCATGTATAAATCGGTGGGATAGCCAGATAGAACGATCATCGCTTGGCTCGCGCAACACGCTTCTAACAGCGCCAAGTGATCGCCGTTGGTCATCTCAAACGCATAGGTGTGATATCGGTCTCCGGGTTTGCGGCTCTTTGTCGATCGCGTCTCTGGCATGTAGGGCGGATCGAGATAGAAGAGCGTCTCTGGACCGGCATAACGCTCAAGCAATTCCAACGCCGGGCGCTGTTCGATATTCACGCCGCGCATGCGCTCAACCGTAGCCTGCAGCGCGTCGGGCAGGTCTGCCCACTCGCCGGCAACATTGGTGGTACCGCTTGTTCCGTCGCTGCGGAATCCGGTCGGTCGGTCCATCCGCGCGCCGCCGGTACCATGAGCCATGTGCGAGCGAACTACGGCCCGCCGCGCGCGCTCAACTTCATCCTCACACGGCTGAAACGCCGCCAGATACTCAGCACGCGCATAGGGGGTGAGCCGCAAAGCCTCCAGCAGCTCCGGTGCTCGATTGCCGCGCAGCACCGAAAACAGGTTCACCAGCTCGCCGTCGAGGTCGTTGTAGATCTCGTTATAGGAGCGTTCTTTCTGGAGCAGCACAGAACCGGCCCCGCCGAACGGTTCGACGTAGATGAGATGTGATGGAAAGTGGGTAATGATCCATTGCGCCAGGCGGAACTTGCCGCCAAGCCAGCGCAGGACGGGGCGAGAGGGCTTCATGCCGGCACCTGCGGGAACTTGCCCACTTCGTTGCCCCAGGCGGCCCAGCCTTGGCGCGTGGTGCGGCTGAAAAATTCGATGTAGCGGCCGGGCACGGGTGGGCCGAACAGGGCTTCCAACCGGGTGTATTGCTCATCGGGCTTGCGGCTGTGTTCGCGTGCCGGCGCGACGATCAACTGGCGCTGCGCGTGATCGAGCACGGGCATGCCGCGCCCGCGCTTGAACAGGAGGCAGGGCTCCACCTGTTTGCGGGTGTAGCGGCCCATGCTGATGCGCGGTTCCAGGATATCGCCGGTGAACAGGTCGATCTGGTTGGCATCGATCAGGCGTTGCTTGGCCCAATAGAACAGATCCGTGACGTAGCTGTAGCCATGGGCGCGGGCGAGATCGAAGGCCTGTTCCAGGTGCGTGCCGATGACCCACATGGCGATCACCGAATCGCGCGCCATCATGCTGCCGATCGGCAGGGCCTGCATCTCTTCGAGCGTCATGGTGGGATAGGGATCATCGGCTTGCGTGGGCACGGCATCGGTGCCGCTCCAGGTGCGCGTGCCCCATGGTGGGTCCATCAGGGCCACGCGCGGCTTGGCTGGATTGGTCGAGGCGGCGGGCTTGGGCATCAGTTGCGCGGGCCGCCGTCGAGCTGGTTGGCGGCGGCAACGATTGAGGCGGCAAAGTCGCGTGCTTCATCGGCCGTGAATGCCGTAACCGACCCAAGGCGGACGCCGGCATGTTGCGCGACTGCCACCAGGCCGATGAATGGGCCCGCATCATCGTTGCCTGTCATGAGTGTGAAGCACAGCGATTCCGCGACAATGGACTGGCCTTCAGGGAAAGTGACCAGTTGCGGTGCAAGGCCGCGCGCCAGCGTGCGATCGATGCGCGAGTCGGCGCCGATCGGCATGGTGGAGCGTTCCATGGTCAGGCCTCCGCTTCTTCGTCGGCTTCGGCCAGGGCCTTGGTTGCCACGTCGGCATTGGCCTGGGCGGCTTCCTGTTGAGCAGCCGCCTGTTCGGCTTCGTATTGGGCGGTAGCGGCTTCCATCTGGGCGACCAGTTCTTCGGGCGTGATCTTGACCAGGACGGCTACGCGCGAGCAGTTGATGACGGGCCTGCGCCAGGCGCTGCCGCCGATCGCGGCCTTTGCCGTGGGGCGCGGCTATGTCGCCGGCGACACGGCGGCGCTGATCGGCGCGCTGGTGGCCATCGTGTGGCCGATCATCGATGGCCAGCGCCGCACGTATAAGCGCAGCCGCACTTTGGCCGCTCTGGCGGCGCGGGTGCCCGATGATGTGGCGGTGGTGAAATGATCGCGAGCTTGTGGGCCCGAGCCTGGCTAAGGCTATCCCGACTGCTGGCGCCGCTTCTGCTGCCATTGCTTCTGTGTGCGCTCATCCTATCGGTGGGAGGCTGGATCTGGCAAACCGTGCGGATCGATGGACTGCGCATTTGGCCAGTAAAGATCACCGGCTTGCGCACCGAGCGCGATCAGTGGCGCAGTGCTGAACACGACTGGCGCCGCGCTGCGACGATCATGCGGGGGAGCTACGACACACTTCACGGGGCGCTTCAAATCCGGAACGCAGCTGTGCAGCGGCTCAAGGCCGATGGGGAGGCGCGCAAGGCAGCAGGCAAAACTGCGCTGGTCGATGCCGCGCCGCGCAATGCTACGCGCGAGGCGCTGGCGCGCGCGATCGACAACGCGCCGCCGGCCGTTGCACGCACATGCCGGACGCCCGATGCCGTGATGGCAGCGAAAGGGGAACTGTGATGCGTGAGCGGACCCAAGCCGACGACATCTGCCAGGGCGCCTATAACCGCGCCCTACTCGATCTCATCCTGCCGCCGATGCGCATGGCGGCAAAGGATGCAGGCTATGCGATTACCGTCCATGGCTCACTCAATCGCGACATCGATGTCGTGGCAATCCCGTGGCGCGAGCATCACGTCAAAGATGCTGATTTCCTTGTCCAGATGTTGGCAGGCGCGATTGCCGGAGTTGCCGGACGCTGCAACCCTCAAAAGGATTGGGAGGAAAAGCCGCACGGTCGACGTGCGAAAATTCTGCTGGTCTGGTGCGGGGAAACGACGGGGCATCTCGACCTGAGCGTGATGCCGGTCATCAGAAAGGAGGAACCCCCATGCGCCGCGTGATCCTCATGCCGCTGAGTGTGGCTGCTGTAGCCTTGGCCGGATGCGCAGCCAAACCCGCGCCGCCAGTTATCGAAGCGCGAACGGAAACGGTCTATGTGCCGGTGGCTGTAACTTGTGCGGACCCCAAGGACGTTCCGACTGATCCGCCGCACATTGGTAAGCTGCTGAACGGCGACGCGGCGCACGACATCGGACCTATTGCCGCGTCGAACCTGCGGCTGCGCGCGGCGTTCGACCAGGCTGTGGCGCTGCTGCAGGGCTGCACAGATTCAGCCAAAAAATAGCGTCATTCCGTCCCGTATTGGTCGCCGGGCTGGATGTTGCCCTGCATCCATCGGTTGATTTGCCGGCCGCGCTGCCAGGCCCAGGATATCCATGTGGCCATTTCATAAGCGCGGCCGCCAAGAATGGCTTTCAGATCTGGCACCGAAACCGCGGTACCTTGCATATTGATAGTCGCCGCGTTGTTGGTGGTAATGCCATAGTCCAGGTCAACGCCGATGACACAGTTGCCGCCCAAAGCAAGTGCCTTGTGAACAAGGATGCCGCGGGCGATGGCTTCGCCCTTGTTGACCTTGAACGCCATGCCGGAATTTTGGCTGACCGCACCAAACAGGTCGGAAAAGCCTTGGCTCCACTCGTTGAACATGCCGGTGCCTACCGTCACGTTGGCGGTGACCAGGCCCAACGCCAGATAGTCGTTGTTCCCTGGCAGGACGCCAACGGTCATAACCGGGAAAAATGAAACGCGCTCCTCGATTTGCTGCTTGAGCTTGTCGCGTTCGGCCACCAGCTGATCGAGCGCCGCTTGTCGAAGCGGATCGCCACAGGAATTGCAAAATTCCAAGGACTCCTCGCCGCGAACGAAGTTGATCAATCTCACATCGCCGTCTGCCAACAGCTTGTTCGCTGCCGAGAATATCCCGGCTTGGGTGAGTTTAGCCCCGCAATGCGCGCATGTGTCTGCCATGTTGCTCCCCGATTCGCCGGGCAAACTGTGACAGGTGGCGCAGATCGCCGCTATCCCCGTAAACCCATCATACCTTCACTCTAGCCAAGGTATGTTTAAAGCCGGAACGCTCCTCCGCTACCAACTTTTCAAGCACTTAGGCTGGAAAATCGAGCGGGCGCCAGAGGCTTTTTACACCGCGCTGTAAAAAATCTGGCGGGCTTCGTGATTTGTTATGGCCACGATCAGGCGCTTAGGCGCTCCACCAGGCTGATGATCACGCGTTCTTCATCGACATAGCGGGCGCGGATTTCGGCGATGCGTTGGGCGGTCCATCCGATGATGCGGGCGATTTCTTCATCGGTCAGGCGCTTCTGCGCCAGGAACGTGACGTAGCTGCCGCGCAGATCGTGGATGACGCGATCGAAGCCTTCGGGCTTGGCCTTTTGCCAAACCGATTCCACGCCGCTTTCCGTCCAGCCCTGGCCGCGGCTGTTGCGCAGGATCGGGCCTATCTTGTGCTGCACGCCCTGGTCATCCGGCTTGATGCCGGCGGCCAGCTGGTCGAGCAGCTGGCGCAGTTCGGGCAAGATCGGGATGATGGCGCGGCCCTGGCGCTTGCGCGTGCGCTCCACCACGATGGCCTTTTGGCCCACCTGTTCCCACGACAGGCGCACCAGGTCGCCCAGGCGAAGGCCGGTGAGCCGCGCCAGGCGCAGCACAGCCATGACGTGGGGTTTGATGGCGGGATTGCCATCCTTGTTCCTGGCGGCCTCGACAGCGGCCCAGTGCCGCGCCTCCCAGATCTGATCGGACTTGTTCACCTGGTGCAACTGCGGGATGCGCGCGGCCACGTTGATGGACAGGTGGGCGCGTTCCTGGGCCCAGCCCAGCAGGGTGCCCATCATCACGCTGGCCTTGTCGGCCGTGCGCGGCTGATCGGCCCATGTGTCGCGCCACTCGATCACGTCGGCGCGCATGCGCTGATCGTCAAATGCCGCCAGCTTGAACGGGCCGAATTCGGCGCTGATGCGGTCCAGCCACAAGCGATAGTCCTTTTGCGTGCTGGGCTTGAGCCGCTTGAATTCCGGGCTTTCGCGGTAAGCGTCGACCAGATCGTTGGTATCGACCATGCGGCCCTTGCGCGGCTTGGCGGCGTCGGCTGCCTTGCGCAGTAGATCTTTGCCGATTTCGGGCCGGGCGCCGATGCATTCGTGGATCTTGGGCCCGCCGCGCCAGGCGTAGACGTACCACTTGACCAGGCCGCCGGCGGCGCGAGCCTTAACGACGTGAAGGCCGGTCACTACGTGCGTCTTTCTGCGCTTTGTAAGCGTCATACGGTGGCGTCGGCCCACTCGATCTTGGTGTTGTCAGCCATTGGCGCCACCATCAGCAAGCCGGCGCACCTGGATTTGCCAGCGTGTGGCGGTGGCGCCAGCACGGGCCAAGTCGAATTGCACGGTTTTGGCCATGCTATCTTCGGTTGGCAGGCAGGCGGAAATTTCGCGGATCAGGGGCACAACGAGGGTGCCGACCTGTTCTTCAAGCGAGTCAGCCACGATCGGACCTTTCAGAGGTTGAAAGCGCGCCAGAGCGCATAGAAGAAGGCGGCCAGGGCCAGCATGGTGACCACGCCCAGCAGGGTTTCGGGCCAGGTGCAGCCCAGGCGCGCGAGGCCGGCGGCGGTGAGTGCGCAGACGATCATGGCGATGGCCAGGCGCAGCATCACGGGATCGAACGGGCTGGTGGGCATCACAGCATCCTTGGCAGGGCCGCCATCAGGGCGCGGGCGATGATCATGCCGGCGCCGATCGCGGTGATGGTGGTGGTGGCGAGGCCCAGGACGGCGATGCACGCCGCAACCGCCTGGACGGCATCGTCCAGGGCGGCGACGTGGCGCAGTTCTTCGCGGGCGCTTTCGGGGGTGGCGATCCGGTACCGGGTGTGGTGCGACCCGTTGCACGCCTGGATGGGCCAGGCGGCAGGGCTTGGTGTGTTGGCCGGTACCGGATCGCCGGGCCGCGCTCTTACCGTGGGAGTAGAGGCCCGCGCGGCCGACAGGATGAGAGGGGTGGCGGCCACGGTCAGGCTGCCTTCGCGGTTGCGTCTATCGCCGGGCGATAGGCGGGGATGTGGTGGCCATTCACGTCGCGTTCCAGCGCCAGGCACAGGCGCTGCAGATCGCGGGCGGCGGCGGCGTTGGCCAGCGAGCTATCCTGGACGAACTTGTCAAAGGCCTGGTCACGCGCGCCAGCCAGCACGCCCGCCCAGATACTGCGCGGGCAAATGTCATCGGCTGCCAGCCAACGCGCGTGGCCGGGATTGAGGAAGTGTTCGTGCCCGGTGCGGCGCTGGGCCACGGCATCTTCCAGCCCCGGCAGATCGGCGCCCACGGTGCAGGCGATGGCGAGCCAGGGGCGCAGCAAAGCCTTGGCCTGGTCGCGCGTCATCTTGCCGCTGGCGACCACGGCCGTGGCCTTTTCAGCGCGACGGCGATAGAGCAGCGCGGCCAGTTGGGGCAGCGTTTCGCGGGGGGCGGTCATGCGTGCCCCACTGGCGCGGCTTTGGCCGCCTCGTAAGAAAGCTGGAACTGTTCTGCCATGGAAGCAAAGCCGGCGATCGTCGGAGCGCGTTGCTCGAGCAGTGCGATGGCTTCGGCGATGGCGGTGATCGCGCCGCCCAACGTCAACCACAAAGCCTGCCCGGCGTGGATTTCCTTCGGCAGCGCTTCAACGTGGGCAGCGATCGCCAAACCGATCTTCAACCGCGCAGCGTCGCACAACTGATCCATGAGTTCGTCGCTCAATGGGTTTGGTGCAGTGGCGCTCATTCTCCGAGTGCCTCCACCACGTAGCTCCACAATTGCTTGGGGCTAAGTTGGAAGCGGTCGAACGACTGATCGAAGACGTGGCCGTGTTCGATCAGCGAATTGGCGTGAATGTCGCCATCAGCGGTCTTGCGAAGCAACGTGACCACAACGCCGGAGTTGGGCGTATCGTGGTAAGCGAGCATCGGCATTTCATAGCTGCAGCCAGCCATGAAGTGCTGCGTTTCGCGTTCGATCAGATTGACGCGTCCAGCGACGAAGGAGAGTCGACCGCCCTTTTCTGAACGTGGGCCATCGTGCGAAATCACGTCATGCGACCCTTCGGGATGCATGACGATATCGAACCGCCGATTGATCTGGACGCCTTTGAGCACGGTGGACGTGAACGAAAAGCGGTGGTTGTGGATGGCGCTGCGCTGGAAGCACGATCGGCGCGGCAAGTCAGGGTGCCAGACGTGCAGGCGCTGGCCACCCATCAATTTCACCTGGATGAAGCCAAGCCCGTGAAGGGAAATGGTTTCGGCGGTGGGGGTGTAATCCTTGGGCAGGTTCATTCGCCGCCTCCCGCGTTGGTGGCCGCGCGATCGAGGCGTTCGATTTCGGCCACGATCAGGGCGGCGGCCTTGATCAGGTCGCGGCGGGGATTGGTCAGCTTGAAATGTTCATCATCCCACGGCCAGACCATCTGCTGGCCGTAATGGTGGGGTCCGAACTCCCGCGCATTTTCTCGATCCAACTCGGGAAGTGCCGCGTAGACTGCAAAGGTGCTGGCCGCGCGCGCCAGTTCGCCGTGCACGTAGCGGTCATCGTCGGCGGGCCAAGGCGCTCTCGGTGGCACTCCAGGCATAGCAGTGCCGAAGCATCGAGAACGATTCCCTGCTGCGCTGTGACAAGGGCGAGCGTCTGCCGGGCTGATGGACAGGGCCAGCACGGCGGCTTCGGGCACCAGGCAAGCCGACTGTGACGGCCGCTGGCGCGATCGTGCCGATGCGGACTTTGCCGGCGCCTGCCCGCAATGCGGCTTCGGCGGTCAATGCCGCCCCGCCAGGCACCTGGGCGGACCCACCCAGGACACAGACGCGTCCCCGGCTGTTCTTGTCTGCCTCTTGGGCAATTTTCGGCAGCGGCCTTTGCGCCAGCAAGTCCAGGTCGATACGCTGCGGCGTGGCATCTCGTGCATCAGCCACGCGCACCCACCATGGGATCGGGCGCTCAGGTGGCGGGCGTACCTTCGCGCAGCATGGGAGCCAGTGCATTGTATTTCTGCAAGACGAGACGGCAGGTCGTGGGATCGAAGCCGTACTCGGTCACGCTGCAGTTGGCGATGTCTCCCACAGCATCGATTGCCAGGATCTGGGCTTCGTCCTTCTGCTCCAGGATATAGCGCAGGCACAGGATCACCACCTGGTGGGCCACGATCATGACGCGCTGCCCAGCATAATGCAGCGACACCGTATCGAGCAGCGCCCGCAGGCGGAAAGCGACATCGACCCAACTCTCGCCACCGGGCGGACGATGGTAGAATTTCCCAAGGACTTCCCGGAAGCGCGCCTGTTCGGGATGGCAGGCCCTGATGCCTTCCGCCGTCAGCCCGTCTAGGATGCCAAATTCCTTCTCGCGCAGGCGCTCGCGATGCAGATGCTGGTTTCGGGGCTGCAACCGCCGGCGTCGCGGAAAAAGCGGCGCGGTGTCGACTGCGCGCTTGTAGGGGCTTGCCAGTATGGTGTCCGGATATTCTTCCTCCGCGCCGCTGCCAAACCAACGTACCAGGGTTCGGGCCTGCTCCTCGCCCAGCGGGGAGAGCGGCACATCGACATCGCGCTGTGCCAGGTCGATGCGGTGATGGCCTGCCTGAAGGGCGAGGGTTCGCGCCAGGTTGCCGGCGGTTTCGCCATGCGAACCAGCCACAGGGCCTGCGGCCATCGCGCAGCCGAGGCATTTGGGCCTGGCGTGGTATCGTGGGGTGTGGTCATATTGTCCTGGCCGGTGCCTTGGGGCGCAGGAGACAGAAAGCGCGTGATCATGCTGGCCAACGACCCGCTGTGCCACGCGTTTCCCATAAGCCTAACCTTGGTTGGCGATTTGAAGCAGATAATTGAATAACAAGCATAAATCCTCCCAAACGACGGCTGTGACGCGGAAACCGTCCAAACGTGGCTGCGTTATTCGTCCAACGTGGCATTGTGCCGGCACGGGGATTGCGATGGCAGGCGACACGCTTGACGATACATTGACAGCCGAGATTGCATCTGCCCGCGACTTTGCTTGCGCTCGCACGGGGTTGCAGCTCGTGCAAGCGCGGCAGGGCGGATTGACGATCGCGATCCGCTTCGGCGGTGGCGCCGTGTGGGTCGTTGTTCGGCGCGACGACGATGGCGGCATCGCGCTGCGCTTTCCTGTCTTCGGGCACGACGCGACCGCTCGGGTGCTGCCGCGCGAGGACCACGAGATTGCCGCCATCGAATGGCGATCTGGGGTGGGGCGCGCCACCCTGCGCCTGAGTGGCGACCCCATTGGCCTAGAGCAGTTGCGCGCGCGCTATGATTTCACGTCGTCGGTCGATCTGCGCATTGGGCGGTTGCCGCGGGACTTGATCGTTTTCGACCAGGACTGGCAACCCGCGCGCGATGGATTCTCGCTCGAAGCCCAGCAGCGCAAGATGAACACCGGGCTGCTCTATCTCAAGCTGGGCCGCCCGGCGCTGGGCGCGGTACTCTATGTTCAGAACCTGTCTTCGCTAAATCCCTATTTCAATGCAACGGGTTCAAAGCCCGAAAACGCGGTGCGGTGCGATTGGCCGGAATTGGGCTATGCGCCGCCGCTCGATCCAGAGACCGGCCAGGCCATGCTGGCGCGGGGGAAACCTCTGGCCCTCTATGACACGATACTGGCGATCCGTGCCTACCCGCAGTGCGAGGAGGGCGACAGCGCCTGGCAGTTCCTCGACATGATCGGGGCGATCTATCCCTGGCTTTCACCACCCCAGGCCGAATTCCGCGATTGGCCGGCACGCGCGCGGGCGACAGTGCAGGATCTGCTCCATGCGCCCGAGGCGCGGATCGAGCACTTTGGGCACACGTATTTTCACCCCTATACCGCCAGCGAATATCCCGACGTGATGGTGCAGCTGGCCATCGCCGCGGCGGTTGACGACTGGGCGCGCTGGCAGGGCTTGCGCCATCCCTTGGTGCGGGAAATCCTTGCCGGCCTGGAGGCGTTCCACGACCGTTCGCTGGGAACCTTGCGCCGCTACCTGCCCAATGTGGGCAAGGACAAGAACCCCAATGCCGTCGATAGCTGGTATCTCTACCACCCCATGCTCAACCTGGCGAATCTGGCGCTGGCCGGGCACGAGGACGCGCGCACGCTGTTTCTCGACACCATCGAATACGGCATCCGCGCGGCCCGGCATTTCTCCTATCGCTGGCCGATCCTTTACGATCTGCGCGACTTCTCGGTGATCCAGGCCGTGGCCGAGGCGGACCGGCGCGGGCAGACCGACGTGGGTGGGATCTACGCCTGGGTCATGCTGCAGGCGTTCGAACTGACGCTCGAGCGCCGCTATGTGGACGAAGCGATGCGCGCCATCGACGCGGCGCGCGGCATGCGCTTCGAACTCAATTACCAGGCCAATCTCACCGCCTGGGGCGCGGTGGCCTGCATTCGCCTGTGGCGGATCACCGAGCGCAAGGACTATCTCAAGCAGAGCTATGTCTACCTGGCCAGCTTTTTCCACAACAGCCAGATCTGGCAGAGCGACATCGGCCTGGCGCGGCACTGGCGCAATTTCCTGGGCGTGACCTGCCTGCAGGATGCGCCCTACATGGCGGCTTACGAATGCTTTGACAGCTTTGCCGCGTTCGAGCGCTATCTCGATTACGGTGGCCCCGACCTGATCCCGTCGGTACGCCTATTGCTCAACGAGTACTGCCGGCATGCATTGGACAGGGCTTGGTTCTATTACCCCGATGCCCTGCCGGAAGAAGGCGTGGCGCACAAGGACATCCGCAACGGCTTTATCAACCGCGCGCTGAATTTTCCGCTGGAGGATCTTTACCCGGATGGCCAGCCCGCCGGCCAGGTCGGGCAGGAAATCTATGGCTGTGGCGCCGCCATGATCTATGCCACGCGGGCCTTTCGCCGGATCGAGGGCGCGCCGTTCTTGGTGTGGTCCGACGTCTTCGTGCGCGCGCTGCACCAGATCGATGCCTCTACGCTGTCGCTGCGCATCGACGGGCCGGCGGGATCGGAAGCGCGCGTCGTACTGGTGCCGGTAGCCGGAGCCTTGCCGGCCGCGCTCGGGGCGCGGCTGGCGAGCGCCGATGGGCGCATCGTCGCATTCCATGCCCAGGACGGCCGGCTGGAAGCACGGGTTCCGGCCGATACTTCGCTCTTGTTGACCTGGCGCCAGGGGGTGGACTGACCAAGCTATTGGCTGAAAACGGCAGAAGGGAGACGGCGCGCCGTGTTGCACTGCGCCTTTCCCTTGCGTGCAAAAGCCCTGGCCTATTGGACAAGGCACAGGAGAGTGAAATCCGGTGGCATGGTCAGGGTCGCCTCGGTGCGCTTGTGCGCAGTGCGATGCGGCAGGAAAGGCCACTGGGCGCAAAATCGCGATCCAGCGTCCAGTGCTGTTGGACCGCGAACATGCGGCTGCCTAGGCCCCTGCGGCGGGGGGGTACCACCGGCGGACCATCGCTTTCGTGCCATAGCAGCACGCCATCGGCATCCCAGCAGATGGATACGCTGCCGCGCGGATCGGACAGGGCCCCGTGCTTGAGCGCGTTCGTGCAAAGCTCGTGCAACACCAGCAGCAAATGATAGGCGGGCGCGCGTTCGAGCAGGATGGGCGGGCCCTCAATCCGAAACGCCTCGTCCTTGTGAAACGGGGCTATCGCGGTGTGGATCAACTGGTCGAGTCCCATGCGGCCATCGGCCACCTGGCGCCCTTCCACCACGACACGGGCGCGAGAGGCGCCGGCCTCGCGCGGCGGGGAATCGAGCAGGCGATTGGCATTCGCCAGAGCCTGCACGCGGCCCAGCAGATCCTGCCGGAAGCGTTCGGGATCGTCACCGGCATGCGATACGCCGATCAGCGCCTGGACGACGCCCAGGGCATTTTGCACGCGATGATACATTTCGCGCGCCACGATGTCCTGCTCGCGGGCCAGTGCATCGAGCTGCCGCACGGTGCGGCGCAGCGTATCTCCCACCGCGATCAGAGCAAGGTTGGCCACCACGATCAGCAATGCCAGCGTGAGGCGATGGAGATCGAACAGGGAAAGCGATGCTGCCAGGAACATCCATTCCACCACCACAGTGGCCGCGATGCACACCGCCAGCGCGGCGCGCCAGCCCATGAACACGGCGGTAAGCAGCACGAAGGGAAAGAACGGGGCGAACGGCACCGCGCTGCCCAGGGGGCCCAGCAGCCAGCGCAGGGCCGCAGGCAAGGCAATGGCAAGGGCAATGCCCGCAAGCCGCTGCCAAGGTGAAAGATCCAACAGGATGGCACGGCGAACCGCTTCGATTCGCGTCACCTGACTGCCTTGCCGATGGCCGCGACAGTCCCGGCAACAGGACTGACCGCGATCGAAACGCGCAAGACCGGCCCCACCTGGGGGCCGGTCCGCGTGATGGGAAAAAGCATCAGTGGCGGCTTTCCCATCCCTTTCGCGAGGCTTCGGAATGGCCGCGGGAATCGCCGAACCAGCCACCGTACCCACGATCGTCATCGCGGTCACCACGGCTGCGCCCGCGATCGTCGTCATCGTCATGGCTCATGCGGCGCGAGCGGCTGCGGTCATCGTCGTCATCACGGCTGCGGCTGCTGCGGCGATCGTCGTCGTCGTAGCGTCCGCCGCGCGAAGAACTGCCGCGTTCGTCCCAGCCCCGGCGCGACGCTTCGGAATGGCCGCGCGGATCGCCATACCAGCCGCTGCCTTCGTGGTCGGAATTTTCCCACCCCTTGCGCGAGGCTTCGGAATGGCCACGGGAATCGCCGTACCAGCCGCTGCCTTTGTGGTCTGAGTTTTCCCAGCCCCGGCGTGAGGCTTCGGAATGGCCACGGGAATCGCCATACCAGCCGCTGCCTTCATGATCGGACCGGTCCCAGCCCTTGCGCGATGCCTGCGAATGGCCTGCGGAATCGCCGAACCAGCCGCCCCGGCCCCGATCGCCATTGTCGTCGCGGTCGTCGCGCCCACGGCTGCTGGCACCGCGGCTGCGGTAATCGCGGTCGTCGCCCTCGCGGCCACGGCTCGAACGGCCGCGATCATCGCTCATGAAGCGGCCTTCCTCGTCGCGTGGGCGATCCTGGCTGCCGCGTCCACCGCGACTGTCATCTTCTTCGCTGCGGCGCCCGCCCTGTCCGGCAAACCGGCCACGGTCGCCGCGGCCACCGCGACCATAGTCGCCGTTTTCGCGTCCTTGATAACTTGCCATGGTTCTCTCCTGACTATTGTGGGCTTTTGCCCGTGGAAAGGCGTCGAACGAGACCGGCGCCTGGGGCGGAAGCCGATCTTCGGCTTCCAGTTCGCCACGCAGTTCCTTGAGCTGCGCGGCAAGCTCGGGGGTGTCGACGCCGGCTTCGCGTGCCTTGGCAAAGATGCCGTCGTCGCCTTCCTCTTCCTTCACGTGGTGCCGGATCTGTTCGGCCAGCACGGTGAACTTGGCATCGCGGAACGGATCGTCGCGCGATGCCTGCGCCAGATCGGCGATCAGCACCTTGGCGCTATCGTGCTCCACTTGCGCTTCGTCGAGATCGTCTTCATCGCGCGCCGCCTCGCGGCAGGCCGGGTAGAAGACTTCCTCTTCCAGCATGGTATGAAGCGTCAGGGCCTGGCACGCCTCGATCACGATAGCGGCCTTTCGCGCGTCGCTGGCGCTTTCGAATTCCTTGAAGAGTTGTTCCACCTGGCGATGGTCGTTCTTGAGCATCGCGATGGCTTCGCCGTCACTCTTGCCAGTGCCGCCGTTTCGCTGGGTCTTGCGGCTTTGCCTCTCGGCGCTGCCTTTTGCTGCGGCATCCTGGCCGCGCCGTGCCTGCGCCGGCTTGGCGGCCTGGGTCTTTTCGCCATCGGCCTTCGCGCCCTCGGCCTTGCCGGCGTCTGCCTGGGCGGTCGTGGCCTGGCCCGAGGCACCTTGAGTACTCTGCGCGGGCTGGGAAGAGGGGGAAGGGGTGCTGTTGCTGGCCATCGGGCCGATCTCCTTCGCGTTGAAACTGGACTGTGCCGGAGGGCAAGCCCAACAGGCGGCTGGCACCCGTTGCGAAGGTAGGAGCGTGCGTCCGGCCCGGAATGTCCGCGCGGCTATCCCATGTATGCAACTTGCAATCTGTCTCTTCGGGCAATCTGCGGCCCGTCCGTCGCGCGCCACGGCTGGTCGAATGAAACGGCGAAAGCCAATCTATGTGAATTATCCACAATGAATGTAATTTAGAAATTCCACAGATCCGACAAAGGCATCGTTCCGCGACTCAGGGGAAAGGATATGACGCAGGATATGCAGCGCACGCCCAGTCAGGTGTGCACTTTCCGCCGCCACGAATTTCTCGCCCGCGCAGACGAACGCAAGGATTGCGTGCTGCGCATCGAGGAAGGCTGGGCGGCGCAATACCGCCTGCTGCCCGATGGGCGGCGCCAGATCATCACGCTGTTTCTGCCCGGTGACTATTGCGAGCCGCAATGGCTGCTGCAAGGTCGTGCGACTTTGCCGATCGTGGCGCTCACCCGCGTGCGAGCGCGGTTGCTGCCGCACAGAAGCATCCAGGCGCGCGCGCCGCACGAAGAAGACAGCATGACCCGAGTGCTCGATGCTGTGCTGGCGTTGCTGCGCAACCGTGAAAAGTGGATATTCATCCTGGGACGCATGACTGCGACAGAGCGCTTGTGCAATCTGATCTGCGAACTGCAAAGCAGAATGGCAGCGCGCAACTGCGTGGCGGTCCAAGACCGCTACTCCGTGCCGCTGACCCAGTATGACCTTGCCGACATCGTCGGCATCTCGCCGGTGCACGTGAATCGGGTGCTGCAAAACCTACGCAACGATGGCTTGCTCGAACTAAGGAACCGTTGGATGCAGGTGCTCGATATGGTTCAGTTAAAGCGGTTGGGTGAAATCATGCCCGGTCAAGGTGAGCATGTGCCCCGCGCGGCATGAGTGCCAGGACCAAACAGCTACTCCCCCAAAATCGGCAGCAGCACAGTGGTGATAAGGATCATCCTTTCGCGCCCGCATGGGCAATGAGCGCCAACATCCCATGCGCGAGGCGCCAACCAGCCTTTGCCAATTGCTCAGCCGCAACGCGCGATTGGGCGTCATAGCCGGCCGGAAGCGTGATCGGCGCGCGCGTGTCGTCGCAACTGGGCGGAAACTGCACGGCTTACACAACCTGCTCGGCGAGGCCGAACGATTCGCTCGCCCAATGTTCGGGCGTGCCTGTTGACCAGGCGGGCATCTCCTGCCGCGTGATCCGCTTGCTCAGTTGCTTGGCCAGGGCTACGCAGTTGCCATCCCTATCGTGGTTGTCCGACGCATGCAGGGGCTGGTGCAAATCGCACACAATATGCAGCACGAACTTGAGCGCCAGCAGGCGCGCTTGCGGACGGGTGGCGGGCGCGGCCCGTCCGCAGGAGAACTTCTCGAGCTTTGCCACGATGCATGCTGTGGCCGGGCCGGCAATGGCCGGCGCGTCGCTGGGCGGTCTTTCGGGGCACACCTTGGTAACTTGACCGTAGTCGAGCTCGATTTCGGCGAAGTGGCCGTTCTCGGTATCCTTGTGCTCGCGGCGCCAAGCATCCGCCTAAGTGGCGCGCGCGGCCATATACAGGGCGGTCAACGTGTCCTCGTCGATGGCAAGGATCGCATCGACGCAGCGTCGCGCCTCTGGCTTGAGATACTGGCGCGCGATCAGCACGACGACCTGGTGTGATGTTGGGCGGAATGACCAGTGCGGCTGATCCATGCCATCCTGCCGCATCGAGAATGACCACGGCATGGGCACCTGGCGCGACGTGAAAGGCGATTTGCTCGAGATGCATCGTCATCGTGTCGCTATTGCAGGCTGGCATGACGATTTCGGCAGCCTTGCCCCCGGCGGGCAGATCGCACTGAAGATCCAGGCTGAGGATCGGCGCTGATCCCTCGGTAAAGGTCGAGTGTCGTGCTTCGCCCGGTGCCGGATCAACTTGGTCTGCTGGCCGATCCGCACCTCGTCTTGCCACCACAACTCTACGAGCGCTCCTTCAGGAAGGTGGTGAGTGATGCTTGCTAGACGGGTGGCAAAGCTTTATTAAAATTAGCGAAATCGCCAGTCTTTTGGCGATTGTGGCGCGGGCGCCGACAGCTTGCAGTAGCCCAGAGCGCGCATCTCCTGGCTCAGCGATCGCGGGGAATTCGACAAGCCGAACTCGTCCCGCACCGATTGTGGACCTGCGTGCAAAAGGCCCCCGTTAGTGGGGTGATCGGCGTCTAAAATTGGGTCTGACTCAAATTCCGTGCAAATTTGACATTTCCGCGCTGTGTCCGGCCCACTCCACCGGGGTTCAGCAAGGAGTGAACGTCGATGGCCTCGAAAGCATGGGACAGTAGCCTGCGGCTACCAGGCCTGATCTTGGAAAGCCGAACTGTGATCGACGGGATTGTCGAGATGTCGGGCCGATTGGCGGCGGAGGGGGCGAACTGCCCGGACTGCGCGACGCCCTCGAAGTCGCTCCACAGCCGATACGACCGCAGGCTGCCGGATTTGCCAGTCAGCGGCAGCACCGTCAGGCTGCGGCTGTCGGTTCGACGGTTTCGTTGTCTGCACACGCCTTGCTCACGGCGCACATTCAGCGAGCCGCTGGCTCCGCCTGTTGGCCGCCGATATGGCCGCAGGGTGGAGCGTTGCGACGCGCTGGTGTGCGCGGTGGCGGCGGCTTTGGGAAACCAGATCTAGGCGGCGTGCCGCCATAATTAGATGACATCTACATTGCGACGGTCCCGGGCAACGAATCGCCACCTATCCGAGTCCGTGGCAGTCCAATCGCAGCCGATGATTCCCGGGTTCAAATTGGGGGATTACATGAAATGGCGTTTTCACTAAAGAGCTGATTACGCTAGTTTAATTTCTTCCTGTTGGATTCCCGCTACCGCAGGCAAAAACGGGCATGAAATACACTACTCAGGACTCGAACTTGTGCCCGAATTATCAAAAATTCTTTTGGGGGCCCTGCGAGGGGGCATCCCAATTTTGGGTGCCGAAAATTAATTTTAAAATTATGGTGTTACACCTCTCTTGTGAGTCCTGTAAGCGCACCAGGGGTTTCTTTCCAAAACGTCTCAACGCGTTGATTTGGCTAGATTTTCGGTCGATTTTATCTTCCGGATGTTCTAGCTTTACACCGGGATTCTCGCCACTTTTCATACCAAGTGGGGGCATTCCTGGGAGAAATGGGAGCCTAGCAAAAGGCTTTGCCCGAAATTTTCAGCTTCAAACTTCCCCTACCGCAAGCCCGACGAAAAAGGCCTCCATCTTGAGGCCCGGCCCTCAGGCACGAAGATGTGGTACTTCAAACATCGCCTTCACGGCGTCGAGAAGCGCCTGTCGCTGGGCCAATGGCCGGACGTTGGGCTGAAAGCGGCCGCGCCCGGCCTGACAAGGCGGGCGATCTGATTCGTGATGGCAGGGATGTGGGATGCCCTCGACCATTCGAACGCCCCACCCTTTGGAGGTGTCGTTTCGCCGCCTCTCATGGCGCGTTCGGGCAAAGGCAATCTTGCCCGCCGGCAGGTCGCTACTGACCTGCCGCGTCTTGCTGCTCTGCCGGTGTCGCGGCACGGTGGCCGTAGCTGAGCACGCTGGTGATCCGCCAGGCGCCGTCCTGCTTTGCCCAGACCATCACGAACTTGGCGATACCCTCGCACCGTCCTGTCGCCAGTTCGCAGAAGCGGTGTTCGCCTTCCTCGATCGCGCCAAAGTCCTTGATCGGATAGACGCGGAACGTTGTCGGGATCAGTTCGCGCTTCACCTTCCCGCAGATGTACTTGCGGACGCCATCGACCATCGCGTCACGCTCGAACGTAGCGCCGCCGGTGTCATGATAGAAGGCAACCTTGGGGTCGAAATAGCCGGAGAAGGTCGGCAGGTCGCAGCGGTTGTAAGCATCGAACACCTTGGCATCGAGCGCGCCAATCTCCGTCGTCAGCGGATCGTTCATCGGCGGGGCTGGCGTGGCGGGCAACGCGGCGGCGAGGACGATGGCGGTCATCATGCGCTTGGTCCTTTCAGTTCATCTGGCCGCGCAAGAAGGCGATCAGTTGGGGATCACTGTTGGTGCCTTCGAGGATGGGCAGGATGACCCGCCATCCGTTGTCGCTGTTGGTCAGGATGACGATCCCGTCGCCGCTGGCGCGATTGATGGCGGCGAAGGTGAAAGCCCCGGCGTCCTTGCCGGTGTGCAGCATCGTCGTCCCGCCGGGAAAGCCGAGGAGCTGCCAGCCCAGGCCAAACCCGGTCCAGGGCGGACAACTGGTCGCTTTGGCTCCGGCACATGTCCCGGGGGTCAGATCGGCCTGCGACCGGCGGCGTTCTGCGGCAACGGAGGGGGCCAACCCACGGTCGTTCCGCACTGCGATGAGGAAGCGAGCATAATCGCGCGCCGTCGCGTGCGCCAGGTCTGCGGCATTGTAGTGCGTGACCGGCCCGAAGGGCAGCGGCTTGCCCGCCTCGTCATAGGGAACGGCGAGTGGCATCGTCGCGCCCTGCGCGGACACATAGCCCGAAGCCCGCATGCCGGCCGGGGCGAAGAGCCAGCGTCCCGCAAGCGCCACGAACGATTTCCCGGTGCGATGCTCGGCATAACGCGCGGCGTATTGATACCCCTCGCCCGAATAGCCCGTTGTCGTGCCGGGATCATGCTCGAAGGCCAGCCCCTGCGCGTCGCGCCAGTTGGGCAATCCGGTGCGATGGCTCAACGCCATGCGAACGGTGAGCTTCAGACGCCGGGGGTCGTGCGACAGGTCCGGATCGCTCCAATAGCGATCCATCGGCGCATCGAGCGCCAGCTGGCCAGCCGATACCAGCCGCAGCACGACCTCGGCCGTCAGCGGCTTCGTCAGCGATGCGAGATTGTAAGGCGTGGACACCCTGGCCGCACGGTTGGGGCCAGCCACGCCCCAGGCGCTTGCGCTGATAATCGGCCTCTTCCTGATAGCTTTTGACGCCTTCGTCGGAAACGAAGCCCTGATCGTGCAATTGCTGGCGGATCGACAGATCGCGGCGCGCCTTGAGCAGGTCGTAGTTGGCCGATGCGGTTTGCGCCGCCCGATCCAGACGACTGCGTTCGAGGGACAATTCGTCACCGGTCAAGGTGCCGAGCTGGCTGGCGATCTCCGCCTCGCGGGTGAGAACGTCCAGCTTGAGCGTGGGATTGACCAGCGTGGCCAGCGGCTGGCCCGCATTCACCCAGGCGCCGTCCTGCACCAACAGCTTTTCCACCTGCCCGCCCGACAGGGTATCGACCAGCGTGGTGACCTTCGGAGCGACCGACGCACGGATCGGCAGATAGTCTTCGAACGGCGCCCGCGCGACAGGGCCCGTCTCGATCGTGGCTGCCGCAATGTCGGTCGATCCGGCCGCGGGCAGCAATCGCCAGGCGAGCCCTGCCGCCAGCACGATGGCCACGCCGCCGGCCACCCAGCGCCAGCGGCGGCCAAGGCGGGGCCGCGTGATGCGGCGATCCATGCCCGCGCCATGGTTGCGCGGTGATTCGAGAGATGCTCCGTTGCTCATGCGGACAGTATCGCAAAGTCTGGAGATTTGGACTAATTCACTGCTTATAAACAATAAATCAGGTTTGTCTGGACAAGCGCGTTTGCGATATCGCACACACTGTCCGGAAATGGACACTTCCCTACGCCCGTCAACCGCTCCCCGCGTTCTGCTGATCGACGACGATCGCGATGTGCACCAGGCCGTATCCGTCCTCTTTGGCAGGGCCGGTATCGATCTGGTCAGCGCCATGCAGCCGGAAGAGGCCTATTCGGCGCTGGAACTGGCGCCGGCCGATGCCATCCTGCTGGATCTCAATTTCACGCGCGGCCGCACCCATGGCGAGGAGGGCTTTGCCGCGCTGGCCCGGCTCCTAGGGGATGATCCGGATGCAGCGGTAGTAGTGATCACCGGGCACAGCGGCATTCGCATCGCCGTGGCCGCGATGCAGGCCGGGGCGATCGATTTCGTCATGAAACCCTGGCGCAACGAGGAACTGCTCGAACGCGTGCGCGCCGCGATCGCGCATCGCCATCGACGTCGGGAAATCGCGGCACTGCGGCAGCATGATGGCGCACTGGCCGATCCGCCGCGCCTGCTGGGCGCCAGCGAGGCGATGGAACGGGTGCGCGATCTGATCCGGCGGGTCGGGCCGACGACCGCCAATGTGCTGATCCTTGGCCCGGCCGGTTCGGGCCGTAGCCTGGCCAGCCGGGCGATCCATCATGCATCGGCGCGCGCAGCGGGCGAACTGGTGACTCTCGACGCGCGCGCCGCGGCCGACGTGCACGACGATGTCGCCGGCGCCGATATCGTGCGCGCGGCAGGTGGCACGCTGCTGCTGCGCCATGTCGATCGGCTGAACGAGGTGGCGCAGGGGCGCCTGCTTGCCCGCCTGCCCGGCGATGTCCGCATCATCGCCACGGCGCAGACGGCCGAGCCGTTGTTGCCGGCACTGCGGGCCAGGGTCGGTACGGTAGACATCGCACTGCCCCCGCTGGCGCGGCGTGGCGGCGATGCGCTGCTGCTCGCCCGCCACTTTGCCCGCGCGGCCGAACGCCGCCATGGCCGGCCGGTGCTGGGCTTTACACCCGAAGCAGAGGCGGCAATCGCCGTGGCCCACTGGAGCGATGACGTGCGCGGGCTGGCCCAGGCGGTGGAGCGCGCAGTGGTGCTGGGCGATGGCGGCCTGATCGGCGAGGCGGATCTGGGCCTTGGTCAACCCCTTGCCGAAAAGCCGGCCGACGCGCCGGTTGCTTCCAGCCTCAGCCTGGAAGAGAGCGAGCGCACGCTGGTTGCTGCCGCGCTCAAGCGGCACGGGTTCAATGTCAGCCGTGCCGCCGATGAATTGGGCTTGAGCCGCGCCGCGCTCTATCGCCGGATGGCCAAGCATGGGCTTTAGCAGCGTCAAAACCGCGCTTCCGGCGCAAGTGCTGCTGTTCGGCTGCGGCGCTGCCACCGTGGCGGCCTGGAATGGCGGCTTTTACGCCTGCTTCGTGCTGGTGCTGCTGCTGGGCTTCTGGCTGGCAACGCTATCCCTGCTGCGGGCCATCCCGCCGCGCCCGCTGCCCGAACGGCAGGTGGCGCGTGCCGATGGCGATGCAGATCGCGCAGTCTTGCGCGCGGTGCTGGACCAAGCGCCCACGCCCCTGTTGAGCGTGGAGCGCAGCGGCCGCGTCCGCGCGCTCAACCGGGCGGCGCGCACGGTGTTCGGCATCCCAGATGTGCTGGTCGATGTCCCCGATGCCTTGCGCCACAGCGCGCCGCGCCTGCGCTATGCCGGGCGGGCTTATCGCGTCGACCGGATCGAGGCGCATGACGCGGGCGCTGCGCGCACCATCCTGGCACTGATCGACATCGAAAGCGAAGAGCGCATTGCCGAGGCACGGGCCACGCGCGAACTGCTCGAAGTGTT
The DNA here is from genome assembly GCF_012275365.1 of Novosphingobium sp. SG720. Classification (NCBI taxonomy): domain Bacteria; kingdom Pseudomonadati; phylum Pseudomonadota; class Alphaproteobacteria; order Sphingomonadales; family Sphingomonadaceae; genus Novosphingobium; species Novosphingobium sp. SG720. Next base: position 201,931 of record NZ_JAAZQN010000004.1, on the reverse strand, counting down.
GAGCCACGAGGTGATGAACGCGCTGACCCCGATTGCCTCGCTCGCCGAAAGTGCGCTGGCGACATTGGATGATGCGCCGCCGCCGGTTGGGCTCCTGCGCGACATGATCGGTACCTTGTCCCGCCGTGCCGACGGGCTGCTGCATTTTACCCAGGCCTATCGCCAGTTGGCCCGGCTTCCCGAACCGTCGCTGGCGCCCACCGCGCTCGACCTGCTGTTCGACGATCTGCGCCGCATGTTTGCCGCGCGCTGGGCGGGCCGCGTCACCTTGCTGGCGGATGCCCCGCCAGACGGGATGGTGGTGGTGGACCGCGACCAGATCGGCCAGGCACTGTGGGCCTTGCTCCAAAACGGCGCGGAGGCAGCGCTGGACGGGGCAAGCGCGCCGCAAGTCTACCTTTCCGCGCGGCTGGACGATCGCGTGTCGCTGCGCGTGGCAGACAATGGGGCGGGCGTGGCGGATGAGGCGCGCTCGCGGATATTCCATCCGTTCTACACGACCAAGACGGAAGGCAGCGGCGTCGGCCTCAGCCTCGCACGACAGATCGCCCGTGCCCATGGCGGCGATTTGTGCCTGATGCCCGGCAAGGGCGCGGTGTTCGAACTGTCGCTTCCTAGCCACCTCTAGCACGCGTTCGCCAACGGCATTGCCGGCCGATCAAGGGCGAGCACGATGACCTTCATCGGTCGGGTAGCCACGGCGGTAGAACTGCGTGCGGCGCCTCCCTGCACGAAAGCGAGCTTTGCGCGACCTGCAATTGATTGTAGGATCAGCACGCCCAGGGAGGGGACAAAGACAATGGATGATCGCAAGATCCGCAAGGTGTTGATTGTCGGCGGTGGTTCTGCCGGTTGGATGACCGCCGCGATGCTTTCGCACGCGCTCACGCGCGATTGCGCGATCACGCTGGTGGAAAGCGAGGAAATCGGCACGATCGGGGTGGGCGAGGCGACCATTCCGCCGATCCGCATGTTCAACCAGACCCTGGGCATCGACGAGCGCGAATTCCTGGCGCGCACCAAGGGCAGTTTCAAGCTGGGGATCGAATTCGTTGGCTGGGGCGCGGAAAACTCGCGTTATTTCCATCCTTTTGGCCCCTATGGCCGCAATTTCGACATGGTGCCGATGCACCAATACTGGCTGCGCGCGCAGGCCGAGGGCGAGACCGCGCCGCTCGACGAGCATGCCATGGCCTGGCACCTGGCGCGCGCGAGCCGCTTTGCCCACCCCTCCCCCGATCCGCGCAACGTGATGAGCACGTTCGATTATGCCTATCACTTCGACGCCGGGCTCTATGCCCGCTTCCTGCGCGAGCGGGCAGAGGCGGCCGGCGTCACGCGGGTGGAAGGCAAGATTGCCGATGTGGCGCTCGATGGGCAGACCGGCTTTGTCGAGGCCGTGACGCTGGAAGACGGGCGACGGGTGGAGGCGGAACTGTTCATCGATTGCTCGGGCTTTCGCGGGCTGTTGATCGAAGGCGCGCTCAAGACCGGCTACGATGACTGGTCGCACTGGCTGCCCTGCGACCGTGCCGTGGCGATGCCCTGCGCGCATCCCGCTACAGACCCCAATCCCGCGCCCTACACGCGATCGACCGCGCGCGCGGCAGGGTGGCAGTGGCGCATTCCGCTGCAACACCGCATCGGCAACGGCTATGTCTTTTGCAGCGCGTTCCTGGACGAGGACCGCGCGGCGCAGTACCTGGCGGCGAACCTGGACGGCAAGGCGCTGGGCGATCCGCGCGCGGTGCGGTTCCAGGCCGGGCGGCGCAAGCAGCACTGGAACCGCAACGTGATTGCCGTGGGGCTGTCCTCCGGCTTTCTCGAACCCTTGGAATCGACCTCGATCCATCTGATCCAGGCCAATATTTCCAAGATCCTGGCGCTGTTTCCCGACAAGGACTTCGATCCGGCCACGCGCGATGAATTCAATCGCATCGCCCATGGCGAGATGGAGCGCATCCGCGATTTCATCATCCTGCATTACAAGCTGACGCAGCGGCAGGATGCGGAGCTGTGGCGCCATGTCGCGGCGATGGACATTCCCGATACCCTGGCCTTGAAAATCGAGCATTTCCGCCGCCATGGCCGGCTGATCGCGCGTGAGCTGGACCTGTTTGCCCCGCCATCGTGGCTGGCGGTGCACATCGGCCAGAACAACCTGCCCAAGGGCCACGATCCGCTGCTCGACTATCGCACGGCCGATGGCCGCGCCTGGCTGGCCAAGCTGCGCGGGGCGATGGCGAGCGAGGCGGCGCGTGTGCCGCTGCATGGCGCGGTCCTAGCGCAATTGACGCCGCAGGCAGCATGAGCGCGGGCGCGCAGGCCTGGCTAGACCGGGCCCGCGCCCTGCGCGCACGGCAGGACATGGTGGGCGCCGAAGCGGCCCTGGCCCAGGCGCACATGCTGGCGAAAGGCGACATGCAGATCGCCTTTCTGCATGCGCAGGCGCGCTACGAACTGGGGCACCGCGCCGCGCACCTCTTTGCCCACGTATGCCGGCAATGGCCCGATCATCTCGATGCGCAACGCAACCACGCCCTGGCCCTGGCGAGCGAGGGCCAGGTGCCTGCCGCCCTGGCCGCGCTGGAAGCCGCGCTGGCCCGCCGCCCCACCTGGGCCGAGGGGCACCGCGTGCTGGGCTCGCTGCGCTGGGTGAGCGGGGACACCCAGGGCTTTGACGCCAGCTTTGCCCGCGCCGCCCGCGCGCATCCTGCCCATGCGCCGCTGTGGCTGGGTTGGTTTGCCGCCGTGGCCCAAGTGCGCGACTGGCCGCGCGCCACTGAGATCCTGAATGAAGCAGAGCGGCGTCTGGGCGCCCAGCCCGCCCTGGCCCAGGCGCGGGTGTTCCTGGCCGGCGAAAGCGGCGACGCGGCGCTGATGGCCCGCATTCTGGCCCAAGGCAACCTGGCGGCGAGCCCGCTGGTAACCATCGCGCGCATCCGCCAGGCCCTGCGCGAGGGCGCGCCCGATGCCGCGCTGGCGCTCGCACTCCCGCTGACGCAGCAGGCGCCCGGCTCCCCCGTTGCGGGACAAGCCTGGCCCTATGTTTCCACCTGCTGGCGCCAGCTGGGCGATCCACGCGCGGACTGGCTGGACGGCGACCCGGCGTTCGTGCGCAGCGTGGACGTGGGGCTTTCCACCGTGGAGTTGGGCGAACTCGCTGATCTGCTGCGCGGGTTGCACCAGGCGCAATTGCCCTATCCCGAACAATCGGTGCGCGGCGGCACGCAGACAGACCGCAGCGTGCTGCTGCGCCATGAACCGCTGCTGGTGCGCACGCGCGAGGCGCTGATGGCGGCGACGCGCGATTACGTGGCCGCCCTGCCCCCACCCGATCCCGCGCACCCGCTGCTGTCCCGCCCGCGCGAGGCCTTGCGCATCAGCGGCAGTTGGTCGGTGCGCCTGCACGGAAAGGGTTTCAACGTCACCCATGCACATCCGCTGGGCTGGATCAGCAGCGCATTTTACTTGGCGCTGCCCGATCCTGCGGCCAACGCCGCACCCGATGCCGGCCACTTTCACTATGGAGCGCCGCCAGAAGAACTTGGGCTGGGCCTGGCGCCTTACGGCACGATTGCGCCGGCGGTGGGGCAACTCGTCCTGTTCCCCTCCACGCTGTGGCACGGCACCGTCCCGTTCGACGCGGGCGAGCGGCTCAACATTGCCTTCGATGTGGTGCCGGGCATGTAATTGACGCGCCGCGCGGGAGCAGATTTCATCCCGGGCAGACCGCCTGGCCCTATTGCAACCACAATTGTGTTCGAGAAAATCGTTCCATGACAACCATCAGGCACGCCCAGTTCCCGGCCGACACTGCTGTGGTGCTGGATATCTGGCGAGAGTATGTCGCCAGTCCCACTGTCAGCCTCGACTATCAGGGAAACGAGGCGGAGTTTGCGAACCTGCCCGGCAAGTATGCGGCGCCGGAAGGATGTGTGCTGCTGGCGGATCGCAACGACGCGATAGACGGGTGTATCGCATATCGGGGGGTCGGTGCCGAAATTTGCGAGATGAAACGACTGTATGTCCGTCCCCGCGCACGCGGTCAGGATCTCGGCCGAAAGCTGGTGGACCGATTGATCGACGAAGCCCGCACCGCCGGCTATCTTGAAATGAGGCTGGACGTGTTGGCGGAGTTCGCGTCCGCGCGCCAGTTATACGAAACCTTCGGCTTCGTTCCGGCGGAACCCGTATCGTACAACCCGATCCCCGGCACGGCCTTTCTTGGCCTGCGCTTATAACCTATCGATCCCAATCCCAGGCTAATCCCGTCCCGCTACCGCCCGCGAAAGGTCCATTGGGCTTGGGTTTGCCAGGTGCCGCCACCCTCGGGGAGACGTTGCAGGCTGTGCAGGTCAAGGCCGGCGAAGGCGAAGGGCTCGCCCTGGAACCGCCCCGCCAGCGCCGCCTGGAGTGCACGCACCTTACGGCGGGGGACCTTGTTCTGGATGGTCACGTGGAAACGCGGCGTGCCTTGGTCGGCCAGACCCAGCAGCCCATGCAGCGCCGTGGCAAGATCGGCGTGCACGGCTTCAAGCGCCGGACTGTGGACCGCCACAGCCGTGCCGGTGCCCAGGTCCACCACCCCGGCGAGTTGGGCCGCCGGCGGCCGTGTCATGGCGCAAAGCCGCGCGACCAGGCGGTGCACTTCCCCCAGGGACGAGGGCGGCAGGGCGTGGAACAGGGTGACATGGGCAGGCACGTGGTTGCGCTCGGGCGGGTAGTGCGCGCGGCGTAGGCCCTGCATCTGGCCGAAAAGCGCGGCGGGGAGCCGGGCGGTGAGGACCAGAGGCCCGCTCACCCGATGCACCCTGCCGCGCGGGAGAAATCGGAACAGCCGGAACGAGGCGCAAGCGCTTCACGCGGCAAATCCGTAAAACTCCTTATGGCGTGATACCGGGTTGCCGACGGCAAGACCAGCTTACAGATCGCCACGCGCGCGGCGGATGGCAAACCACTTGGCGACGTTGGCATTGTGCTGCTCCAGCGTATCGGCAAACACGTGGCCGCCGGTGCCATCGGCGACCATGAACAGCGCCTCGGTCTTGGCCGGGTGCAGCACCGCCTCGATCGAGGCGCGGCCCGGATTGGTGATCGGCCCCTTGGGCAGGCCGGTCATCGCATAGGTGTTGTAGTCGTTGACCGCCTGGATTTCCGACTGGCGGATGCGGCGGCCCAGCGGCTTGCCGCGCGTGATCGGATAGATGATCGTGGGATCGGCCTGAAGCAGCATGCCCTTGCGCAGGCGGTTGGAATAGAGGCCCGCCACCATCCGGCGCTCGGTGGGCTTGCCGGTTTCCTTTTCCACGATGGAGGCCAGGATCAGCGCCTCTTGCGGGGTCTTGGCCACGGTATCCGGGCTCCGCTGCGCCCACAATTCGGCCAGGGTCTTGGTCATCGCCGCCTGCATCCGCGCCAGTACCGCCTTGCGCGGCTCGCCCCGCCGGATTTCATAGCTGTCGGGCAGGACGGTGCCTTCCTCGGGCACGTCCACCGCACCGGTCAGCAGCGGCTGCGCCATCAGGCGTTCCTGCACCATGATCGCCGGCATGCCTTCGGGCACGGTCACCAGGCGGCGGAGCGTGCCCTGCTCGCCCTGCAGGATCTTCAGGATCGTCGATCCGCTGGCATGGGCGGGCAGGCTGAATTCGCCGGCCTTGATCGGTGCCTTGTCGCCCAGCAGGCGCGCCCGCGCGCGGAACGTGGTGGCCGAGGCCACCGCGCCTTCGGCTTCCAGCTTGTCGGCAATCGAGCCCACGCTGGCGCCATCGGGCACGACGAACGCGGCGTCCTTGGCCAGCGGGCCGGGTCCATACCAGCCCCACAGGAAATGCGTGCCCCAGGCCGCCGCCAGGAGCAGCACGCCCAGGATGACCAGCCGGACCTTACCGATACGGGCAATCATGGGCGCGCGCTTCCTTGGTTTGCGGCTTTGAGGTCTGCGACGGCGTTTGGCCTTGCGGCTCAAACTGCCTTCATGATCAGGCTGGCGTTGGTGCCGCCAAACCCGAACGAGTTGTTGAGCACGGCGCGCACGGTGCGCTTCTTGGCCACGTGCGGCACCAGGTCGACGCCGTCGGTTCCCTCGTCGGGATTGTCGAGGTTGAGCGTGGGGGGCACGATCTGGTCGCGGATGGCCAGGATGCAGAAGATCGCTTCCACCGCGCCCGCGCCGCCCAGCAGGTGGCCGATGGCCGACTTGGTGCTGCTCATCGACGCGCCCGACAGGTCATCGCCCAGCACGCGCTTGACCGCGGCGAGTTCGATCGTGTCGGCCATGGTCGACGTGCCGTGGGCGTTGACATAGTCGATGTCGCCCGCTTCCATCCCGGCCTTGCGCAGCGCCATGCGCATGGCGAGTTCGGCGCCCTTGCCTTCGGGGTGCGGGGCGGTGACGTGATAGGCGTCGCCCGACAGGCCGTAGCCGACCACTTCGGCATAGATCTTGGCGCCGCGCGCCTTGGCGTGCTCGTACTCTTCCAGCACGACAACGCCAGCGCCCTCGCCCATCACGAAGCCGTCGCGATCCTTGTCATAAGGGCGGCTGGCCTGTTCGGGGCGGTCGTTGTAGCTGCAATTGAGCGCGCGCGCCTGGGCAAAGCCGGCCACGCCCAGCGGGTTGATCGTGCTTTCTGCGCCGCCCGCCAGCATCACGTCGGCATCGCCATCCTTGATCATCCGCGCGGCATCGCCAATCGAGTGGGCGCCGGTGGAGCAGGCGGTGACGACCGCGTGGTTGGGGCCCATCAGGCCATACTTGATCGAGACCTGGCCCGAGATCAGGTTGATCAGGCGGCCATGGACGAAGTGGGGGGAAACGCGGCCCGGGCCCTTTTCGTGCAGGACGATCGATTCGCTTTCGATCCCCGGCAGCCCGCCGATGCCCGAACCGATCGAGCAGCCGGTGCGCGTCTTGAGATCGTCATCCATGTCCACCAGGCCGGCGTCTTCCAGCGCCTGGCCCGCGGCATCGATGCCATAGACGATGAACGGATCGACCTGGCGCTGAATCTTGTGGTCGACTCGCTTGCTCGCGTCGAATCCATAAGGATGGTCGGCCGGCTTCACTTCGCAGGCGATCTGGCACTTCTGGTTGCTGGCGTCGAACCGGGTAATCGGCCCGGCGCCAGACTTGCCGGCAAGCAGATTCGCCCAAACGGTTTCCACGTCCGCGCCCAGCGGGGTGACAAGGCCGAGGCCGGTTACGACGACACGACGCATTCTATTCTCCGCAAAATCACAAACGAACAGGCCCAGCCCCGCAGACATGGGGGCTGAGCCTGCCGAATTCCTCCCCTTTTGCCAATACCTTGTGCCGTTTCAGGCAAAGGCGGTGGCGCTCATGGGGAAGCGGGGCGATCAGCCCTTGTTTTCGTCGATGTACTTGATCGCGTCCGAAACGGTCGAGATCTTCTCGGCCGCGTCGTCGGGGATTTCCACACCGAATTCTTCTTCAAAGGCCATGACCAGCTCGACGATGTCGAGCGAGTCAGCGCCGAGATCGTCGATGAAGCTGGCGTCTTCGGTGACCTTGTCGGCCTCGACGCCGAGGTGCTCGACAACGATCTTCTTAACGCGGTCGGCGGTATCGCTCATTATATGCCCCTTCGCAGGAAACAGGTTGGTGGTCGCGGGTCAGGCATCGCCCTAATAGGCTGTTGAACCGCTGGCAAGAGGCGCCCGCATCGTGCCCTCTCAAGCGTGGGACACGAGCGCCGGTCGGAAGGCGCTGCCGATCAGACCTTGGGCTGTTCGACAACACGAATATTGAGTTCCCGCAACTGCTTGGGTTCGGCCGGCGAAGGCGCACCCATCAGCAGGTCTTCGGCCCGCTGGTTCATCGGGAACAGCGTGATCTCGCGCAGGTTCTGCGCGCCGCACAGCAGCATGACGATGCGATCCACCCCGGCCGCCATCCCGCCGTGGGGCGGCGCGCCATACTGGAACGCGCGGTAGAGACCGCCAAAGCGCTCTTCCACGTCGGCCTTGGTCAGGCCGACGATCTCGAACGCCTTGACCATGGTTTCGGGCGACTGGTTGCGGATCGAACCCGAAGCGATTTCATAGCCGTTGCACACCAGGTCGTACTGGAAGGCCTTGATCGTCAACGGATCCTGGTTCGTCAGCGCGTCCATCCCGCCCTGCGGCATGGAGAACGGGTTGTGGCTGAATTCCACCTTCTTGTTGTCTTCATCCCATTCATAGAACGGGAAATCGACGATCCAGCACAGCTTGTAGGTGCCTTCTTCCACCAGGCCGAGCTGGGCGGCCACGCGGTTGCGCGCCAGGCCCGCCAGCTTGGCGGCCTGGTCGGCCTTGCCCGCGGCAAAGAACAGCCCGTCGTTTTCGCCAAGGCCCAGCTCGGCATAGAGCGCGGCCATGCCTTCGGCCCCATGATTCTTGGCGATCGGCCCGCCGAACTCGCCGCCCTTGCGGGTGACATAGCCCAGGCCAGCATGGCCTTCGGCGCGCGCCCAGTCGTTCATCTCGTCGAAGAACTTGCGGCTCTTGTCCGCCGTGCCCGGCGCGGGAATCGCACGGACCACGCCGCCGCCGCCCACGATCTTCTCGAACAGGCCAAAGCCCGAAGCGGTGAAGTGGTGCGAAACGTCGGTGATGATCAGCGGGTTGCGCAGGTCCGGCTTGTCCGAACCATACTTGAGGATCGCCTCATCATAAGGAATGCGCGGGAACTGGCCCACGGGCGTCACCGGCTTGCCGTCGGCAAAGGCTTCGAACACGCCGCCGATCACCGGCTCCATCGTTTCCCAGACTTCTTCCTGGGTCACGAAGCTCATTTCCAGGTCGAGCTGGTAGAACTCGCCCGGCAGGCGGTCGGCGCGCGGGTCTTCATCGCGGAAGCACGGCGCGATCTGGAAATAGCGGTCGAAACCCGCCACCATCAGCAGCTGCTTGTACTGCTGCGGCGCCTGGGGCAGCGCATAGAACTTGCCGGCGTGGATGCGGCTCGGCACCAGGAAGTCGCGCGCGCCTTCCGGGCTGGAGGCAGTGAGGATCGGGGTGGAATATTCGGTGAAACCGGCCCCTTCCATGCGGCGGCGCATGTCGGAAATGATCTTCGTGCGCGTGACGATGTTGGCGTGCAGCGTCTCGCGGCGCAGATCGAGGAAGCGATAGCGCAGGCGGATGTCTTCGGGATATTCCTGCTCCCCGGCCACCGGCATGGGCAGTTCTTCCGCCGCCGAAAGCACGGTGGCGGCCTTGGCGAAGACTTCGATGGCGCCGGTTGCCAGGTTGGCATTCACGGTCGCTTCGTTGCGCGCCTTGACCACGCCTTCGATGGTGACGACGCTTTCCACGCGCACGCCTTCGAGCAGCGGCAGCGCGGCGCTGTCGCTATCGGCCACGATCTGGGTGATCCCGTAGTGATCGCGCAAGTCCACGAACAGCACGCCACCATGGTCGCGCTTGCGATGCACCCAGCCCGAGAGGCGAACGTTTTCGCCGACATGCTCGCGCGAGAGGGCGCCGCAGGTGTGGGAACGGTAAGGATGCATCGAAACTCTTTCCAATCGGTCTGCAATAAGGCAGGTGAGACAGGCTTAATGTCTGGCGCGGCCAAGAGGCGATGGCCGCGCTTTTGTCAAGCCGCCGCTCCCGGACGGGGGCACCACCGGCCCCAGGCCGCCCCAAGGTGTTGCGGCACCTGAACGGCGGAATCGGGCCATACAGAAAAGAACGATGAAGATACATCCGCTGATTACCACGACCGCCGCGCTTGCCGAACTGTGCGAGCGGCTGGCCAAGTCAGACTTCGTCACGGTCGACACCGAGTTCATGCGCGAGAACACCTATTGGCCGGAATTGTGCCTGGTGCAGATCGCCAACGAGGAGGAAGCGGCCGCGATCGACCCGCTGGCGCCGGGGATCGACCTTTCCCCGCTGCTCGACCTGTTGGTGGACAACGAAGACGTGCTCAAGGTCTTCCATGCCGGCGGCCAGGACGTTGAAATCATTTATAATCTTTCGGGCCGCACGCCGCACCCGATCTTCGATACGCAGATTGCGATGATGGCCCTCTCGCAAAGCGAGCAGATCGGCTACTCCAACCTCGTCGAAGCCTGGCTGGGCCTGTCGATCGACAAGGGCGCGCGCTTCACCGACTGGTCGCGCCGCCCGCTGACCGAGCGGCAGATCGAATATGCCATCGGCGACGTCACGCACCTGTCGAAAATCTTCCCCAGGATGCTCAAGCGCCTGATCAAGACAGGGCGCGGCGAGTGGCTGGACATCGAGATGGAAAAGCTGGCCGACCCCGAAAACTATCGCAACGACCCGGGCAAGGTGTGGGAAAAGATCCGCCCGCCCAGCCGCAACCCCGCCGTGCTCGGCCGCCTGCGCGCGATCGCCGCCTGGCGCGAGGCCGAGGCGATGGACAAGAACATCCCGCGCGGCCGCATCATGCGCGACGAAACCCTGGCCGACATCGCCAGCCACCCGCCGCGCGAACAGCATGACCTGGCCAAAGTGCGCGGCCTGTCCACCGGATGGAAGGATAACGACATCGGACGCCGCCTCATGCAGACCCTGGCCGATGCCAAGCCCCTGACCGAAGCGGAAATGCCGCCGCGCGCACCGCGCGGTGCGCCGCTGGGCAAGGAAGGCGCGCTGGTGGCCGATCTGCTCAAGCTGCTGCTCAAGATCCGCAGCCGCGAGATCGACGTGGCCTCGCGCCTGCTCGCCCGCAGCGACGATCTGGAAGCGCTCGCTGCCGGGCAGCGCAAGGGCTTGGCCCTGCTGGAAAGCTGGCGCTACGAACAGTTCGGCCGCGATGCGCTGGAACTGGTCGAAGGGCGACTGGCCTTTGCCGTGGTCAACGGCAAGCTCAAGATGGCGCATATCGACCAGATCGGCAACAATGGCGGGGCCGCTCCGGCGGCGGGCACGGCACCCGAGGAGCCGACCGGGGAATGAGCACTTACCTGCCCACCCTCAAGCAATTGCAATACCTGGTGGCGCTGCACGAACACGGCCACTTCGGCAAGGCAGCCGATTCGTGCTTCGTCTCGCAGTCCACGCTTTCGGCGGGCCTGCGCGAACTCGAATCGCTCTTGGGCGTCACTCTGGTGGAGCGCACGCGCCGCGTCGTGCGCTTCACCCCGCTGGGCAACCAGGTGGTGGCCAAGGCGCATCGCCTGCTGCGCGAAGCCGAAGAACTGTCCGAACTCGTCCAGTCGCACGGCGTGCCGCTGGCCGGCGAACTGCGGATGAGCGTGATCCCCACGATCGCGCCGTTCCTGCTGCCGCGCCTGTTGCCCCGCCTGCGCCGCGATCGCCCGCAATTGAAGCTGTTCCTGCGCGAGGAGCCCAGCGCCGCCGCGATCGAATCGCTGCACCATGGCCGCGCCGATTGCGTGCTGCTGGCCCTGCCCTTTGCCACCGGCGAAGTGGACGTGGCCCCGCTGTTCAAGGACCGGCTCTATGTCGCCTTCCCGCAGGATGATCCGCGCGATCCGCCCGAATCGATTCCCCCGTCGCTGATCGACGAGAATCGCCTGCTGCTGCTGGAAGACGGGCACTGCCTGAAAGAGCATGCCCTGGCGGCCTGCAACCGGCCCGAACTGCGCGCCAGCGCCACGATGATCGGCACCAGCCTGCACACCCTGGTGCAGATGGTGGACAATGGCCTTGGGCTGACCATGCTGCCGGAAATGGCGGTGGAAGCCGGCATCCTGCACGACACCCACATCGTCGCGCGGCCGCTGCAATCCGATCACGCCTATCGCGAGATCGCGCTGGTCTGGCGCAAGAACTCTCCCCGTGCCGAGGAATTCAAGCTCCTGGCCGAGGAACTGCGCGCGCCATGAAAGTCCAGCGCCACAACGCGCTGGAAGATCTCTACGGCGTTGCCACGGGCTGCCTGTTGCTGGCCCTGGGGCTGCACCTGCTGCACCAGGCGCGGCTGATCACCGGGGGCATGGCGGGGCTGGCGCTGCTGCTGTCATACCTCGCGCCGCTTTCACCCGGTACGCTGTTTGCCGTGCTCAACCTGCCGATCTTCCTGCTCTTCTGGCGCAGCCAGGGCACGCCCTACACGCTGCGCAGCCTGGTCGCGACGCTGGCCATCACCGGCATGGTGACGCTGGTGGCCAAGGGCCTGGTGCTCACTTCGGCCAGCCCCGCCGCCGCCGCGGTGATCGGCGGCACGGTGATGGGCATGGGCCTCCTCGCCGTAACGCGCCACGGCACCGCCGTGGGCGGATCGAGCGTGATCGCCCGCTGGCTCAGCCGCAAGAAGGGCTGGAACTTCGGCCGCCTGCTGATGATCACCGACGCCACGATCATTGCGATTTCGGCGCTCGTGCTTGGCCCCGAACGCGCGATCTGGTCGCTGGTGAGTGCCACCTGCGCCAACCTGATGGTGATGACCTGGCACCGCCCGGACCGCTATCTGGCGGAGAGTTTGTGAGAGACCATCGGGCGCGATGAAGTAGCGGGACCCCGGATCAAGTCCGGGGTGACGGTATCATCTCTTCGTCACCCCGGACTTGATCCGGGGTCCCGCTGTTCCGCTGCGATAAACCTAACGCCGGCTGCCGAAGCCCCACTCAATCCATGTGCTTCAAACCAACCCGCAGGTAATCCCAGCCGGTGATCACGGTCAGCCCCGCTGCGCCCCACAGCGTCGCCAGGCCCACCGTGTGCGGCACGTTGATGACGATGCCCGACAGGGTCAGCGTCCACCACGGCGTGGCGCAGCCCAGGATCAGCGAGCCGAGCGAGACCATCTGGAACGTGGTCTTCCACTTGGCCAGCTTGGACACCGGCACCGAAACCTGGATGCCGCCCAGGAACTCGCGCAGGCCGGAAACCGCGATCTCACGCAGCAGGATGACGAGGCCGGCGATCACGTGCATGTCGCCAACATAAGGGCCGGTCAGCACGCCCTGTGCGGTCAGCACCAGGATCACGGCGGCGACCATGATCTTGTCGGCAATCGGATCGAGAAACACGCCCAGCTTCGACACGGCCCCTTGCGCGCGGGCCAGGTAGCCGTCGAAATAGTCGGTCACGCCCATCAGGCAATACATGGCAAAGCCCAGGGCATAGCCGGTGGGCCAGTGTGGCCACCACAGCAGGGCCACCAGCAGCGGCACGGCGACAATGCGCGAAAGCGTGAGAATGTTGGGCAACGTCAGCATGGTCGTTACGCAATACGGCGCTGGCCGCAAACATGGAAACGGTTTGTGCACCATACGGCTGGCATGGCTGATCTTGCGCTCGGCCATCTTGCCGATCGTTCGGGCGCCACCCATTTACGACAGGCTGCGGGCAAATCCCGCGTGGTGCCTCGCTTGCCCCTTGCCCCCCCCGCGTGGGGCGCTAAGGCAGGCGGAACAGAAACCAGGGATGCCCGGCAACATTTAGAATGACCACCACAACGCATCTCCTTCGCGCCCGTCGCTTCTTGCCCCTGTTCGTCACCCAGTTGCTGGGCGCGTTCAACGACAACCTGTTCAAGAACGCCATGGTGCTGTTCGTGGTGTTCAGCGTGTACAATTCGGAAAAAGCCGAAGCGCACTTTTCCGGCATGGCGACGGCGCTGTTCATCATTCCCTTCGTGGCGCTGTCCGCGCTGTCGGGCCAGTTGGCCGACATGCGCGACAAGGCCCGCATCATCCGCATCGTCAAGACCTGCGAGATCGGGATCATGGGCGTGGGCGCGGCCGGCCTGCTGCTGGCGTGGAAGGGTTTCCACGTCGAAGGCATCGCCATTCCGCTGATGCTCCTGGCGCTGTTTGCGATGGGCGTGCATTCCACGTTCTTTGGCCCGATCAAGTACGCCATCCTGCCCCAGCACCTGCACGCCGATGAGGTGCTGGCCGGCACCGGTCTGGTCGAAGCGGGCACCTACATGGCGATTCTGGCCGGCACTATCGTGGCTGGCTACATCTCTGCCCCGGCAGCGGCGATCACGGTGATCGTGACGGCGCTGATCGGCTTTTTCGCCGGGCGCAGCGTGCCCGATGCCCCGCCTGAAAAGCTGGACGAACCGCTGGCCCTGCCCTTGCTGCGCCCGTTCCTGGCGCGCCCGCGCAGCCTGGCGCGCGCCGTGGGCCTGGTGCCGGTGGTGGTGGCAGACCAGGTCGTCTCGCTCTATCGCCTGGTCCATTCCACCACGCGCCACCCGCGCGTGTTCCTGGCGATTGCCGCGATCAGCTTTTTCTGGGCGGTGGGCGCGATCCTGTTCGTGCAGTTCCCGCCACTGGCCAAGAACGTGCTGGGCTGCAGCAAGGAAGTGGCCAGCCTGTTCCTGGTGATCTTTTCCGTGGGCATCGCGATCGGCTCGATCTCGATCAACCGGCTGCTCAAGGGCACGGTTTCGGCGCGCTATGCCCCGGCCTGCGTGGTGGGCACCGGGCTGTTCGTGGCCGGCTTCCACTTCGTCTGCGCCGCCTGGCCGGTGCCCGAACAGCGCGGCTTGCTCAACCTGACCGGGTTCATCACCGCGCCGCTGGCCGTGCCACTGGTGGGCACGCTGCTGGGCATCGCCATCACCGGGGGCATGTTCATCGTGCCGCTCTATGCCTTCCTCACCACGGTGGTGGAAAAGTGCGAGGCAGCGCGCACCATTGCGGCGAACAACATCGTCAATTCGGCGGCCATGCTGGTGGGCTCGCTGCTGGCGATGGGGTTGACGGCCGCCGGCGTGCGCATCGTCGACCAGTTGCTGCTGACCGGGGTGCTCTGCCTGATTTCGGCCTGGCTCGGGTGGTTGCTCTATCGCGCCGAGCGTGTGCACCTGGGCGAGCGCGAGGCGCACACATTCGACGAAATGGTCGGCTAAAACTGGTTCAGCTGATGAAGGCCATGATCGCCATGAAACAGGCGCAATAGGCCATCAGGAATTCCTTCACGTCCTGCAACGTGATGCGCTTCCAGTCCACAGGCTGGGAACGCAATGCGGCGCGCTCCATGGCTGCCAGCACTTCGGGCTCGTGCACCGGCATCGGCAAGAGCACGCGGCGCGGCAGCGTGGCACGGAACGGATGGCCCGGCGCCTTGCCAAAGACGCTGCCCGATCGGGGCGCGGGATGAGGGGCGGAATCGAACATGCCCGCCCTGTTTAGACAATATTAACCATGATGCCACTGCCCGCGCTGCACGTGCGCTGCTGCAGGCGTATCGCCATGGGACAGGGCCCACAAACGAAGCGGGCCGCCCCGGGAAAAGGACGGCCCGCCGTGTCATGTCAGGGACTGTAGCGCAGCGATCAGATGTCGTCGCCCAGAGCGCCCTTCACCTTGCCCGCAGCCTGCTGGGTCTTGCCCTTGGCCTGCTGGGCCAGGCCTTCGGCCTGAAGCTTGGCGTTGTCGGTCGCCTTGCCGGCGGCTTCCTTGACGTTGCCAACCGCTTCGTTGGCCAGGCCCTTGGCGCGATCCTTGAGTTCACCCATGGTGCATCTCCTTGATTTTAAAGGTTCGGATGCGGCCGGGAGAGGGGGGAGCCGGCCGCATCCTTCGAAGCCAACTACGCCCCAGACGCCCGGTTGGTTCCATGCGATGCGACAGGCCGTTGTCGTGCGCGTTAAACCGTTCCGCCGGCCATCGCCAGGATATGGTCCCATTCATCACGCCGTACCGCGCAGACCGACAGGCGCGACAGGCGCACCAGTTCCATCTCGGCCAGTTCGGGCGTGGCCTTGATCGTCTTGAGGGTGACCGGATTGGCCAGCTTGGCTACCGGCTTGACCTTGACCGCCGCCCATTTGCCGTCGGGATCGGTCGGGTCGGTCAGGCCGGGCACGCTGATGGTTGCAATGCCAACTATTTCCTTGCCGATGTTGGAATGATAGAAGAATGCCAGATCGCCCTCCTTCATCGTCCGCAGGTTCCGCGCTGCCAGGTGGTTGCGCACGCCGTCCCAGGTGCCCTCCTTTTCGTTGACCAGATCGTCCCAGCCGTACACGTCGGGTTCGGACTTCATCAGCCAAAGCTGGGTATCGGCACTGATCTCGATCATGGAAACCTTGCGGGAAATGGGTTGGAAGGCGCGCCCATACCGCATTTTCCCCTGGGGAGCCAAATGAACCTCGATACCCTGCCCGTCTTGTCCCTTGCGGCCGATCCGGCCACGCTTTCGCGCGATCTTGGCGCCAGTTTCCAGCAGTTCGGCTTTGCCATGGTCAAGGATCACGGGCTCGATCCCGATCTGGTGGCGCGCGCCTGGGCGCAGACGCAGGCATTCTTTGCCCTGCCCGATTCGCAAAAGCGCGAATATGCCATTCCCGGCATCGGCGGCGCGCGCGGCTATACGCCGTTTCGCACCGAAATCGCCAAGGGTGCGAAAGTCAGCGATCTCAAGGAATTCTGGCATGTCGGCCGCGATCTGCCGGCCGGCCATCCGCTGGCGGCGGCCATGCCGCCCAATGTCTGGCCAAGCGAGCCCGAGGGTTTCCGCGACACCTTCACCACCCTGTTCGCCGCCTTCGACGACGTGGGCGCCCGCATCCTGGCGCGCATAGCGGTGTGGCTGGGGCTGGACGAGCATTGGTTCGATCCCGCGATTGCCGATGGCAATTCGGTGCTGCGCCTGCTGCACTATCCGCCGGTGCCCGGCGCGCCCGATGGCGCCATCCGCGCCGGCGCCCATGAAGACATCAATCTCATCACCCTGCTGCTGGGGGCCGAGGAAGCGGGGCTGGAGCTGCTCGCCCGCGATGGCCGCTGGATCGAGGTTTCGCCCCCGCCGGGCGCCCTGGTGGTCAACATCGGCGACATGCTCCAGCGCCTGACCAACCACGTGCTGCCCTCCACCACGCACCGGGTGCGCAATCCCGATGGCGCGCGGGCCGGGTTCAGCCGCTATTCGATGCCGTTCTTCCTGCACTTGCGCAGCGATTTCGCGTTCCACACCCTGCCCCAGTGCATCACCGCGGAGAACCCCGATCGCTATCCCGTGTCGATCACGGCGGACGAGTACCTGCAGCAGCGCCTGCGCGAAATCGGCCTGAGAATGTAAAGATCTGGTTCAAAATTCGCCGCAAGGCGAATTTTGGGTTCGGCACCGGCCCGCTCCCCACCCGACCTCGCAACGACAGTACCCTGTGGGAGGTCGGGTGGGGGAGCGGGCCGGTGCCGAACCATCCGAAACCACGTCAAGGACGTGGTTTCGGATCGGACACAGATCAACGGAACCGGCAGGCGCATGGTGCATTGCAGGCGCGGGACCTGTTGCACCGCACAAAAAAGGAGCGCCCATGCGCCTGCCCCTCATTCCCCCAGCCCAACTGACCGACGAGCAGAAGCCGCTCTACGAAGCGATGCGCCAAGGCATCGCCAGCAATTTCAACGCCTTCAAGGTGATCGATGATTCCGGCGCGCTGATGGGTCCGTGGAATCCCTGGCTGCATTCCCCGCGCATCGGCAAGGCGATCTGGGACTTGACCCTGGCCCTGACGGCAGAGGCGACCGTGCCCGATCGCGTGCGCCAGGTGGTGATCCTGGCGGTGGGCGCCCGATTCGATGCCGCCTATGAGATCTATGCCCATGTCGCCGTGGCCGAGAAGGACGGCATGAGCGCACAGCGCCTCGCCACGCTGACCGCCGATCTCAAGCCGGCGGACCTGGCACCCGATGAAAGCGTGGCGTTCGACCTGGCCTATGCCCTGGCGCGCGGCGGCGTGCTGCCCGAGCCGGTCTATGCCCTGGCGCGCGAAACCTTTGGGCAGGACGGGCTCAACGAGCTGATCTTCCTGGTCGGGCTCTATGCCATGGTCTCGGTCACGCTCAACGGCTTCAACGTGCCAGTGCCCGAGCGCGAATAAGGCCAAAACGCAAAAAGCCCCGCACATGGCGGGGCTTTTTTGATCCGGAACTGGTGGAGCCGAGGGGGATCGAACCCCTGACCTCTACAATGCCATTGTAGCGCTCTCCCAGCTGAGCTACGGCCCCACGTGTTCCAGCATTGACGTCCACAAGAGACGAAGTTCCTGTTAATCCAAGAACTTTCGCAGACTGGTGGAGCCGAGGGGGATCGAACCCCTGACCTCTACAATGCCATTGTAGCGCTCTCCCAGCTGAGCTACGGCCCCAAATCGTCTGCCAGGACACCCTGGGAGGCACCCTGTCCGGCCAAGCCACCAAGTGGTGATCATCGCCGGGAGCCGCGCCTCTAAGGGAGAGGCTGACGGCTGGCAAGAGGCTTTTTTTGCCGCCTGCCGATTTTCGCGGGCCTCCCGGAAATGTCTTGTGGACATCCCCGGGCAACCCCGAAAGGCTTAGTTTTCCTCGTCCTCGCCGTCGTGCGCGCCCACGCCCAGGTCGTCGTCGCCACCCAGGTCCACGTCGTTGTCGGGCGAATCGCCATCGTCGTCGATGTCCAGATCCTCGTCGGCCAGATCGACGTCGGCATCCGCCTCGACCTTTTCCTTCTGGATCTCTTCATAGGGGATCGGCTGCTTCGACTTGAGCACCGGCTCGGGATGCCAGGAATACTTGCATTCCACGCACGTCACCGGATCGGCATTGCCGAGGTCGTAAAAGCGGGTGCCGCACTTCGGACAGCTATGCTTGGCGCCCCATTCAGGCTTGACCATGGATAATCCTCGAAAAGCTCGCCCGCCGCCATTGGGGCACGGACCGAAAGCAAAAAAGCGTCTTGCCAAAGACCATCTGTATGCGCGTTGCCCGGAAATCAAGCGTGCGCATGACAGACTGCGGCGGGCGCCTTGCCATAGTGGCCGCGCGCTGTCAAAAGCCGCGCGTTTTTGCAGCCTCTTTTGCATTCTTGCCCCTTTGGCATTCTTGGAAAGATCGATCCGTGAGCACCCATTCCGATCCCGCCCTCATGCGCCCCCGCCGCTTTGCCGCCCAGGGGCCGCTCAAGGGCCGGATTCGCGTGCCGGGTGACAAGTCGATCAGCCACCGCTCGATCATGCTGGGCGCGCTGGCCGTGGGCGAAACCCGCGTGACCGGGCTGCTGGAGGGCGAAGACGTGCTCTCCACCGCTGCCGCCATGCGCGCGATGGGCGCCACCATCGAACGCCAGGCCAATGGCGATTGGCTGGTCGCGGGCGTGGGCGTGGGCGGCCTGCTGCAACCCAACGGCGCGCTCGACATGGGCAATTCGGGCACGTCCACCCGCCTCTTGATGGGGCTGGTCGCCAGCCATCCGATCACCGCCTGCTTCGTGGGCGATGCCAGCCTGTCCAAGCGGCCGATGGGCCGGGTGATCGATCCGCTCAGCCAAGTGGGCGCGCGCTTCACCGCCTATCCCGGCGGGCGCCTGCCGCTGATCGTGGAAGGCGCAGCCACGCCCGTGCCCCTCACCTATCGCCTGCCCGTGGCCTCGGCCCAGGTGAAAAGCGCGGTGCTGCTTGCCGGGCTCAACACGCCCGGCATCACCACCGTGATCGAACCGGTGCCCACGCGCGACCATTCCGAACGCATGCTGCGCGGTTTTGGCGCCGACCTGTCGGTGGAACTCGATAGCGACGGCGCCCGCGTGATCCGCCTGGTCGGCGAAGCCGAACTCAAGCCGCAGACCATCACGGTGCCCGGCGATCCATCATCTGCCGCATTCTTTGCCGTGGCGGCCCTGATCGTGCCGGGGTCTGACCTGGTGATCGAGAACGTCGGCCTCAATCCCACCCGCGCCGCGCTGTTCGACGTGCTGCGCCAGATGGGCGGCAGCATCGAGGAATTGGACCGCCGCGACGTGGGCGGGGAACCGGTGGCAGACTTGCGCGTGCGCGCCTCCACGCTCACGGGAATCGAGGTCGATCCCGCCGTGGTGCCCAGCATGGTGGACGAATTCCCCGTGCTGTTCGTGGCCGCCGCCCATGCCCAAGGCCGCACGATCACGCGCGGGCTGGAAGAGCTGCGCGTCAAGGAATCGGATCGCATCACGGTGATGCGCGTCGCGCTGGAACAAGCCGGCGCCCGCGTGCAGGAAACCGAGGACGGCCTGATCATCGACGGCACCGGCGGCGAAGGGCTGCGCGGTGCCAACAACCATCCCGTGGCCACCCATCTCGATCACCGCATTGCCATGTCGATGGCGGTCGCTGGCCTGGCCAGCGCGGCCGGGGTGGAAGTGGACGATACGCGTCCCATCGCGACCAGCTTCCCGGTGTTCGAGCAGTTGATCGCCACGGCCACGGGGCAATGACGCTTTCGCCGGTGTTTGCCAATATCTGCGGCTTTATCGGCATGGCCTGCATCATCCTGGCCTACGCCTATACCACGCGCGAGAGCGCCAATGGCCGCCAGCCCAACCCGTTCGTGCAGCATGGCACCAACCTGGCCGGCGCCGCGTTGCTGACGGTTTCGCTGATGGTCAATCTCAACCCTGCCTCGCTGGTGCTGGAGGGGTTCTGGTCGGCCATCGCGATCTGGGGCCTGGCCAAGGCCCTGCGCGAAAAAAAAGAATGCGTGAAGGAAGGACGAACCCGCGATGATCATTGCCATCGATGGCCCCACGGCATCGGGCAAGGGCACGATCGCCCGCGCGCTGGCCGATCATTTCGGCCTACCCCATCTCGATACCGGCCTGCTCTATCGCGCAGTCGGCCGCCAGGTAGCGCTCAATGGCGGCAATCCGGATGATCCGGCCGATGCGCTGGCCGCCACGGACTTTCCAGAAAGCCTGCTCGCCGATCCCGAACTGCGTTCGGAAGCAAGCGGGGGCCTGGCCAGCCGCGTCTCGATCCATCCGGAGGTGCGCGCCGCGTTGCTGGCGCGCCAGCAGGCTTTTGCCAACCAGCCGGGCGGCGCCGTGCTCGACGGGCGCGACATCGCCACCGTTATCGCCCCGCATGCCCAGGCCAAGCTGTTCGTGACCGCCAGCGTGGCGGCGCGGGCACTGCGGCGCTGGGCCGAAATGCAGGCACAGGGCCGCACCGTGGCGCGCGAAGAAATCGAGGCAGACCTCGCCGCTCGCGACGCGCGCGACGCGGGCCGCGCCACCGCGCCCCTGCGCCAGGCACCCGGCGCGGCCCTGCTCGATACGTCGGCCATGGGGCGCGAGGCTGCCGTGGCGGCCGCCATTGCCCTGGTGGAAAAGCAGCTGGCGGCAATTTAAGGCGATAAGGGCGATTGCGTATTGCGCCGCGCCGCCTGAAAGCCATCGCACAACCACCGTTCTTCCGTGGCAAAAGGCATTGGCCAGCGGAGAACATCATGTTTCGCAAGCAGGAATTGGACGAATCCGGCCCGCGCGAGGGCGGCCCCGGCATGACCGCCGCCGCCACTGGCGCCGAAGCGCGCCGTTTTCCCCGCATCGGGGTGGAACTGCCGGTGCGGGTAAAGCACGGGCTGGTGCGCGCCACGGTCATGCTCAAGGATCTCACGCCCTATGGCGCGCGGATCGAAGGGCTGGAAAAGCAGCGCATCGGCGAGCCGATCATGCTCATGCTGCCCGGCCTCAAGCCCAAGCTGGCGTTCGTTGCCTGGTCCGAACCGATGACCTCGGGCCTGGAATTCGACCACCCCTTGCACGAAACCGTGTTTGCCGCGCTGGTCAGCGATTTTGCGGTGGGGCATCACCGCCGCATGGCCATGGGCCGCCCGCGCGCTGCCGCGACGGCCGCCGATACCGGCGCCGCCGAGGCGGCCTGAGCGCAGGCGGCCGGTCCACCGCGAGGCACAGGCAATTGGGCGCAGGCAAACGCTTGACCATGGACGCGCGCGGCCCATGCGGTTACGGGCGGGCCATGGCCCCTGCCCCGCTTTCCTGCCCTGCCGGTTAATCCCGCGTGATGCCGCAACGCCTCCACCATCTCGATGCCGCACGGGCCGTGCTGCTCCTGCTGGGGATTCCGTTTCACGTCGGCACCACGGCCACGATGATCCTGTCGCCCGGCCTGCCCATGTGGATGGCCAATCCGGTGCTCGGCGTCGGGCTGTCGTTCATCCATTCGTTCCGCATGTCGGCGTTCTTCATCCTGGCCGGCTATTTTTCCGGCATGGCCAGCACCCGGCGCGGGCGCCTGTCGTGGCTGGCCGACCGGATGGTGCGCGTGGCCCTGCCGCTGGTGGCCAGCCTCGCCAGCCTGGCGGTGATCCAGTACCATCTCAAAGTCATGCTTTCACCGGCCTGGGCACCGGGCCTCTATGGCTGGCCCCTGGCGGTGGAGCACTTGTGGTTCCTCGTCGTGCTGCTGGGCTTTGTCCTCACGTATGCCTTGCGCCCGGCGCGCGCATTCGTGCCCGATCGCCTGTGGCGCCCGCTGCTCGGCCTTGATCGCGGGACATGGCCGGTGCCCCTGGTGGCGCTGGCCGCCTGGGGCGCGGGGCTGGCCTGGCTGGGGCAAGTGCTGGGCCTGCAGGACAACGAAGCGGTGATCGGCCAGGAACTGCTGCTGCGCTATTTCCAATACCTGCCCGCTTTCGTCATCGGCGCGCTGGGCTGGCGGCTCAAGCTGGCAGACCGCCTGTTCGCGTTCGAGGGGCGCTGGCCCTGGCTGGCCGTGCCGCCGCTGATGATCGGGCACTTCCTGCTCGATCCGCTGGTGCGCCCGCATCTGGGCTGGGAAGCCGATCCCACGCCGCTTTTGCGCGTGCTCGATGGCGCGCTGGCCTGCGCGCTGACTTATGCCATGGCCTTGGTGGTCTTCCGCGTGCTGGCCCACCTGTTCGACCGGCCCAGCCGCGCGGTCTCGTTCCTGGTCGATGGCGCCATGGCGATCTACCTGTTCCACATGACCGTGACGATGCTGGTGATCCTGGCCGTGGCGCGCCTGGGCGCGGCAGACTGGCCGTTCCCCACGATGCAATGGGCCGCGCTGTCTGCCCTGGTGCTCGGCCTCTCGGTCCTGGTCTTCCTGGTGGTGCGTCGCATTCCGGTGCTGGCGCTGGTGTTCGGCGGGCAGCGCGTGGCGCCGCGCCAGCGCGCCGATGCCCCGCCCTTGCGCGGCTGACAGGCTTGCATTCGCCCGCCAAACGGCTAAGGGCCACGTTCCTTTGACGCGAATCGCGCATGGGAACCCGAAGAAAGCCGGAGGGGCCCCGCAATCCCGCGGACAAGCCAGCGATCGGTTAGACTAGATAAAGGACGCGAAGCATGCCGCTTTACGAGCATGTCTTTCTGGCGCGCCAGGATCTGAGCCAGTCTCAGGTCGATGCGCTTGCTGCCACCGCCACCGAAATCGTGGAATCGAACCAGGGCAAGGTCACCAAGACCGAAACCTGGGGCCTGCGCTCGCTGGCCTACAAGATCCAGAAGAATCGCAAGGCGCACTTCGTGATGCTCAACATCGAAGCCCCCGCGGGCGTCGTGGCCGAGCTGGAACGCCAGACCGCGATCAACGAAGACGTCATCCGTTACATGACCGTGCGCGTGGACGAACACGAAGCCGGCCCGTCGGTCATGATGCGCAAGAACGACCGCGAACGCAGCCGTCGTCGCGAACGCGAAGGGGAATAAGCCATGGCTCGTCCGTTTTTCCGTCGCCGCAAGAGCTGCCCGTTCTCGGGCAAGAACGCCCCGAAGATCGACTACAAGGACGTGCGCCTGCTTCAGGGCTTCATGTCCGAACGTGGCAAGATCGTCCCGTCGCGCATCACCGCCGTTTCGGCCAAGAAGCAGCGTGAGCTGAGCCAGGCGATCAAGCGCGCCCGGCACATCGGCCTCCTGCCCTACATCGTGAAGTAAGGAGCGCCAGCCATGCAGATCATCCTGCTCGAGCGCATCGAGAAGCTCGGCTTCATCGGTGACGAAGTCTCCGTCAAGGACGGTTACGCCCGTAACTTCCTGCTGCCCAACAAGAAGGCCCTGCGCGCCAACGACGCGAACCGCAAGGTTTTCGAAGCCAACCGCGCCCGCATCGAAGCTGAAAACGCGGCCCGCCGCGAAGAAGCCAAGGGCGAAGCCGGCTCGGTGGAAGGCAAGGAAGTGGTGCTCATCCGCGCCTCGTCCAACTCCGGCCAGCTCTATGGTTCGGTTTCGGTGCGCGACATCGTCGACGCCCTGGTCGCCACCGGCGCCAAGGTTTCCAAGTCGATGATCGTGCTCGAACGCCCGATCAAGACCATCGGCGTCTTCGACGTGCGCGTTTCGCTGCACCCCGAAGTGTCGGTCAACGTCAAGGTGAACGTGGCCCGTTCGACCGATGAGGCCGAACTGCAGTCGAAGGGTGTCGACGTGATCGACGCCATGTTCGAAGGCGACACCGGCGGTTTCACCGAAGACTACGATCCCAATGCCGAACCGGGCGAAATCCCGGCCGACCTGCTCGAAGAAGGCGAGGCGCAAGCCTGATTTCTTCGCGGCCGATCCGGCATCGCAAAAAGGGCGTCCCTCGCGGGGCGCCCTTTTTTGTTGCCGTTCCCGTTGGAAAGCCGCTGCCCTTGCGCTGTCATCGTGCGGCGTTTTTTTGGCCGCATCGTTTTTCGCGAAAAACCGGTTCCCACTTTTTCGCACGATGCTTTAAACCAAGATCATGAACGCAAGCGACACTTTCACCGCCACCTCCCCCGCTGCCATCATTGCCGAACTCGCCGCCCGCCACGACGCGGCCTGCGCGCGGCTGCGGGCCGATATTGCCCGCTATATCGCCGATGGCACGCTGCCCGATCCGGCCGCGCGCCAGGCCGGGGCCTATTGCTATCCCGAACTGCGCCTGCATTTTGCCGGGGTCAGCCACGGCACCGCCGCCGGCCGCGCGTTTGGCCGCCTGACCCGGCCGGGCAGCTATGCCACCACCATCACCCGCCCCGCGCTCTTTGCCGCCTACCTGGAAGAGCAGCTCGGCCTGTTGATGGTCGATTACGAAGTCACGCTGGAAGTGGCCGCCTCGACCCAGGAAATCCCGTTTCCCTACGTGGTCGATGGCACGCTGGGCTTTGGCACGGTTTCGCCCAACGAACTGGCCAAGCACTTCCCCACCACCGACCTGGCGCACATCGGTGACGAGATTGCCGACGCGCTCGACGCCAGCCTGGATGGCGGGGCCGGGCCCGCGCCGCTTGCGCTGTTCGACGGGCTGCGCACCGATTTCAGCCTGGCGCGCCTGGCGCATTACACCGGCACCAACCCGGCCGATTTTCAGCGCTACATCCTGTTCACCAACTACCACCGCTATGTCGATGAATTCGTCGACTGGGCGGGCCGCCAGCTGGGCCAGGACGATTTCGTGGCGCTGACCGGCGCGGGTGGCCTGGCGCTGGATGCCCACACCGCCCACGCGCGCGAGCGGCTGTCCGACACCGCCTGGCGCCGCCACCAGATGCCGGCCTATCACCTGATCCGGCCTGATCGCTCGGGCATCACGCTGGTCAACATCGGCGTCGGTCCGTCCAACGCCAAGACGATCTGCGACCACCTGGCCGTGCTGCGCCCCGAAGCCTGGCTGATGATCGGCCACTGCGGCGGCCTGCGCCCCACCCAGAAGATCGGCGACTATGTGCTGGCCCATGCCTACCTGCGCGACGATCACGTGCTGGACGATGTGCTGCCGCCCGAAATTCCCGTGCCGGCCATTGCCGAAGTGCAGGTGGCGCTGGCCCAGGCGGCCGAAGTGGTGAGCGGCAGCGGCGGGGCGGACCTCAAGACCCGCATGCGCACCGGCACGATCGTCACCACCGACGATCGCAACTGGGAACTGCGCTATGCCCATTCCGCCCGCCGCCTCAGCCTGAGCCGCGCGGTGGGGATCGACATGGAAAGCGCCACGATCGCCGCGCAAGGCTATCGCTTCCGCGTGCCCTACGGCACGCTGCTGTGCGTGTCCGACAAGCCGCTGCATGGCGAGATCAAGCTGCCCGGCCAGGCCAACCGGTTCTACGAGGAAGCGATCGCCGCCCACCTGGAAATCGGCACGACCGCCTGCGCCCTGCTGCGCGCCGAGGGTGACCGCCTGCACAGCCGCAAGCTGCGCGCCTTCAACGAGCCGCCGTTCCGGTAAGATGTTGGCGAGGGGCCCGGATGGAATTTGGGCCCCTCCAGCCTCAGCGCGCGGCGCTGGCCAGTTGCGGATGGCCGCTGCTGGGGAACACTTCGCTGCCGATCGAATCGAGCGCCATGCGATAGGATTTGACCACCATGGCAAAGACCGAGGTATCGATGCCACTGCCGGTGATCACGTCCCACGACACGGTGACCGACTTGTCTGCCGCCACCGAAACCGCGCCGAATCGGTTGGCATTGACGAAAGCCACGGCCTTTTCCGCGTCGAACGGGCGTTCGGGATGGAAGCTGCTGGAAAATTGCAGCGACTGGCAACCGCCATGGGTCACCTCGTTGCAATCATAGAACACCACTTGCGATCGCCAGCCGCCGATATCGGCCGTGACCAGCGGATCGCCCGAGGAATCCTCGCCCAGGCTGGCCTGATAGCCTTGCGCCTTGAGCGCGGTGACGACGCTGGCCGGCGTCATCGCCGAAACCGTTTCCGCCTGGGCGCAGGGCGCCGTGGCCAGCAAGATGCCGCCAACAACAGCGCAGGCAATGGCGGGAAGTTTGAATTCCATCCCCAGCATCCTCAACAATCGTGTTCTTGTTTGTTGAAGAAAGCGTCTCACACTCGCCCCAGCCTGGCAAGCGCTGAAATTCACCCAGTGAAATCGGTAGCTTAGAGTGCGCTGCACAAGAAAAGAGGCCGGATTCCTCAAGAATCCGGCCTCGTCTCAGGCCTTGGTGGCCATGTTGCGGCGCAAGAATTACCAGCCGCAATCGGCGCCCGCATTCTGCTTTTTCAGCCAGGCCGAAAGCGGCGCGAAATAGCGCAGCATCGCCCCGCCGCTCATCTCGCGCGTGCCGGTGAACACTTGCAGCGCATCGGGCCAGGGCTTGGACGCACCCATCTTGAGCATGGCGTCAAGCTTGGCGCCCACCTTGGGATTGCCATAGAAGCTGCAGCGGTGCAGCGGGCCTTTCCAGCCCGCTTCCTTGCAGGCCGCTTCATAGAACTGGAACTGCAGGATCCGCGCCAGGAAATAGCGGGTATAGGGCACACCCGCGGGCACATGGTACTTGGCCCCTGGGTCAAAGGCATCGGCGCCGCGCGGCCCCGGCGGCACCACGCCCTGGTATTGCAGTCGCATGTCGTTCCAGGCCTTTTCGTAGTTGTCGGGCGTGATCTGGCCGGAAAACACCCCCCAGCGCCAGCGGTCGATCAGCAGGCCGAACGGCAGGAACGCCACCTTGTCCATCGCCTGGCGCAGCAGGAGGCCGATGTCCTTGTCCGGCCCCGGCACCTTGGCCGGATCGAGCAGGCCAAGCTTTACCAGGTAATCGGGCGTGATCGACAGCGCCATGGTATCGCCGATCGCCTCGTGGAAGCCGTCGTTGGCGCCTTCCATGTACCAGCGCGAAGGCTGGGCATTATAGGCGCGCTGGTAGAAGTTGTGGCCCAGTTCGTGGTGGATCGTCACGAAGTCCGACGCGTCCACCTTGATGCACATCTTGATGCGCAGGTCGTCGACATTGTCGAGGTCCCAGGCCGAGGCATGGCACACCACGTCGCGGTCACGCGGCTTGGTGAATTGCGAACGCTGCCAGAACGTGGCGGGCAGCGGCTGGAAGCCCAGCGAGGTGTAGAACCCCTCCCCGGTCTTGACCATCTTGAGCGGGTCATAGCCCTTGTCCTTGAGCAGGCCGGTCAAGTCATAGCCGATGTCGCCCGCGCCCTGCGGCGCTACCACGTCATAGATGCCACCCCATTCCTGGGCCCACATATTGCCCAGCAGATCCGCACGGATCGGGCCCTTCTTCGGCTGCACGCCGTCGCCATACTTGGCGTTGAGCTTGCCACGCACATAGCAGTGCAGTTGCTGGTAAAGCGGGCGCACTTCGCCCCAGACCTTTTCGGTCAGCGCGGCAAACTGGTCCGGGCTCATGTCATAGTTCGCGCGCCACAGCGCGCCGGTGTCGGCATAGCCCAGCTCGCGCGCGCCGGCATTGGCGATGTCGACCATCTTGGCATAGTCCGCCTTCATCGGCGTGCCGACGCTGTCGTGCCAGGACAGCCACATTTCCTTCAGCTCTTCGGGATTGCGATTGGTGGCCATCGCTTCCTCGATGTCGCTGCCGTTGATCGGCTGGCCGCGCAGCGTGCCATGACCCTTGCCATAGATGCCCTGGATGCGCGCCTGCAGCGCCGAGAACTGCTCCGCCGCGCCCGGGGTGGACGGCGCCGGGCTGGTGATCTGGGTGCGGATCATCGTCAGCTTGCGCAGCGTTTCGGGCGAAAGGCCGGGCACTTTGGCAAATTCGGCCGCCTGCTTGGCCTGGGCCACCTGCAGCTTGCTCATCGTCGCGCCGCCATCGGCGGTGATCTGGGCGGTATCGTCGATTATATAGGTTTCATAGACCCACTCGGCGCGGCCCGAAGTGACGGTCTGATCGGCATAGGCCTTGTCCGCCTGGGCCAGCCAGGCATCGACGTCTGCGGGCGTTGCGGCTGGTGCAGCCAGGGCCGCCGGCGCGGCGAGCGCGGCCGCAACCAGCGCCACGGTGGAAACGAGGGTTTTCATGAATGGGGCACTCCCTGCAGGGGCGGGCGGGCTTGCCGCCCGGCCATGCGCCATGGGGTGCCGCCCAAATGCCCTCAGGTCAAGCCGAAGTGGTGAGGAATGAAACCAGTTCCGCGCCCAACTCGGGCCGGGTGACGCAGCCCATGTGCGTGCCGGGGATCGTCGCGCGGCGGGCATTGGGCAGCGCCTGCGCCAGCTTGTCGGCACTGCCGTTGTCGTTGTCCTGATCGCCGCACAGCACCAGCGTGGGCATGGCGATCGCCACCAGTGCGGCCGGATCGGTGTCTTCCATCGCGCCGATCAACTGGCGCACTGCCACGCGATCCACCCCGCTGGTTTTCAGGAACTGCTGCGACAGATATTCCGGATCGCCGTGGCGGAACGTGCCGAAGCCATCGATCACCTTGCGGAAAAAGGCCAGGCGCTGGTTCCATCCGGCCAGCCCTTCCAGCCCCATTCCCGCCAGGACAAGCTTGCGCGGAGCAAGACCGGCGATCACGCTGCGCGCCGCGGTGCGCGCGCCCAGCGAAAAGCCGACGAGATCGAAGTCTTCCAGGCCCAAGCCATCGACCAGCGCCGCCACATCGCGCGCCAGCACATCGGGCGGATAGGCTTCTGCTTCATGCGGCGCGGCACTTTGCCCATGCGCGCGCAGATCGGGCATCAGGCAGCGAAACCCCGCTGCGGCCAGTTGCGCCGCCGTGCCGAACTTGATCCAGTTGACCTGGGCCGAGGAAAACAGGCCGTGCAGCAGGATGACCGGGCGGCCTTTGCCCAATTCGTGCAGCGCCAGGCTCGTGCCGCCAAACCCTTGGTAAAACGTCGTCTTCGTATCCATCAGCTCAGCAACTTGATTCCCGATACCAGCAGAACGGCGGCCAGCGCCGGGCGCAGGATACGATCGGGCGCGCGGGTGGACAACAGGCTGCCGATTATAACGCCGGGGATGGAGCCAAGCAGCAGTGCACCCAGCAGCAGCAGGTTCACGTCACCGATGATCCAGTGGCCAAAGCCGGCCACCAGCGTCAGCGGCACGGCATGGGCGATGTCACTGCCCACGATGCGCGCGATGCGCAGGCCGGGATAGAGCAGCAGCAGCGCAGTCACCCCGATCGCCCCTGCCCCTACCGAAGACAATGTGACTGCCACGCCCAGCAGCACGCCCAGCAGCACAGTGGCCCACGGCGCCCGTGCCGCGGCGGCACCTTCGCTTTCGTTGCGTTGCGCAAAGGCGGCAATCTGCTTTTGAAACAGCGTGGCGAGCGAGGTGAGGATCAGCATCACGCCCAGCACGAGGAGCATGATCTTGCTGGCCGAAGCGGGCGGCCTGCCCCAGCTGGAAATGACCAACAGCGTGACGACCGCTGCGGGCACGCTGCCCATGGCCAGGCGCCCGACGATGCGCCAGTCCACGCTGTCACGCTTGCCGTGCACGGCCGAACCGACGACTTTGGTCAGCGAGGCGAACAGCAAGTCGGTGCCCACGGCCGTACCTGGATTGATCCCGAAGATCAGCACCAGCATCGGCGTCATCAGCGATCCACCGCCAACACCTGTCAGGCCCACGAGAATGCCCACCAACAGGCCGGCAACCGCGTGCAGGGCATCGAAGTGTTCCAGCATTGTCCCTCCGACAAGGTACTAGGACCAACGTGGCCCTTGATCGGCGGCCATACTGGCGTGAGGGGCATCTCGGCAATGCCTGGCGCCCCAATCTCTACTTTGAGACTTGGCATTCTTTCTTTCGCGCGGGCGATACGCAACCCCGCCCCGCTCGCTTCGCCGCAGTCTGGGCACACCATCGCGCCAAGGTGCACGGCTTTGGCGACAAAGCGAAAGCCCTGCGGAACGCAAGCCGCGCACCTGCGGTTCCCCCGCCAACACGGCCGCATGCGGCCATCCGCTATCCACCATCCGATTGTGGAGTTCGTTCGATGAGCAAGACCAAGATCACCCTGCCGCTGCTGGCGGCCACTGCCATGATTGCCGGCTTTTCGGCCCCCGCCCACGCCGCCGGCAAGGCCGAGCGCGCCCGCCAGGCGATCGCCGCGGCCCAGGCCAAGATCGACACGGCCGAGCAGCTCGGCACGGCCGAGTTCCGCCCGGGCGAAACCGCCCAGGCCAAGGCCGCGCTGGCCCATGCCCAGGAAAACCTTTCGGCCGGGCACAAGCCCGAAGCCATCGATGACGCGATCCACGCCTCCGCGCTCGCCGACACCGCGATCGGCATGATGCAGAAGCACAAGGCCGAAATGGCCGATCGCCAGTCGGCCGCCGCCGTCGCCGATGCCCAGGCCCAGGCCCAGGCCGCGCAGAACCAGGCCGATGCCGCCAACGCGCGTGCCGACGTTGCCACCGCCGCCGCGCAGTCTTCGGCGGCTGACGCGGCTGCCGCCCGCCAGGCCGCAGCCGTGGCGATGACCACGCCGCAGCCCGCGCCGGCCACCGTGGAAACCACCGTCACCACGCAGGGCGCTGCCCGCGCGCCGGTGAAGAAGGTCACGGTCAAGAAGGTCGCGCGCCGCACCACCCACACCCCGGTGCGCACGGCTTCGGCCGCCGGCACGGTGACCACGACCACGCGCATCACGCAATAACACGCGCGGCACGCCCACAAAGAGGCCCCGGTATTCCCGTGCGGAATACCGGGGCCTTTTTCATGCGGCCGTTATAGCCGGCTCGCTCAGCCCTTCTTCAGGTGGCGGCGGCCCAGCAGTTCGGCAATCTGCACGGCATTGAGCGCGGCGCCCTTGCGCAGGTTGTCCGACACGCACCACAGCGACAGGCCGCTGTCCACGGTCGGATCTTCACGCACGCGCGAGACATAGGTGGCGTAATCGCCCACGCATTCCACCGGGGTGACGTAACCGCCATTTTCGCGCTTATCCACCAGCATCACGCCCGGCGCCTCGCGCAGGATGTCCTGGGCTTCGATGGCCGTGATTTCTTCCTCGAATTCCAGGTTGATGGCTTCGGAATGGCCAATGAATACGGGCACGCGCACGCAGGTCGCGGTCACCTTCACCTTGGGATCGAGGATCTTCTTGGTTTCGGCCACCATCTTCCACTCTTCCTTGGTCGAACCGTCGTCCAGGAAGCTGTCGATGTGCGGGATCACGTTGAACGCGATCTGCTTGGTGAACTTCTTGGGTTCCACCTGGTCACCCACGAAGATCGCGCGGCTCTGTTCGAACAGCTCGTCCATGCCTTCCTTGCCCGCGCCCGAAACGGACTGGTAGGTGGCCACGACCACACGCTTGATCTTGGCCTTGTCGTGCAGCGGCTTGAGCGCCACGACCATCTGCGCGGTGGAGCAGTTGGGATTGGCGATGATGTTGCGCGCCGTATAGCCGTCGATCGCATCGGGATTCACTTCGGGCACCACCAGCGGCACGTCCGGGTCCATGCGATAGAGCGACGAATTGTCGATTACCACGCAGCCCTGCGAAGCGGCCTTGGGCGCATAGATCTTGGTCGGCCCGGAACCGGCGGCGAACAGCGCGATGTCCCAGCCGGTGAAGTCGAAATGCTCGACGTTCTGAACTTTGAGCTTCTTGCCGGTTTCACCAAAATCGATCTCGATGCCGTGCGAGCGCGACGAAGCCAGCGCGGCGATCTCGTCGATCGGGAATTCGCGCTCGGCCAGGATGTTGAGCATCTCGCGACCGACATTGCCCGTCGCACCCACCACTACAACCCGATAACCCATGGTAACTTACACTCCCTTGCGGGCGCCTTGCGCGCGCCCGTTCCTTAGCGGCTGGTTCCAACCAGCCAAGCGAAAGGGGCTTGTGCCCCCCAAACGTCTTATTTGCCGGTGCCCGCCCCGTTGCGATCGAGGAAGCGGAACATCGTTTCATAGAGATGCTGGCTCACCTTGGGCCCGCTGATGCGGTGGGTGTAGCCGGGATAGAGCATCATCTCGAATGGCACCGCCTCACCCTGCATCTTGGCGATCAGGGCCGTGCTGTTCTCGAACACCACGTTGTCGTCGGCCATCCCGTGCACCAGCAGCAGCGGGTCACGGATCTGGCTCGTCCGCTCCAGCGCGCCGGCGGCCTTGTAGACCTCCGGCACCTGCTTGGGATTGCCCAGGTAGCGTTCGGTATACGCGGTGTCGTACAGTTCCCACTTGGTCACCGGCGCCACCGCGATGCCCGCCGCCCAAACGCCCGGATGGGCTTCGAGCATCTTGACCGTCATGTAGCCACCATACGACCAGCCGAACGTGCTGACCCGCTTGGGATCGACATAGGGCTGCGTTTTCAGCCACTGCGCCCCGGCCAGCTGGTCTTCCACTTCCACCGTACCCATGGCGTGCCAGATCGCGCTGGCGAAATCGACGCCACGGTTTTCCGAACCGCGGTTGTCCAGCGCGAAGTAGATATAGCCCTTGGCCACGATCGCCTCGGCCAGAGCACCTTGCCAACCCTTGTGCACCACGTTGGCGGTGGGGCCGCCATAGTGATAGGCGAACACCGGATAGCGCTTTCCCGGCACCAGGGGCGGGGTGATCATCATGTAGTGCAGTGGGGTGCCATCGGCGGCCGCGATCGTGCCGAACGTGGCCGGGCGATGCGCAGCCAGGTAGGGCGCATAGGGGTGGCCCGCGTCCACCTTGTTTTCCTCGATCCAGGCCAGGCGCTTGCCCGTAGCATCGGCCAGATAGGATTGCGGCGGCTGCGCATCGGCGCTGCGCGTCACGATCAGGGTCTGGCCCTTGCTGTCCATGCTCGCCTTGTTGTCGAACGCCGCATCGGTCAGCCGCTCGATCTTGTCGGGCGCCTTGAGCGAGAGGGCATAGACCTGGCCGGCCAGCACATCGTCGCGGGTAGCGGCAAACACCACGCGGCCAGCCTTCTGGTCCACGCCGACCAGGTCGGTCACGGCCCAGTCGCCCTTGGTCAGTTGCTGCCACTGGGCATCGCCGCCGTTTGGCTTGAAGCGGTAGAGATGGCCAAAGCCATCGCGTTCCGACCACCAGATCAGGCTGCCGTCATCGAGGAAACGATAGTTGCTCGACAGGTTGATCCAGCTCTTCTCGCGCGCCTGCTCGGTAAAGAGAACGCGCGCCTTGCCCGTCGCCGGGTCCACCGCCAGCATGTCGAGCCGGGTCTGCGCGCGGTCCAGCCGCTGGACATAGAGCGTCTTGCCATCGCGTGCCCAGTCCACCCGGCCAAGGTAGATGTCCTTGTCGCTGCCTAGGTCCACAGCCACGCGGTGGTTGCCATCGGCATCCATCAGCCACAGCGAAACATCGGCATTCGCGCCGCCGGCCGCCGGATAACGCTGGTCGAACGTGCGCGTGCCATCCGCGCCGATCGCCGCGCGCGTCACCACGCCCACCGCTGCCTCGTCGAAGCGTTCCACCGCCAGGCGCTTTTCATCGGGCGCCCACCAGAAGCCGTTCATCCGCGCCAGTTCTTCCTGGGCCACGAACTCCGCCTCGCCCCAGTGCACGGTGCCTGCCGTTTCCTCGGGGCTGATCGCGCGCGGGGCGCTCTTGCCGTCGACCGGGGCCACCCACAGGCGGCGATCGCGCACGAAGGCAATGCTCTGCCCTTCAGGCCCCAGGCGAGGGTTCAATTCCCCGCCGGTCGTGCCGGCGATCTTGCGCACCGTGCCATCGAGGCCGGCCAACAGCAGATCGCCATCCAAGGGCACCAGCACGGCCTTGCTGTCGCTCGCCCAGTCATAGCTGACGATGCCCTTCAGGTCGCCGATGCGCTGGCGCTCGCGCTGCATCTTCTCCGCTTCGCTCAGCACGCGGCCCGAAGACAGCTTGAGCGAATCGACCAGCATCGACCACTTGCCGGTCTTGCGATCGAACCCCCACAAGTCGAACCGCTCACGATCGTCGGCGCGGTTCTTGAGCAGCGTGAGATAGCGCCCATCGGGCGAAAGCTGCACGCCGCGCGGGGTCGGCCCGTTGAGCGACGGGCTGGCAAAGACGCGCTCCAGCGTGAGCGGGGCGGCCTGGCGGGCCACGCTACCGGTCACGGGCGCATCCCCGGCCAGCGCGGACGGAGCGAAAGCGGGCGCGCAGGCAAGCGCGCCGGAAAGCAGCAGAAGACGAAAACGCATAGCAAGAGGCTGTTCCCGATAAGCAAAAAGGCGCCCTGGCGGGTATGCCAGGACGCCTTTCTACGGTCATTTCCGTGTCGCGGCGGTGGCTTCTCAGCCTTCCTGGCCGGCGCGCACGTCGCGCCGTTCAGCAATACGGGCGCTTTTGCCGGTGCGGCCGCGAAGGTAGTACAGCTTCGCACGACGCACCACGCCCCGACGGACGACGGTAATCGAATCGATGTTGGGCGAGTAGAGCGGGAACACGCGTTCCACGCCTTCGCCGAACGAGATCTTGCGGACGGTGAAGTTCGAGCCCAGGCCACGGTTCGAACGCGCGATCACCACGCCTTCATAGGCCTGAACACGGGTGCGGTCGCCTTCGACAACGCGCACGCCCACGCGGACGGTGTCGCCGGCGCGGAATTCGGGAATGGACTTCTTCGCCTTGAATTCGGCGATGGCTTCAGCTTCAAGCTGCTGAATCAGGTTCATTTTTCAAACGTCCTGCACTTTTTTGCCGCGCGCCAGAGGCAGACTGGGCCCGAGCGTCGACATGACGCTCCCAAAGGTCCGGCCTGCGTAACCGTGTGTCATCCTCGGATTGGCGTTGCCGCCATTCCGCGATCTTCGCATGATCCCCCGATCGCAGCACTTGCGGGATCGTGCGCCCTTCCCATTCCTGGGGGCGGGTATAGTGGGGATATTCGAGCAGCCCGTTTTCGAACGACTCTTCATGCCCACTGGAAGCCGCGCCCATTACGCCGGGAAGCAGGCGAATGCAAGCATCCAGCAGCATCAGCGCCGCGCATTCGCCTCCGGACAGGATGATGTCTCCCACCGAGACTTCCTCCACCTGGCGGCCTTCGAAAATCCGCTCGTCAAACCCCTCGAACCGCCCGCACACGACAATGACGCCCGGCCCCGCCGCCAGCTCGCGCACCCGCGCCTGCGTCAACGGCTTACCACGCGGTGTCATGGCGATGACGGGGATGGCCTCCCCGGCACGGGGAGGGGGACCAGCCGCAGGCTGGTGGAGGGGGTTCGCGTCCTCAAGCGCCGCGTCAGGCGCAGAGACCCCTCCACCACCGACTTCGTCGGCGGTCCCCCTCCCCGCCTCGGGGAGGATCTTTTGCGCCATCAGCCCCCGCGCATGATCGATGGCCTTAGCCAGCACATCCACGCGCAATACCATGCCCGCTCCGCCCCCGGCCGGCGTATCATCCACCGTACGGTGCTTGTCGGCAGCAAAGTCCCTGATCTGCACGGGATCGAGCGTCCACTTGCCCTCCCCCAGCGCGCGCCCGGCCAGGCTCACCCCCAGCGGCCCGGGAAACATCTCGGGATAAAGCGTGAGAACGGCAGCGTGGAAGGTCATGTAAAAAGTCCTGCTCGATCCTCCCCGGCACGGGGAGGGGGACCAGCCGCAGGCTGGTGGAGGCGCCTTGGCGTGGCCAAGCGGCCTTGGCAACCGTGCCTTATCGCACCCAGTTCTCGACCTTTAGCCCCGGCACGTCGGCATAGTCGGCCACGCTGTCAGTGACCAGCACCAGATCGAGCGCCAGTGCATGGGCCGCAATCAGGCGATCGAAACTCCCACGCCGGAACGGAACGCGGGCATAGGCTTCAGCAGCGGCCGCATCGAAGGCCAAGACTGGCACTTCTTCCGAGAAGATGGCCAATACCTCGCGCAACGGCGGCTTGCCCGCTTCAATGCCCAGCAGGATTTCCGCGTGGACAATGGCCGATGTGGCAAGATCGCCCTCCTCGCATTCGGCAAGGCGAGCACGCAACATCTCGCTGCGCGCCTCAAGCGCGACGATGATGGCATTGGTATCGAGCAGATACTTCATGCCTGTTCGTCGGACATGTCATCCCACACACGCCGGCTCGGTTCGAACACCCGATCCTCCGGCTTGCGCAATTCCAGGCCCAGGCCGGCGCCAATGCCCCAGACCTTGTCGATATTGAACTTGCGCTTAGGCCGATCCATGGCGTGAAAAACCAAGGCGTCGCCCCGCCATTCCACGGTCCAGTCGATGCCAGGATCGACGCCAAGCCCCTTGGGCAGGCGCAGCGCAACCGAATTGCCGGACATGAAGCTCTTGGCTTTGAATTGCTCGGTCACGAGCACGCTCCTGTATATACAGAGCGTATATACTATTCCGCGTAAAGCGCGTCAATCAACAGGCGCTCCTGGCTCCATTCCGGAACCGCTTCCTCGCGCATCGGCACCATGAAGCGC
This sequence comes from Novosphingobium sp. SG720, assembly GCF_012275365.1. Lineage (NCBI taxonomy): Bacteria > Pseudomonadati > Pseudomonadota > Alphaproteobacteria > Sphingomonadales > Sphingomonadaceae > Novosphingobium > Novosphingobium sp. SG720. Next base: position 165,184 of record NZ_JAAZQN010000004.1, on the reverse strand, counting down.
TTGCCATCGGGCCGCTCGATATCGAGCACGTCGCCCGCGCCGTAATTGTCCACGCCCACGCACGTGCCGAGCACGGTGCCGTCGGTGGAATGGGCGGGCAGGCCGATCAGGTCGGCGTGGTAATACTCACCCTCGGCGAGTGGCGGCAGGGCCGAGCGCGGCACGGTCAGCGCCGTGCTGCGCAAGCCTTCCGCCGCGTTGCGCGTGGTCACTTCGGCAAAGCGGGCGATCGCCCCGCCCTTGCCGTCGTCGCGCAGCTTTTCCAGGGTCAGGGTGCCGCCGTTGAACGCCTTGTAGGCCTTCAACGCCGCCACGCCTTCTCCAAACAGCTTGAGGCGCACTTCGCCGGCCACGCCATGGGCGCCGGCGATGGCCGCCAGCGTGACCGGTCGATCGTGCGTCATGCCGCTCTAATCGCCTCAGGCTTCGGCGGATTCGGCAGGCGCGTTGGCAGCAGCCGCGGCTTCAGCAGCAGCAGCGGCCTTTTCAGCCTTGTCTTCGGCGCGTTCCTTGGCCTTCTTGCCGGGTTCGCCAGCCTTGGGGTTGTTGGTGGGGGCGCGTTCCTTGATGCCGGCCTTGTCGAGCAGGCGGGCAACGCGGTCGGTCGGCTGGGCGCCAACGCCAAGCCAGTAACGCACGCGGTCTTCGACCAGGCGCACGCGATCGGCAGCATCCTTGGCGAGCAGCGGGTTGTAGGTGCCCACCTGCTCCAGATACTTGCCATCGCGCGGGGCGCGGCTGTTCGACGCAACGATCTTGTAATAGGGGCGCTTCTTGGAACCGCCACGCGACAGACGCAGAGAAACAGACATTCGACTACCTTTCGACTAAACTGAAAATAACGGAAAAATCATTTCTTCTTGAGCAGGTCGGCCATGTTGGAGGGCAAGCCCCCGCCGCCCAGGCCGGGCAGGCCACCAAGGCCGCCGCCAAGACCACCTAGACCGCCCATGCCGCCGCCGCCCTGCTGGTCCAGCCCCGGCATGGCGGCGCCCAGGCCGCCCTTGCCGAACAGCGCGCCCAGCCCCTTGAGGCCGCCCATCTTCTTGATCTGCTTCATGGCCTTGGCCATTTCCATGTGCATCTTCAGAAGCTTGTTGACGTCCTGCACCGTGGTGCCCGAACCCTTGGCCACGCGGATCTTGCGCTTGGCATTGAGCAATTCGGGCTTGGCGCGTTCCTTGACCGTCATCGAGCCGATGATCGCGTCCATGTGCAGCAGAACCTTGTCGTCCATGCCGGACTGGGCCATCGCCGCCTTGGCCTTCTTCATGCCCGGCATCAGCCCCGCGAGCGCACCCAGGCCACCCATGCGCTGCATCTGCTGCAACTGGCTGCGCAGGTCGTTCATGTCGAACTGGCCCTTGGCCATGCGCGCGGCAAGACGTTCGGCTTCGTCCTGCTTGATCGTCGCGGCCGCCTTTTCGACGATCGAGACGATATCGCCCATGCCCAGGATGCGACCGGCCACGCGTTCGGGCTGGAACTGCTCGATCGCGTCGAGCTTTTCACCCGTCGCGGCAAACTTGATCGGCTTGCCGGTGACGGCGCGCATCGACAGCGCCGCACCACCGCGTGCATCGCCGTCCATGCGGGTGAGCACCACGCCGGTCAGGTCCACTTCGCCGGCAAAGGCCTGGGCGACGTTGACCGCGTCCTGGCCGGTCAGCGAATCGACCACCAGCAGCGTTTCGCGCGGGGTGGAGACGGCGGCCACGGCCTTCATCTCGTCCATCAGCGCGGCATCGACGTGGAGGCGCCCGGCGGTGTCAAGCAGCAGCACGTCCACGGCCTGGAGCTTGGCCGCGTTCATCGCGCGGGTGGCGATTTCCACCGGCGACTGGCCCGGCACGATCGGCAGCGTGGCCACGCCGGCCTGCTCGCCCAGCACCTTCAACTGTTCCTGCGCGGCAGGGCGATTGACGTCGAGCGACGCCATCAGCACCTTCTTGCCGCGCTTTTCCTTGATCAGCTTGCCGATCTTGGCGGTGCTGGTGGTCTTGCCCGAACCCTGCAGGCCGACCATCATGATCACCACCGGCGGGGTGGCCGCCAGATCGAGATCGGCCGCCTCGCTGCCCAGCATCTCGACCAGGGCATCGTTGACGATCTTGACGACCTGCTGGCCAGGCGTGACCGACTTGAGCACCGACTGGCCCACGGCCTCTTCGGTGACACGGTCGACGAAGCGGCGCACCACCGGTAGGGCCACGTCGGCCTCCAACAGGGCAATGCGCACTTCGCGCATCGCGCCACGCACATCGTCTTCGGAAAGCGCGCCGCGTCCGCGCAGGCGGTCGAATACGCCGCCAAGCCGGTCGGAAAGACTGTCGAACACGCGCTGCTCCATTGCCAAGCCGCACGCCACCAGCCGATAACGCGAAAAACGCCGGTGGGCGAAACCTCGCCGACCAGCGTGCGCCATCCATCAGGGGGCGTACAAAACGAATCCGCATCAGCGCCGGCGATTCCCGGCCCTTGCAGAGCGCCGCCCTTACCCGCGCGCCCGTCCGATTGCAACCCCGGCCCGGCTCAAACGCCCGCAAATGCGCCACTGCCGAGACCTTAACCAATATTTCAACCTGCCGCACGTAGATTCCCGGGATCGGTCAATGGGGGGCTTCATCGGCAGCCCCGGGGGAATACGGCAGGTAACGGCATGGCAAGCGCGGCACTCGACAGCGGCACGACCGCAACCCCGCAGCCCGGAATTGCCCGCGCCGAGCGTGACATCGTTGCCCTGGGCATCATCACCGCCGCCATCATCCTGTTCGTCGGATCGGGTTCGGCCGTGTTGACCAGCACCGTGCGCCACGTGCTGTTCGGCGGCGCCAGCGTCGATTCGATCCTGGCCAATGCCTTGCTGCTCAACATCGCGCTGATCATCTTCGGCTGGCGCCGCTATGTCGAACTGACCGGCGAAGTGCGCGAACGCCGCCGCGCCGAAGAAACCGCCCGCACCCTGGCCTTCACCGATCCGCTCACCGGCTGCCTCAACCGCCGCAGCCTGGACAGCGCGATCGAGACCCTGGTGCACGAGGCCCGCGTCCAGGGCGATGCCGTCGCGCTGTTCATGCTCGATCTCGACAAGTTCAAGCGCGCCAACGATCTGCATGGCCACCAGACGGGCGACGCGGTGCTGGTGGCAACGGCCAGCCGGCTGCGCGCGATCCTGCCCTCGGGCGCTATCATCGCCCGTATCGGCGGCGACGAATTCACCTGCGCCATGCGGTTCGATCCGGCGCGCGCAGGCGTGGTGGAGCAGATTGCCGAGCAACTCAACGCCGCCCTGGCCGAGCCGGTGGTGCTAGCCGAGTGCGAGGTGGAGATTTCCGGTTCGATCGGCCTTGCCCGCAGCGACGGGGCCACCATTCCTGCCGGCACCGACGATGCGATCGCGGCCGCGCGCCTGCAACACCACGCCGACCTGGCGATGTACCAGGCCAAAAGCAGCGGGCGGAACCGGTTCTGCTGGTTCGACCCGGCGATGGAAAAGGAACTGCGCTTTCGCGCCGAACTGGAAAGCGGCATTCGCGAGGGCATCGCGCGGGGCGAATTCGTGCCCTATTACGAAAAGCAGATCGATATCGACACCGGCCGCCTGACCGGCTTCGAAATGCTCGCCCGCTGGCAATCGCCGCGCCACGGGCTGATTGCGCCCGATGTGTTCATCCCCGTGGCCGAGGAAATCGGCGTGATTGCCGAACTGTCCGAATCGCTCATTCGCCAGGCCTTGGCCGACGCGCGCGATTGGGATGCCTCGCTCACGCTTTCGGTCAATGTCTCGCCCCTGCAACTGCGCGATCCATGGTTCGCGCAGCGCCTGCTCAAGCTGCTGGTAGAAGCGAATTTCCCGCCGCATCGGCTGGACGTGGAAATCACCGAGACCTGCCTGCACGAGAACCTGCCGCTGGTCCGCTCGCTGGTGGCCAGCCTCAAGAACCAGGGCATTCGCCTGAGCCTCGACGATTTCGGCACCGGCTACAGTTCGATCGCGCAATTGCGCTCGCTGCCGTTCGACCGCATCAAGATCGACCGCAGCTTCGTCTCCACGCTCGATCGCTGCAAGGACAGCGCAACCATCGTGGCCGCGATCACGTCGCTGGGCCAGGGGCTCGACCTTCCGCTCACGGCCGAAGGGATCGAAAGCGAAGGCGTGCTCGAAGAACTGCGCAAGCTTGGCTCGTTCAAGGGCCAGGGCTTCCTCTATGGCCAGCCGCAGGACGCGCAGACCGTGCGCACGGCCCTGGCGGCCGAGGATCTGCTGGTTACCGGCCATGATACGGCAGACATCGCCCCCGCGCAGGATCGCGCCGCCAACGGCTGAACCATTGCGCCAAGGCCCGTTGGCGCCTAGATCGCGCCCCATGCGCATTCCCTTCCTCAAGATGCACGGCCTGGGCAACGATTTCGTGGTGATCGACGCGCGCGAGACGCCGCTGCCGCTTTCGCCCGGCCGCGCCCGCGCATTGGCCGACCGCCATACCGGCATCGGCTGCGACCAGTTGATCGTGCTGGAGCCGTCGGCCCGTGCCGACGTGGCGATGCGCATCTTCAATCCCGACGGCAGCGAAGTGGGCGCCTGCGGCAATGCCAGCCGCGCGGTGGGCCTGCTGCTGGCCGCCGAGCGCGCTGGCCGCACGCGCATCGAAACCGCCGGCGGCTTGATCGAAGCGCAGGCCACCGATGCCGGGATTGCCGTGGACATGGGCGCCCCCCGCTTTGACTGGGACGCGATTCCCCTGGCCTATGCTATGGACACGCTGGCCATGCCGCTGGGTTGGGAAACCCTCGAAAACCCGGTTGCGGTCAATGTCGGCAACCCCCATGCGGTGTTTTTCGTGCCCGATGCAAGCGCGGTGGACCTGGCGCGCCTGGGCCCGATCATCGAGCATGACCCGGTCTTTCCCGAACGCGTCAACGTCAACGTGGCGAGCCTGATCGGCCCCGACCACCTCGCGCTGCGCGTATGGGAACGCGGCGCCGGGCTGACCCGCGCCTGCGGCACCGGCGCCTGCGCCACGGCGGTGGCCGCCATGCGGCGCAAGCTGGTGGGCCGCAGCGTGGCGGTCACGCTGCCGGGTGGCGCCTTGCGCATCGATTGGCCCGAAGGCGGCTCCATCACCATGACCGGCCCGGCCACCACCAGCTTCGAAGGCGCTTTCGACGACGCGCTCTACCCGCTCTGAGACCTGACGTGTCCGCGCCTGCCGCCCCCGAAGTCGTCACGCTCGGCTGCCGGATGAACCTTTCGGAAAGCGAGGCGATTCGCGGCCTGCTGGCCAGCGCCGCAACGCCCACCGTCGTGGTCAATTCCTGCGCCGTCACGGCCGAAGCCGTGCGCCAGTCGCGCCGCGCGGTGCGCCGCCTGCGCCGCGACCATCCCGAGGCGCGGCTGCTGGTGACCGGCTGCGCCGCGACGATCGACCCGGCCGGTTTTGCCGCGATGGACGAAGTGGACGGCGTGGTGGAAAACACTGCCAAGCTCGATCCCGCCCGCTGGCAGGTCCCTGCCCCCGCGCTGCCCGTGGCGCCATCGGAACGCCACACCCGCGCTTTCGTGGCGGTGCAGAACGGCTGCGACCATGCCTGTACGTTCTGCATCATTCCCGCCGGGCGCGGCGCCAGCCGTTCTGCGCCTGTCGCGCAAGTGCTGGAAACCGTGGCCGGGCACCTGGCCCATGGCGTGGCCGAAGTGGTGCTGACCGGCGTGGACCTGACGAGCTGGGGCGCCGACCTGCCGATCCCCGCGCGCCTGGGCGATCTGGTCGCGGCGATCCTGCGCGCCTTCCCCGCCCTGCCCCGGCTGCGCCTGTCCTCGGTCGATGGGGTGGAGATCGATCCGCTGCTGCTCGATCTGCTGTGCCACGAGCCGCGCGTGATGCCGCATGTGCACCTCTCGCTGCAATCGGGGGCAGACATGGTGCTCAAGCGGATGAAGCGCCGCCATACCCGCGCCCAGGCGCTGGACCTGGTGGAAACGCTGCGGCGCCACCGCCCGGACATGGCCATCGGCGCAGACCTGATCGCCGGCTTTCCCACCGAAGACGAAGCGATGCATGCCGACAACCTCTCCATCGTGACACAGGCGCAGATCGTTCACGGCCACGTCTTTCCCTATTCGCCCCGCCCCGGCACGCCCGCCGCGCGCATGCCCCAGGTCTCGCCGCCGCTGGTGCGCGAACGCGCCGCGCAACTGCGCGCCGCGGTCGCCCATGCGCGCCAGGCCTGGCTGCAAGGCCTGGTCGGGCGCCCCGCACAAGTGCTTGCCGAACGCGACGGCACCGGCCATGGCCCGGATTTCGCGCCCTATCGCCTGCCTGCCGGCACGCCGCCTGGCAGCCTGGTGACGCTGACACCCGAAAGAATCGAAGAAGGAATGCTGGCATGAGTAGCGACAGCTGGTCGGAACGCCTGGTAGGCGGGCTGCGCAAGACGTCGGAACGGCTGGCCGGCAACCTCGCGGGCCTGGGTGGCGCCACCCGCCTCACCGATGCGCAGCTCGACGAGATCGAGGACGCGCTGATCATGTCGGACCTGGGCCCGCGCGCGGCGGCCCGCATCCGCAAGACTCTGGCCGCCGCCCGGTTCGATGGCGGGCTGGACGATGCCGCCCTGCGCGCCGCTGTGGCCGAGGAAATCGCCGCGATCCTGCGCCCGGTGGCCAAGCCGCTCGATATCGTTGCCTTCCCCCGCCCCCAGGTGATCCTGGTGATCGGGGTCAACGGTTCGGGCAAGACCACCACGATCGCCAAGCTGGCGCACTTGTTCCAGGAACTCGACTATTCGGTGATGCTGGCGGCCGGCGACACATTCCGCGCCGCCGCCATCGGCCAGCTGAAAGTCTGGGCAGACCGGCTGGGCGTGCCGATCGTCACCGGGCCGGAAGGGGGCGATCCCGCCTCGATCGTGTTCGATGCGGTCAAGGCTGCCACCGACCGGGGCACCGACGTGCTGATCGTCGACACCGCCGGGCGCCTGCACAACAAGCGCGAACTGATGGACGAGCTGGCCAAGGTCCGCCGCGTGCTGGGCCGCCTCAACCCTGAGGCGCCGCACGACGTGGTGCTGGTGCTCGATGCCACCAACGGGCAGAACGCGCTTCAGCAGATTGAAATCTTCAAGGATGTGGCGGGCGTTTCGGGCCTGATCATGACCAAGCTCGATGGCACCGCGCGCGGCGGCGTGCTGGTGGCGGCGGCCGAACAATATGGCCTGCCGATCCATGCCATCGGCGTGGGTGAAACCATTGATGACCTTCGCCCGTTCGATCCCGATCTGGTGGCCAAGGTGATTGCGGGGGTGTTTCAATGAACGCGGGACAGCACAAGCACCAGACAGGCAAACCCAAATCATCCTGGGTGAACCTGGCGGTCGATTACGGCCCCTTGCTGGTGTTCTTCCTCGCCTATCGCCATTTCAGCCCGGACAAGAGCGCGGATTCGGGCGTGGGCGCGGTGGTGGCAATCACCAAGAGCACGGTCGTGTTCATGGCCGCCACGGTGGCCGCGCTGATCGTGTCGAAATGGCGCCTGGGCAAGGTTTCGCCCATGCTGTGGCTTTCGACCACGCTGATCCTGGGCTTTGGCACGCTTACCGTGTTCCTGGGCGATCCGTTCTGGATCCAGATCAAGCCCACGGTGATCTACCTGCTGTTTGCCGCCGGCCTGTTCATTGGCCTGGCGCGCGGCAAGGCAGTGCTGCGCCTGCTGCTGCAAAGCGCGTTCGACGGGCTGGACGAGGCCGGCTGGCGCAAGCTGTCGCGCAACTGGGCGTGGTTCTTCCTGTTCCTGGCCGCGCTCAACGAAGTGCTGCGCCACACCCTCAGCTTCGATGGCTGGCTTTCGGCCAAGCTGTGGGGCGTGAGCGCGCTGTCGTTCCTGTTCACCTTTGCCCAGATCCCGATGCTGCTGCGCCATGGCCTGGGCAGCGAGCAGGCCGTGGACGAGGCGGAAAGCACCACCCCGCACGATTGATCGCGGCGCATGATGGGGAACGCCACGGCGGGTCCCGCGTTGGCCATGGCAAAACCACCACGAACGGGAGTGACCGTCTCATGCGCCGTATTATCCTCGCCCTTCCTGCGCTGATGCTTGCCGCAGGCGGCCTTGCCGCCTGTTCGGAAAAGACCCAGGACCAGACTGCGGCTGCTGCCAATTCGGCCGCTGACGACGCGCGCGACGCCGCCAAGGACGCCGGCCGCGCTGCCGACAAGGCTGCGGACAACGTTGCTGCCGCCGCCGACAAGGCGCTCGACAACGCCAGCAAGGCTGCAGACAAGGCCGCCGACGACGCCGGGCACAAGCTCGACAAGGCGGCTGACAAGGCCGGCACTGCCGCCGACAAGTTTGGCAATCGGGTGAAGCAGGGCGCCGACGAAGCGTCTGACTCGCTCAAGCACTGATCGCTAATATGCCAGCCCCGGTTCAGCCAGCCAGCAGGCCTTCGAGGCAGGCGGTCAGGCGAGCCGGGGCATAGGGCTTGTTGAGCACCGGCACGTCGGCAAATTCGGCCTCTACCGCGCCATAGCCGGTTGAAATGGCAAAGGGGATGCCACGCGCGCGCAGGATGCGCGCCACGGGTGCGCCCGGTTCCCCGTTCAGGTTCCAATCGAGCACGGCCACGTCCAGTGCTTCGCTCGCCGCCACGGCCAAGGCGTCAACCTGCGTGCCGATCGGCCCGACAACCTCCGCGCCCTCGTCTTCCAGCATGTCGGCCAACATGGCCGCCACGATGAATTCGTCTTCGACCACCAGCACGCGGCGGCCGGCAAGAGGCTGGGCGGGCGTGGTCATGTGTCATCCTCGCGCAAGTCTGGGAAGGCTGGGTGGGCGGCGGGGGGATCGAAATGCTGGGCGGGCAGCACAAGGCGGACGACAAGCCCGGTCACTGCATGGTCAAGGTGCGCTTCGCCGCTGAGTTGGCGGGTGATGGCGTCGCGGATCAGCCGCGAACCAAAGCCGCTGCGCGCCGGCGGCGCCACCGGTGGGCCGCCATGCTCGCGCCATTCCAGGGCAACGCTGCCATCGTCCTGCACGTCCCAGGCGATCGCCACGGTGCCCGCCGTGTTGGACAGTGCGCCATACTTGATCGCGTTGGTCGCCAATTCGTGCAGCACCATGACCAGCGAAACCGTTGGCGCGGCATAGACTCGCAAGTCTGGCCCCGACACGGCCAGCCGCCGCGCGCCGCCCACGCCCAGTTCGCCGCCGTTGCAGATCGTCAGCCCCTGGCGCACCACTTCGGCCAATGGCGCGCCGGCCCATTGCTCCCGGCTCAAGATCGTGTGGGCAGAGGCCAGCGCATGCAGCCGCGCGTTGAAATTCTCCACCGCATCGACCGGGGCATGCGCGCCCCGAAACGATTGCCACGCCATGGCCTGAACCACCATCAGCGTATTCTTCACGCGATGATTGAGTTCCTCCACCATCAGGCGCAGGCGATCTTCCAGGGTCTTGCGCTCGGTAATGTCGATCCCGGTGGATTGCGCCACCTGCCAGCGTCCCTGGTCATCGAATGCCAGGGCGTGGTTGCGCCACAGCGTCCAGCGCACGGTGCCATCGACCACTTCCAGGCGATTCTCGATCGTGCGTGCCGGATTGTCCGGGGTCAGTTGCGCGAGTTCGGCACGGATCGCCGCATGCTCGCTTTCGGGGATGAAGACCCACAAGTTGCGGCCGGTCAGCCGCTCGGGCGGGCTTTGCATCATGCGCGCATAAGCCGCGTTGGCGAACAGGATCGTGCCATCCGCGGTGAAACGGCAGACCATCTCCAGTTGCGCATCGAGGATATCGCGCAAGATTTCGATGTCACTCACGCGCGTACAGGCCCCGGCATGATGTGTGGAGGTTTCCACCGGTTATAGCTTTGCCAGAACCGGCGCAGACCGCAAAGCCCAGCATAGCCCGTTTTCGATCAAATACGTAGCTGGCTGCCCAGCTCGACCACGCGGTTGGTTGGCAGGCGGAAGAATTCCATCGCGCTGGCCGCATTGCGGAGCATCCAGGCAAACAGTTTTTCCCGCCACAGCGCCATGCCCGGCTTGTCCGAGGGGATCAGCGTCTGGCGCGAGAGGAAGAAGCTGGTCTTCATCATGTCGAACGGTTCACCGCAGGTGGTGATGGTCTTGAGCGCGGCCGGCACGTCGGTCTCTTCCAGGAACCCGAAGCGCAGGGTGAGGCGATAGAACCCGTTGCCGAAGTCCTTGACGTCCGATCGCTGCGCCAGATCGACATAGGGCTCGTCCTGGATCTGCACCGTCAGGATCACCACGCGGTTGTGCAGCACCTTGTTATGCTTGATGTTGTGCAACAGCGCCGAGGGCACCCCGTTGGACGCAGAGGCCATGAAGATCGCCGTGCCGGCCACCCGCGCGGCGCTGGAATGGGCAGACTTGGTGAAGACCTCCAGGGGAATCGATCCTTCGGCCATCCCGGCACGCATCAGTGCCCGCCCGCGGGACCAGGTGGTAAGCAGCGTGAAGATGGTGATGCCCATCACCAGCGGCACCCAGCCGCCATCGGGGATCTTGGTAAGGTTCGCGCCCAGGTAGCCCAGGTCGATCGCCATGAACAAGGCCAGCAGGCCGGTGGCCAGCACCGGCCGCCAGTGCCACAGCTTGATCAGCACCACGCCCAGCAGCACGTTGTCGATCATCATCGCCCCGGTCACGGCAATGCCATAGGCGGCCGTGAGGTTGGACGAATGGCGGAACATCAGCACCAGGAGGATCACCGCCACCATGAGAGCGGAATTGATCACCGGAATGTAGATCTGCCCGGCCGACGTGCTGGTGTGGCGGATCGTCATGCGCGGGATGAAGCCCAGCTGGATCGCCTGCTGCGTGACGGAGAACGCGCCCGAGATCACCGCTTGCGAGGCGATCACCGCCGCCAGGCTGGCAATGATCAGCAAGGGCCACTGGAACCAGTCAGGCGCCAGGAAATAGAACGGGCTGACCAGTGCGGCCTGGCCCTCGCGCATCAGCAGCGAGGCTTGGCCCAGGTAGTTGAGCACCAGCGCGGGCAGCACCAGCGCCAGCCACGAAACACGGATCGGGTTGCGCCCGAAGTGGCCCATGTCGGCATAGAGGGCCTCGGCCCCGGTCACCGCCAGCACGGCGGCGCCCATCGCCAGGAATCCGCGGAACGGATCGGCGGCGAACATCGCCACGGCGTGGTGGGGCGAAAGCGCGCCGATCACTCCGGGCAACAGAGCAATGCTCACGGCCCCCAGCACCGCGATCGTGGCGAAATAGACCAGCATGATCGGGCCAAAGAACGTGGCGACGCGCTCAGTGCCCCGGCTCTGGATCAGGAACAGCGCGATCAGGATCGCCACCACCATCGGCACGACCCAGCTTTGCATGCTGGGCTGGTAGACCGAGAGCCCCTCGATCGCACCCATCACCGACACCGCCGGGGTGATCATCGAATCGCCATAGAACAGCGCGGTGGCGAACACGCCCAGCAGCACGATGCCCCGGCCCCAGCGCTTGCCCGCGGTGTGCTGGTTGATCAGCGCCAGCAGCGCCAGGCTGCCGCCCTCGCCCTTGTTGTCGGCGCGCATGATCACCGAGACGTATTTCAGCGTCACGATGATCATCATCGACCAGAACATCAGGCTGACGATGCCGTAGATGTGCGTCTGGTCGAGCGGCAGGCGATGGTGACCGGCAAAAGTATCGCGCAAGGCGTAGAGCGGGCTGGTGCCGATGTCACCGAACACCACGCCCACGGCGCCCACGGCCATCTTGATCACGCTGGCCTGCCGGTGCCCGGGGCCATGGCCATGCCCCGCGTGGCCCGGCGCCGGCGGCGCGGCATTGGCGGGAACGGATCGGTCCGCAGCCCCTGATTCACCCACGGCATTGTTCATGGCAAGACTGCCCCCGGCCGCACTGGCCCCATGTCACCATCCGGCCCGCGATAGGGCCGAATCGGGCCGGCGCTTAGCACCGGCGCCCAACCTGAAGCAATGGTGACCAAAGCGCCGCAAGCGGCAAGCAGTTCCCGAGAATTCACTTCTTGCCGGACGCCGGAGCCGGCGCCGCAGGCGCGGGCGCAGGTTCTCCCGAAGCCGCCGGCGCGCCGCCGCTTGCGGCAATCATCTGGTCCAGCCGTTCCAGCCGCGCGGCCAGATCGGGGCGATAGGGCGCATCGGCGGGCGAGCGCGCCAAGAGATCGACCCACATCGCGCGCGCATCGACCAGGCGGCCCGATTGCGCCAGCGCCAGGCCCATGAAGAACGGCGGGCCGGGGTGATTGGGATCGATCGCGGCGGCACGGCGGAACGCATATTGCGCGGCCGGGGTAATCAGCCCCTCGCTATGCCCCACCAGCGCATTGCCCAGTGCCACTTCGACATCGGCATCATCGGGGTTTTCACGCGCGGCCTTGCCCAGCACATCGGCCGCGGCGCGGTATTGGCCCTGCCGCGTGAGCCCGTCGGCCAGGATCAACCAGCTGCGTCCCTTGGCAAAGGAATTGCCCATCTGCTGCCGTTCCTTGAGCAGCGTGGCATCAGCCACCGCAGCGTTTTCCACAGCGGGTGTGGGGGCGCCAGGCAGGCCGGGATGGCCTTGCAGCGCATAACCGGCAAGGCCGAACAGCAGCGCTGCGCCCGTCACTTCCCAGCCGGTGCGCGGCAGGCGCCCGATCAGGACCATTGCAGCAAACGCCACCCCTGCCACGGCGAGAACCAGAACCCAGGTCATGGCTTGTCCTTGCGAAGATTGGCACGGCGAAAGCGCCCGCGCAGCAGCAGCGCGGCCAGCGCCAGGAACACCGCCGGCGCGGCAAACAGCGGCCAGGTCAGCGGCTTGACCTGCGGCGTATAGCTCACATAGTCGCCGTAGCGGTCGATCAACCATTGGCGGATCGCCTCGGGCTGTTCCCCGGCGGCAATGCGCGTGCGCACTTCGTTGCGCATGTCACCGGCCATCGAGGCATCGGAATCGGCGATCGACTGGCTCTGGCACTTGAGGCAGCGCAGCGTTTCCATCAAGGCTTGCGCCTTGGCCTCCTGCGCCGGATCGGGCAGCTGGCGATAGGCATAGGGCGCAGGCGGCATGCTGTCTTGCGCCACGAGCGGGGCCAGCGGCAGGACCAAGGCAGCGCCTGCAGCAAGAATGAAACGGCTTCGTTTCATTGTCCTGCCTCCTTGAGCTTGCCCAGGATCATCGGCACGTCATCGGGCATGATCGCGCCGATATGCTGGTAGCGGATCACGCCGCGCGCATCGACCACGAAGGTTTCGGGCACGCCCGAAGACCCGATGCCGATCTGCACCTTGCTGAGGTCATCCTGGCCGATGCGGGCAAAGGGGTTGCCGTTGGCTGCCAGGAACCGGGCCAGATCGTCCTTGCGGTCGCGGATGGCCACGCCATCGATCTCGGCCCCGGCTGCGGCCAGCTGGGCCAGCTGCGGCGCTTCCACCGCGCAAGGGCCGCACCACGAGGCGAAGATGTTGAGCAGGCGCGGCTTGCCACCCACGAACTGCGCCCTGGCGAGGCCCGGCCGGTCGGCACTTGCGGGCGGCAGGTCGAACGCCGGGATCGGCTTGCCGATGAACGTGCTGGCCACTTCACGGTTGTCGGGCCGCAGCAGGCCCCAGACCACCAGGGCAAGGAAGGCGGCAAACAGCGCGAGCGGCAACCACAGCGCCAGGCCCGGCTTGCGTGGAGCGGAGGACGGCGCGCCGCTCATCGGCCCTGCCTTTCGCGGCGAAACGTGATCTTGTCGATAGCCACCAGCCGCTTCACGTCGCGGGCCACCCGCCCGACCAGGGCGAGCAAACCGCCCAGGCCCACGAGCAATCCGCCCAGCCAGATCAGCGGCGCGAAGGGCTTCCACCAGAAGCGCATCTGCCAGCGGCCATCGTCGCCCTCTTCACCCAGCACCACATAGAGCTGGCCGTTCCAGCGGGTTTTCAAGGCGGATTCCGTGCGCGTGCCGGGCGGATTGGCAAAGACCCGCGCCTGCGGCGTGAGCACGACCGCATCGCCCCCGGCATAGCGGGCCGAAACCGTGGCCTGCAACGCCGTCCAGTTTGGACCCGCCACCGGATCGATGCGATCGAGCGTCAGGGCATAAGGGCCGACCTGGCGGGTTTCACCAGGGGTGAGCGCGGCCAGCTTCTCGATCGAAAACGCGCTTTCGCTGGCCATGCCCATCGCCGCGACGGCCGGGCCCAGGTGGCTGACCACCATGCCCCAGACCGGCAGGGGGGTGCGGCGCAGGTTGCGGCCGCGCAAGGGCAGCAAGCTGGCGAGCGCCAGCCCGGCGCCCAGCCCCAGGCCCAGCGCGGGCAACGTGTTGACGCCCGACGCAAAGGCCGCGCCCGCAACCGCCACGGCGAGCAGCGCCGGAACCGCCAGCACCGGAGCCACGCGGCCGCCACGATCGTCCTTCCAGCGCAGGAGCGGCCCCACCGCCATCACCACCAGCATGGGGAAGGCAAAGATCGCCGAAACCGGGTTGAAATAGGGCGGTCCCACCGAAACCTTGACGCCGAACGCCTCGGTCAACAGCGGATAGAGCGTGCCGACCAGCACGATGCCCAGGATGCCGCAGAGCATCACGTTGTTGAACACCAGCGCCGCCTCGCGGCTGACGAAGGCAAAGCGCGCGCCTTCGGTCACCGTGCCGGCGCGCAGGGCGAAGAGCAGCAGCGCACCGCCGATGTAGATCGCCAGCAGGGCCAGGATGAAGCTGCCCCGCGCCGGATCGACCGCAAAGGCATGGACGGAGGTGAGAATGCCCGAGCGGACCAGGAACGTGCCGACCATCGACATGGAAAAGGCAATCACGCCCAGCATCACCGTCCAGGCGCGCAGCGCATTGCGCGCCGCCAGCACCGACACCGAGTGGAGCAGCGCCGTCGCCGCCAGCCAGGGCATGAGCGAAGCGTTTTCCACCGGGTCCCAGAACCACCAGCCGCCCCAACCCAGCGTGTAGTATGCCCAATAGGAACCGGCGGTGATCCCCACCGTCAGGAAGATCCACGCGCCCAGCACCCAGGGGCGCATCGCGCGGGCAAAGGCCGGCCCGACATCACGCGTGATCAGCGCGCCCACGGCAAAGCTGAACGCGATCGAAAGCCCGACATAGCCGACGTAGAGCGTGGGCGGATGGAACGCGAGGCCGATATCCTGCAGCAACGGGTTGAGCCCGGCGCCTTCGGGCGCGGGCTGCGGCAGCCGGGCAAAGGGGTTGGACGCAAGCAGCAGGAACGCATAAAAACCCAGGCTGACGAAAGCCTGCGCTGCCAGCGTGGCGATCAGGGTCTTTTCCGGCAGGCGCCGTTCGACCAGCGCCACGAACCCGCCCGCCAGGCTCATGATCGTGACCCACAGCAGCATCGAGCCTTCGTGATTGCCCCAGGTGCCGGCGATCTTGAAGATCAGCGGCTTGGCCGAATGGCTGTTTTCGGCCACCAGCTTCACCGAAAGATCGGTGGTCACGAACAGGGTGATCAGCGCGGCAAACGACAGCGCCACCAGCACGCCTTGCGCCACGGCCACCGGGCGCACCACGCCCACCATGCCAGCGCCCTGCGGCCGCAGGGCCAGCGCGCCGGCGACGAGTTGCAGGACTGCCAGCGCCGCTGCCATCCACAGAATGGCCAGTCCGAGTTCGGCGATCATTTCGTTTCCGCCACCACGGCCTTGGCCTGGGCCTGGGTCATGTCCTTCATTTCGCGCGGCACATATTTCTCGTCATGCTTGGCCAGGAGATTGTCGGCCACGAAAGTGGCGCCTTCCATGCGGCCTTCGGCCACCACGCCCGATCCTTCCACGAACAGGTCGGGCGTGATCCCGGCATAGCGCACGGGGACCGTGGCCTTGCCATCGCCCACCACGAACGTGATCGTCACGCCATCGGGCATGGTCTTGATCGATCCACGCTGCACCATGCCGCCCAAGCGCACCGCCCGGCCCTGTTCGGGCGGGTGCGCCACCAGATCGCTGGGCACGTAGAAATAGCTCGCCTGCTTGGACAGCGCCCAGGCCGCCAGCAGCCCGGCGCCGATCAGCGCCGCCAGGGCAATGACCAGCAGGACCAGCCGTTGATGCTTGGCCTTGATCGCACTCATGTTTCGCTCTTTCGCCCGGTGTTCTTTATCTCGGGACCGCCCGATCGGCCACGCACGGCATCGCGCCGCGCCTCGGCCCGGCGCATGGACCACAGGGTAAGGCCCACCAGCAGCAACGTGCCCACCACCCCGACAGTGAGGGCAGCGGCGACATAATGCCATTGATCGAGGCGTTCGTGCATGAAAATCCCTCCCGCGTGGCCGTCAGGCCATGGCCTTGCGGCGCAGGCGCGCCTCGGCCTGGATATCGGCCAGCAGCGTGCGCATGCGGGCCAGCACGACACCGCCGAAAATACAGGAAAAACCCAGCGCGCCGATGAGCAGCGGCCACAGGAACGTGCCATCGATCGATGACTTGCCCAGCGTGATCGAGGCGGGCTGGTGCAGGCTGTTCCACCAGATCACCGAACGGTTGATGATCGGGATGTTGATCGCGCCCACCATGCCGAAGATCGCGGTAACGCGGCTGGCGCCGCTGCCCGCGGCGGCATCGCGCTGCGCCGCGCCGGCCAGCGCGATATAGCCGAAATAGAGGAACAGCAGGATCAGATAGCTGGTCAGCCGCCCGTCCCACACCCACCAGGTACCCCAGGTCGGCCGCGCCCAGATCGATCCGGTGATCAGGCAAAGCGCGGTGAACACGGCCCCGGGCACCGCCGCCGCCCGCGCGGCAATGGCGGCCAGCGGATGGCGCCAGACCAGCTCGACCAGGCTGGACACCGCGATGGTGGACCAGCCGGCCATGCCCAGCCAGGCGCAAGGCACGTGGATGAACAGGATACGCACCGTCTGCCCCATCAACCGATCGGGCGGAACCACCAGCAGGCCCCAGGCCAGCGCGCCGAAAGCGAGGACCAGCCCCACCCCCAGCAAAAGCGGCATAAGCCAGCGGGCAAGCCGCAAAAAACGGGCGGGATTGGCAAAACCGTGCATATCGGCGAACTTGGGATCCTTCTCCACCAGGCCATGGCCCGGCCGCTCTGCTGTGCCATTGCGCCAGATCAAGGGCAAGCAAAACAGCGGCGGAAAGCCTTGGACCTTTGGGAGGAGAAGGCGTGGGGCGGCCACATGAGCCACCCACTGCAATGTCAGGAGAAATGGGGCGATCGAAGGGGTTCGAACCCTCGACCTCCGGTACCACAAACCGGCGCTCTAACCAACTGAGCTACGATCGCCACGGCGGCGCCCTGGGGCGTGTCCGCAAGTCCGAAAGGGGCGGCGTCAAGCGTGCTCCGTTCGGGTGGCCGCCCTTGCAACAATCCCGCCGCCTTGAAAAGGGAAAACTTGCATCGGGGGATAACTTTTTCAGCGGTCGGCGGCGTCGCCCCACGTGCGTGCAGCGATTTGCGGGGTGGCCTGGCTGGCGTCCACCAGCACCTCTTCGGACCACGCCTGCGAATCGATCGTGGCGACAAGCCGTGCCCGCAGCCAGCGATCATCCAGCAGCACTTCGCCCGGCGCCAGACCCTGTGCCGGCCCAAGCGCGCCGGCAAGGTCGCGATAGCCACCGGGCGGCGCCAGGGCGATCACCTGCTCGGCCCGCGCCACGGGCAACAGGTCCGGCGCGAACATGGCCAGCAGGCGTCCCTGCCCCGGCGCCAGGCTGCGCAGGGCCACGGGCGAACTGCCCGCTTCGGGCAAGGCGCAAAGCCACGGCGCAAGGCGGGCATGGCGCGCCGCCGTCATCCCCGCCACGGTGCGCAGTTCGCCCACGGCGAGCAGCGGGCGGCCGGCAGCCTCGATCCAACCCGCCATGCCCTCGACCAGGGACCGGGCTTCATCGGGCGCGGTCCCCAGCGAGACCGCAAGCGCGCGCAGTTCGAGCATGCCCGCCGCGCGCGGCCCCAGCGTGCCATCGGCCTGTGGCGTGACGAGGGCGTTGACGTTGAAGCAATTGCCACCCGGCCCCACGCGCCAGGCGATCTGTCCACGCGGGACCGGCCAGTGACCCTGTCCGGCGCGCAGCCCGGCTCCGAGCTGCACCAGAAGCCGTGCTTCCCCCTCTGCCAGGGCGCTTTGCGCGGCCCCTTGCGCCTCCACATTGGCGGCCAGGCGGGTCGCCAGGCCGAGCCTGTCGAGCATCAGCGCGGCCAGCACGGCCATGATCGCCACCAGCACCAGCACCGCAAGCAGCGCAGCGCCCCGTTCGGGCCCCCCTGCCTCGCGCCGCCCGCTCATGGCCGACCGACCGGCACGACAAGCTGGAGCGGCCCGGCCAGCCCGGCTGGCTGCATCTGCAGTTCGGCCGCAACCGGCCAGGCATCGCCCGCCCCCTGCCCCCCGGCGGGCCAGGGCGGATCATGCCATCGGCCCGCATCATCGCGCAGCCGCAGGCGGGGCCGCGTTGCCAGGGGCAGGATCACCACCTCGGCAGCAGGGGCCGCCCCGGCAAGCTGGGCATAGCTGCGCCGCACCAGAGCCCGCCCGGTCCACCGGTATTCCAGGCGCTCAAGCGGGGGGCGCGGCAAGTCTTCCGGATTGGCCCGCCCGCCGCGCACCAAGGCGAGCAGCAGGCCGCCATCGGGAGCGCCGGCAACAAGCCCCAGGCGTGGCTCGGCCTGGACCAGGTCTGCCCGCCACAGCGCCACCATGCGACGCAGGCGGCCGGCATCGGCATCGTGCCGGCGCAGCACGAGTTCGCTTGCCACCGTGCCGCGCAGCAGGCCCAGAGCAGCGGCGGCAATCAGCGCGAAGACGGCGAGCGCCACCAGCATTTCGACCAGGGTAAAGCCCCGCTCTGCGCCACGGTGCGCAATCATCGCGCGAACTGCACCGCGCGCGCAACGCTCGCCTCGCCCGGCGCATCGAGCGCCCGGACGGTGATGTGCGCCACCAGCAGCGCGCCATCGCGCCGCACGCTGCGTTGCCAGGCAAAGCGGCGGCCCGCGTTGATCGTGATCCCGCCTGCCACGCCCGCGGTCGGGACGACGGGATCGGTACGCCATTGCGTGGCCAGATTGCCGGCGGTCACATCGCGCAGCAGGCGCCGATCGAGCGCGGCGCTGCCCGCCAGGCTGGCCGCCTCAAGCCGCAGCAGCGCCAACGCCGCCACGGCAAACACCGCAAGCGCCACCATCACTTCAAGCAGCGAAAAACCGTTGGACACGGGCGGGCGAGCCATCATCGCGCAACCACGGTGACCGCGCCATCAGGCGCCATGGCAACGCCTGCGCGCTGCCCATCGGCCGCCAGTTCGACCGCCAGCGGCGCGCTGGGCATGCCAACCGCATCGAACAGCACCCGCCGCGTGACACCGCCGGCGCCAGGCACATCGACCGCAAGACCGGGCGGCCAGGCATGGGCGGCCAGGCGCCGATCGGCCAGCGCGGTCCAGGCATCGTCATGGCGGACGGCAAAGGCATAGCCGGTGCGATCGATCGTCAGCGCCACGGGGCGTCCACCGATGACGGCAGCATCGCGCGCCGCCGCCAGGCGAAGCGCCAGGCGCTGCGCCTCTGTTTCGGGGAGGGACGAAAAACCCGGCATGGCCAGGATCACCGCGGTGGCGGCAAGGCCGGCAATGGCCAGGGCCACGATCAGTTCGACCAGCGAAAAGCCGGCCTGCCCGCCGCGATTCTCTGGTTCAGGCGCAAGAAAGGCCGGGGAATGCGCGCTCGCCGGGTTCATCCCTGGGCGATTGCGCCCCGCCCCCGGTCAGCGCAAGCGCGGCCGGGGCCGTTTTGGAGCTAATAGGAAAGGCGTGGTCAGCCTTCGGCGTCTTCACGCTGCGCGCGAATCACCGGCAGCGCGGCATGCAAGGCGGCCAGGGTATCGGCGTCGAACAGATGGGAAAAACGCTGCTCGTGACGTTCGATCCGCGCCTTGGCATCGGCGACGACGGCCGCGCCCGTCTCCGTCACGCGCAAGGCATGGCTGCGGCCATCGGCGCGTTCGCGATCGATCAGGCCGCGATCCATCAGGCGCGAAACGATCGGCACCATGTTGGCGCGCTTGATGCCCAGCACCTGCCCCACTTCGGTTTGCGAACAGCCGGGGTTTTCCGCCACCACCAGCAGCGCGGTGACTTCCGCCGGGCGCAATTCGATATCGGCGAGTTCGCGGGCCAGATCGGCCATCATCACGGCCGAGGCGCGGCGCAACTGGTAACCGAGCAGGCGATCGAGCGAATTGGCCAGCAGACCGGACGGGGAAAGGGGTGGAAGCATGCCGTTACCTTATGACGAGACCGGGCCATAGCAAGCGGGTACGCCCCCGACAGCCACGCAAACCGCGCGATTTCATTTCCGCGCTGGGCGACGGATACGAAAAAGGGCGGCCAAGGCCGCCCTTCGTGCGCAAGGGGCGCGGCCCGCAAAGGCCCGCCCCCGATGCGGCCGAATCACTTCTTGAGCGTAAGGCCACCGAAGCGCTTGTTGAACTGGGCCACGCGGCCACCCTGGTCCAGCAGACGCTGGTTGCCACCGGTCCAGGCCGGGTGCGAGGTGGGATCGATGTCGAGTGCCAGCGTGTCGCCTTCCTTGCCCCAGGTGGAGCGGGTTTCGAACACGGTGCCGTCGGTCATCTGCACCTTGATGAAGTGGTAGTCGGGGTGGATGTTGGCCTTCATGGTACTGCTCCGATATGCCGCCGGTTCCGACCGGCAGCTGGGAAACGGGTAAGGGAAACTCGAAAGCGGCGCCCCTAATCCAAAGGGCGCCGCTTGTCGAGTCTCGTGCCGAAAACGGCAGGCAATCAGCTGTCGGCGATCATCGCGGTAAAGCTGCATTCCGTGGCGATCTTGTCACCCAGCATGGCCTTGCCGGCAAACTTGCACACGCGCGACCGTTTTTGCGTGAATTCCACGTGCAGGTCGAGCAGGCAACCCGGCTCCACCGGCGTGCGGAACTTGGCATCCTCGATCGCCATGAAATAGACCAGCTTGCCAGACCCGGCGAGGCCGAGCGTTTCGACCGCGAGCACGCCGGCCGCCTGGGCCAGCGCCTCGATCTGGAGAACGCCGGGCATGATCGGGCGGCCGGGGAAGTGCCCCTGGAAGAACTGCTCGTTCATGGTCACTGCCTTGATCGCGTGGATGCGCTCACCCACCACGAGCGAGGCGACGCGATCGACCAGCAGCAAGGGATAGCGATGCGGCAGCGCCGCCATCACCTTGGTCACGTCGAACGACAGCGGCGCGGCCGTTGCGGCCTGGACTTCCTCGGTCATCTTCCCCTGCCTGCCTTGCCTTAGCGGCCTTCGGGCGCCTTGGCGCCGGCCTGAGCCGGGGCGGCCTGCTGCTGGGCCTGCTGCTGCGCGGCGGCTTCACGCTGCGCGCGCGGCATCCAGCCGGCGGGCGGCACGAGCTGTGCGGTGGGGATCAGGGCGTTGAGTTCGGTCAGGATATCCTGGCTGATGTTGGACGCCGGATCGCCCTTCACCACGGCCTGCACGTCGAGCACGATCGTGGCGCGGCGCTTGGCCATGGCGCGCTGGGTGGCGTCGTCCAGCTTGTCCGAAATCTGTTCGATCACATACTGTTCGGCCAGGTTCAGCGGCGCCAGGATCTGCTGGATCTCGCGCTTGCCGTCTTCCTGGATCTGCTGGATCTGTTCCACTTCGGCCTGCAGCGCGTTGCGATCGGCCTTGGGGTTCTTCTGGTCGGCCTGGAACTTGTCGGCCAGCGGCTTGAGCTGGGCGTTGATCTGGTCGCTGCGCGTCTTGGCCTGGTCGATCTGCGCCTTGTAGGTGACCGGGCGCTGCTGCATCGCGGTCTGGTAGGCCGACGACGAGCCGACGATCGCCTGCGGATTGGCATAGGCGATGCCGTTGGCGACAGGAGCGGTGGACGCAGCCGGAGCGGCAGCGCGCGATTGAGCCATGGCTGCGGGGGCAGCCGAGATCATCAGGCCCGCGATCAGGGCCGAGGCAATGCGGAGTTTCATCAGAACTGGGTTCCCACGTTGAAAGTGATGGGCTGGGTGTCGTCGCCGTCGACCTTCTTCAAGACCTTGGCGAAGTCGATGCGGAACGGGCCGAATGGCGAGTTCCAGTTGACGCCGACGCCGATAGAGACGCGCGGCTGAGGTGAATTGCCGACGTAGACTTCGTCGTACTTCTGGTAAGTGCTGTTGGCCGTGCCGTCCGAAGCATTGGCCGCAGTGGTGACCTTGCCGGTCAGCGCATCGGTGTAAAGCACGACGCCCGTGCTGGTGGCGGGGCGACGCACGCCCCACACCGCACCGGCATCCATGAAGATCGACGGACGCAGGCCCATTTCGCGCGCGCCGGCGCCCAGCGGAATCTCCATTTCGGCGTGGCCGATATAATAGAAGCGGCCACCCAGTGCGTCGTCGGACCACGAGTTGCGATCGGTGGTGATCGCGCCGAACGTGCCATCGGAATTGCGCGAATAATACTTGCGCAGCACGCGCGGGCCGACGCCGCGAATATCGAAGCCGCGCATCTGGGGCTGGCCCAGGAAGAAGCGATCGGTCAGACGCACGTCGTCCACGGTCGGGTCGCTCGAACGGCTGGCGAGCGGTGCGATCGCGCCGCCTTCGCCGCGCAGGCTGAACACAAAACCCTTGCCCAGCGGCCAATAATGCGCGGCATTGGCGGTGATACGGGCGTATTTCACCGAACCGCCCAGGCCCGCGATATCGCCGCTGAGGAGCCACGAGGTGCCCTTGGTGGGGCGCATGCGGTTGTCCAGCGTATCATAGACCAGCGAGGTGCCGATGATCGAGCTGACGCGGCTGCCGATCGCATCGCACAGATAACGGCCGGCCAGCAGCGGGCTGCACGTGCCGTCGAGGTAATAGGTCGCCTCATCCAGCGTCACGTCGTCGAAGTTGAGCGTGTAGCGCCCGATCAGCGACATGTACTCGGTCAGCGGCACGCCGGCGCGGATCTGGAAGCCGGTGGTGGTCTGCTTGTACGTCGTGTTGCGGTTGGAATTGAGGTAGTTGAAGCTGTTGTAGTCGCGGCGATAGACGTCCACGCCCATCGAGATGTTGCGATCGAACAGGTACGGCTCGGTAAAGCTGACCTGGACGCTGCGCGAATAGTACGAATAGTCGACCGAGAGGCCGATCGTCTGGCCGCGACCGCGGAAGTTGTCCTGGCGGATCGAGGCCTGGAAGATGAAGCTTTCCAGGCTCGAGAAGCCCGCCGAAAGCTGCAGCTGGCCGGTGGGCTTTTCTTCCACGTTGGCTTCGAGCGCGATGCGATCGGGCGTGGTGCCCGGCTTCTGTTCGACTTCGAACTTTTCCTGGAAATAGCCCAGCGACTTGATGCGGTTGGACGAGCGCTTGATCTGGTAGGAATTGAACGCGTCGCCTTCGGCCAGGCGGAATTCGCGACGAATGACCTTGTCCTGCGTCAGCGTGTTGCCGTTGACATCAACCCGCTCGACATAGACGCGCGGCGCTTCCGCAATGCGGAAGTTGATGCCCATGGTGAGGTCATCCTTGTTGCGCGCGAAATCGGGCTGCACGTTGGCAAAGGCATAGCCCAGGCTGCCGGCCGTCTCGCTCAGGCTGTCGACCGTGTCTTCGACCAGCTTGGCGTTGTACCAATCGCCCGCCTTCATCGGCAGCTTCTTGACGAGGCTGTCGCCGTCGATCTCGCGCAGCTGGCTATCGACCTTCACGTCGCCGAACTTGTAGCGCTTCCCTTCCTCCACCACGTAAGTGATGATGAAGTCCTTCTTGTCCGGCGTCAGTTCGGCCACGGCCGAAACCACGCGGAAATCGGCATAGCCCTTGGTCAGGTAGAACTGGCGCAGCTTCTGCTGGTCGAACGCGAGGCGATCGGGATCGTAGCTGGTGCCTGAGGAGAACAGGCGGAAAGCGCGCGACTGCTTGGTCACCATCTCGGTGCGCAGCTCGGTATCCGAGAACTGCGAGTTGCCGATGATGTTGATCTGGCGAACCTTGGACTTGGGCCCTTCGCTGATCTCGAACACGATATCGACACGGTTCTGGTCGAGCATGACCATCTTGGGCTCGACCGAGGCGGCGAATCGGCCCTGGCGCTTGTACAGCTCGATGATGCGCGACACGTCGGCGCGCACCTTGGACCGCGTGAAGATCTGGCGCGCCGAAAGCTTGATCTCGGGAAGGATCTTGTCTTCCTTGAGACGCTTGTTCCCTTCCAGGATGATGCGGTTGACGACCGGGTTTTCCTTGACCTGGATGGTCACGGCGCCGGCGTTGTTGCGCACCTGCACGTCGGCAAAGAGTTCGGTGGCGAACAGGTCCTTGAGCACCTGGTCGGCCGCGGCCTGGGTATAGCGATCGCCCTCGCGCAGGCGGATGTACGAGCGAATCGTATCGGGCTCGAGGCGCTGGGCGCCATCGATGGTGATCGAGGTGACCAGTTGCACCGGTTCGGCAGGGGCTGCCGGAACCGGGGCGGGTACAGCTGCCGGCGCGGCAGCGGGTGCAGCGGCGGCAGCAGACTTGGCCTTGGGCGCGGACTGGGCCAGAGCCGGATTGACCAGCGTGGTCGAGGCGAGCAGCGCCACCGCGAGAGTCGAGGCCCTCGCCGAGGCGGGGTTCGGTGCCCGCGCTGCGGCGGGGGCGGTCAGGCTCGCGTACCGTTCATTCATCACCAAGCGCCATCCCGTCTGAATTCGTAATGTTCCGCCACACTGGCGGTTGCCGGATTTTCGGCACCGCAGCCCTGTGCCCCATGCCGCTTTGCCAATCAAGCAAGCATGGCGCAACGCACCGCATTCACCCCGCATATTGTGGAAAATAATGCGCCGAGGGCCCTTGCCGGGCCCCCTGCCCGGCTTGTGGCCGATCACGTGGCGCCAACGTGGCGCAGATCCAACGGATCAGCCGCCGAAAACCTTTGCTCCAAACAGGCCATGCGCACCGAACAGGTCGAGCGAGGCGACATCGTTGACCGTAACGATCAGCATCAGGGCCACCACCAGCGCCAGCCCGGTGCGAAACGCCCATTCCTGGCCGCGCGCACTGACCGGCCGGCGGCGCACCGCCTCTGCCAGGTAGAAGGCCAGATGCCCCCCGTCCAGCACCGGGATTGGCAACAGGTTGATGAATCCCAGATTAATCGAGATCAGCGCCACGAAGAACACGAAGGGCTGCCAGCCCGAAACAAGTTGCTCGCCCGAGTACTTGGCGATCTTGATCGGCCCGCCCAGTTCCTTCACTTCGCGCCGCCCGGTAACGATCTGGGCAATGCCGGTCACCATCGTATCGACAATGCCGCGCATCTGCCGCGCGCCATCGGCCACGGCCTCGAGCGGGCCCACGCGAACCACTTGCACGCTGGCCGGGCCGATCCCGATGAAGCCGATCTTCTGCACGTTGCCAAAGCGATCCGCATCGGTGCGGGTGGCAGCCACGATGGGCAGCGCCTGGCGCTTGCCGCCGCGGTCAACCACCATATCGAGCGCTTCGCCCGGGTGCTGCGCGACGGTCATCTTCACATCGACGAAGGTATCGACCGCGCCACCGCGCATCGCCACGATCCGGTCACCCACCCGAATGCCGGCCTTTTCCGCCACGGAGCCGGGCTGCACCACGCCCACCACCGGCGCGGCGACCAGCTTGCCATAGGCCATGGTAAAGCCGGAAAGGATGGCCAGCGCGACGAGCAGGTTGGTGACCGGGCCTGCCAGCACGATCAAGGCGCGCTGCCACAGCGGCTTGGCCTGGAACGTGCGGTTGCGCTCGCTGGCCGGCAGCGCCAGCCATTCGGCCGTCGGCTTGCTCGTCGGGCTCATGTCGCCGGCGAACTGGACGTAGCCGCCCAGCGGCAGCAGCGAGAGCTTCCAGCGCGTGCCGCGCTTGTCGGTCCAGCCGACGAGTTCGCGGCCAAAGCCGATGGAAAAGACGTCAGCCTTTACCCCGCACCAGCGCCCGACCAGATAGTGTCCCAACTCGTGCAGGAAAACGAGCGGCCCCAGCACGAGCACGAAGGCCAGGAAACTGGTCAATAGGCCGGGAGTGTGCATCAACGAACGGGCTCCATGCACTCATGTGCGCGCAAGCGGGCTTCCTGGTCAACCGCGATCACATCCGCCAGCGATGCCGGTGGCGAGGGCAGTCCACGGTCCAGGACCGCTTCGACACATGCCACGATCCTGGTGAACCCGATCTTACCAGCCAGGAATGCAGCCACCGCAATTTCGTTGGCGGCATTCAGCACTGCCGGCGCGCCGCCCCCGGCGATCACCGCTTCGCGCGCCAGGCGCGTGGCGGGAAAGCGCTGCTCGTCGGGCTTGCGAAACGTCAGTTCCCCGATCTCGGCCAGATCCAGCGGCGTGCAGGGCGTATCCATGCGTGCGGGCCAAGCGAGGCACGAAGCGATCGGCACGCGCATGTCCGACGGACCGAGTTGCGCCAGGGTGGAACCATCGCGGTACTCGACCATCGAATGAACGATCGATTGCGGATGCACCAGGATACGCAACCGCTCCACGCCCACGGGGAAGAGATGGAACGCCTCGATGAATTCGAGGCCCTTGTTCATCATCGTGGCCGAATCGACGCTGATCTTGGCGCCCATCGACCAGTTGGGATGCTTGACCGCCTGCGCGGGCGTGGCATCGACCAGGCGATCGGCCGCCCAATCGCGGAACGGGCCACCGCTGGCGGTGAGCGTGATCATCCGCACATGCTGCGCAGCATTGCCCGCCAGGCACTGGAAGATCGCGTTGTGCTCCGAATCGACCGGCAGCAGCGTGGCGCCGCTGCGCGCGACGGCGGCGGTCATCACCTCGCCTGCCGAAACCAACGCTTCCTTGTTGGCGAGGGCCACGATCCGGCCGCATTCGATCGCAGCCATGGTGGGGGCAAGGCCGGCACAGCCCACGATCGCCGCCACGGTGATATCAGCCCCGCGCGCCGCAGCCTCTACCAGCGCGGCGGGCCCGGCGGCGGCTTCCACGCCCGAGCCGGCAAGCGCGGCACGCAAGTCTTCGAGACGGGCGGGATCGGCCACGACCGCGAGCCTGGCCGAGAATTCGCGGGCCAGGGCCGCCAGTTCGGCCACTTGGGCGTGGGCGGTCAGTGCCTCCACCCGAAAAGCCGACGGATTGCGCCGCACCAGATCGAGCGTGGAAGCGCCGATCGAGCCGGTGGCCCCCAGGACGGTGATCGTGCGTTGCGCGGTCATGCCGGTGCACCCAGCGCCCAGGCCGTGCCGACGATGATCGCCACCGGCAGCAGGCCATCGACGCGATCGAAAAAGCCGCCGTGGCCCGGAATGAGGCGCGAGGAATCCTTGACCCCTGCCCGCCGCTTGAGCCACGATTCGTAGAAATCGCCCGCTTGCGCGGCCACCGCAAGCGCCGCGCCGGCGAGCGCCGCCACGCCCAGGTTGGCGATATGCAATGCTTCTGCCAGGCTTGGCCCGGTGGGACCGATGCCGCTGATCAGCCAGGCACCGCCCAGCGTGAACAGGCCGGTCCACAGCCCCGCCGCCGCCATGCCGCCAGCCAGCCCCGCCCAGGTCTTGGACGGACTGATGCGCGGGGCGATCTTGGGGCCGCCCAGCGCCCGGCCGGTGAAATAGGCGCCAGTGTCGGTGCAGATGACGAGGCCCATGACGGCGACGAGCAGCGGCGTGGGCATCACGATCAGCGCCAGCGCCCCCCACCCGACGTAGACAGCGCCGGTGATCACGGCAGCGCCCATGCGCGCGGGATCGGGCGCGATGCGCGAAACCAGACGCACGTATTCGCCAAACACGACAAGGCCGACCAGCGCGATAAACGCATCGAGCGCCACGCCGCCCCGCCACACGGCAAGCCCGGCCACTGCCAGCATGACCACCGCCGATGCCACGCGCACCGGCAGGTCCGACCGTTTGGCAGGCACGGCCGCGGCAGAGGGCGCCGTATCGGACGCGCCGTGCGGATCAGCGCCCGCCAAAGCGCCGCTCCCGCTCGGCAAACTGGTCCAGCGCCTCGCGCAGGTGCTCAGGGGTAAAATCGGGCCACAGCACCGGGGTGAAGACCATTTCGGCATAGGCCGCCTGCCACAGCAGGAAATTCGACAGGCGCACTTCGCCCGACGTGCGGATCAGCAGATCGAGCGGCGGCAGGTCTGCCGTATCGAGCTCGGCCGCGATGGTTTCGGGCGTGATCTCGCCCTTGGCGGCGGCGCGGGCGGCAGCACGGGCGATTTCCTGCTGCGAGCCATAGTTCAGCGCGATCGCCAGCGTCAGGCGGGTGTTGCCGGCGGTGCGCGCCAGCGCCGCATCGATCAGTTCGACCAGGTCGGGCGCGAGCGCACGATAATCACCGATGATCTTGAGGCGCACGCCGTTGCGATCGATCTCGTCGATGTCGCTGCGGATGAACGTGCGCAGCAAGCCCATGAGATCCGAGATTTCCTCGGCCGGGCGCTTCCAGTTTTCCGAACTGAACGCATAGAGCGTCAACGCTTCCAGGCCCAGGTCTCCCGCTGCGCGCACGGCTGCACGCACCGCTTCCACGCCGCGCTTGTGGCCAAACACACGGGGCATGAATCGCTTCTTGGCCCAGCGCCCGTTGCCATCCATGATGATGGCAACGTGACGGGCCACGGGGGCAGCATCGCCCCCGGCGTCGCGAACCTGCGGCACGGGAACCGGCGCGGCGCTCACTTGCCCAGGATTTCCTTTTCCTTTTGCGCGGCCGCTTCGTCCAGCGCCTTGATCGTCTCGTCGGTCAGCTTCTGGACTTCGGTTTCCAGACGCTTGCGCTCGTCTTCCGAAATTTCCTTCTTGGCTTCGTCGGCCTTCAGGGCTTCCATGCCATCGCGGCGAACGTTGCGCACGGCAATGCGCGCGCCTTCGGCATACTTGCTGGCCAGCTTGGCCAGTTCCTTGCGGCGTTCCTCGGTCAGATCGGGAATCGGCAGGCGCAGGTTGTTGCCGTCGTTGATCGGGTTGAGGCCCAGGCCCGCCGAACGGATCGCCTTTTCCACCGGGCCCACGTTGGAGCGATCCCACACCTGCACCGAAAGCAGGCGCGGTTCGGGCGCGGAAACGGTGGCCAGCTGGTTGAGCGGCATGTGGCTGCCATAGACTTCGACCGTGACGGGATCGAGCAACGCGACATTGGCACGGCCGGTGCGCAGGCCGGCCAGATCGCCCTTGAGCGCTTCGACCGCACCTTTCATGCGGCGCTCCAGATCGCCCTTGTCATATTTTGCCATGGATCAGGCTTCCTTCCGAACGGTGGTCTGCGTGCCCTCGCCAGCCAGCACGCGGGCGAGATTGCCCTGCTCGCGGATCGAGAACACGACGATGGGAATGTTGTTGTCGCGGCACAGTGCCACGGCCGAGGCGTCCATCACCTGAAGATTGTGCGCCAACACCGTGTCATAGTCGATGGTGTCAAAGCGCTTGGCCGCCGGGTCTTTCTTGGGATCGGCGTTATAGACACCGTCCACGCTGGTGCCCTTGAACAGGGCATCGCACTGCATTTCGGCGGCGCGCAGGGCAGCGCCGGAATCGGTGGTGAAATAGGGGGCGCCCACGCCCGCGGCAAAGATCACCACGCGGCCCTTGGCCAGGTGCCGCTCGGCGCGGCGACGGATCACCGGCTCGCACACCTGGTCCATCTGCACCGCCGATTGCACGCGGGTATCAACCCCCAGCTTTTCCAGGGCAGACTGCATGGCCAGCGCGTTCATCACCGTGGCGAGCATGCCCATGTAATCGGCCTGGGCGCGGTCCATGCCCTTGGCAGCGCCGGCCATGCCGCGAAAGATGTTGCCGCCGCCGATGACCAGGCAGATTTCCAGGCCTGTTTCCTTGGCAGCCTTCACTTCGGCCGCCAGCGCCGCAACGAAATCGGTGTCGATGCCGAACTGCTGGTTGCCCATCAGCACTTCGCCCGAAAGCTTGAGCAGGATGCGCTTGAACTTTGCAGGGCTGGTCATGGGGCGTTCGGGTCTCGCAACTACGGGGCAGGAATGGATGGCGGGCGTGCTGACGTGAGCCGGCGGCCCCCACCACCCTTGGTTCGCGCCCTTATACGCAGCGCATCGGCCGTGCCAAGGGCGCGGGTGCGGTTTAGCGGCTGATGAACGCAAACGTCCCCGCTGCAACAGGGGCCGGCGGCTTGTTCATGAACAAGGCCAGGCCCCGGTTGCGCGGGGACGCATGCCAAGCAATGCTTACTTGAGGCCGGCTGCAGCCGCCACTTCGGCGGCGAAGTCGGTTTCTTCCTTCTCGATGCCTTCGCCCAGCTGGAAGCGGACGTAGTCGACCAGGGCGATCTTGGCGCCGGCAGCCTTGCCAGCAGCGTCGACGACCTGCGAGATCGGGGTCTTGCCGTCCATCACGAACAGCTGCGAAAGCAGAGCGTTTTCCTTGGCATACTTGGCCACGGCGCCGTCAGCGCGCTTGGCCAGGATTTCTGCCGGGATTTCCTTGCCGCTCTTGGCAGCTTCTTCGGTCGCCTTTTCCAGGGCGATCTTGCGCTCGCGCTCGAGCACGGTCGGATCGAGGTCTTCGGCCGAAAGCGCCTGCGGGAAGGCAGCAGCGATGTGCATCGCGATCTGCTTGCCGAGCGGCTCGAGCACATCGGCGCCAGCTTCGGATTCGAGCGCGACGAGCACGCCGATCTTGCCCAGGTTGGTGGCGGCGGCGTTGTGCATGTAGGGCACGACGATGCCGTTGGTCACGGCCACGTGCTTGATGCGGCGCAGCTGCTGGTTTTCACCGATGGTAGCAACGTTGTTGGTCAGCTTGTCGGCCACGGTGCCGCCGTCGGGATAGGCAGCAGCCTTGAGCGCTTCCACGTCAGCCGCGCCGGTTTCCAGCGCCACTTCGGTCGACTTGCGGACGAAGTCCTGGAACTGGTCGTTCTTGGCGACGAAGTCGGTTTCCGAGTTGACTTCGACGGCCACGCCCTTGGTGCCCGAAACGGCCACGCCAACCAGGCCCTCGGCCGCGGTGCGGCTGGACTTCTTGGCAGCGGCAGCCAGGCCCTTGGCGCGCAGCGCGTCGACAGCGGCTTCGAAATCGCCGCCGGCTTCGTCCAGGGCCTTCTTGCAGTCCATCATGCCGGCGCCGGTGCGCTCGCGCAGGTTCTTCACGTCAGCGGCGGTGTAAGCCATCGCGTTGGTCCTTTGTCTGAAACGGTGCGGCCGCGGCTGCACGCGCCGCGGCCCTACTTCATGAAACGGGACAATTCGGTGACGGCGCCGTTTGCGGCGCCGCCGCCGTCATGCCGGATGCCGATCAGCCTTCGATGGCTTCTTCGGCAACCGGTTCGTCCAGCGCGCCCAGGTCCACGCCCGCGGCATAGGCGGCGTCACGGCCACCCTTGGTCGCTGCAGCGGCCACGGCTTCGCAGTAGAGGCGGATGGCGCGGCTGGCGTCGTCGTTGGCCGGGATCGGGAACGCGATGCCTTCGGGCGACACGTTCGAGTCGAGGATGGCAACGACCGGGATACCCAGGACGTTGGCTTCCTTGATCGCCAGTTCTTCCTTGTTGGCGTCGATCACGAACATCACGTCGGGGATGCCGCCCATGTCGCGGATGCCGCCGAGCGACAGTTCGAACTTGTCGCGTTCGCGGGTGAGCTGGAGGACTTCCTTCTTGGTGAGACCGGTGGTGTCACCCGAAAGCTGTTCTTCCAGCGCCTTGAAGCGCTTGATCGAGCCCGAGATGGTCTTCCAGTTGGTGAGCATGCCGCCCAGCCAGCGATGGTTGACATAGTGCTGGCCCGAAGCGCGCGCGGCCTGGGCGATCGGTTCCTGCGCCTGGCGCTTGGTGCCCACGAACAGCACCTTGCCGCCGGCCTGGACCGTGGCAGAGATGAATTCGAGCGCGCGCGACATCAGCGGAACGGTCTGCGACAGGTCGAGGATGTGGATGCCGTTGCGGGCGCCGAAGATGTACGGCTTCATCCGCGGGTTCCAGCGGTGGGTCTGGTGGCCGAAGTGGGCGCCAGCCTCGATCAGTTGCTGCATGGTGACGACGGGAGCCGCCATAGTCATTTCCTTCCGGTTTCACCTCTGGAGCGCTGGAACCGCGCGG
The DNA here is from genome assembly GCF_012275365.1 of Novosphingobium sp. SG720. Taxonomy (NCBI): domain Bacteria; kingdom Pseudomonadati; phylum Pseudomonadota; class Alphaproteobacteria; order Sphingomonadales; family Sphingomonadaceae; genus Novosphingobium; species Novosphingobium sp. SG720. Next base: position 133,134 of record NZ_JAAZQN010000004.1, on the reverse strand, counting down.
AGAACCCGCAGCTGGCACCGGTATGTGCGCGCCCCATGTGGACTGGCCCGGCTGTCATGAAGGCGGCGGAATGCCGCGAATCATCGCTGGGCTGCGCGGCCCATAGCGCGCACCACCAGACTTTGCCACCGGAAATACCCTTAGCAGTGATTCGCGTGGATAACGGCCGCCCGGCGCACCGCAACCACGGCTGATCGCGGCCCGATCGACGGGAATTCACGGCGGTTCCGACGCAGATTCCTCGATTTTCGATCTAAGCACAAATACTTAGGACGAGCACAAAGGTGCTTGAAATTCCAGTTGACGCGCTGGAACAAAAGTGGAACATTCAGGACGTCAACGGGGCCAAGAGGAACCGTTCACGAACGATCGAGTTATCCACAACACAAGCGCTTGCTGTCAAGTCTCGGTCACAGGTTGCCCGGATTGGCCGCCCGCCCTCTTGTCTTCGGAAAGGCTTTTGCCATGCTCGCCACTCTCGCTTCGCTCGTCATTGCCGGCGCCGGCGTTGCAGCCCTGGTTGCCGTTGCGGCCACCTGGCGCGGGCAGCTTGGTGCCATCCGCCAGCTTCTTGCCGATGCGCGCGCACTCGAACAGGCCGACGCGCTCGACCTCGATCGCGCCTTTCTGGCGCGCCTCGTCGAATGCCCGATGGCCGATCCGGCCGCCCTTGATCCGGCTGCGGCCGATCCGGCCCCTGCCCTGCGTCCCGTGATTCGCAATGTCCGCCGCGTGGCGCCGCGTGCGGCGCCCCAACCGGTGGTTACTGGACCGCGCCGCGCTGCCGCTTGAGGCGGGCGTAGCGCACCACGCCCAAGGGGATGAGCGCCAGGTAAAGCGCGCAAATCCCCACCAGGGTCAACCAGGGTTCGGTCAACAGCGCGGCAAAGACCAGACCGGTCAGCGCGATCAATTCCAGGCGAATGGTCTTGCGCGGACGGAATGAAGACCAGCCCGGCGTTGCCATGTTGGAAATCATCATGAACGCGATCAGCGCCGCCCAGGCCGCCACGAACACGGGATGGCGCAACTCGTCCCGGCCGCTGGCAATCCACAGATAGAGTGGCAGGAACGAAAGCCCCGCCCCGGCTGGTGCCGGAACACCGGTGAGAAAACCGGCGGACTTATGTGGCTGCTCTTCCATGTCGATGCGCGCGTTGAAGCGCGCCAGGCGCAGCGCGCAGCACACCGCGAGCGCAAGGGCCGCAAACCAGCCAAAGCGCGGCATCTGCTGCAACGACCACAGATAGAGGATGAGCGCCGGCGCGACACCGAACGAGATCGCGTCGGACAGGCTGTCCAACTCGGCGCCAAAGCGCGATTGCGCCTTCATCAGCCGCGCCACGCGGCCATCGATGCCATCGAGCATCCCGGCCAGGATCACCGCCAGGACAGCGCCGCGAAAATCGCCGCCGATCGCAAAGCGGATGCCGGTCAACCCGCAACACAGCGCGGCCGACGTAATCGCGTTGGGCACCAACCCACGCAGGGTCAGCCCGCGTGGCAGGCGATGGCGCCCGAAATCCTCACCGGAAAACGCTTCCTCATCCCCCAAGGGTGTCACTGGCTGATGCCCTCGATCAGCGGAGCGTCGCCGATTTCGGCCAGGACGGTTTCACCGGCGACCACGCGCTGGCCGATCAGCACCTTGGGCTCGGTGCCGACGGGCAGATAGACATCAACACGGCTGCCAAAGCGAATCAGGCCCACGCGCTGGCCCACGGCCACGATGTCTCCGCCCTTGACGAAAGGCACGATGCGGCGCGCCACCAGGCCAGCGATCTGGGTAAAGCCGATCTTCACGCCGTCGCTGCGTTCGACCAGAAAATGCTGGCGCTCATTCTCTTCGCTCGCCTTGTCGAGATCGGCGTTGAGGAATTTGCCGGGAATATAGACCACGCGGCGAATCGTGCCGCCGATCGGCGAACGGTTCACGTGCACATCGAACACCGACATGAAGATCGACACGCGGGTGACCGGCGTGGGGTCCATCGCAGGCTGCCCGCTGCCATCGTCGGCGGAAAGCTCGCGCGGGGGCGCAACCTTCTGGATCAGCGTGATCAGGCCATCGGCCGGCGCCACCACAAAGCGATCGTCACGCGGCGTGACTCGCACCGGATCGCGGAAGAACGCCAGCACGCCAAGCGTGAGGAACACCAGCGGCCAGGCCACGATGCTGCCACCGAACACGGCAGCGATCAGCGCGATGGCCCCGGCAATGGCGCCAAACTTGCGCCCTTCGGGATGGATGGAGGGCCAGGACCAACCGGCATTGCCGCGTCCGCGATTGTCAAAAATGTCACCAGGCATGGCGCCGGTCTAGGCGCTGGCGCGCCGCGCGGCAAGCGTGTGGCACGCAGCCACCCACCAAGCGCGCTCACAGATCGACCGGCGCAATGGCCTTGACTGCCGCCACCTCGTTGTAAAGCATTGTTCTACAACGCCCATCCGTCGCTTAATTGCCAAAAATGGAGTGCTATGGCCGGGCCCCATGATGGGCAAGCCCCTGAACCGAAAGAGCCCACGCCATGCTGCCCTTCCCCTATCCATTCTGGCCCATCTGGCTGTTCAGCCTGACCGCCGCCGCATCGATCGTGCTCGCCCGCCTGGCCAACCGGATTGTCCCCGGCCCGGGCCATCGCCCGATCTGGCGCCATGTCTGGCGCGAATGCCTCGCCCTGCCTGCCTTTGCCACGCTGGCTACGATCGCAGCCATGCAGCAGGGCGCCGCGCCGCTGGCCTCACCACTGATCGCCATGATGCTGGCGCTCGCCGGATTTCGCCGGGTGGCCCGCGCTACCGTTCGCTACATCTTGCGGAAATAAGCGACAACGCGGCCCAGCACGTGCACTTCGCCATCATAAGCAGTGATCGGCGTGATCGCAGGATTGTCTGCCATCAGTAGCCAGCCGCCGTCCTGGCTGGGCCGCAACCGCTTGACGCAGCCCAACCCACAGTAGCTCACGGCCCAAACCTGATCTGCCAGGCGGGGCGTGTTCTGGGTCGTGTCGATGAGCAGCAGATCATTGTCCAGGATCGTGGGGATCATGCTGTCCCCCGATCCGCGCGCGATGATCAGGCTTTCGGCCGGCGCGCGCGTGTAGAGATCGAGCCATTCGCGCGGAAACATGCGCTGCACATCGGCAATCGGCTGGTCGAGATAGGCCGCGCCCAAGCCGATCGCCAGATCCACTTCCCGCACCGGCACCAGGCCCATTTCATGTGCCACCACCGCCACCGAAGGCAGGCGTGGCCCGTCGGCGGCAACCTCGTCGGTTTCACCCGTGAGATATTCCACGCTGGTTTCCAGCGCGCGGGCGATGGCGTGGAGATGGCGGGACCCCTGTGCACCTTTGCGGATCAGATGATTCACGCTGGGCTGCGAAATCCCGACACGACGCGCCAATTCTGCCTGCGAGAGGCCCAGTGCGCTGATTCGCGCGGCAATGCGATCGCCCAATGTCATGGCGATGGATCTATAGCTTTAACTATAAAATATCAATACGTTTGTCTATTGATCCAGATATAGACAATGCTATTATAGCTTAGTCGATAAAAACGGAGATTCCCCCTATGCCCCCCACCTGCTCCAGCGAGGCCCGCACGGGACGCCTGCGCTGCCCGCATTGCCACACGCCCGGCCAACGGCGGTCCAGCCGTCCGGTCACCGACACCCATCGCGAAATCTATTACCAGTGCAGCAACGTGGCGTGTGGCCACACCTGGAAAGCCAGCGAGACATACGATTATGGCCTGGTGCCCAGCGCCACGCCCGATCCGCGCGTGACTTTGCCGCAAAGGCCGGCACGCTCAGGCGCATAAGCCACCGCCTGGCTGGCCGGCCTGCAAATTTCGAAGAACGAGCCCAAGGCCAGGATCAGCCCCTGATCGGCAGGGCTTCCACGTTGCCGGCCGGCGCCGGGATGCGGAAAGGAAAGCCAGGCTCTCGCGCGAAGGATTCCACTTCGTTTCCGGCAATGATCGCCCCGCTTTCGGTCACGACCCGGAAGATGCTCCGATCTTCCGTTTCCCAGCGCAGGAGCATCAGCATGATCTTGGCCAGAGCCTCGGGGCGGACGCTGCCGATGCGTTGGAAGCCCTTGGCACGTGGGCCAACGGCATCCTCGGGCGGTGTCCACTCGAGCCAGGCCAGTTCGGTCCAGTTTCTGTCCATCGTCACCTCAAGACTGGCGGTGAGGCCCGCCCGGCTTCGATCGGCCGGGCATCACCGGATGTTTGTCATGATTTTCCGACACTTCCTTAGGGCAATTTACTAAAGTTAACAATCATCCAATTGAGGTAAAGTGCTGGCTTCACCGGATGCGGGCGCGGCGGATGACGAGGCGTTGGCGACGCTGGTGCGGCTTGCCATGGCATGGACGCGACACGCCAAGCCCCCGAGCGCTCGAGGTGCATCGGGCAGCCGTAAACATCGTCATGATGATCAGAGAGCACTGGTGGTGGACAGGGCTAGATTCGAACTAGCGTACGCTTGCGCGGGCAGATTTACAGTCTGCTGCCTTTAACCACTCGGCCACCTGTCCACACCAGATTTGCCGGTGCGAGGAGCGCCTTTTTCAAGGGTTTCCCGCGTTTGAATGGGCCGTTTCGCTGCAAGCGATCCGGTCCGTCCGGCCGAGTGAGAGGCCCTTTGGCGAACCATCGCTTGCCTGTCAATGGGGGGGCTGGCTAAGGGCGATGCAGTTTTCGATTTTTATGCACAGGTGTTCGCAATGCCCCGCCACGATGATGACCAAGACAACCGCCGCGATGCCGGCAAGAAAGGCCGCTCCCTGCGCGGCCGGGCCGGGCGCAACCAGGGCGGCCGGGGATCGGGCCGGGGCAGCACCGGAACGGTGCGGCTGTGGGGCCGCCATGCGGTGGAAGCGGCGCTGACCAATCCCAACCGCACCGCCAAGAAGCTGTGGGGCACGCGCGAGGCGATCCAGGAGATGCTGGACGACCATGACGCGGAACTGCCGCGCGACCTGCCGGTGGAATACGCCCAGGCCGTCGACCTGGCGCGCCTGGTGGCACGTGACGCGCCGCACCAGGGCCTGGTGCTGGAATGCCTGCCGCTGGACGACGTGGCGCTGGACGACGTGCTGGAAGAAGCCGAGGGACGCACGCTGGTGCTGCTCGACCAGGTGACCGACCCGCACAACGTCGGCGCTATCCTGCGCTCGTGCGCTGCGTTCGATGTGGCGGCGCTGATCACCCAGGATCGCCACGCTCCGCCCGAGTCGGGGACGCTGGCCAAGTCCGCATCGGGCGCGCTGGAAGTGGTGCCCTGGGTGCGGGTGGTGAACCTGGCCCGTGCGCTCGAACTGATTGCCGACGCCGGCTATTGGCGAATCGGGCTTGATGGCGAAGGCGACGCGGCGTTTCCCCATGCCCTGCCGAGCGGCCCGGTCGCCCTGGTGCTGGGCGCGGAAGGCGAAGGCATGCGCCACAATGTGATGCAGCATTGCGATGCCCTGGCCCGCCTGCCGATCAGCGGCGCGATCGAAAGCCTCAACGTGTCGAACGCGGCGGCCATCGCGCTCTATGCCGCCGCCACGCGCGAGGTGGATGAAGACTGACCCCGCATCCAATTATATTTTCCCACAAAAAAAGGGCCGCGTCGGCATGCGACGCGGCCCTTTTTTCTGCGGCATGCCGCGCGATGCGATCAGTTGACCGCGTCCTTGAGGCCCTTGCCCGCCTTGAACTTGGGCTGCGCCGACGCCTTGATCGACATCGGTTCGCCCGTGCGGGGGTTGCGGCCGGTGGACGCCTTGCGCTTGGCCACCGAGAACGTGCCAAAACCGACCAGTCGCACTTCTTCACCCTTGGACAGGGCGCCGGTGATCGATTCGAACACTGCCTCCACGGCCTTGATCGTATCGCTCTTCGACAGGCCGCTCACATCGGCGACGGCGCTGATCAGATCGTTCTTGTTCATGTGCGGAACCCCCTACCTCTTTATGGGACAGTAAGCGTTGGAAAATCGTGATTTCGGGTGCGCGGAAAAGAGCCGAGAAAAAAACCGCTGTCAAAGGCAAATACGCGGCAAACGCTAGATTTATCCCCGAAAACGGCGGACTTGGCGGGCAGACAAAAGCCACGCGCAACGATGTTGCGCGTGGCTCCCGTCAAACTACGGTAAGCAACGGCTGCGATCAGTGCGCGGTGGGCGCCGCCGGAGCGCTGCCGGGCAGTGGTGCAGCCGCTGGCTGGGTCGCCAGATCGTCGGCTTCGGTCCACTCGATCGCTTCCACCGGGCCGACAAGGGCGCGTGAGAGCACTTCATCGACATGGCTGACCGGCACGATATCGAGGCCCTCACGGATGTTGGCCGGGATTTCGGCCAGATCCTTGCGGTTCTCTTCGGGGATCAGCACCGTCTTGATGCCGCCACGCAACGCCGCCAGCAGCTTTTCCTTGAGCCCGCCGATGGCCAGCACGCGGCCGCGCAACGTCACTTCGCCGGTCATTGCCACGTCGGCCCGCACCGGGATGCCGGTGAGCGTCGAGACCATGGCCGTGACCATGCCGATGCCCGCACTTGGCCCATCCTTGGGCACGGCGCCTTCGGGCAAGTGGATGTGCAGGTCCTTGCGCTGGAAGATCGAAGGCTTGATGCCATAGGCCGGGCTGCGCGCCTTGACGAAGCTGAACGCCATCTGGACGCTTTCGCTCATCACTTCGCCCAGCTTGCCGGTCGTGCGCACCGCACCCTTGCCGGGCACCGTCACGCTTTCGATCGTCAGCAGTTCGCCACCCACTTCGGTCCAGGCGAGGCCGGTGACGGCGCCGACCTGGTTTTCCTCGTCCGATACGCCATGGCGGAACTTGCGCACGCCGGCGAACTCGTCGAGGTTTTCGGGCGTGATGGTGACGCTCTTTTCCTGGCCTTCCAGGATCTTGCGCAGCGACTTGCGGGCCAGACGGGCAATTTCCCGTTCCAGCGTACGCACCCCGGCTTCCCGCGTGTAATAGCGGATCAGATCGCGCAGCGCGTCCTGCTCGAGCGTGAATTCGCCCTTGCGCAATCCGTGCGCCTCCACCTGCTTGCTCACCAGGTGGCGTTCGGCAATCTGGACCTTCTCATCCTCGGTATAACCTTCGAGGCGGATGATCTCCATGCGGTCGAGCAGCGGCTGCGGCAGGTTGAGACTGTTGGCCGTGCACACGAACATCACGTCGGACAAATCGATGTCCAGCTCCAGGTAGTGGTCCTGGAACTTGGCGTTCTGTTCGGGATCGAGCACTTCGAGCAGCGCCGAGGCCGGATCGCCGCGGAAATCCTGGCCAAGCTTGTCGATTTCATCGAGCAGGAACAGCGGGTTGGACGCACCAGCCTTGCGCAGGTTGGTGACGATCTTGCCCGGCAGCGAGCCGATGTAGGTGCGCCGGTGACCACGGATCTCGGCCTCGTCGCGCACGCCGCCCAGCGACTGGCGGATGAACTGGCGGCCGGTGGCCTTGGCAATCGACTTGCCCAGCGAGGTCTTGCCCACGCCCGGCGGGCCGACGAGGCACAGGATCGGCCCCTTGAGCTTGTTGGTGCGCGCCTGCACGGCCAGGTATTCGACGATGCGATCCTTGACCTTGTCAAGCGCGTAGTGATCGGCATCCAGGATCGCCTGGGCGCCCGGGATGTCCTTCTTGAGCTTGGAGCGCTTGCCCCAGGGCAGGCCCAGCAGCACATCGAGGTAGTTGCGGATGACCGTTGCTTCCGCGCTCATCGGCTGCATGGTCTTGAGCTTCTTGAGCTCGGCATTGGCCTTGGCGCGGGCTTCCTTCGACAGCTTGAGATTGTCGATCTTGTCCTGCAGTTCCTGGACTTCGTTGGCTTCCTCGCCATCGCCGCCGCCCAGTTCGGACTGGATCGCCTTCAACTGTTCGTTGAGGTAATATTCGCGCTGGGTCTTTTCCATCTGGCGCTTCACGCGGCCACGGATCTTGCGCTCCACCTGGAGCACGCCCAGTTCGCCTTCCATGAAGGAAAGCACCATTTCCAGCCGCTTGAGCGCGTCGGTTTCCGAAAGCACGGCCTGCTTGTCGGCCACCTTGGCCGCCAGGTTGGCCGCCACGGCATCGGCGAGCTTGCCGGCATCCTCGATATCGCCCAGCTGCTGCCCGGCATCCTGCGGCAGCTTTTTGGAAAGCTTGGCATATTCGGCGAACTGATCGACGACCGAGCGCATCATGGCCGACACTTCGGTGCCGGAAACGACTTCGGGATCGATCTGCACCACCTCGGCCATCAGCATATCGCCGTGGCTGGTGCTCTGCGGGTTGAGCGATTCGAGCTGGGCACGATGGTGCCCTTCGACAAGCACGCGCACCGTGCCATCGGGCAGCTTGAGCAGCTGAAGCACGCTGGCGATCACACCGGTTTCATAGAGATCGTCGCGATCGGGATCGTCGCAGCCGGGATCGAGCTGGGCCAGCAGGAAAATGTCTTTCGAGCCCGCCATGGCGGCTTCGAGCGCGGCGACCGACTTTTCGCGGCCGACAAACAGAGGCACGACCATACCGGGAAACACCACGATGTCGCGCAACGGAAGCAGGGGATACAAAGTCATAAGTGCAAATGTCCGTCCCACCTGCCGCACAAGAACCCAAACCGGCAGGGCTTGTCACAGATATGGGGTGCAAGGCGCCGCCCCGCAATGCCCAAGCGGCAAGACGGTTGGGGATTGCCCGATTTCAGCCCTTTTGGCCGTTTTATGCGATTTGCTGCGTCGGCGCGATCACGGCGTGGCGGGCGCCGGGGTGGGTTGCGCAATGGGGGGCAGGACGACCGGTGGCAGCACCTGGCCATCAGGGGCCCGGGCCGTGCCGGGGGCAGCCGCCGGCGCCGGCGGTGCGACGACATTGGGCGCGCTGGTGCCGGGCGCGGGTACCGGCGCCTTGGGCTTGCGGCCCTTCAACTCGTCGATCTGCGCCTGGCGGGCGGCAAGATAGGCCTGCTTGGTCGCCAGATAGGGATCGCCGGCCGCACGGATCGCCTTGATGCGGCGGTCATCGTCGAGACGATCGTTGAGCGAGCGCACGACGAAGCTGCCGGTGACGTAATAGGGGCTGCGCAGCGGCCCACCGACGATCGCCGGCAGGAACGCGCGATCGATGCCCAGCCCGATCACGTCGCGCAGAGTGGTGGGGCCGACCAGCGGCACGAACAGGAACGGCCCGGGACCGACGCCATAATAAGCCAGGGTATTGGCAAAGCCGTTGCGCCGGTAGGGCAGCTTGAACGGCTTGGCCACGGCAACATCGAGCAGCCCGGCCACGCCGACCGTGGAATTGATCGCAAAGCGGCCGAGCGTTTCGGCCGCCTTCCCCGGCTTGAGCTGCAAAAGGAAATTGAGCGCCACGACCGGCTCGGTCAGGTTGGTGAAAAAGTGACGCAGGCCGGCGCGAATGGGATAGGGCACGGCCGAACCATAGGCCTTGGCCGCAGGTTCGATCAGCGCGCGGTCGACCGCCTGGGTGGCGGCAAACGTCACTTTGTTGAGCGCGATGACCGGATCGCCCGGCGGCGGCCCGCGCCGCGCGTTGACGACGATCGCGCTGTCGTCAGCCGGTTGATCGTTGGCAGCCACGGGCGGCGTTGCCCCGGTCGAACCCGAAGGGGCGAGCGGGGGCAAGACGATCGGCGGCAGGATCTGCCCATCGGGGGCACGCGAAGGCACCGCCCCATCGGCTGGGGCAGCGGCGGGCGCCGCAACAACGGCCGCAGGTGCGCCGTTCGTGGCCGGCGGTGGCACGGCGCCTTCATCAATCGGCGTGGTCCCGGCCAACGCAGCGGCAAGCAATACGATCATCATGTCCCCGTAGGCGATCTCGCCATGACTGGGCGCTGAACAGAAGCGTTACATACGCGGCTGTTGCTCGGCGCACCTGGTCATGACGGAACAACGGCCTTCCAAAAAGGTTGCGCGACCCGAAAGGTTGCGCGGCCGATCAGAAAGGCAGCTTGAAGCCCGGCGGAATGCCGGCAGCCATCTGCACCTTCTGCATTTCCTCGCCCGCGGCGGCGTCGGCCTTGGCCCGCGCATCATTGAACGCGGCCGCCACGAGATCTTCGAGGATGCCCTTGTCGGCCGGCACGAGCAGGCTGTCATCGATCGCGACGCCGATCACGCGGCCCTTGGCCGAAGCCTTGATTTTTACCAGGCCGCCGCCGGCGGCACCTTCCACCTCGATGCCATCGAGGCGGCCCTGGGCGTCCTCCATCTGGCGCTGGATGGTTTCGGCGGCCTTTTGCGCCGCCTGGATCATTTCTTCCATGGACTTCATGCTTGTCTGCTCCGCGCAGGCGACCACGGCCGGCGTTCGGACGTGGCAGGGTTGGATTCGTCGAGAATTTCAGCGCCGGGAAAGGCTTCGAGCGCGGCACGCACGAGGGGGTCGGCACGCATCGCGGCGTCGGCCTGTGCTTCGAGCGCAGCCTTGGCTTCCACCAGGCTGGGTTGCGCGCCTTGTGCGGCCGGACCATCGAGGCGTTCCACCAGCCAGGCCTGGCCGGTGATGTTCTGCAAGGCTTTCTTGATGTCGGCCGTGGGATCGCCCGGCAGGCCAGGGGCGAGTTGATAGCGCAGCGTGCCCATGCGCAGTTCGATCAGGCGCACCGACAGGCGCATGGTTGCGCCCGTGAGCGGTGACACCTCTTCCACCTGCTCCACCAGGGCCTGCCAATCCATGCCCACATGGCCGGGCGCGCTGGCACCGGCATGGGCCGATGGCGCGCCATCGGCCGGGGCGGCAGCGGCTGCAGCGGCAAGCGCCGGGGCTTGCGCCAGCATCTCTTCCAGCTTGCGCACCAGCCCGCCCGGATCGGGCATGTCGGCCGCGTGCAACACGCGCAGCAGCGCCATCTGCGCCGCGACCAGCGGATCGGGCGCGGTCTTGACCTCGTCATGGCCCTTGAGCAGCAACTGCCACAGGCGGTGCAACTGCCCGGCGGAAAGATCGCCGGCCCAGCCCTGGAGCGCGGCAGCTTCCTCGGCCGAGCGGGCTTCACCTTCCGGCCCGCTGATCTGGGTGACGGTGACCTTGTGCACCAGATCGAGCTGCGCGCGCAGCATGGCCACCGGCTCGATCCCCAGGGCATACTGGTGCGCCACTTCGCCCAGCAGCGCTGCGCCATCGCCTTTGAGCATGGCGGCAAACAAGCGACGTTGCAGGGTCTTGTCGGCCAGGCCCAGCATGTCCTGCACTTGCGCGGCGGTCACGTGGATGGCCCCGCCCTCGCCCGTACCGGCCAGATCGGCATGGCTGATGGCCTGGTCGAGGATCGACAAGCCGTCGCGCGCCGACCCTTCGGCAGCGGCGGCAACCATCGCCAGCGCATCGGCTTCGGCATCGACGCCTTCGGCCTTGCAGACATGGGCGAAATGATCGGCCAGCAGCGTCGTGGGAATCCGGCGCAAGTCGAACCGCTGGCAGCGCGAAAGCACCGTGACCGGCAGCTTGTCCACTTCGGTGGTTGCAAACAGGAACTTCACATGCGCCGGCGGTTCTTCCAGCGTTTTCAGCAGCGCGTTGAACGCGTTGCGCGAAAGCATGTGCACTTCGTCGATGATGTAGATCTTGTAGCGCGCGGACACGGCGGCATAGCGCACCGCCTCGATGATCTCGCGCACGTCGTCCACGCCGGTGTGGCTGGCCGCGTCCATCTCGATCACGTCGATATGGCGGCCTTCGGCGATCGCCCGGCACGGTTCGCACTGCCCGCAAGGATCGATCGTGGGGCCGCCCTGGCCATCAGGACCGATGCAGTTGAGCGCCTTGGCGATCAGGCGCGCGGTGCTGGTCTTGCCCACCCCGCGCACGCCGGTCATCAAAAAGGCATGGGCCAGCCGATCGCGACGGATCGCGTTGGCCAGGGTCTGCACCATGGCTTCCTGGCCGATCAGCGCGGAAAAGGTCTGCGGACGATATTTGCGCGCAAGCACGCGATAGGGCTGCGCGGGCGCAGCGGGCGCTGGCTGCGGCGCGGCCGCAGGCGCCGGCCGAGGCGCGGGATCGCCGAACATCGCACCCTGCCCGGCCGCTTCGAGTTCGGCGGCGCTGGGCGCAGCCTCTTGCGCGGGGGCTTCGGGGGTTTCGGGCTCGTGCCCAAACATGTCGGTTGAATCGGCCATTGTTTCCCTAGGTAGGCGCAAAGGCTGCAAATGTCGAAGGGGGGTGCCACGGTTTCCCGCAAGGTTGCGCACGCAGCGCGGTTTGATACCCTGGGCCGCGATGACCACGATCGTGCCCGGCCGCTTTACCGCCCAGACCAGCGCCCCCCTGGTGGTGTTCCTGATCGGCATGCGCATCAACCGCTTTCGCGCAGTCAGCGCCTGGTTGCCGGTGGCCCGGGCGATGGGGCCGATGCTGGCCGAACTTTCGGCCGCGCCCGACAGTGGCTTCCTGGGTTTCGAGCCGATGCTGCGCGGCTTGCGCACGGTGATGCTGGTGCAATACTGGCGCGATTTCGACAGCCTGGAAGCCTATGCCCGCGCACCCGACAAGACGCATTGGCCCGCCTGGCGCGCGTTCAACAAGGCAGCACGCAAGCAGGGCGGCGGTGTGGGTATCTTTCACGAAACCTATGCCGTTCCGGCCGGTGGCTGCGAAAGCGTCTATGTGGATATGCCCGCGTTTGGCCTTGGCAAGGCACTTGGGGGCAAGGCGATGGGGCTGGTTCCGGCCACGGAAGGGCGCCAATCGGCGCGGGGGCGGATGAAAGCATCCGGGCAAGACGATTGAAATTCTTGCCGAAGAAGGAGCCGGGCGACCCGCCGCAATCCGTTGTGGCTGCTTCCTTCCGGACCTGACCAGGTTGGCGAACGCAAACGTCCGCCCGACTCCCGGCCCGCCCTATGGCGCCGGCGCGCGCCGATTGCAAGCGCCGGCATGATCCATCAACGGAAATTGTCGGCGTAGCTCTGCAGCTTCAGCCGGCGGGGCGGCGTGGGGGTGACATGCACGGCAATGCCATACTTGTCGGCATAAGCGCGGGCGTCGGCCTCGGTTTCGAATGTGAGGATGACTTGCTGCTTGGTGTCGCCCGAGCCGGCCCAACCCATGAGGGGATCGGGGCGCTTGGCCTCTTCGGGGGCGAATTCCAGGAGCCAGTCAGCAGTACGGGCCTTGCCGGACTGCATGGCATTTTTCGGGCGCTGATAGATGCGTGCGGGCATGGCCGGTGCTTTCGTGCGTTTCGCTGTGCAAATCAAGAGGGAATGGCCCCGGTGGCGCGGTTCAGCGCTGCATGCGGGCCACCAGGCGGCGTGCCGCCTCGCTGACGTCTTCCCACGCTTCGGCGAAATCCTGCTCGTCACCGTAATAAGGATCGATCACCGCCTGCCCTTCCCGGCCGGGCACTAGGTCCATCAGCAGGCTCACGCGGGCCAGCGTGCGGCGCGGGGCCATGCGCTTCAAGTCCTGCAGGTTCTGCGAATCGAGCGCGAAAATCTGGCCGAACTTGGTGAAATCGTCTTCGGTCACCTGGCGGGCACGATAGCGTGAAATGTCGATGCCGTGCTTGAGCGCCATGGCCTGCGCGCGCGGATCGGGCGGATTGCCGGCATGCCAGCTGCCCGTGCCGGCCGAATCGATCGTCACGGCCAGGCCCGCCTTGACCGCCTCGGCCCGGAATGCCGCCTCGGCCATGGGCGACCGGCAGATATTGCCCAGGCAAACAAACAGCACGGCTGGCTGGCTCACCGCATTCCCTTCCAAATGATCCCTGTTCGCGCGCATCCCCACGCGCCACCGCATGGGTGGCGCGCCGCGATGCCCGTCGCACCGCAATAAAATACGCTGCAATGCAAAAAGTCCAGCGCCAAGCCGCAGGTTTCTTGCCGGCCGAGCGATCAGGCTCCATCCACGGCGCGGCGGCCGAGCGCCGGATCATCGGTGAAGAAGCCGTCGATGCCGGCGGCAAGATACTTGCGGATTTCCGCGACGCTGCCGCTTTCGCAGCGCAGCGCAGTGCCGCACTGGCGCAGATCGGCGGGAAGGAAAACCGGCTCTGGCCGGAAGGTGTAGCAACCCACCTTGAGACCGGCACGATGGGCATCGGCAATGATCGGGCCCGGCGCCTGCAACGCGCCATCGCTGCCCACGTCGATCAGCGTGCGGTTCCAGGGCGCGATCCAGTCTGCATAGCCTGCCACTTGCGCCAGGCCAGGCGCAGACAGGATCTCGCCATAGGTGAGAGTGCCACCGGCAGCGAGCACGTCTGCCGGGCGCTTGCCGGGCTCTTCGGTCAACTGCATCAGCGCGATGTTGCGATGCCGCGCCAGCAGCGGACGCAAGCGCTTGAGGTTGGCCACCTCGAACGACTGCACGATGACCGGGGCGTGCTGCAGCCAGGCATGCGCACGGATCGCGGCCAGCAGCTTGGCTTCCATGTCATGGCCCAGGCTGTGGAAATACGTGGAGTGCTTGATTTCGGGAATGATCCCGAGCGGACGCGCACGGCTCTTGGCAGCCGTGGCGGCAAAGGCGACGATCTCGTCAAACGTCAGGATCTGGAACTGGCCGTCGAACGCCATGCTTTCCGGGCGCAGCTTGCCCAGGCGTTCCTTGGCGCGCAGCGTCTTGAGTTCGGCCAGGGTGAAGTCGGGGGTGAACCAGCCTTCCTGGCGCTCCCCGTCGATCACCGCCACGGTCTTGCGCGCGGCAAATTCAGGGCGGCTGGCAACGTCGGTGGTTTCGGCAATGTTGGGTTCGTGGCGCGAAACCAGCACGCCGTCCTTGGTCGGCACCAGATCGGGCTCGATGAAATCGGCGCCATCGGCCACGGCGCGCTGATAGGATGCAATGGTGTGTTCGGGCCGGTGCGCACAGGCGCCGCGATGGCCCAGCACAAGAGGATGGGCCGGCCGCCCCGCGCCCTTCCTGCCCTGGCGTGCCAGGGCAGGAAGCGCCGCCGTGCCGGCAAGGCCGGCCCCGGCGGCAAGAACAACGCGACGCGAAACCGGACCGGTCATGATCAAAGCCCCAAAGAGAGTGTGGCGAACCACTGGCGCGGCGCCAGCGGATAGATGGCATAGGTGTTGGTATTCGAGCTGACCGACACCGTCGAGGTGCCCTTTTCATCGAACAGGTTGGTGACGTTCACCGAAACCTCGGCCTTGCGCAGGCCCAGGCGTTCGGCCGGCAGCTTGTAGGCAAGGCGCAGCGCGGCGGTGAACGTGGGGTCGACCCAGGCATCGTTGGTATAAGTGGCATAGCGACGGCCAACATAGTCGCCCACCAACTGCCCTTCGAACGCGCCCAGGGTCAGCGTGGCAACGGTCTTGTCGAGCACAGAGGGGCTGCCCGGAATGCGCTTGCCGCCCGTGGGCACCACGCCATTGACCGTGGCCGTGCCGCCGATGCGGGTGCCGGTGGCGGCGCTGCCGTTGACCACGGTGAGCGTGGAATAGTCGCTATCGTAGATCGAGCGGTTGTAGCTGAAGGCGTTGTAGAGCGAAAAGACCTGGCCAAAGCGCAGCGTCAGGGCCACGTCGACGCCATCGGTCTTGACCCCGCCGACGTTGAAGATCGCCGGGGTGCCGCCTGCGATGGAACTGCCGCCCAGGCCGCCCACCGCCGGGGTGATCCCCAGCAGGCGATCGTGGAAATCGACGTGATAGACGTTGAGCTGGGCATTGATGCCGATGCCGCGGCCCAGTTCGTGGTTGCTGCGCAGGCCCAGTTCATAAGTCCACGAGGTTTCCGGCTTGCCATCGCGCTTGAACGCATCGAACGCGGCCTGGCTGCCGGTGCTCCAGGGCGAAACCCCGCCGCCGCCATAGGTCATGAACTGGCGCAGGTTCTTCTGCACGTTGACATAGACCTGCTCGCTGCCGGTGAAATCCCACTTGGCGCCGAACGTGGGCAGGAACCAGCGCTTGGTGTCGATTTCCCCGCTGGGCAGCGCCGACGAGGAGCCGGGCAGCGAGCCGATGATCGGCTGCACCACCATGTCGCCGCGCGCGAACTGGAGGCTGGATTTCACCCCGGCCTGGACCAGCAGATTGGGCAGCACGTGCCAATCGTCCTGCGCGTGGAGTTGCACCACGGTGTTGCGAATCTCGCTGCCATATTGCGTGAACAGCGGGTTGCTGGGACGGATATAGGGGCTGTAGCGCTCCGGGTGGTTCACATCGAGCGCGTACCAGCGGCGATAGGCCGAGGAGCTGTTGTATTCCATCCAGCCGCCCACTTCGATGTGGTGGTTGCCGGCATCCGCCGTGACATTGCTGATCACCCCGCCGCGATCGATGCGGTATTCGGTGGTGCGGATGGCATAGCCCGAATTGCCGGTGGCGAGCTTGAGGTTCTGCCCCGGAAAATAGAGCGCGAACAGCGTGGGCAGCGATGCCACGGTGATCGGCCCGGCGACCACGCCCACGCCATCGTTGTGGTGGTAATAGACCTGGGTAGACCAGTCGATCTTGCTCGACAGGTGCGCCTGGTACTTCAGGTAGCCGAGGTAATCGGTGCGCTGCGCATCGGAATAATAGTTGCGGTAGTTGTTGGCTTCCTTGGCCGGCACGTTGCCATTGGCATCAAGGTAGGCCACCGCCGCGGCGAAATCGGGATAGGTGAACGGGCGGGTATAGGGCTGGTAGGCCTGCGCCGGGGTGGTCGCCACCTTGTAGACGGTGGTGGCGTCTTCGTTGGGTTCGATCTTGTCGGAATAGGCGAAATAGGCGGTCAGCTTGCCCATGCTGTCATCGTGCACGAACTTGGCATTGGCCTGCCAGCCGCCCTGGCGGCCGTTGAAATCCCAGGCGCGGGCACGCTGGCGCAGGCCCGAGACGTAGAGGCTGTTGCCATTGCCGAACGTGCCCGAATCGAGGCGCAGGAACGTACGCGAGGTGCCATAGCTGCCGATCGTCTGGTTGAGCGTGGCGCCGCGCTGGGCCGTGGGATCCTGGGTGAACGTCTCGATCCCGCCGCCAAGGTTGCTGGTGGAAGCCAGGCCCAGATCGGCCGCGCCGGTGGAGACGATCGCCCGGCCAACGTTTTCCGAAATCACCGCGCGCTGGGGCGAAAGGCCGTTGTAGTTGCCATAGGACTGATCGCCCAGCGGCACGCCATCAAGCGTGTAGCCCAGCTGGTTGCCGGCAAAGCCGTGGATGAACAGCGAGGCGTTCTGCTCGTTGTTGCCCCAGGGATCGGCGGTGACATACATCACGCCGGGCAGGGTCTGGATCGCTTTCAGCGGATTGATGCCCGGCAGCAGCTTCTGCATTTCGACCGAGGTTACCGCCGTAGCCGAGCGCGTGGCCTTGACCGCCGTGACGACGATATCATCGCCGGACGGCGCCGGCTCTGCCGCGGGGGCCTGCTGCGCGGCAGCGGACGTGGCAGCCAGGGCAAGAGCCAGGACACCGGCCGAAACGGCCATGCATGCGCGATGCGAAAACGGAACTGGCACGGTATGCAACCCCCTCATTATGTGCAGCGCACAAGATACTGGGGCGGCAGTTAGAAGCGCTTGGAGACAATTGTATGACAAATAGCAGAGGTCTGCAGCGCACCGTCACAAACGTCGGTCGCTTGGCATAAAATCAACGTTTCCGTTGCGTTACACGCTTCCGCCAAGCGGCACGATCGCCACCGCGGGCAATGGCGCTGCACCGGGCTGCTCGGTCCAATGCGCCACGGTGAGGACGCCACCTTCGCAGCGCAGCGCATCCACGTGGGCGGTGTCGATCGTGGCATAGACCCATTGGCCCACGCCTTCTTCGCCCAGTGCCAGCACGCCATCGGCCGGCATGCCGCCGCCCGCGGGCGCTGCATCGGGCGGGCCATAGATGCCCGCCGCACCCCGGTTGACGTCCACGGCGGGAGACCATGCCGCGTCGCCCACGGTGGGCGATTGCACCACGAAGCATTGCCCTTCCAGCGCGCGGGCCTGGCTGCCCAGCCGCACGCGCCAATAGCCGTGCAGCGTATCGGTGCAACTGGGCACCAGCAGCACTTGCGCGCCCGCTTCCACCGCAGCGCGGGCCAGCAGCGGAAATTCGCTGTCATAGCAGATCGTGATCGCCAGGCGGCCCAGGGCGGTATCGAACACGCGCAGGGCGTCGCCACCGGTGATGAACCACTCCTCGCGCTCGAACCGGGTCATGATCAGCTTGTCTTGCGTGGCCATGGCGCCATCGGGGGCGAACAGGCGCGCGGCATTGCGTGACCGGCCATCGCCATCGCGGCGCGGTGCGCTGGCAGCCAGGATATGCACGCCATGGGCCTGCGCCAACCGCGCGTGCAGCGCATCGACGCGGGGCAAGAGCGCCGAAACCGTGTCGATCGAACCGGCCAGGTCACCCATGGTCGCCGGATCAAGGCTGGCGAGTTCCATCGCGCCATATTCGGGAAAGACCAGCAGCGCCGCGCCGGCGGCCACGGCCTCTTCCACCCAGGCGGTCAGCTTGGCTTCATAAGCCGCCCAATCGGCCAGGCGATCGATCGGATATTGTGCGGCGGCAACGGTGAAACGCGGCATGGGGCGCCTTTTATGACAGATGCTTGAGCCAGTATTGCATGGGCTTTGGGGTTTCCTGCGCCGCGCCATGCTCTTTCCACGCCAGCTGCGTGACGAGGCCGGGGATCAGCGCATAGCCGCGAGCCTGCCAGAAGGCATCGAGCGGACGATAGCCCGCCGGGCGCGCGGGATGATCGGCGCTGCGAATCACGGCGGCAAAGCAGGCCGTCTGCGCCCCGGCGGCGCGGGCAGCGTCTTCGCGGTGATCGAAAAAGGCATGGCCGATGCCGGCGCCGCGATATTCGGGCAGCAGCACGCTTTCCCCGAAATAGAACAGGCTTGCCGTGTCAATGCCGCGCGCTTCGAACGGGGCGCGAAATTCCGCCTTCTGGTGCAGCATCGGCGCGGCCGTTGCCGCCCCGACGATGCGAGCGCCATCGAACGCAGCCACCAGCACGGCACCGGGCGCGGCGGCATATTCGGCCAGATAGCGCGCCTCATATTCCCGATCCCCATCATAGAGATAGGGCCAGGCCGCAAAGACCGCGATGCGCAAGCGCGCCAAATCATCGAGCGCGGCCGTCACTTCCGCGCCGCTCAGCGGGCGGATGGCAACGCTCATTCGCCCACCACTTGTGCCGTCCAGTCGGCCAGGTTGTAATACATCGTCAGGCGGGTGATCTTGCCGCCGTCTACCGCCAGGAAGGCACCGGCCGGCAGGACATAGGTTTGCCCCTGGGCTTCGGGCAGGCCTTCGTCGGTGGCAAGATAGCTGCCATGGACGACGAATTCGGCCGCCGCGCGGGTGCCGTCCTCGTTGGCCATCAGCACGATGTCTTCGAGGCGCTCTTTATAGCAGCGCTCCATGTGGCCAAGGAACGTGGCAAAGGTGTCCTTGCCCACCTGGCGGCTGCCCTGGTTGATATCGTGGGCAACATCTTCGGCCAGGCACGCCAGCATGCCGTCCCAATCCCCGGCGTTGAAAGCGGCGTAATAGGTTTCCAGCAGGGCAAGCGTGGCGGCGCGCGACATCAGGCGGGTCTCCGTAAGTCCGTGGGGCGAAGCGTTGTCGCGCCCTGCGCTAGCCGATCGGACCGGGCGCCGCCACATACCGTTTTGGCATGCTGTATTGCCCATATGCAATGAAGCGGCGCAGGACGGGCCTGCACCGCTTGCGTCATTGCGCGTGCCGGTCGGTTTCAGGCGATGCGCATCAGCTGAACAGCTTGTTGGCCGTGTTGGCCACCCGGCGGCCCAGATAGCGCGCGCCATCCAGTTCGATCTCGCTGGGCTGGCGGCTGCCATCGCCACCAGCAATGGTGGTGGCGCCATAAGGCGCGCCACCATGCACGGCATCAAGCGTGAGCTGGCCCTGGAAGCCATAGTCGAGGCCCACGATCGTCATGCCGAAGTGCAGCAGGTTGGTCAGGATCGAGAACAGCGTGGTTTCCTGGCCGCCATGCTGGCTGGCGGTGGAGGTGAACGCCGCGCCGACCTTGCCGTTGAGCGCGCCCCTGGCCCACAGGCCACCGGCCTGGTCGAGGAATGCCGCCATCTGCGAGCTGATCCGGCCAAAGCGCGTGCCGGTGCCCACGATGATGGCGTCGTATTCGGCCAGTTCGGCAACCGTTGCCACCGGGGCAGCCTGGTCCAGCTTGAAATGAGCAGCCTGCGCCACTTCGAGCGGGGCGGTTTCGGGAACGCGCTTCACGTCCACCGTGGCGCCGGTT
This sequence comes from Novosphingobium sp. SG720, assembly GCF_012275365.1. Taxonomy (NCBI): domain Bacteria; kingdom Pseudomonadati; phylum Pseudomonadota; class Alphaproteobacteria; order Sphingomonadales; family Sphingomonadaceae; genus Novosphingobium; species Novosphingobium sp. SG720. Next base: position 112,935 of record NZ_JAAZQN010000004.1, on the reverse strand, counting down.
TCGCGGGCGCCTTCGGCAATGGCATTGGCCATCGTTTCGATGTGGCCATAGCTGGAATAATAGAGAACCAGAACCTTGCTCATCACACGTCATCCTTGGGCAGAGAGGGATACCTTGGTGGCGAAGCCGGGGCGGCCCCGCCGTGATGCCCGCCTTGTGCAGCCAGGGCGGCTTTCAAGATAGGGCGATAAGATTGCATCAAATGTTCCAGAACGCCGAACGCTTTGCCAGCGTTTGCGTTTCCCCGCGTTTTCGCATATGGGCGGGTGGGAATGCCCCGGCCCACACGATGCAGTCGCCTCGCGACTCCCTCGTCTGCCGGGGTTTATTGTTTTTCCATGGGGGCGGGCCGATCGCCCCCGCCGTGCAGGAAGAAGCCGCATGTCGCGTCGCCGCCAGATCTACGAAGGCAAGGCCAAGATCCTTTACGAAGGCCCCGAGCCAGGCACTCTCATCCAGTACTTCAAGGATGATGCCACCGCGTTCAACGCGCAGAAGCGCGGAACGATCAACGGCAAGGGCGTGATCAACAACCGCATCAGCGAGTATGTGTTCACGCGCCTGGCGCACATCGGCATTCCCACGCACTTCATCCGCCGGCTCAACATGCGCGAGCAGCTGGTGCGCCAGGTGGAAATCGTGCCGATCGAGGTGGTGGTGCGCAACGTGGCCGCCGGTTCGATTTCCAAGCGGCTGGGCATTGCCGAGGGCGAGCCCCTGCCCCACACCCTGATCGAATACTACTACAAGGACGATGCGCTGGGCGACCCGATGGTGGCCGAAGAGCACATCGCCTGCTTCGGCTGGGCCAGCAACGAGGAAATGCAGGACATTTCCGCGATGGCGATCCGCGTGAACGATTTCCTGTGCGGGATGTTCGCTTCGATCAACATCCGCCTGGTGGACTTCAAGCTGGAATTCGGCCGCATCTGGGATGGCGACTATAGCCGCGTGATCCTGGCCGACGAAATCAGCCCCGACGGTTGCCGCCTGTGGGACATGGTCACCGGCGAAAAGCTGGACAAGGACCGTTTCCGCCGCGACCTGGGTGGCGAGGAAGAAGCCTACCAGGAAGTGGCGCGCCGCCTGGGCTTGCTCGACAACGACGGGCCGAGCGAAGTGCTGGACCTGGGCGCGCACCGCAAGCTGCGCACCAAGAAGTAAGCAGGGCGCCCGCCAGGGCCGCCGAAACGCTATGAAGAAGGTGGGGCCGGCGAAGCAATTCGCCGGCCCTTTCGCATGCCCGCGCCCCGGCGTGGGATGGCGGATTTTTCCCTAATGCCTTGTGCGTTGCACTGCGCATGATCGCCTGATCCATATCTTAGCCGTGTGCCGCGCAGATTGCCGGCCATGGTGAAACCGTGCCTTCATGCCACCACTGCCAGCCCAAGGCCGGCATCTGCCGCGCCGCGCACGGTACGGCCGGGCCACATGGCTGGCTGAGCGCCATGTTGCGCCTGCCCGGCCGAAATGACCCGCCGCGTGCGGCCGCCGTGCCCACCGGCAGCCTGCGCACCCGCATCGCGTTGACCGGGGTGCTGGTGCCGGTGGCGCTGGTCCTGGCAATGGTGGCGATCAACGGCATTTCGCTGGCCGAAATCCTGCTGATCCTGGCCGGGCTGTCGCTGGCATTGTGGCTGACGCGCGATCTGGTCGCGGCGATTGCCGGCCCGCTGCAGGCGCTTTCCGAAGCGAGCGAGCGCTATGCCAAGGGCGAGGCAGCCCGCCTTTCCGAGGAAGGCGACGCGGAACTGGCCGATATTGCCCGCCGGTTCAACGCCATGGTCGATGCCGTGGACGAGCGCGAGCGGCGCATCGTCCACACCGCGTTGCACGACGGGCTGACCGGCCTGCCCAACCGCAGCTTCTTTGCCGAAAAGCTCGATCGCGCGATCGCCCGCCAGCATGCCGAACATCGCACGCTGGTGGCGTTCATCGACCTTGATGATTTCAAGCTGATCAACGACACGCTGGGCCATCCCACCGGCGACATGCTGCTGCGCGAGGCCGGCCTGCGGCTGCAACGGCAATTCCCCGATGCAATGATCGCGCGGTTCGGTGGCGACGAGTTCGGCCTGCTGATTTCAGGCCTGCCACCCGATCAGGATTGCACCGCCATTGCCCGCATGCTGCATGCCCAGGTCAACAGCCCGATCCTGCTGGGCGAGCGACTCGTGCCGCTGAGCGCCAGTTTCGGCATGGCGATCGGGCCGGAAGACGGGGCGGATGGCAACGCGCTGCTGCGCGCCGCGGACCTGGCACTCTATCGCGCCAAGGACGAGGGCAAGGGCACCTATCACTTCTTCGAAGCCAGCCTGGACGAGCGCGTACGCCAGCGCCGCCGGATGGAGGAAGACCTGGCCCAGGCCCTTCGCACGGGCGAATTCACCCTGGCGTTCCAACCGACCTTCAGCCTGCAACATCGCCGGATCGTGGCATGCGAAGCGTTGCTGCGCTGGAACCATCACACGAACGGGCCGATTTCCCCCGCCCAGTTCGTGCCGCTGGCCGAGGAATGCGGGCTGATCATGCCGATCGGCGAATGGGTGATCCGCGAGGCCTGTGCCCAGGCGGCCACCTGGCCCGGCGAGATCGCCGTGTCGGTCAACCTTTCCGGGCGCCAGTTCGCGCATCCGGCGCTGCTGCCCACGCTGGTCCAGGCGCTCGCCGCTGCCAAGCTGCCGCCACACCGGCTTGAACTGGAACTGACCGAGCGCGTGCTGGCCGCCAATGCCGAGCGTAGCCAGGCGACGCTGGCCACGCTGCGCCAGTTGGGCGTGCGCATCGCGCTCGATGATTTCGGCATGGGCTATTCCTCGCTCCACCACTTGCGCAGCTTTCCGGTGGACACCTTCAAGATCGACGGCAATTTTGTGCGCAACTTGCGCGGGGATCGCGGCGCCCAGGCCATCGTGCGGTCGATCACCACGCTGGCCGGCGCGCTGGGCATCGAAACGCTGGCCGAAGGGGTGGAACTGGCCGACGACCTTGACCTGCTGGCGCAGCAAGGGTGCAACCTCGCGCAAGGCTATGCCATCAGCCCGCCCTTGCCGGCGGCGGAACTGGCCGCCCTGCTCGCCGCACAACACGCCGGAACAGAGCGCCGCGCCGCACGATAAGCGCTTGCCGCCGCACAAGGAGCGGGGCAAACGCAAGGCAATGACCCGCCATCGCCCGGCCGCGCCCCGCCTCCTGCCCCTTGTTGCCGCACTGCTGTTGAGCGCCTGCGCCGGCCTGGGCCATGGTCCGGCCGCGGCGCCGCCAACCCATGCGGCCGCAGCGCCCACCTGGGTGTTCGAGAAATCCGACCTCGCGCCTGATCCCCGCTTCCGCTTTGGCCGGCTGGCCAACGGCATGCGCACGATCATCGTGCCAAACGCCACGCCCAAGGGCACCGTGCAGGTGCGGCTGGACGTGGCCACCGGATCGCTGGACGAAACGGCGAGCGAGCGCGGGTTTGCCCATTTCGTGGAACACATGGCGTTCAACGGCAGCACCCACGTGCCCGAAGGCGAAATGGTGCGCCTGCTCGAACGCAAGGGGCTGGCCTTTGGCGCGGATACCAACGCGCAGACCAGCTTCGAGCAGACCACCTATATGCTCGACCTGCCGCGCGCCGACGACGACCTGGTCGATACCGCGCTGATGCTGATGCGCGAAACGGCCAGCGAGCTGACCTTCTCGCCCGAGGCGGTGGCGCGCGAGCGCGGGGTGGTGCTGTCGGAACTGCGCGACGGGCAAGGCTATGCGCTGGACAATTTCCAGGACCAGTTGGCGTTCTTCTATCCCAAGGCGACCTATCCCAAGCGGCTGCCGATCGGCACCGTGCAGACGATCGACGCGGCCACCGCGCAAAGCCTCAAGCAATTCTGGCAAGCCCATTATGTGCCGGAGAAGACCACCCTGGTGGTGATCGGGGACGTCGATCCCGACAAGGTGACCGCCGCGATCGCCCGGCGCTTTGGCGATTGGCAGGCGGCGCCTGCCCCGGCCCGGCCGGGCCAGGGCAAAGTCTTGCCCCATCAGCGCGGACAGACCGAAATCTGGATCAACCCGGCGCTGGCCGAGCGGTTGACCGTGGCGCGCCATGGCCCCTGGACCGACGAGCCCGACACCATCGCCATGCGGCGCGAGAACCTGCTGCGCCAGATCGGCTATGGCATCGTCAACCGCCGCTTCCAGAGCCTGTCACGCCGGGTCGATGCGCCGTTTCGCGGCGCCGGGTTCGGCACCAGCGACGTGTTCAAGATCGGCCGTACCACCAACCTGATCGTCGATACCGTCGATGGCGGCTGGGCGCGCGGCCTTGCAGCCGCCGGCACCGTGTGGCGCGAGGCGCTGGCCAAGGGCTTTACCCAGGCCGAAGTGGACGAGCAGGTGGCAAACCTGCGCACCGGCATCGAGAATGCCGCCGCCGGCGAAGCCACGCGCAACAATGCCACGCTGGTCAGCCTGGCGCTGTCGCTGCTGCACGACGACATGGTGCCGACCACGCCGAGCAGCGGCCTGGCACGCTTCAACGCCTTTGCCCCCGCGATCACGCCGGCCAGCGTGCTCGCAGCCTTGAAGCGAGAGGCGGTGCCGCTGGACCAACCGCTGATCCGGTTCCAGGGACGCAAGACCCCGGCGGGCGGTGCCAAGGCGCTGCGCCACACCTGGCAGGCCGCGATGGCAGCGCCGCTGGACGAGGGGAAAGCCGCGCCCGCCGACACCTTTGGCTATACCGATTTCGGCACGCCGGGCACCGTGGTGGCCGACAGCACCGATGCCACGCTTGGCATCCGCCGCATCCGCTTTGCCAACGGCGTGATGCTCAATATCAAGCGCACCGCGCTGGAGGCAGACCGCATCCATGTGCGCGCGGCGCTGGACGGCGGGGAGATGCTGGAAACGCGCGACAATCCCATGGCGGTAGACCTGGCCTCCAGCCTGCCCGCCGGCGGTCTTGGTCGCTATAGCCAGGACCAGTTGCAGACGATGCTGGCCGGCCATGCGGTGGGCACCAGCTTCGGCGCCAATGGCGATACCTTTGGCGCGGGCGGCACCACCACGGCGCGCGACCTGCTGCTGCAATTGCAGCTGATGGCTGCCTATCTCACCGATCCCGGCTATCGGCCCGAGGCGGAAGAACTGTTTCACCAGGGCATGGCCAATTACTTTGCGCGGCGCGATGCCACGCCGGGATCGGCGCTTTCGGCGGCGCTCGGCGGGATTCTCTCGGGCGGTGATCCGCGCTTTACCCTGCAATCGCCGCAGGCCTATCAGCAGCTTGGCTTTGCCCAGTTGAAGCCGGTGCTGAAAGAGCCGCTGGCCCGTGGCGCGCTGGAAATCGCGCTGGTGGGCGATGTGGACGAAGCCACCGTGATTGCCGACGTGGCGCGCACGTTTGGCGCCCTGCCCCCGCGCGAAGCAACGTTCCGGGCTTGGCAGGAAGCGCGCCAGCGCCGCTTTGCCGCGCAGCCCGGCGTGCAAGTCGTGCGCCACAAGGGGCCCGCCAACCAGGCGATCGTGCGCATGGTATGGCCCACCACCGACGATCGCGACCCGGTGCAAACCCTCACCATGGACCTGGTGGAGCAAGTGGCCGGCATCGAAGTGATCGACACCGTGCGGGAAAAGCTGGGCAAGGCCTATTCCCCCAGCGCGTCGAGCGACATGTCGCAAGTGTGGACGGGCTGGGGCACCTTCACGCTCCAGGCCTCGGTCAACGTGGCAGACATTGCCGCCACCCATGCCGCCCTGGCGCAGACCATGGCCGATCTGGCCGCCCATCCGATCGACGCCGACGTGCTGGAACGCGCGCGCGCGCCGATGCTGGAGCGGCTGGACAACGCCTTGAAAGGCAATGGTGGCTGGCTGGCCCTGGCGGCGCGCGCGCAATCGCGGCCCGATCGCATTGCCCGGTTCCAGGCCGCCCGCGCACGCCTGGCCGCCCTGACCGTGGCCGACGTGCAGACAGCGGCCAAGGCCTGGCTCACGCCAGACAAAGCCGTGACGGTGCTGGTGTTACCCGATGGCGTGGCCGTGCCCAAGCTCTAGGCAAGACTTGCCCTTGGCGCCGGACGGGGGCATAGGCGGCCCCGAGTCCCAAACAGCCTATTTTGCGAAAGGCCCACCGCCGATGAAGGTCCGCGTCCATGTCAGCCTCAAGAACGGGGTGCTCGATCCGCAGGGTCGCGCCATCCACCATGCGCTGGAAGGGCTGGGCTTTGCCGGCGTGAAGGACGTGCGCGCCGGGCGCCTGTTCGAACTGGACGTGGCCGACGACACCAGCGATGAAGCGCTGGACGATATGTGCCGCAAGCTGCTCGCCAACATGGTCATCGAAAACTATCGCATCGAGAAGGTTGCCGCCTGATGCCGTTCACCTCTGCCGTCATCACCTTTCCGGGCTCGAATTGCGACCGCGACATGGCCGTGGCGGTGGAAGAGGTCTGCGGCGGCACTGTCCACCGCGTCTGGCATGGCGATGCCAGCTTGCCTGAAGGCCTTGATTTCATCGCCGTGCCGGGTGGCTTTTCCTATGGCGACTATCTGCGCTCGGGCGCGATGGCCGCGCGTTCGCCGATCATGCAGGCCGTGGTCGAGGCCGCCGGGCGTGGCGTGCCCGTGCTGGGCGTGTGCAACGGCTTCCAGATTCTGACCGAAGCAGGGCTGCTGCCCGGTGCGCTGATGCGCAATGCCGGCATCCGCTTTGTCTGCCGCGAAGTGCCGCTCAAGGTGGAAAACAGCCAGTCGCTGTTCACCCAGCGCTATTTCAAGGACCAGGTGATCACCATTCCGGTGGCGCACCATGACGGCAACTATTTCGCCGATGCCGAAACGCTCGACCGCCTGGAAGGCGAAGGCCGCGTGGCCTTCCGCTATGCCGAGCCGGTCAACGGTTCGCAGCGCGACATTGCCGGCGTGCTCAACGAAGCGGGCAACGTGCTGGGCATGATGCCGCACCCCGAACGCATGATTGAAGCCGCGCAGGGCGGCACCGACGGGCGCAAGCTGTTCGAAGGCGTGCTGGCGGGGCTGAACGTTTCGGCTTGAGCCAACATCCCCTCCCCTAACCCCTCCCGCTGGCGGGAGGGGGATTTCAGGAAGGCCCCTGCTTTGCGGGGGTCTTTTTTTGCTCCCCTCCCGCGCGGGAGGGGCTGGGGGAGGGCATGTTAGATGCTCACTCCACCGTCACGCTCTTGGCCAGGTTGCGCGGCTGGTCCACGTCGGTGCCCTTGGCCACGGCCACGTGATAGGCCAGCAATTGCACCGGCACGGCATAGACCAGCGGGGCGATCAGCGGGTGGACCTTGGGCATCTCGATCGTGGCAAGGCAGCCCTCGCCCGCTTCGGCCAGGCCTTCGGCGTCGGAGATCAGCACGATCTTGCCGCCGCGCGCGCGCACTTCCTGCATGTTGGACACGGTCTTTTCGAACAGCGGGCCGGACGGGGCGAGCACGATCACCGGCACCGCTTCGTCGATCAGCGCGATGGGGCCATGCTTCATTTCGCCCGACGCGTATCCTTCCGCGTGGATATAGCTGATTTCCTTGAGCTTGAGCGCGCCTTCCAGCGCCAGCGGATAGTCCGGCCCACGGCCCAGATAAAGCACGTCACGCGCGGGCGCGATCAGCGGCGCCATCGCGGCGATTTCCTCGTCATGCGAGAGCGCGGCATTGAGCGCGGCGGGCGTTTCGGCCAGCTGGTTGACGATCACCGCCTCTTCCTCGCGCGTGAGGCGGCCACGCTTGACCGCCAGGTGCGCGGCGAGCGCGGCGAGCACGGCCAGCTGGCAGGTGAACGCCTTGGTGGACGCCACGCCGATTTCCGGCCCGGCATGGGTGGGCAGCAGCAGGTCCGCCTCGCGCGCCATCGAACTGGTCGGCACGTTGACGACCACGGCAATGGTCTGCCCCGCCGCCTTGCAATGGCGCAGCGCCGCCAGGGTATCTGCCGTTTCGCCCGATTGCGAAATGAACAGCGCCAGGCCGCCCGGCTCCAGCACGGGGTCGCGATAGCGGAATTCGCTGGCCACATCGATGTCCACCGGCAGGCGGGCGAACTGCTCGAACCAGTATTTCGCCACCATCCCAGCGTAATAGCTGGTGCCGCAGGCCACGATGGTCACGCGGTTGATGCTGGCCAGGTCAAAATCGATCTGCGGCAGCGAGACGGTCTGTTCCACCCGGCGCAGGTAAGAGCGCAGGGTTTGTGCGACCACGATCGGCTGCTCGAAGATCTCCTTCTGCATGAAGTGGCGATAGTTGCCCTTCTCGATCGCGGCGGCCGTGGCGCCCGAGGCGACGACGGCGCGTTGCACGGGATTGTTGTCCACGTCGAACACCTCGATGCCGTCGCGGCGCACGATCACCCAGTCGCCTTCTTCCAGGTACGACACCTTCTGCGTCAACGGCGCGAGCGCCAGCGCGTCGGACCCGAGATAGGTTTCGCCCTCGCCAAAGCCGACGACCAGCGGCGAACCCAGCCGCGCGCCGATCAGCAGGTCGGGATGCTGGCGGAACGCGATGGCGAGCGCAAAGGCGCCGCGCAGTTGCGGCAGCACGGCCTTGACCGCCTCGGCCGGGGACTTGCCCGCTTCCACCTGTTCGGAGACGAGGTGGGCGACCACTTCGGTATCGGTCTCGCTTTCGAACTTGCGGCCGCGCGCCATCAGCGCCTCACGCAGGGGGCGGAAATTCTCGATGATGCCGTTGTGCACCAGCGCCACTTCGCCCGTGGCATGGGGATGGGCATTGCTGGTGGTGGGCGCGCCGTGGGTGGCCCAGCGGGTGTGGGCAATGCCGATCAGGCCCGGCGCGGGGTTGCCGGCCAGTTCCTTGACCAGGTTGCCCAGCTTGCCCTCGGCCCGGCGGCGCACGAGTTGCCCGTCGAACACGGTGCAGACCCCGGCGCTGTCATAGCCGCGATATTCCATGCGGCGCAGGCCGTCGACCAGCCGGTCTGCCACTTCATCCTTGCCGACGATTCCGATAATTCCGCACATCGATCTTGGCCCAGACTTTCTTCAGGATTGGTAGGGTATCCGGATGCCCGGCATCATGGCCGGGAAATCCTTGGTATTTCGTGTCACCAGAATCGCCCCGCTGACTTGCGCCGTGGCCAGCACGGCCGCCGCCGCCAGCGAAAGGCCCATGCGCCCGATCAGATCGGCCGCTGCGGTGGCTATACGCCCATCGAGTTCAACGATTTCGAACGGGGCGATTAATTCGCGGACATGATCGCGCGTTTCCATCGGCTCTGCCGCGCAAAGCTCGATCCAGGTGAGCCGGGCGATGCGGTGGCGCGGATAGCGCAGCAGTTCGACGCGCGCCTGCGGCTTGCCCGCAAGCCAATCGGCGACAATGCCGGTGTCGAAGATGGGATCAGACATCCCGGCCGGCCCTATTCGCCACTGCCGGGCAGGTCGGCGCGGCCCTGCCAATAGCCGGCGCCACGCGCAATCCAGTCCTGGCTGGACTTGCGCAGCAGGTGGGCTTTCACCGCCTCGCGAATCTCGGCCGCGCGCGAGCGGCCGGCGCGAACCGCCAGGGCATCGAGCTTGTCGATATCGTCGTCGGGAATATCAACCAGAGTGCGCAAACGGCCAACCTCGCCTCGAATGATATCGCGATATCATATCGCGATATCATCGCGCAAGGATTTCAGAACGTGAAGCCGAGCGAGGTGGAAACGGTGCGCCCGGTGATCGCGCGGGCAAAGCCCAGCCCGCTGGCCGGCACGGTGCTTTGCGCCACCTCGAAGATGCCCATCGTATCGAACAGGTTGTTGACGTTGAATGAAAGCCGCACGCTCTTGGCCGGCAGCACCTGGGCAAACAGGTTGACCGTGGTGAAGCCGGGCATCTTGAGCAGGTTGCTGTCCTGCGCATAGCTGGACGTGATGGTCACCAGGTTGGCCCCGGCGGCTACCTGGCCCAGATCGACTTGCGGCGTGGCGCTGAACGTCCAGGTGGGCTGGTGGCGTGGCTCCTTGCCGGTCAGCGTCGGGTCCAGCCGGTCGGTGGTGATCCGCGCCTTGGTATAGGTCGCGCCATAGGCCAGGCGGAACACCCCGCGTTCCACCCCGCCTTCCACTTCCACGCCCGAGGCATGATAGGTGCGATCGGTGCGGTTGGCCGAACCATTGAGCACGTTGTGATCGTCGGCATCGGCGGTGAACCCGGTGACGTTCAAAGTGATGCCGTGCTTGCGGAACTTGAACCCGCCTTCCAGCTGGCGCACGGCGTCATACTTGCCGCTGGCATCGGTCACCGCGCCGCTGGCGCTATCGACCAGCGGAGTGAACAGGATCTTGTCGGCATTGGCCCGCCCGCCCCGGCTATAGCGCGCAAAGACCGAGAACGGCTCTGCCACGCGATAGTTCACGCCGGCCGAATAGCTGACATAGCTGTAGTTGTAATTGACCGGCGCCGGCTGGGTGAGCGGCAGCATCGCCACGGCCGCTTCGGGCCCGGTGATCTGGCCATCGCGGTTCATGTCATAGCTGGTCACGCCCACGCGCCCGCCGCCCAGGTCTGCGCCATAGAGCGTGCCGCGCACCCGCCCGGTATCGAGCCGCACGCTGCCGCCGATGGCCAGCTTGCCGATGTGATAATTGACCGAGCCATAGGGGGCGAGCACGCCATAGGTCACATCGAAGATGCGGCGGAACTGGCCGGTGCGGCCGCGCCCGAACGCGTAATAACCATTGAGCGTCTGGGCCACGCCCGCGCTGTTGAAGATATTGACCATGGCGGTCTGCCCATGGCCCACCACGTCGATGTCCATCGCGGTGTGCAGCCAGGTGGTGTCGAGCGCCTGCGAGGCGGCATAGACGCCCAGCGTGGTGGTCAGGTTGCCGTGCCCCACTTTCCACACCCGCGTGGCGCGCAAGTCGTTGGTAAAGTTGTCGAGCGAGCGGACCTGCAGATAGGACACATAATACAGCGCGAGCAGGCCATTGCCGTTGACATCGGCGCCGATCGCCTGCCCCGCGCGCGGTCCGGTGGCATAGACGGCGCTCGCGCCCGCCCCGCCCTGCCCCGCGGCAAAGGCCGAAACGGTGTTGACGCTGGAATTGAACGCGCGGTCAAAGTCGCCAGAATTGGCGGCGTAGCGCATCTTGTCGCTGACGGTCCAACCCGCGACCTGGAATTCTGCTTCCAGCCCCAGGGCCTGTGACACGGCATGCTGCCCGGTATTGAGCGCATAAGCAGCCGGCTGGTTGGCGCTGTCGAGCGTCACGACCGGGCCAAGATACGGCGAAAGCACCGAATCGCGGCGAATGTCGAAATTCTTGAGGTTGGTATAGACCGGATTGTCGTTGGTGCCGGTGATGCCCACGGGATAGGGCGCATACGTGGGCGAGCGATCATCGAGCAGCTTGGCGTAGAACCGGATATAGCCATTGGCAAAAGTGCGGGTGATGTTGAATTTCACCTGCCCGCCGCGCCAGCCGGTCATGCCGATGCGGCGCGGCCCCTCGCCCGAGCGATAGAAGCCGCCGAGGTGAAAGCGCAGGTTTTCCGAAAGACGCGCGCCATAATCGAAATCGACGCGCTTCTCGTCATAGTTCAGCCCGCTCGACACCTGCACCGCGCCGCCGGGATTGTCCCCCGTCTTGGACATGAAGTTGATCAGGCCACCAGGCGAATCCGACGCAAAGGTAGAGGCAGAGCCACCGCGGATGACCTCGACCGCGGCAATGTTGAAATCGTTGCGCAAATAGACATCGGCCCCGGCGTTGAACAGATCGCCGAATTCCAGCAGCGGCAGGCCGTCTTCCTGGATCTGCATGTATTTCGATCCACCGGCGGCCAGCGGCAGGCCGCGTACGGTGAAGTTGTTGTTGCCCTCGCCAATGCCCGATTCCACCCGCAAGCCAGGCAAGGTGCGCAGCACGTCGCCCGGTGAGCGCGGCCCGAAGCGGATGATGTCATCGCCGCGCAAGGCGCTGGTCGAAATGGCGCTGTCCAGGCGGTCGCGCCCCTTGGCCACGCCGGTGCTGAACACTTCCACCTTGCGGGCGGGAACAGCGCCGGGCGCGGCAGGCGTTGCTGCCTCGGGTGCCGGGCCTTCGGGTGCGGCATGGGCAGGCGCGGCGTGCATCAGCGCCAAGGCCAACGTGGCGCAACCGGAAGCAAGGTTTGAGGCTTTCACGGCCATCTCCACAAGACAGGATGTCTTGGAAGATGGCGTTACGCCCGATGAAGTGACTGTACGGGGCGGGCCTGGCTAGGTTCGATTACGGAGGCCCTACTTCTTCCCTTCGGCCTTCTTCTTTTTCATCGCGTCGTGGAAGCGGTCCGCCCAGCCGGGCTTGACCAGTTGTTCGGCGCGCACCAGGCGCAGTTCGCCATCGGACACGTCGCGCGAGACGGTGCTGCCCGCCGCGACGATGGCGTCGGCACCGATCCGCACCGGGGCGATCAGGGCAGAGTTCGAGCCGATGAAGGCGCGGTCGCCGATCACGGTGCGATACTTGAAATAGCCGTCATAGTTGCAGGTGATCGTGCCCGCGCCGATATTGGCGCCCGCCCCCACATCGGCATCGCCCAGGTAAGTGAGGTGGTTGGCCTTGGCACCGGCGCCCAGGCGCGCATTCTTCACTTCCACGAAATTGCCCACCCGGCTGCCCTGCTCCAGCGCGGCACCGGGGCGCAGGCGGGCGAACGGCCCGACCGAAACCCCGCTGTCCACGCGGCAGCCTTCCAGGTGGCAGAAGGCATGGATCACCACGTTGTCCGCCACGGTCACGCCCGGGCCGAACACCACGTTCTGCTCCACCGTCACGTCGCGGCCCAGCACGGTATCGTGCGAAAACCATACCGTTTCGGGCGCGACCAGCGTGGCGCCATCGGCCATGGCCAACTGGCGGCGGCGATCCTGCCAGCGGCCATCGGCCTGGGCCAGTTCGCCCCGGCTGTTGATGCCGGCCACCTCGTCGGGATCGTCGGTCACCACCACGGCGCAGGTTTTGCCGGCGGCATTGGCCACGTTGACGATGTCGGTCAGGTAATATTCGCCCTGGGCATTGTCGTTGCCCACTTGCGCGAGCAGGGCAAACAGATCGGCACTGTTCACCGCCATGAGGCCGGAATTGCACAGGGTGCAGGCGCGCTCCTGCTCGTTCGCATCCTTGTGCTCCACCATTTTCACCACGCGATCGCCATCGGCAATCACTCGGCCATATTGCAGCGCATCGGCCGGCTGGAAGCCCAGCACGACCACGGCCGGCGCATCGGGCGCATGCAGCCGATCGAGCATGGCCTGCATCGTCGCGGCCGTCACGAACGGCACGTCGCCATAGAGAATCAGCACATCGCCCACGAAACCGGCCAGCGCCTCTTCCGCTTGCTGCACGGCATGGCCGGTGCCCAGCTGCGGTTCCTGCACGGCGATGGTGGCGCTGCCGGCCAGCGCCTTTTCCAACTGGTCACGGCCGTGACCGGCCACCACCACCTGGCGCGCGGGCGCCAGGGCCCCCGCGCTGGCCATCAGGTGCAGCAGCATCGGCCGTCCGGCAATCGGGTGCAGCACCTTGTGAAGATCGCTTTTCATGCGGGTGCCCTTGCCGGCCGCGAGGATGACAAGAGCGAGGGGGGCGGTGGCCGAGGGCGACAGAGTGTGCGTGGTCATGTCCGCATCCTTGCCAGCTAATGCTTGCAGTTTCCAGAACGGGTGGGCACTGGCGTTGCACATGACCGATTTTCCATTTTCAGTCGTCGGGTTCGATCTCGACGGGACGCTGTGCGACACCGCCGCAGACCTGGGCAACGCGCTCAACCGCACGCTGGAACACGCCGGGCGGCCCACCTTCCCACTCGACGTGGTGCGCCGTTTCATCGGCGGTGGATCGGGGCAAATGCTGCGCGCCGCGCTGGCCGAAACCGGCGGCTATGACGAGGCGGAGTTCCCCCCGCTGCAAGACGTGCTGTTCGGCTATTACGGCGATGCGATCGCGGTGCATTCGCGCCTCTATCCCGGCGGCGAAGCCATGCTCGATGCCCTGGCCGCACGCGGGGTGACATTGGCCGTGGCCACCAACAAGCGCGAGGCATTCGCGCGCCAGTTGCTGGACGAACTGGGCCTTTCGGCGCGTTTTGCAACGATCATCGGTGGCGATACACTGGGCCCGGGCAAGGCCAAGCCCGCACCCGACATGCTGCAGGAAATGGTGGCGCGCTGCGGCGGCGGCCGTGCCGCTTTCGTGGGTGACACCACGTTCGACGTGGGCGCCGCGCGCGCCGCCGGGTTGCCGGTGGTGGCGGTGAGCTTTGGGTTCCACGACCTGCCCCCGCCGCTGTTGGGCGCCGACGCGGTGATCGATCACTTCGACGCGCTGGTGCCCACGCTGGCGCGGCTGGGCTGAGCGCTTACTCGGCCAGCAGGTCCAGCAGCCCGCGCTCCTCGCGGCTGAGCCAGCGCGTGGCGCGCGGCAGGCGCAGGCCGGCGCGCCATTCGGCCTGGCCGGGCACCAGGGCCAGCACGGCGGGGTGGATATAGCTTTTGCGCGCGATCGTGGGCGTGTTGCCCAGCCGATCCGACACCAGCGCAAGCAAGGCCTTGAGCGGCACGTTTTCCTGCGCGTGGGCCAGCGCGGCGAAGGCCAGCACGCTGGCGTGCCAGGTGCGAAAATGCTTGGCAGTGATCGGTGCGCCGGTCGCCGCGCGCAGCCAGGCGTTGACGTCGGCCGAACCCACCGGGCAGGCGGTGCCATCGTCGTTCAGGTATTGAAACAGGTGCTGCCCCGGCAGATCCTGCATGCGCCGCACGAAGCGGGCGAGCGCGCGATCGGTCAGGCGCATGTCGCGCTCGATGCCCGATTTGGCGCGAAAGCGCAGGCGCAGGCTTTGGCCCTTGAGTTCCACATGCCGCATGCGCAGCGTGGTGGCACCAAAGCTGGCATTGGCGCGGGCATAGGCTTCGTTGCCGATGCGGATCGCGCCGGTATCGAGCAGGCGCACCACGCAGGCGATACAGCGCTCCTCGCTCAACGCCCGCCCCGACAGCGCCGCTTCCACGCGCGCCCGCACTTTGGGCAGCAGGGCGCCGAATGCAGCGCACCCGTCGAACTTTTCCGCCTCGCGCGCGGCGCGGAAATCGGGGTGATAACGATATTGCTTGCGCCCGCGCGCATCCACGCCGGTGGCCAGGATGTGCCCATGGGGCAGCGGGCAGAACCAGGCATCGCGATAGGCCGGCGGCAGGGCCACGGCATTGAGCCGGTCGATCTCGTCCCGATCGGTGATGCGCTGCCCGGCGTGATCGCGGTAGCACCAGCCCCGGCCAGCGCGGCGCCGGGTGATGCCGGGAATGCTTTCATCCACATAGACCAGTTGGCACTTGCCCGGTTCTGGCAAAACGGCTTTCCTCATGCTGGGCTAGGCCTCTCCATCGGGCCAACGCCACAACATGTCTTGCGGTTCCCCCCATGCCCCGCCAGAATGATAGGCAGGCTAACAATCGACCGCACATAATCAACCGTTGCAGAGGAACGACCATGTCCGAAGAATATACTCCGCCCAAGGTCTGGACCTGGGACAAGGCCAACGGCGGCGCCTTTGCCAGCGTCAACCGACCGATCGCCGGCCCCACGCACGACAAGGACCTGCCGGTGGGCGCGCATCCGTTCCAGCTCTATTCGCTCGGCACGCCCAATGGCCAGAAGGCCACGATCCTGCTGGAAGAACTGCTGGAAGCCGGCGTTGCCGAGGCGGAATACGATGCCTGGCTGATCAAGATCATGGATGGCGACCAATTCTCGTCCGGCTTTGTCGATATCAATCCCAATTCCAAGATCCCTGCCCTGGTCGATCGCAGCGGCCCCGAACCGTTCCGCGTGTTCGAATCCGGCGCGATCCTGATGCACCTGGCTGAGAAGTTCGGGATGTTCCTGCCCACTGCCAACCCGGCGCGGGCCGAATGCCTTTCCTGGCTGTTCTGGCAGATCGGCTCGGCCCCGTTCATGGGCGGCGGGTTTGGCCATTTCTACAACTATGCACCGGTCAAGATCGCCTATGCGATCGATCGTTATGCCATGGAAACCAAGCGCCTGTTCGACGTGGCCAATCGCCGCCTGGCCGAAAGCCGTTTCCTGGGCGGAGACGAATACACCATCGCCGACATTGCCGCCTATACCTGGATGGGCAACCTCTATCGCGGCGAAGCCTATGGCGAGGCCGCCACGTTCCTGTCGATGCACGAATACGAGCATGTCGGCCGCTGGGTGGGTGAGATCGACCAGCGCCCCGGCGTGCTGCGCGGCCGCCTCGTCAACAGCGGCAAGGGCCTGGCCGAGCGCCACAGCGCGGCCGATTTCGCGACGCTGCCCCCCGAAAAGCTCAAGGGCATCGTCAAGGGATTCTGAGCAGCGCCAGCCGCCCCGCAATCCCGTTTGCGGGCATTCCCCCTTCCCATGCGGGAGGGGGAATGCCCGCGGCAAGTTATCCCCAGCTACCCTCTTTTCATTCGCGTTTCGCCCGCTATAAGCGCGCGCTCTGCTGGGGCGTCGCCAAGTGGTAAGGCACCGGTTTTTGGTACCGGCATTCGCAGGTTCGAATCCTGCCGCCCCAGCCAGATTTGCGGTCCAAGCCGCAACGCGGCGCAGATTCGATCCCCACCGGCCGCATCCAGCCCTCCTTCTTGCATGGTGATGGCTATCCAGCCCGCCACCCGTGGCTGTACCACGCCGGACCGATGCCGATTGGGCTTGCCACCCTCATCGTTACGTGTTGTTACTTAGGCTCTTACAAATAGTTCGGTGTTGCCCAGCCTGATCGCCCTGTGCCCGGTTTTCCGCGCGGCACCGGGGCGGTTGGGCTGTGGGCGGCCTTTCGGGCAGGAGTGCGCGATGACGGTATACGGCAAGCAGGGCACGGCATTTCTGATTCCCACCGCCACCACCAATATCCAGAACCAACCTGCCATCGCCACGCTGGCCGATGGCCGCGTGGTCGTGGTCTGGACCGATCTGAGCAAGGGCGTGGGCGGTGCCACCGGCGATACCAGCGACAACGCGATCAAGGGCCAGATCCTGGCCGCCAACGGCAGCAAGCTGGGCAGCGAATTCCTGATCAACACCGCCACCAGCGGCGGCCAGACCCTGCCAACGATCGCTTCCCTTGCCAATGGCGGCTTTATCGTCACCTGGACCGATGCCAGCGCAGGCGTGGGCGGCGCCGGTGGCGATACCAGCGGCAAGGCGATCAAGGCGCAGATTTTCGATGCTACCGGCGCCGAAGTGGGCAGCGAAATTCGCATCAACGCCCGAACAGTCAGCGACCAGTTCCAACCGTCCGTCGCCTCGCTGGCGGGCGGTGGTTATGTCATCACCTGGACCGACACCGCCGGTGCGATTTCCGGTACCGGCGCCGATACCAGCGAGGCGGCGGTCAAAGCCCGCATCTATGACGCCAATGGTGCCAAGGTCGGCGGAGAATTCCTGGTCAATACCCAGATCATAGGTAGCCAGGCCGATGCCCATGTCACTGGGCTGGCCAATGGCACGTTCGTGATCACCTGGACGGACAGTCCGATCGAGGCAACGCTCGAAAACCCCTACCCCGACACCACGACCGCCGATGGCGATATGGCCGGCATCAAGGCCCAGCTCTATGCCGCGAATGGCACCCCGATCGGCGGCGAGATGATCGTCAACACCTCGACCTATTATTACCAGACCAAATCCACTGTCACCGCGTTGGCCAATGGCGGCTATGTCGTGGCTTGGGAAAGCTGGGACGGCTACGGTCCGGCCGACAACACCCCCCGCATCCTGGCTCAGGTGTTCGATGCTGGCGGTGCCAAGGTCGGGGCCGAACTGGCGGTGAGCACGCCCGCGGGCATCTATATGCCAGAATGGCCTACGATTGCGGCACTGGCCAACGGCGGCTTTGTCATCGTGTACGACAAGCAGCTAAGCGGGGGCAACGCGATCACCGCCCGAGCCTTTGATGCGCTGGGCCATGCCGATGGCGCCGAAATCGCGGTGACCGGTTTGACCACCTGGCCGCTCTACGATCCCGTGGTTACCGGGCTTGCCGATGGCGGTTTCATGGTGAGTTGGACGGACTATAACCAGGGTGGGACAACCCCAGGAGACACCTCGATCGCGGTCAAGGGCCAAGTCTTCACGGTGGTGGGCCACGATCCGATGATCACCTCGAACGGCGCCGACGCTACGGCCAGCGTGGTGATTGCAGAGAACAACACCGTGGTCACCACCGTCACCGCCACCGATGCCGATCCAGGCACCACGATCCGCTATGCCCTGGCCGGCGGCGCAGACGCCGCGCTGTTTCAGATCAACGCCACCACCGGCGTGCTTTCATTCAAGTCTTCGCCCGACTTTGAAAACCCGACCGATGCCAACCGCAACGGGGTTTACGACGTGATTGTGTCGGCGCGCGACGGCACTTACACCGACACGCAAGCCATCGCCGTGACAGTGAGCGATGTGTTTGATTCAATGGTCCACACTACGCGAACCGCGCTAGTACGGGTCAACGCCGAAACCCCGGGCGAGCAGATCGGACCCACGCTGGCCGCCACCACCGACGGCATGATTGCCGCTTGGGTGGATAGCAATACGCTGGACCTGCGCGCGCAATTCTTGGCAGCCGATGGCAGTCGAGTCGGCAGCGAAATCACGGTAGCTACATTGGGTGTAGGACCGTCAACCGACAACGGCGTGACGATGGCCCAACTGGCGGGCGGTAACATTGTTCTGGCGTGGACAGATGCCAACCGTACCATCAAGGCGCAGTTGATCACCGCAAACGGCACGCTAGTGGGCGATGCCTTTTCCCTCGCCGCAACCCCATCGCTTGCCGGATCGCCACGCAAGGCAGCGATCGCCACACTTGCCGACGGCGGCTTTGTCGCCACCTGGGAGGCCTATGCCGGCGCCGACAGCAGCGGAACCGCTGTCCGCGCCCAGTTGTTCGATGCCAGCGGCAATAAGGTGGGTGCAGAAATCGCGGTCAACACCGCCACCAATGGCAACCAAGCGGACCCGGCCATCGCGACACTGGCCAAGGGCGGCTTCGTGATCACCTGGAATGACAGCAGCGCCACCCAGGCGGACACTGACGGCACAGCCGTGAAAGCTCAGGTTTTTTCCAGCAGCGGCGTAAAGCTGGGGAATGAGTTCCAGGTCAACACCCATGCCCCGGGAAACCAGGATCACGCCGTCGTTGCCCGCCTTGCCAACGGCACGTTTGTGGTTTCCTGGCAGGACAGAACTGGCGTGGACGACTCGCTGACCGCGATCAAGGCCCAGTTGTTCAATGCGAGCGGAGCGAGGCTGGGCACGGAAATCCTGGTGAGCACCACTGATAGCGCATCCGACGCTGTGATGCCGGCCATCACTCCCATGGCGAACGGCGGATTTGCGATCGCATGGAATGACAGCGGCCCGGCATGGGTTATGGTCCAATTGTTCTATTCTACCGGGGCCAAAGCTGGCAGTGCGTTCAAGCTGAGCGCAGACGCGATCAATTCAGATCTGCCATCCGCGCTGGCTGGCCTTGCCGATGGGTCGTTGGCCTCGGTATGGCAAACCCACGCGGCTGAACTGGGCGATACCGATGGTGGCATCGCCCTGCATGTCGATACCGTGCAGACCCCAAGCGGCAGCGTCACGATCACCGGCAGCGCCGCGCCCGATGTGCTCAATGGCACGTTCTACAATGACAAGCTGCTGGGCGGCGACGGGGCGGACAAGCTCAACGGCGGATCGGGCACCGATACGTTGGTTGGCGGGGCCGGCGATGACCGCCTCTATGGCGGCGATGGCAGCGATACGGCCAGCTATGCCGGGGCCGCTGCCGGCGTTACCGTCAGCCTGGCGATCACCACCGCGCAGGATACCATCGGTGCGGGCACCGATACGCTCAATTCGATCGAGAACCTGGGTGGCTCGTCCTTTGCCGATCACCTCACCGGCGGCAGCGGCAACAATTACCTGGTCGGCGGCAACGGCAACGACGTGCTCGATGGCGGGGCGGGCAACGATCTGCTGGTGGGCAGCGCCGGGGCCGATACGATGACCGGCGGCACCGGCAACGACCGCTTCCGCTTCGACGTGATGGAAACGACCGCCCGTCGCGACACCATCACCGACTTCACCGCCGGGCAGGATTCGATCGAGATTCGCCGCAGCATATTCACCGCCTTTGCCGGGCACGCGGCCGGCGCCTTGACCGCCGGGGAACTGGCACTGGGGCCGGTTGCCACCACGCCCGACCAGCACCTGATCTATGACCAGTCCACCGGGGTGCTATCCTACGATGCCGATGGTTCGGGCGCCGGGGCGGCGATCGAACTTGCGGTGCTCACCGGCCATCCCGCCCTGGTCGCCGGCGACATCCTGCTGATCTGACCAACGCACGCAAGCGCGTGCCTATCCCGTTCTGACACCGCCATATCCGGCCTGGCTGCAAACGACGTTGTTATGACAACGCCAAAAAGCTAATGCACCGCGCCGGGGACGATTGGAGGTTGGGGTTGGTACGCGTAAATCGACGGCTTGGCCGGACCGGCGGGACAGCCGATGGCTGATCGCGCCCCGGCACGACACGCCGTGGCGTCCTGTTCCTTCGCCCCGCCTGATGCCCCCACGCCGGCTGCGCGGCCCACGGTTGCGCTGGTCTATAATCCCCATGCCGGGCATTTCTGCGCGCGCACGCTGGCGCGCTGGCAAGCCGCGCTGGAAAGCGCCGGCTACCCAACCCTGCTGGTCGATAGCCTGGACTATGCCGGCGCGCCGCAGCACCAGCCCGCCGACGTGGTGTGCATCGTGGGCGGAGACGGCACCGCCCGCATGGTGGTGGAAGCGGGGCTGGCCGGCACTGACGCCGCGCCACTGCGCCATGCGCTGCTGCCGGCCGGCACGGTCAACCTGATCGCCCGCGAAGCCGGCTGCACGGCGCAGCCCGATGCCCTCCTTGCAGCACTCGCCGCCGGTGCGCCGGGCACGCCGCATTACCTGGGCCTGCTCGATGGTGCGCCGTTCCTGTGCTGCGCCTCGGCCGGGCCCGACAGCGCGGTGGTGGCCCGCGTGACGCCAGCCGCCAAAAAACGCTGGGGGCGCGCTGCCTATGCCCTGGCGGCGATCGCGCAAGCCTGGCGCTGGCCACGCCCGGCCCTGCGCGTGACGATCGACGGCGTCGCGCACGCGGCCGAGGCGGTGTTCGTGTTGAAAGGGCGGTTTTACGCCGGCCCCTGGACTCTCGATCCCCAGGCAGACCTGCGCCGACGCGAATTGCGCGTGGTGCTGCTGCCCCGCGCGCGCCGCCGCGACATCATTCGCCTGGCCTTGAGCGCGATGATCAGCCCGCGCTTTGCCGATCCGGCCTGGCAACGCTTTGCGGCACAAGCCGTGACTATCGACGGGGCGCAGCGCGTGCCGATCCAGGCCGATGGCGATGTGGTGGGACAAACTCCGGCGCGGTTCAGCCTAGCGACAGCGCCCATCCGCTTCCTGTCTCCGGCGGCGCGACAGACCACAAGGGACCAGGCCTGATGCGCCAGCAATTCGAACGAGAGCCTTGCAATGATACTGTCCTGCCCCGGTCCCCGGCCCAGCCGCCTGCACCCACCCCATTGCACGTGGTGCCAATCGCCCCTCTCGCCGCCGACCTGCCCCACCCGCGCCGTTCGATGATCGGGGAAACGCTGCCTGCACCGGCGCGCCGCGCGCCTGTGGCGGATCGCTGGCTGTGGGCGCTGGTCGCCGCTTCGGCCCTCGCCGTCATGGCGATGATGGTGGCCAATCGCCTGCCGGTGATGGTGGCAAGCCCGGCCTTTGCCGTGCTGGTGCTGGCCGTGTGCGCCTTGCTGGAGACCTGGCGCCGCTGTGCGCGCGCGGCAACGCCCTTGCAGGCCCGGATGCGGGACTTGTGCGAATATGGCCTGGTGCTGATTGCCATCGGCGTGCTGGGCGGTGTGGCCAGCTATCAAGTGGCGGCCCTGTCCCGCGGGTTTTGCGACGACATGCTGCAACGCTGGGACACCGCGCTGCATTTCGACTGGCTTTCGCTCTACCGCCTCGTGGTCAGCCATCCGGTGCTGCAATATACCGGATCGGCGGCCTATGATGCGGTATTCCTTTATCCCTGGGCCATCCTGATCTGGCACGCCTGGAATGGCGAGCGTGCCCAGGCGCGCGAATTCCTGCTGACCTTCTGGCTGGCTGCGGTGATCACGCTGGCGCTGTTCCCGCTGTTTCCGGCGCGCGGTGCCCTGGCGCACTTGTGGCACGGGGCGGTGCCCTATGCCCCGAGCAACGGATTGGACCAGGGCACGGTGATCGCCACGCTGCGCGCCCATGCCTTGGGCGGGATCGATCTGGGCACGGTCACCGGCGTGGTCTCCGCGCCGAGCTTCCACACCGTGTGCGGCGTGCTGTTCATCGCGTTTTCCTGGCGCATCGTGCCGCTGCGGCTGCTGATCGTGCCGCTCAACCTGATGCTGCTGGCGGCCACCCCGATCGAAGGATCGCATTACCTCATCGATATGGTGATCGGCGCCCTTGTCGCCACGACCGCGCTCGTCTTGGTGCGCAAGCGCGCCACCTTGCTTACCCTGGCCCAGGGCCTGGCGGCAAGGCGCCTGCGCCCTGCCGCCGTTTCACGCTGATCCTTCCCGATCAATAATCCTTGCTGGCCTTCACGCTGACCTGTTCATCGCCGATCGTGGAGATCGTGCCGAGCAGGGCCAGCCAGCGGGTGATGCGGAATTCGATCGACGTGGCGTTGTACCCGCGTCCGTCGGTCACCAGTTCCAGATAGAACCGCCGCCCCAGATACTTGCCCACGGCGATCGACGTGCCGCGCCCGGTGGTGGCGTCGGCCCCCACGATACGCAGGCGATCCAGCCCGATCGCGCTGCGCACCTTGTTGATCGGATCGCCCCCGCCGCCGCCGCGCAGGCTTGCCAGCGCCGAGGCAAGCTGCACCGCTTCCGGTGCCGAAATCTGCGTGATCGAGGTGCCGAACAGCAGGCGGCTGAGCAGCTCTTCCTCGGGCAAGGCCGGGGTGGAACTGAACGCGATGGAGGTGTGCGCCGCCGTGCCGGAAATGGTGATTGTGGCGGTCACGCCATTGGCATCGCCGGTGGCGACGATATCGAGCTGCGGATCGATCGGAGTGGTACCAGTGAAGCGGATCTTGCCGCGCGTGAGATCGAACCGCTTGCCGGCGAATTCATAACTGCCGCGGATCACTTCGGCCGTGCCGGTAATCTCGGGCGCGGCAGTGGTGCCGCGCAGGCGGATATCGGCCCCCCATTCGCTGTCCAGCCCCATGCCGCGCACCGCCACGCGATTGGCGGCCACCGCATCGATCATGAACTGCCACGGCGCCGAGGGCACCTTGGCTGGCGCAGCATCGGCGGGGGCATTGATTTCGCGCGTCTTGATCGTGGGCAGGTCTGCCGCCGCGCTTGCCTTGCCCAGGGCCCAACTGGCCTGGTCGATGCGCACGCGCCCGGCGATCGTGCCGCCGTTGCCGCTGCTGATCACGCGCAGCGGCCCGGTGACCGTGGCCGACATGTCGTCGCGCCGGATCAACTGCGCGTTGCTTGCCGCCAGGCGCAGGTCGATGCCCACGCCCTTGGTGGCAATCGCCGAAAGGTCGATCGTGCCGCTGCCTTCCACTTTGCCCCCATTGCTGGTGGTGCCGGTGAAATGCTGGAGCGAAAGGTGCGAGGCATCGAAGCTGCCGGTCGCCTCGACATTCTGGACGTCCGCGCCGATCAGGGACGAACGCAAGCGCAGCCCCTTGCCCGCCAGAGCGCCGTTGAGGACGGGCGCATCGATCGTGCCGCTGACATTGGCCACCGCGCCCAACGGCCCGGTGAAATCGAACGCCTCCACCGCCGACAGGCGCCACAGCGCTTCGGCTGGGCCGCTATAGCGCACCTGCGCGTTGAGCTTGCCGCCGCGCAGGCGTTCGGTCAGCGTGCCGCCGCGCGGCAGATCGGCAATCGCGGCCTGCAGGCGGCCGCGCACCGCGCCGCCATCCTTGACCACGGCGCGCGTCTGCAACGATGCCGCATCGAGTTGGCCGATCAGGTAGAGATCGACCGGGTGCGACGTGAGCACCAGGCCAGAGCGTGAGAAGTTGCGCACCTGGATGGCCACATGGCCCTGCGGCGCGCCGGTGCCATCGTCGCTGTAATCAATCAGCCCCGAGGCGATGCCGCCCAGCCCGAGATCGGCCACCGCGATATCCAGCACCGAAAGCGGCATGCGCGCCACTTTCAGATCGATCTTGGTCGGCCCGCCCAGGATATGGCCCTCGGCAATCACGATGCCGCGGCCGAATGTCACTTGGGTGGGTTGCAGCTTCCAGCCTTCGCCCTCGCGTTCCATCACCATGCGGCGCGGCATGTCGACCGTGCGGCCGGCATAGTTGCCCGCGACATAGGCGACGACCTTGTCAGGCTCGAACGCAGCGGTGCCCTGCAGCGCGAACTGCGTGCCACGCCGCCCCGCGATCGACGCGGTGACGCTGCCCGAACCGTTGACCAGCGCGGCGCTGGCCGCCAGGCGCCCGATGAACACTTTGCCCGCCGAAAGCCCCTGCGCGGTAACATTGGCCGTCACGGTGCTGTTGCCTTTGGCAAACAGGCCATCCACGTCGATCTTGGCGCTGCCGATGGCCAGCGGCGTATCCCCGCCAAAGCGGGCATTGCGCGCCAGGATCAAGGCCTTGACCATCTGCCCGCCATCCTGTGGCGCCAGGTGGATCGTGCCATCAAGCCCGCCGCCTTTCAGCGCCAGATCGCCGCTCACGCCGCCATTGGCCAGCACCAGGCCACCGGTCACATCGGTCTGCCACACGCGCAAAAACTGAATCTGTAGCCGCGTGGGCCCGTCCTTGGGCGAAAACAGGCCCATTGAACCGTTGAACGGCCCCAGGCGCGATTGGCCCTGGGCGGTGATGCCCAGGCCATCGGGAATCGGGCTGATCCCCACGCGCACATCCTTGAGGCCGGCCGCCGGCAGCGGGCTGGCAAACACCAGTTCCGCGTGCGGGCCATCCTTGGCGAGGCGAGCGTTGACGGTGAACGGACCATAATCGGTGGAACGGCCCTGGCCGACGACGCTGGCGGTGCCATCCTGGCCTACCTGGCCGTCCATGGTCAGCGTCAGCTTGGGGGCGTTGACCGATACCTTGCGCAAGGTGAGCGGAATGGCGCCGCCCATCCGCGCACTGCCCGAAAAGCGCACGTCGCCACCCGCCAGATTGGCCAGCGTAGCGTTGCTCAGGCGCGACAGGCGCCCGGCGGCATTGGCCTGGATCGACCACGGCAGGCGATCGCCCACCTTGATCAGCACTTTGGCCGTGCCGTCCAGCGTGCCAACATCGGGCACGGCAAAGCCACGCGCCACGATCGGCCCGGCCAGGGCATAGCCGCCGCGCGCCATGTCGCCGCGCAAGGTCAGCCGCGCGTCCAGGCCCTTGAGATGCAGGGCCAGCGGATCGGCCGACAAGGCATTGCCGCGCATCACCAGATCGCCTTGAAGCCGGGCACCGCCAAGATGCTGGTCAACCATGGCCTGGCCGCTGCGCAAGACCTGCGCCGTCACGTCGAGCGGCAGGACCAGCGCCTTGCCATCCCAGTGCGCGGTGCCGGCAGTCCGCAGCCCCTGCGCGGTGATCTGGCCCGAACGCAGGCTTTTCACGGTGACGAGGTGTTCGAAGGAAAGATCGTTGAACGCGCCATCCAGTGTGCCCGATAGCGCCACGCCTTCCACCTGCGGATCGGGCAGCAGCTTTTCCGGGTGAAGCACCTGGGCCTTGACCTTGATCGCCTGGGCCTGGTTGTTGGCGAGATCGAGGCCGCCCTGCGCCATGGCGCGCAGAGTTGGCGTAACGGCAAAGGCGGTGCCCTGGGCACGGCTTTGCGCGAAAGTGCCCTGATAGACGAGCGAGACCTTGCCACCGGCAGCAGCCGCCGCCGTGCCCTTGACCAGATCGGCCGGGAACACCTGGCCAGCCAGGCGATAAGTGCCGCTGCGGTTGTCGAGCAGGAAGGCCGCCAGGGTCTTGCCACCCTGTTGCGCCCAGCCAAAGCCGTGCCAATCGGCAAAACTGCCGCGCCCCGCCACGCGCATGTGCACATCGCGGCGCAGGCCCGAAAGCCCGGCGAGCAGGCCATCCTTGGGGGCATCATAGAGCCCGGCCAGTTCGAAGCGATCGCGATCGGGCTCACTGTCGAGGTGCACGATCAGGCGGTCGCGGCCCCCCAGCTTGCCCGTCACGTCGACCAGGGCGCGCCCGTTGCGAATGTCGGCGCGAGCCTTCACGTCGATCCGCCGCCGATCGCCGACGATGCCCTTGGCAATCGTCAGGTCTTCCAGGGCAAAACGATCGATGCGGATGTTGAAATCGGGCAGCACCGGCGCGTTGGGATCGCCGGGGTTCATCTTGGGCGTGCGCCACAAGGTGCCGCGATGAAAGACGAGGGTGCGGATATCGAGGCCGCTGTGCAGCCACGAGAGCGGCCGCCAGTCCAGCTCTACCTCGGGCACTGTCATGAAGCGGCCCTTGGGATCGCTGATCACCACGTCGCGCAGGGTGGACGCGCCGAACAGCGAACCGTCGATCCGCCCGATCTTCACGCGCAGGCCCGATCCCGGCGTGACCTGGGCAATGCGATCGATCACGAAGCGATGGCCGATGGCCGAATCCAGAATAAGGAACAGCGCCCCAAGCCCGGCCGCGAGCAAGAGCAGCGCGGTGACAAGGCGACGGGCCCAGCGCGCGGTCCAATGGCCTTGCGGGGCGCTGCGGGCCGCGGCGGGCTGATCCGCCGGCGTTGGTGCCGGCGGGGTATCCTGTGGTTCCTGCGCCATCAGAAGGCTTGCCCCAGCGCGATATAGACACCCAGGCGGCTATCGCCCGGACGCGGATTGATGGGCGTGCCCACGTCGATACGGATCGGGCCGAAGTTGGTCTGGTAACGCAAGCCCAGGCCCGCGCCCAGGCGCAAGCCGGACAGCGTGGGCGTGGCGGTTGGTCCCACGGTGCCGGCATCGACGAAGGGCACCAGACCCACCGCGCCGCCAAACAGACCCGTCTTCACGCGCGCTTCCAGCGAGAATTCGCTCAACGAGCGGCCACCGGTCGGCTCCCCGGCGGAATCGAGCGGTCCCACCCGCTGATAGGCATAGCCACGCACCGATGCGCCACCACCGGCATAGAACCGCCGCGACGGCGCGATATTGTCGAGCGTGGTGCCGGCAATCGCCCCCAGTCGCGTGCGCGCGGCCAGGACCACGCTGCTGCTGATGCGCTGATAGATGCTGGCATCCACTTGCGTCTTCACATAGCTCGACTTGGTGCCGTCGGTGGTGGACAGCTCGGGCGAGACGCGCAGCGACAGGCGCCAACCCCGGGTGGGATCGAGCAGGCTGTCGCTGGCATCATAGGCCCCGCGCAGCGGCAGGGCGGCGATGAAATACGTGGTGCGCGGGGTGGTGCTGGTGGTTTCCTGCGTCCCGATCAACTGGATGCCGAACGAATAGGTCCACGGCTTCTGGAAGATCAGCGTGGATTGCTTTTCCAGGCTTGCCGTCGCCGAAATGGTGTTGGCGTCATAGGCGCGAACCTGGATGGTCTGGGCATAGAGATCGGCGGTAAGAACCTGGTCCCGCTCGTGGAAATTGTTGCGGCGGAAGGTGAAACCGGCCAGCTGCTCTTGCGTGCCGAGCACGCCGCGAAACTTGATCATCCCTTCGGGCGGGAAGAAATTGCGGTGTTCCCAGCTGCCTTCCAACCGCGCGCCTTCCCCGCTGGAATAACCGATCAGGCCCGCCAGCGTGCGCTGCGGTGCCTTGGTCAGATCCACGTCCACGTCCACCACCCCGGGCTGCCCATTGGCAGGCGGCGTGACTTCGCGGGCCTTGACCGTTGCGGTGGACACCAGGCTGGTGGCCAGAATACCCTCGCGCAGGTCGTCCATGTCGCTGCGCTGGTACATGTCGCCGGGGCGGAAGCGGGCAATCCGCTCCAGGTGGCGGGAACTCAGGTAGGCCGGCAGATTGCTGTTGACGTGGCCAAAGCGGTACTTGCCGCCGGTGGTCACCGGCACGGTGAGGTCTCCGGTGCGCGGTTCGTGGTCGATCACCAGATCGGGTTCGCCCACGCTGGCAAAGGCATAGCCGCGCTCGCCCAGTTCCTTGTTGAGGCTGTCCTTTTCGGTGAGGATCTTGTCGCTGTTGATCGGATCGCCGATGTTGAGGTGGAACGCGGCGCGCAGATTGGCGCTGTCGCTTGCGGCCATCACATCGCCCAGCGCGATATGGGCAAAGCGGTATTGCGGCCCGGGCTGAATGTCGAAGCGGACCACCGACTTGGCGAGATTTGCCTGACGCCGGGCGCGGGCCTCCTCGGCGGTTTCGGCCTTGGCCGGCGCTGCTGCGCCGGTCGCGGCACTGCTGCTCGCCGTTTCCTGGGCGGTGGCCGCCGGCGTTGTGGTTCCGGGCGTAGCGGGCCGCTCGATCGTCTGCGTCACACCCGGATCGTAATAGCCATAGACGCGCAGCACCTGCTGCAGCAGTTCGGCGTCGCTCTTGGCGCGACGGGTCAGCTGCGCCAGGTTGTCTTCATCGTCCTTGAGCGTGGCCAGCGCCGAAAGGCCCTTGAACCGCGCGACGATGGCATCGCGATCGGGAATTTGCGTGTCGGTGGGAAACGCGAGCACGACCTGGTCTGCCACGCGCACCAGGGCAGCATTGGCAATCCGCACGCCTTGGGCCGAATCATCGGTTTCCAGCGCGGCCCCTGCGGCCTTGGCCTGCTGCTGGGCATCGGCGATATCAGGATCGGGCGTGAGCGGCTCGATTGCGGGCAGATCGGCTTGGTCGGGCCAATCGAGCGTGATGCCCGGCATGGCGGGCAGCGCCGGCAGCGGATCAGGGCTGATCAGGGTGGAAACATCGGGCACCGCCGCGCGGGCGGCATCGGTGTCGCGTGCCCAGGCCTGCGGGTTGTCGATCGCGGAATCGGGGATCAGCGCTTCAAGCGCAGGATCGGCATCGCGCGACTGGCCCAGTGCGGGCAGCGGCCCGAGAACGGCCCCCAGACCGACCCCCAGCGCGGCAAGCGCGCGCGCCAGGTTGGATGGCCCGAAGACGTCAGAGTGGAGGAAACCCTTGCGCCACGCTGGCGCTGACAGGCTGGGCAGAAAGCTCGGGCTTGGTCGGCAGGCCATCGGCACCATCGGTTTGCCCCAGGCGATCGATGGCCTGGGCTTGCGCCTCAGGCTCGAATGCACACCAGCCATCGCGGCCAAGACGCTCCATCGGGCGATAGCGGATCTTGTACTGCATCCGTGCCGATCCCTCGACCCAATAGCCGAGGTAGACATAGGGCAGGCCGATCCTCTGTGCGTGGAGGATGTGATCGAGAATGATGAAGTTTCCAAGCCCGCCGCGCGTTTCGTGATGTGGATCGTAAAAACTGTAGACCATCGAGAGCCCATCACCCTGCTGATCGGTCAGGCAGGCCCCCACCAGTTTGCCCGGGCTGCCATCGGCAGTGGGCTCCCTGCATTCGATCACATAACTTTTCACCGACGTATGTTCCACCATGTCCGCGAAATCCATCTCGTCCATGGTGGCCATGCCGCCGCCCGGATGCCGGGCAGCGAGATAACGCCGAAGCAGATCGAATTGTTCCGCAGTGGACCACGGTTTACACGCTGTCACCACAAGATCGCCATTGCGGCGCAGATCGCGCCGTTGTGTGGCCGATGGGCGAAAGGCCCCCGCCACCACCCGCACCGACACGCAGGCCGTGCAATCGACGCACGATGGCCGATAGGCCACCGTCTGGCTGCGCCGGAAACCGATGCGGCTCAGCGCATCGTTGAGCTCCTCGGCGCCAGGCCCCTTCAACTCGGTGAAGACCTTGCGTTCCTGCCGGCCGGGCAGATAGGGGCACGCGGCCGGGCTGGTGACGAAGAAGCGAGGGAAGCGGACAGGCGCTGTCACGGCGAAGAGCAGTTCCTTGTCGCGAAGCCGGACCATCCGGCGCGCGTCTTGCCCATAGCCGTGCCCCGGCATGGCCCTGGGTTAAAGCGTGTTAACCACGAAAGCCGATTGACCGACAAGCCTGCGCCGTCATTTCGGTGCTGATTTTCACGGGGTCGTCCGATCCCGTGCCAAGGCAGGACAGCCTGCCCGGCACGGGTTAACGGATTCAAGCCGGCCGCGGGTGAGGCCGGCGGTGCGTCAGGCCAGTTCCACCTGGGTCACGTCATAGCCGCGGTCGCGCAGCGAACGCACCAGCAGGTCGATCTGCTCACGGTTGCGCGCCTCGCATTCGATCTCGGCCGTCAGCCCCTTGGCCGGCAGCGAGGTAAAGATGCGCTGGTGCCACACTTCCAGGATGTTGACCTGGTGGCGGTTGAACTCTTCCACCACGCTGTAGAGCGCACCAGGGCGATCCTGCAGCACGATGCGCAGCCGGCCCAGCCGGCCCGAACGGGCCAGATCGCGCAGCAGCACGTTGGCAAGCAGGCGCGTGTCGATGTTGCCGCCGGTCAGCACGATGCCCACCTTGCGCCCTTCGAACATGCGCCGGTTGGCGATCACGGCGGCAAGCCCGGCCGCGCCGGCGCCTTCGACCACGGTCTTTTCGATCTGCAGCAGCAGGGCCACCGCCGATTCGAGCGCGGCTTCATCGACCAGCACGATATCGTCGAGCAGGGTTTCGAGCACCGCCGAGGTGAACTTGCCCGGTTCCTTGACGGCGATGCCTTCGGCCAGGGTATCCCCGCCGCAGGGCAGCGTCTGGTGCTTGAGCTTATCGTACATCGACGGGAACAGCGCCGCCTGCACGCCCACCAGGCCAATGCCCGGCTTCATCGCGCGCGCGGCCGTTCCCATGCCGGTCAACAGCCCGCCCCCGCCGATCGGCACGGCCAGCATGTCGATCTCGGGCACGTCGGTCAGCATTTCCAGCGCCACCGTCCCCTGCCCGGCCGCAACGGCGGGATCATCGAATGGATGCACGAAGGTCAGCCCGCGCTCCACCTCGAGCAGGCGGGCATGGGCATAGGCATCGTCGAAGGTTTCCCCTTCGAGCACGACATTGCCGCCGACGCTTTCGGTCTGCATGATCTTCACCGCCGGCGTCGTGCGGGGCATGACGATCGTGACCGGCACGCCCAGCCGCGTGCCGTGATACGACAGGCCCTGGGCATGGTTGCCGGCCGACGCCGCGATCACGCCGCGCGCGCGCTGTTCTTCGGACAGGAGGAGAAGGGCATTGAGCGCGCCGCGTTCCTTGTAGGCGGCGGTGAATTGCAGGTTTTCGAACTTGAGGTAGATCTCGGCGCCGGTGATCCGGCTGAGCGTCTGGCTATGCAGCGTGGGGGTGCGCACCACCTTGCCCATAATTCGCCCGGCCGCCGCGTGCACGTCGGCAAGGGACAGCTGGGCATGCGCCGGCTGCTGGGCGAGCTTGTGGACAAGGTTTTCCATGGATGCTGCCCCTAATACAAAGGGCTGCGCAAAGAAACCGTTTCCGCGTGCCGGGACGAGCCCCAAGGGAGGGCTGGCGCGCCTGCGCAAACCGGCTAAACACATGGGCCATGACGCAATCACTTTCCATCGCCTGCATCGGCCTTGGCACCATGGGTGGGCCGATTGCCCGGCACCTGGGCCAGGCCGGCCACCGCCTGACCGTATTCAACCGCAGCGACGCCCGGCGCGAAGCCTGGCTGGCCGCCAATCCCGGCCTGGCCGCGCGCGTGGCCAACAGCCCGGCCGAAGCGGCCGAAGGCGTGGACGCCGTGATCACCTGCGTGGGCAACGACGATGACCTGGCCGACGTGGTCCTGAGCCCGCAGGGCGCATTCGCCACGCTCAAGCCCGGCGCCGTGCTGATCGACCACACCACGGTTTCGGCCCGCATTGCCCGGCAGATTGCCGTTGAGGGACGTGACAAGGAACTCCTGTGCGTCGACGCGCCCGTCACCGGCGGGCAATCGGGCGCGGAAAACGGCACGCTGTCGATCATGTGCGGGGGCAGCGACAAGGCGATCGCCGCGGCCCGCCCGATCCTTTCCGCCTATGCCAAGCGCGTGGTCCACGTGGGCAAATCGGGCGCCGGGCAGACCACCAAGATGGTCAACCAGATGTGCCTGGCGGCGACGATCGCCGGCCTTTCCGAAGCCATGCGCTTTGCCCAGGCCGCGCATCTCGACCTTGGCAAAGTGTTCGAGGCGATTTCGGGCGGTGCGGCGCAATCCTGGCAGATGGACAACCGCTGGGACACCATGGCCGACGATTCGTTCGACTTCGGCTTTGCCGTGGACTGGATGCGCAAGGACCTGGGCCTGGCCATCGAGGAAGCGCGCGGCTTGGGCGCAAGCGTGCCGACCACGGCGCTGATCGACCAGTTCTATGCCGATGTGCAGGCCTTGGGCGGCGGGCGCCAGGATACCAGCGCACTGATCCGCCGCCTGCCGCTGCGCGGGCAGAAACCGGCATGAGCCGCGCCTCGCTGGCGGCACTCGCCGCGCTTCTGGCCAGCTGTGCCCTGCCCGGCCTGGCACAGGCTGCCCAGGCCCCATCCACGGATACGCTGGTGGACAATGTCCACGGCGAAACCATCGGCGCCGATGGCCAGGTGGAGCAGGTCATCGGCCTGCTGTTCGACCGTTCAGGCACGATCCGCCAGGTTTTCCACCCCGGTGACAAACTGCCCAAGAAGGGCTTTGGCTATCACGTCGATGGCCAGGGCCAGGTGATCCTGCCCGGCCTGATCGACGCCCACGTCCATATCATGGACATCGGGCTGGCCGCGCTCACCCTGGACCTGTCGGAGACGCATTCGCTGGCAGAGGCGCTCGACGCGATCCGCGCCTATGCCGCCGCGCACCCCGATCGCACCTGGATCACCGGCCGCGGCTGGAACCAGGAGCAATGGGGCCTCAAGGATGGCGCGGGCCAGAGCCGCTATCCCACCGCAGCCGAACTCGATTCGGTGGTGGGGGATCGGCCGGTGTGGCTCGAACGCGTGGATGGCCATGCAGGTTGGGCCAACAGCGCCGCGCTCAAGGCCGCCGGGATCACCGCCGCCAGCAAGGCGCCCGATGGCGGCGCGATCGACCGGCGCCCGGATGGCACGCCCGCCGGCGTGTTGGTCGACGCAGCCATGGGCCTGCTCACCCCGCGCCTGCCCGCTCCCCGCGCGGCCGATCGCGATGCCGCGCTGGCCAAGGCGCAATCGCTGCTGTTCCAGCGCGGCGTGACCGCGGTGGCCGACATGGGCACGAGCATCGAGGATTGGCAGGCCTTCCGCCGGGCGGGTGACAAGAACCAGCTCTATGTGCGGATCATGGCCTATGCCATGGGCACCGATCAGATGGCGCTGATCGCCGGGGGCGAACCCACGCCCTGGCTCTACGCCGATCGCTTGCGCCTGGGCGGGGTCAAGCTGTTCATGGACGGCGCGCTGGGTTCGCGCGGGGCCTGGCTCAAGGCACCTTATGCCGATGCGCCGGGCACGCGCGGCCTGCCCCGGATGAATGACACCCAGTTGGGCAACCTGATGAGCCGGGCGGCGATGGACGGGTTCCAGGTTGCGGTCCACGCCATTGGTGACGCGGCCAATGCCGCTGTGCTCGCTTCGATCGAGGACCTTTCCGCCACCTACAAGGGCGATCGGCGCTGGCGGGTGGAACATGCGCAGATCGTCGATCCGGTCGATATCGCGCGCTTTGGCCGCAACGGGGTGATCGCCTCGATGCAACCGGTGCACGAAACATCCGATCGCCTGATGGCCGAGGCGCGGCTGGGCCCGCAGCGGCTGGCCGGCGCCTATGCCTGGCAATCCATTGCCAAGGCCGGCGGCAAGCTGGCGTTCGGGTCTGACGCGCCGGTGGAGCTGCCCGATCCCTTTGCCGGCCTTGCCGCCGCGATCAGCCGCCAGGGTCCCGATGGCCAGCCAGCCGGTGGCTGGCAGCCACAGGAAGTGGTCACCCCGGCCCAGGCCCTGGCGGCCTATACCACGGGCGGCGCCTATGCCGGCTTTGCCGAAGGCCGTATCGGCCGGTTGGCCCCTGGCCTGCGCGCCGATTTCATCCTGGTCGATACCGATCCGCTGACCGCCACGCCCGATGCGATCCGCCGCACCAAAGTGCGCGAAACCTGGGTGGGCGGGGGCAAGGTCTGGCCGGCAAACTCGGAAAACGCCCCGGCCGACAAGGATGGAAACAAAAAGGGCTGAGGGTCGTTACATCGCCCGACGCGGAAGGCGCTGGGTTCCCCCCTCATCCCGGCGCTGCGTTGCCAGGCCCAGACGGTGTTGTCCCCTCGCACCGCTTTCTCATCTGGGCACGGCCATGCGGGCAGCGGAAAAAATCCCGCCGCGCATGAAACTCCCTCGAAGTGCAAGATACGGTGGGGGCCAGCAATGGCCCCCACCCCAATTGGATCAAGGCAGCAGTTGCGTGGGTTCGCCCACCGGCTGCGCGGCAGCAGCCGCAGCGGCGGCGGCTTCTTCTGCTTCGGCCCGCGCCTTTTCCTCGGCATCGGCCTTTTCGACGAAGCGCATCACGATCAGCGTGCCTTCGAACAGGATCAGCAGCGGAATCGCCAGCATAAGCTGCGACACCACGTCGGGCGGGGTAATCAGCGCGGCAAGCGCCACGATGCCCACGATCACATAGCGCCGCGCCTTGACCAGCGCGTCGCGGCTGACGATCCCTGCGCGGTTGAGCAGCATGAGCAGCACCGGCAGCAGGAACGAGACGCCGAACGCCAGGATGAACTGCATCACCAGCGCCAGGTATTCCTCGATCCCCGGCAAGGCTTCCAATTGCAGGCCACCCTTGTTGCCCTGGAAGCCCACGAACCATTTGAACGCGGTGGGCATCACCACGAAGTAAGCCAGGCTGGCGCCCATGCCGAACAGGATCGGCGTGGCGATCAGGAAAGGCAGGAAGGCCCGCTTTTCCCGCGCATAGAGCCCCGGCGCGACAAAGGCCCAAAGCTGGTTGGCGATCACCGGAAAACTGAGCAGGAAGCCGGAAAACAGCGCCACTTTCAGGTTCACGAAGAACGCCGAATAGAGCTTGGTATAGATCAGCCGGCCATGCCCGGCGGGAAACGCGAGACTGAGCGGGTGGACCAGGATCGCCAAGATCGCGTCGACGAAATAGTAGCTGATCGCCGACGTCAGCGCGAGCGCATAGACGCAGCGCAACAGGCGCGTGCGCAGTTCGATCAGGTGATCGAGCAGCGGCGCCTGGGTTTCATCGATATCGCGAATCTGAATCACTCGTGCCCCGTGTTCACTGGTCCCGTCGATGCCGGGGTTTCCGCGTCGGACTTGACGCTATCGGGCTGCGGGCCGCGCGGGCGCGCGCCGCGCTGTTCCACCGGCAGAAGCTGTTCGGGCGGCGGCGGCAAAGGCGCGGGCTCAGGTGCGATCGCCGGTTCGGTCGGCGCATGGGGCGCCAGCACCGGATCGACCGGGTGCGCGGGCTGTTCGGCCACGGCATGGGGCGCTTCGGCAGCGCTGGCGGCCGCGCTCTGCGCCATGATCTGGGCGTTCTGCTCCTGCCACTTCTTTTCCATCTCGGCCAGTTCCGCCTCGCGGATCATGGTTTCGATACCGGAACGGAAGTGGTTGGAAACGCGGCGCATCTTGCCGATCCACCGCCCGGCGGTGCGCAGCGCAAGCGGCAAATCCTTGGGCCCGATCACCACGATCGCCACGATGACGACCAGCAGCAATTCGGACGGGGCAATATCGAACATCAGCAGTGAGCCCTATCTCGTCGGCCTGTCTTGGCGGGTAGATCAGGCCTGCGGGCCTTGCTGATGATCGCCGGGCTGCTGGACGGGCGCCTGGGGCGCAACCGGGGTTACAGGCGGGGTCACCGGCGGCGGGGTCTGCTGGATCTGCGCAGGCGGCGGGGTCACCGGACGATCGGCTTCCTCGTTCATGCCCTGCTTGAAGCTTTTGATACCCTTGCCGAAATCACCCATCATTTCGGAAATGCGGCCACGGCCGAACAGAATCAGCACGACCAGCGCGAGGATGATCAGGTGCGGTAGAGAAAGGCCACCCATTTCAAATTCTCCTTTGGCCTGCCCAGATAGGGGATGTTCCGGCTCTTCGCCAGCGGGCAGTGCGATTCTTGTCGTTTAGTCGGCCCCGGCCCCGTCTTCATCGCCATCGTCGGCAGCATCCTCGCCGCTGCCGGTGAGCACGGCATAGGCTTCATCGACCGGATCGAGCAAGCCAGCCGCGCGCAATTCGCCGATGCCCGGCAGGTCCCCCCGGCTCGACAGCCCGAAATGGGTGAGGAACGCGGGGGTGGTGGCATAGATCGTGGGGCGCCCCGGCACTTCGCGCCGCCCGGCAATGCGCACCCAGCCTGCTTCCATCAGCACGTCGAGCGTGCCCTTGGCAGTCTGCACACCACGGATCGCCTCGATTTCCGCCCGGCTGACGGGTTCGTGATAGGCGATGATCGCCAGCGCCTCGGTCGCCGCGCGCGACAGGCGGCGCACATCTTCCTTCTCGCGCCGCAACAGGTGCGCCAGGTCTGGCGCGGTCTGGAAATGCCAGCGCCCGCCCCGCTCCACCAAGTGAATGCCGCGCCCGGCGTAATGCTCAGTCAGCGCGGCCAGCGCAGGCCGCACGTCTGCCCCGCCCAGGTGCCGGGAAATCTCGTCGGCACGCAAAGGTTCGGTGGCGGCAAACAGCGTCGCTTCCACGCCACGCAGCAGATCGTCGGGCGCCGTCATGAAAGCGGCCGGCATCGAATCGGCCGCACCAGCAGCGGGCCAAAGCATTCCTCCTGCACCAGTTCCACCCGGCCTTGCTTGGCCAGTTCGAGCGCGGCGAGGAAACTTGAAGCGAGCGCAGAGCGCGCCAGTTGGCGGTCGGCATCGCTGTTGATGGCCATCGGCGGCAGGAAGGCGCGCAGGTCGCGCCATTCCAGGCTGGTGCCGAGCAGGGCGGAAATGCGCGCCAGCGCGGCATCGAGCGTCATCACCGGCCGCTCGCGCACCATGTGCACCACCGGGCGGTTGCGATGCTGGACCTGGCCATAGGCCTGGATCAGGCCGAACAGATCCATCTGCCAGCGCGCGCGGCGCGCCAGCGTGATCCCTTCGGGCGCGCCGCGCGCAAAGACATCGCGCCCCAGCCGGTCCCGCGCCATCAGCCGGGCGCCGGCCTCGCGCATCGCGCCCAGGCGTTGCAGCCGCAATTGCAGGCGCAGCGCCATTTCCTCGGGGCTGGGCTGCATGTCCGGATCGCGCGGCAAGAGCAGCAGCGACTTGAGATAGGCCAGCCACGCCGCCATCACCAGGTAATCGGCCGCCAGTTCCAGCTTCAACGCCTCGGCCCGGTCGATATAGCCCAGGTACTGGTCCACCAGTTCGAGAATGGAAATGCGGCGCAAGTCCACCTTTTGTCGCCGGGCGAGATCGAGCAGCAGGTCGAGCGGCCCTTCCCAGCCATCGAGATCGAGATAGAGCGCATCGTTGGCGGCAACGGCGGTGGGAAGGCCGTCCCAGCCGCCGTCATCCTCCCCTGGCGCCCCCTCGGCCATGGCGGATCAGGCCAGCGCCAGCAGTGTGTCGCGCCGGGCCACCAGCTCTGCCTGCAAGGCCCCGTCACGCGGCACGGCGGCCGGCGCGGTGGGTGCCAAGGCGCGTTCCAGCCGCTTGGCGGTTGCGTCGCTCATCGGCGCGAGCGACGCAGCAATCCCGATCATGTCCGGCATCTTGGCCCAGCAATTGAGCGCGATATCGCACCCGGCCGCCTGTGCCCGCGCCGCGCGTTCGGGCACGGTCCCGGCCAGAGCCTCCATGTCGAGATCGTCGGTCAACAGCAGGCCGTCAAAGCCGATGCGGCGGCGGATCACTTCGCCCACCACGAAGGGCGACAGCGTGGCTGGCAGTTCGGCGTCCCACGCGGTGAAGCGCACATGCGCCGTCATGCCGATGGCCGCGCTGGCCAGGGCCTGGAACGGCGCCAGATCGGCATCCAGCTCCGCCTCGCTCGCGGTGACGGTGGGCAATTCCTTGTGGCTGTCAGCCAAGGCGCGGCCATGGCCGGGCATGTGCTTGACGACGCCGGCCACACCGGCCCGCGCCAGCCCATCGAGCACGGCACGGCCCAGCGCCGCCACGCGCAGTGGCTCCTTGCCCAAAGCGCGATCGCCGATCACGTCATGGGCGCCCACCTGCCGCACATCGAGCAGCGGCAGGCAATCCACGCTGATCCCGGCTTCGGCCAGGTCCATGCCCAAGCCTTGCGCATTGGCGCGCGCCGCCTCGATCGCGCTGGCCGGGGCCACGTCGTAAAGCCGGTCGAACGCTTCGCCTGGTGGATAGGCCGCCCAGACCGGCGGCTTCATCCGCGCCACCCGGCCACCTTCCTGATCAATCGAGATCAGCAGCCGCTCGCGCCCGTGCAGGTCGCGCAACGAATCGGTCAGCGCGCGCAGCTGGTCGCGGCTTTC
Source organism: Novosphingobium sp. SG720 (assembly GCF_012275365.1). NCBI lineage: Bacteria > Pseudomonadati > Pseudomonadota > Alphaproteobacteria > Sphingomonadales > Sphingomonadaceae > Novosphingobium > Novosphingobium sp. SG720. The sequence continues at coordinate 74,440 of NZ_JAAZQN010000004.1, read as the reverse complement.
CACGTTGCGGCCGAACAGAATGTAGCCGGCCGGGTCTGCATCCAGGAAAAAGGCGCGCTCGTCAGCGGTGAGAACAGGGCCGGAAAGCCCGAAAATGGCAGGAAGCATGCCCCTGCCATCCCGAAATTTGCGCGGCATGGCAAGCCCAAAGGCCTGCCGTCAGTCCGCCGTCAGCGCTTCACCTGGCACTTCACGCCTTCGCCCTGCAGCTTGTTGCACAGCGCGTTGGCGGCGCCCACGTCACCGGGCACGGCTTGCAGGCGATAGACGGTGCCGATGTCCGCCTTGCCGGCAATCACGCGATGGCTCACGCCCTTGAGGCTTTCGTGCTCCACGACCAGCTTGTTCCAGCCGGTTTCGGCCAGGGCCTGGCTGGAAAACGCGCCAACCTGCACGCCCACACCGCTGACCGGGGCGGCCTTTTCGGCGGGCTTGTCTGCCGGCTTGGCGCTGGGCGCGGGCGCGGCGGGCGCATCCTTGGCGGCCAGGGCGGCGGTGGGGCGTTCGCCCTCGCTCACCTTGAAACTCGAATCGCCGGTGCCCTGGAAGGTCTTGCCACCCGGATCCTTGGGGGCAACCTTGTAGGGTTCCTTGCTCGCTTCGATCAGGCTGCCATCGGCCGCGGCGGGCGCGGCGTTGCGGTGGGTGGCCCAGTAAATGCCGCCCACGATCGCGGCGAGCAGGATCAGCGCCAACACGCCAAAGCCGATCAGGCGGCCGTTGTCGGGGCCTTCTTCCTCAAGGTCCACATCATCGGCGCTTTCCAGCCAGGGCAGGCGTTCTTCCGTGCCCAGGTCCAGCGCCGGGGCTTGCGTGCCCTGCCCCGCCCCATCGTGCCCCGGATTGTCGTGCTGATCGCCGTTCACCATTACCTTAAAGCTCCTGCGCGGCCTCAACCCCCAAGATGGCCAGCCCGTTCTTCACAACCTGCCCGATTTGTGCGGCCAGGAAAAGCCGGGCCTCGGTAAGGTCCTTATCCTGTGCCACAATGAACCGCTTTTCGGGCTTGTCGTTACCCACGTTCCAATAGGCATGGAACGCGGCAGCCAGGTCATAGAGGAAGAACGCGATGCGGTGCGGCTCGCGCGCAACGGCCGCGCCATCGACGATGCGCGGGAACTGCGCCGCCAGCTTGACGACGGCCAGCTCTTCCTGGCCCAGCCGGTCGAGCTGGGTCGCGCTCGGCGCCCAGCCCAGTTCGGCCCCCTTGCGCAGGGTGGAACTGATCCGGGCATGGGCATATTGCACATAGAACACCGGATTGTCCTTCGAGGCTTCCACCACCTTGGCAAAGTCGAAGTCCATCTGCGCATCGGGCTTGCGGGTCAGCATGGTGAAGCGCACCACGTCCTTGCCCACTTCCTCCACCACATCGGCCAGCGTGACGAAATTGCCCGCCCGCTTCGACATCTTGACCGGCTGCCCATCGCGCAGCAGCTGGACCATCTGCACCAGCTTGACTTCGAAGGGCTTCGGCTTGGCGCCTTCCGCGCCGGTCAGTGCGGCCACCGCGGCCTTGATCCGCTTGACCGTGCCGGCATGGTCCGCGCCCCAGATGTCCACCAGCGCATCGGCGGTTTCGGCCTTCTGGAAGTGATAGGCCAGGTCCGCGCCGAAATAGGTCCAGCTACCGTCGGACTTCTTGATCGGGCGGTCCTGGTCGTCGCCAAAGCGGGTGGAGCGGAACAGCGGCAGTTCCACCGGCTCCCAATCCTCGGGCGTCTTGCCCTTGGGCGCTTCCAGGTGGCCATCATAGACCAGATCGTGCGCGCGCAGCCAGGCTTCGGCGGCCTCGGGCTTGCCGGCAGCCTGAAGCTCTGCCTCCGAAGAAAACAGGTCATGGACGATGCCCAGCTTGGCCAGGTCTTCCTTGATCATCACCAGCATGGCCGCCACGGCCTTTTGCCGGAACTGCACCAGCCATTCGGCTTCCGGCGCGCCAACATAGCGATCGCCATATTCGGCGGCGAGCGCCTGGCCCACCGGCACGAGATAGTCGCCCGGATAGAGCCCCTCGGGCACCGCGCCCACGTCTTCGCCCAGCGCCTCGCGATAACGCAAGTGCGCCGAACGGGCGAGCACATCGACCTGCGCGCCCGCATCGTTGACGTAGTATTCCTTGATCACCTTGTGCCCGGCAAATTGCAGCAGCGCGGCCAGGGCATCGCCCACCACGGCGCCACGGCAATGGCCCATGTGCATCGGCCCGGTCGGGTTGGCCGAGACATATTCGACGTTGACCGTGCTGCCACCACCGAGCGCAGAGCGGCCATAGTCGCCCCCCGCCGTGCCGATCAGGGCGAGTTCTTCGGTCCATGCGGCATCGACCAGGCGCAAGTTGATGAAGCCCGGCCCGGCGATTTCGGCACTGGCCACGCGCGGATGGGCGGCCAGTTCCTCGATCAACAGTGCGGCCAGCGCGCGCGGATTGGTGCCGGCAGGCTTGGCCAGGACCATCGCGGCATTGGTCGCCAGATCGCCATGGGCCGCATCGCGCGGCGGTTCGCAGGTCACGGCGCCGCGCGCCAGCCCGGCGGGAAGCGCGCCCTTGGCAACAAGCGCATCGAGCGCGGCATCGATCACGCCGGCATAAGTGGCAAACAGCGTCTGGGCGGCAACGGGGCTATCGGTGGTCATGCCGGGCCGATAGCGAATTTGTGGGGGCTTGGGAACCTTGGGGTTTTGGGCGGCGGGAGGTGGCGTTGTGCAAAGCTTCACACCACCCCCCGCCCCCTCCTCTAAAGAGGATGGGGCTTTTTGTGCGTCCTTCTCCCCCTCCTCACCGAGGAGGGGGCGGGGGGTGGTGGAAGCCTAAGCCAACCTCACGCAACCACGAACGCCAGCGCGCCATCGCCTTCGTCGATGGTCACGGTGCTGCCGTCGGGAATCTGCCCGGCCAGCAGGCGCTCGGCCAGCGGGTCCTGCAGATGGCGTTGCACCGCGCGCTTCAGGGGCCGCGCGCCATAGACCGGATCGTAGCCAACGCGGCCCAGCCAGCGCTTGGCCGCATCGGTCAGGTTCAGGGTGATCTTACGATCCTTGAGCAGCTTCGCCACGCGCGCCACCTGGATGTCCACGATCGGGGCCATGTGTTCCTGGCCCAGGCGGTGGAACAGGATGATCTCGTCCAACCGGTTGAGGAATTCCGGCCGGAAGTGCGCGCGCACCACGTCCATCACCTGCGGCTCCACGCTGGCCGCGTCCTCGCCCTCGCCCAGGTTGGCCAGATACTGGCTGCCCAGGTTGGACGTGAGGATGATCAGCGTGTTGGTGAAATCCACCACGCGGCCCTGCCCATCGGTGAGGCGGCCATCGTCCAGCACTTGCAGCAGCACGTTGAACACGTCCTGGTGGGCCTTTTCCACTTCGTCGAACAGCACGACCTGATAGGGCCGGCGCCGCACCGCCTCGGTCAAGACGCCGCCTTCGTCATAGCCGACATAGCCCGGAGGCGCGCCGATCAACCGGCTGACCGCGTGCTTTTCCATGAACTCCGACATGTCGATGCGCACCATCGCGTTGTCATCGTCGAACAGGAAGCCGGCCAGCGCCTTGGTCAGTTCGGTCTTGCCCACGCCCGTGGGGCCCAGGAACAGGAAGCTGCCCAGCGGACGGTTCGGGTCTTGCAGCCCGGCCCGCGCGCGGCGCACGGCCTTGGACACGGCCAGCACCGCGTCCTTCTGGCCGATCACCCGCTTGCCGATGGCCTCTTCCATGTGCAGCAGCTTTTCGCGCTCGCCTTCCATCATCCGGTCGACAGGCACGCCGGTCCAGCGGCTGACCACGCCGGCAATGTCCTCGGCGGTCACTTCCTCGCGCAGCAGGGCGTTTTCGCTCGCGCCCTGTGCTTCGGCCAGTTGCCGCTCCAGCTCGGGAATGCGGCCATAGGCCAGCTCCCCGGCCTTGGCCAGGTCACCCACCCGCTGCGCCTGCTCCAGTTCCACGCGTGCGCTGTCGAGCTGCTCCTTGATCTTGCCTTCGGCCTGGATCTTGTCGCGCTCGTTCTGCCAGCGGGTGGTCAGTTCGGCCGATTGCTGTTCCAGATTGGCCAGTTCGCCGCGCAGGGTTTCCAGCCGGTCGCGGCTGGCAGGATCGGTTTCCTTGGCCAAGGCCATTTCCTCGATCTTGAGCTGGATGATGCGGCGATCCAGGTTCTCGATTTCCTCGGGCTTGCTTTCCACTTCCATGCGGATGCGGCTGGCGGCCTCGTCCATCAGGTCGATCGCCTTGTCGGGCAGGAAGCGGTCGGCGATATAGCGGTTGGACAGCGTCGCCGCCGCCACGATCGCGGCATCGGCGATGCGCACGCCGTGATGCACCTCGTACTTCTCCTTGATCCCGCGCAGGATGGAGATGGTGTCTTCCACGGTCGGCTCGCCCACGAAGACGGGCTGGAACCGCCGTTGCAGGGCCGGGTCCTTTTCCACGTACTTCTGGTATTCATCCAGCGTGGTCGCGCCGATGCAGTGCAGCTCACCCCGCGCCAGCGCCGGCTTGAGCAGGTTGGACGCATCCATCGCGCCCTCGGTCTTGCCCGCGCCGATCAGGGTGTGCATCTCGTCGATGAACAGGATGATCTCGCCCTCGGCGCCCTTCACCTCGTCGAGCACGGCCTTGAGGCGTTCCTCGAACTCGCCGCGATACTTCGCGCCCGCGATCAGGCTGCCCATGTCGAGCGCCATCAGGCGGCGATGCTTGAGGCTGTCGGGCACGTCGCCATTGGCGATGCGCAGCGCCAGGCCTTCGGCAATCGCGGTCTTGCCCACGCCCGGTTCGCCGATCAGCGCCGGGTTGTTCTTGGTGCGACGCGCCAGGATCTGCACGGTGCGGCGGATTTCCTCGTCGCGGCCGATCACGGGATCGAGCTTGCCCTCGCGCGCCGCGGCGGTCAGGTCGCGCGCATATTTCTTCATCGCGTCATAGGCGTTTTCGGCGCTCGCGCTGTCGGCATTGCGGCCGCCGCGCAGGGCAGAGATCGCCGCTTCCAATCCCTGGGGGGTGACGTTCGCGGCCTTGAGCGCCTGGCCGGCCGCCGTCGTTCCCGCCAGCGTCAGGGCCAGCAGGATGCGCTCCACGGTGACAAAGCTGTCGCCGCTCTTGGTCGCAAGCTGTTCGGCCTGGTCGAGCAGGCGCACGGTATCGTTGTCGAGCCCGGGCGAATTCTGCGCGCCGGAACCGGAGACGGCCGGAATCTTGCCCAGCGCCGCATCGAGCGCGCCGACCGCCGCCACGGGATTGCCCCCGGCGCGCTGGATCAGCCCGCTGGCCATGCCTTCGCTGTCTTCCAGCAGCGCCTTGAGCACGTGCTCGGGCGTGATGCGCTGGTGGTTCAGGCGGATCGCCAGCGTCTGCGCCGCCTGGAGGAAGCCCTTGGCACGATCGGTGAATTTTTCGAGGTTCATGGGATGTCTCGCTCTCCTGCCAGACCCAACTTCTTGACGGCCTCAAAGTAGTGTTGCGTTTCGGCAACACAAGGACGTGGATCAAATTTTGCCACACCGGTTGCAATCCAAACCAATCGCTGCGGGCAAGCCATGGCGATGGTTCAGCTTTGACTCAGCCGCGCTGGCCCTTACACATCGTTGCAGAGACATTTCGAGACAGGACAAGCCCCCCTCCATGCAGCGCTTCCTCAACGCCTCTCTCCTGGCCCTGGCCATCGCCTCGGCCGCGCCTTCGCCCCTGCTTGCCGCAACCGTGGCGGCGCCGGCTGCCCCCGCCCCCGCCCCGCTGGCAGACCTCGTCAAGGCGGTGAACATTCCCTACGAACAGTTCACCCTGCCCAATGGGTTGCGCGTGCTGGTCCACACCGATCGCAAGGCGCCGGTGGTGGCCATCTCGGTGTGGTATGGCGTGGGTTCCAAGAACGAGCCCAAGGGCAAGACCGGCTTTGCCCACTTGTTCGAACACCTGATGTTCAACGGCAGCGAACACAACAAGGGCGATTTCTTCACCCCGCTGCAGAATGCCGGGGCAACCGACTACAACGGCACGACCTGGTTCGATCGCACCAACTATTTCGAAACCGTGCCTTCGGCCGCGCTCGATCGCTTCCTCATGCTGGAATCCGATCGCATGGGCTATCTGCTGGGCGCAGTGACGCAGGAAACGCTCGATAACCAGCGCAGCGTGGTGCAGAACGAAAAGCGCCAGGGCGACAACCAGCCCTATGGCCTGGTGGAATACGAACAGCTCGAAAACCTCTATCCGGTCGGCCACCCCTATCACCACAGCACGATCGGCTCGATGGCCGATCTCGACGGCGCCAGCCTGGCCGACGTGAAGGCCTGGTTCACCGATCACTATGCCCCCAACAATGCCGTGCTGGTGCTGGCGGGCGATGTCGATCTCGCCACGGCCAAGGAAAAGGTGGCCAAGTGGTTCGGCGCCATTCCCGCCGGGCCCAAGGTTCAGCCGGTGGCCGCCCCGGTGCCCACGCTGCCTTCGCCCAAGGCCAAGACGATCAAGGATGAAGTGGCCACCACGCGCATCTATCGCATGTGGGCGATCCCCGGTTATGACAACCCGGATTACCTGCCGCTGCAGATCGGCGCGGTGATCCTGGGCGGCCTTGCCTCCTCGCGGCTCGACGACAATCTGGTGCGCGGGCAGCAGATCGCGGTTTCAGCCAGCGCCAATGCCGAAGTCTATGCCCAGGCCGGGCAGTTCGTGGTCCAGGCCGATGTGAAGCCGGGCCAGGATGCCGCCGCCGTGGGCGCCGCGCTCGATGCACAGATCAAGCGCCTGGTGACGCAAGGCCCGACGGCCGACGAACTCGCCCGCGCCAGCACCGTCACCGCCAGCGACCAGATCCGCAAGCTGGAATCGGTCGGTGGCTTTGGCGGCAAGGCGCCGACTCTGGCCGAAGGGCTGCTCTATCACGGCGACGCCGGCTATTACCGCAAGGAACTGGCCGACATGGCCGCGCTCACGCCCGCCAAAGTGCGCGCCGCGCTGCAAAAGTGGCTGACCCGCCCGGTCTTTGCTTTGACCGTGGAACCGGGCACCCGCACCGAAGGGGGCGAGGCGCATGGCGGCTGGGCCAGCAACGACACCACGGTGGGCGGAGGCCATGGCAGCGGAGCCCACCCGGCCTATTGGCACCAGCCCGGCCAGGAACCGGCGCCGCTGCCCGCAGCCGCCGCCGGCCCCGATCGTGGCGAACTGCCCCCGATCGGCCAGTTGGCCGCGCTGCAATTCCCGCAGATCGAGCGGGCCACGCTGTCCAACGGCATCAAGGTGGTCTTCGCCCGCCGCGCCGCCGTGCCGGTGGTTTCGGTGCAGGTGGCGTTCGACGCTGGTTTTGCCGCCGATCCGCGGGCCGCGCTGGGCACCCAGGCCATGCTGCTCAAGACGATGGACCAGGGCACGCAAACCCTGGACGCGGCCGCCTTTGCCCGCGCGCGTGAAAACCTCGGCGCCAACATCAGCAACGAGGCCCTGCCCGACAGCACCAACTTCCAGCTCGATGCGGTCGCGCCCAACCTCGCCGGTTCGCTGGCGCTGCTGGCAGACTATGTGCGTCACCCCGCGCTCAAGGCCGATGACCTGGAGCGCGTGCGGGCGCAGCAACTCGCCGCGATCGACGCGGAACTGCGCGATCCCTCGGCCATGGCCTCGCGCGTGCTCTATCCCGCGCTCTATGGGCCGCAGCACCCCTATGGCACGCCACCCACCGGCACGGGCGATCCGGCCGTGGTCAAGCGGTTGACCACCGCTGACCTCGCCGCGTTCCACCAGGCCTGGCTGCGCCCGTCCAAGGCGACGATCTTCGTGGTCGGCGATACCACGCTCGATGCGGTCAAGCCGCTGCTGGAAAAGAGCTTCGGCACCTGGGCCGAACCGGCTGGCGCGGCGCCGGCCAAGAACCTCTCGGCTCCGATCCCCGCCCCTTCCCCGCGCATCCTGCTGGTCGATCGCCCTGCCTCGCCGCAGTCGATGATCATGGCGGGCGAAGTGCTCGGCGCCACGGGCCGCGACGATCTCGTGCCGCTGCGCACCGCCAACGAAGTGCTGGGCGGCAGCTTCCTCTCGCGCCTCAACATGGACGTGCGCGAAAGCAAGGGCTGGAGCTATGGCGTGGGCAGCGCCGTGAGCGAGCGCCAGAACCGCGTGATCTATCGCCTCGTCGCCCCGGTGCAGACCGACCAGACCGGCCCCGCGATTGCCGCGATGCAGGCAGACATGGCCGCATTCCTGAAAGACAAGGGCGTCGCCCCCGACGAACTGGGCTGGGCCACCCAGGGCTCCGCGCGCGAACTGCCCGGCGCGTTCGAAACCTCGTCCTCGGTGCTCGATGGCCTGGTCAAGATCGTCCAGTTCAACCGCCCGGACGATTACTACACGCGCCTCGCCATCCGCTATCCCACCCTCACCGCCTCCGAACTCGACAAGGCCGCCCGCGCTGCACTCGACCCGAGCAAGCTGACCTGGGTGGTGGTGGGCGACGCCGCCAAGATCAAGCCGCAGCTCGACAAGCTGGGCCTGCCGGTCGAAGTGGCGAGCGTGCCGGGGAAGTAAGCCAACCAGGCCTTACCGCCCGACAGAACAGCCCCCTGCCAGCACACGGCAGGGGGCTTTTTCGTGACAGCTTACAGCTTAGGCTTCTGCATGCTCACCAGCTTGGGATTGGGCAGCGCCTGACCGGTGCGCTCGTCGATCACCGTGTCACGGCGATAGGAGATCACGCCGGGAATAGGTGCCAAGCGACTGACAACCACCGCGCCGTAGTTGTTGAACTTGCCGTGGGCATGCAGTTCCGCCGCAACCACCGTCCAGTTTTTCAAGCTGTCCGGCACGACCATATCGAGATCTGGTGCTGCAAACGGATCGGCGCGGGGCGGCTTTCCGGCTTTTGCCCGTTCTTCGGCATTCTTGATGACCGCAAGTTGGGCGACGGTCATATCCAGCTTCTGTTGCGGCGCCGCCCACAGCATGTTGCCCAGGTTGGTCACAACCCCCGCCTTCACCTCGAACTGCACGGTGCCCATGCACATGCAAGGCGAACCGGGGACGCCCACCCAGAAATAGGTACCGGGCTTTGCCGCTATGAGGAAAGACGTTCGCGCTCCCTTTGTGTAACGGAATTGCGGGCCAAAGCTCACCATGTCTCGCGTATCGAGCGGCGCCACCTCGACGCTGTCTATCGTCGGCTCAACCGGCTTCTCGGGATAGGGACCCTTGTTGCCGGACTTCTTGAGCATGTCGACCGTGGCCTGCCAGTCGGAGACAACACCGGGATATTTCTTGAGCGCCTTTGCCAGAGCGTCCTTGCGGTCCTGTTCCCAGGCAGCGCGCGTGGCATCGTCCGGCACGCGCATGAACGTCCCCATGGCGCCGCCAACGCCACCGACCAGAATATAGCCCAAGTCAGGATCACGCGTGACTTTGCCCGAAAGCACGTCCGCCTCCCCAATCGGCTGGTTCGGGCGGAGCGGGGCGGCAGTGGCCGCTGGCGAAACCAGCGCAAATACGAGCGCCATACCCAAAGGCGTTGCAAACGAACGGTTCATCACAGCCCCAACTCCTTCGTCATCGGCTTCGGCCCCGATGCCACCAGCGCCTGCAGCGCCAACGCATTGAGGCGGGTGTTTTCCTTCTTCCGGCCGAGACCTTCCTCGAAGTTGAATTCCTTCCACAAATCAGCGTTGAGCGGATAGCGGTGGTACTGCTTGAAGCCCATGCAGTTGCGCAGGCTGACCCGCCGCTGTTCGCGGCGCATCGCCGAACCGAAAATGGCATCAGCCATGGCCGATCCCAATGCGCCGCCCACCCCGCCGGCCAGTGGGCCATAGGTGCTCATCGCACTGCTCATTGCTGCGGAATTGGCGCCAAGATAGATGTTGGACCCGCTGGCCAGCGCATCACATTCGCGAACGTCGTCATAGGCCTGGGCAAAGCTGGTGCCTTCGCGATGGAAGTAGAAATACTTGTCGTAGTTCTGCTCGTCCACCGGCGTGGGCGCGAAATCCAGCTTGGGCATGGTCAACTTTGCCGGATCGGGCGCTTCATAAAGCGTGGCGCCCGCATCCTGTGCCACGGCTGGTGCCGCAGCAAAAAGGGCCAGCGATGCAGCGCCAGCCCAAAACATTCGTGTCACGATGGTTCCCCCGTTTGATGACGGAGGAATAATTGCAAAACTTTGCAACAGTTCAACGGCAAACCGGCATTGCCGCCAATTTGGCGGCAATGCCGGCTGATCCGGGTTACCCCAGCTTGGCTTTCAGCACCTGGTTCACCAGTTGCGGATTGCCCTTGCCGGCCATGGCTTTCATCGTCTGGCCCACAAAGAAGCCGAACAGGGCTTCCTTGCCGCCGCGGTACTGTTCCACCTTATCGGCATTGGCGGCCAGCACGGCGTCAACCGCCGCTTCGATCGCGCCGGTGTCGGTCGTCTGCTTGAGGCCTTCGCGTTCCACGATGGCGGCGGCGCCGTCGCCGGTTTCCAGCATCTTTTCCAGCACCTGCTTGGCGATGGAGCCGGAAATCGTGCCGTCGCCCACCAGGGCCAGCAGCTCGGCGGCACCTTCGGGCGATACCGGGCTGTCTTCCAGGCCCTCGCCCAGCTTGTTGAGCGCACCGAACAGTTCGCTGGTCAGCCAGTTGGCCGCCTGCTTGGCCACGGCGGCTTCGTCCTTGCCCTGCTTGGCGGCGCTCGCCGCGATCAGGGTTTCGAACCAGGCGGCGGTGTCCACGTCCGCCGTCAGCACCGCCGCGTTGTAGGGCGAAAGGCCCAGCACGTCGGTATAGCGGGCGCGCTTGGCGTCGGGCAGTTCGGGCAGGGACGCGCGGCATTCATCGAGGAACGCTTGGTCGAGCACCAGCGGCAGCAGGTCGGGATCGGGGAAATAGCGATAGTCGTGCGCGTCTTCCTTGCTGCGCATCGACCGCGTGGTGCCCGTACCTGGATCGAACAGGCGGGTTTCCTGCACGATCTTGCCACCGGCTTCCAGCACGTCCACCTGGCGGCTCGCCTCATGCTCGATCGCAGCCATGACGAAGCGCACCGAGTTGACGTTCTTGGTTTCGGTGCGGGTGCCCAGCGGCTCGCCGGGGCGACGCACCGAGACGTTGACGTCTGCCCGCATCGAGCCCTGGTCCATGTTGCCATCGCACGAGCCCACATAGCGCAGGATCTGGCGCAGCTTGGTGAGATAGGCCCCCGCCTCGGCCGGCGAAGTCATGTCCGGCCGGCTGACGATTTCCATCAGCGCCACGCCCGAGCGGTTGAGATCGACGTAGGACATCGTCGGGTGCTGATCGTGCATCAGCTTGCCCGCATCCTGCTCCACGTGGATGCGCTCGATGCCGATCACTTTCGTGCCGGCTTCGGGGTTCTTGTCATCCAGCGCGATCTCGATCGAACCTTCGCCCACCAGCGGGTGGTAGAGCTGGCTGATCTGATAACCCTGCGGCAAATCGGCATAGAAGTAGTTCTTGCGATCGAACCGCGACCAGGTGTTGATCTGCGCCTCGATCGCCATGCCGGTGCGCACCGCCTGGCGGATGCACTCGCGGTTGGGCACGGGCAGCATGCCGGGCATGGCCGCGTCCACCAGGCTCACCTGGGTGTTGGGCTCGGCCCCGAACGCGGTGGCGGAACCGGAAAAGAGCTTGGCCTGGGTGGTGATCTGGGCGTGGACTTCCAGCCCGATGACCACTTCCCACTCGCCCGTGGCGCCCTGGATACGATAGCTGCTCATCTTACCACCACTTACCCGGCTTGGCCGAAAACTGTGCGCGCTGTTCAAGCGCAAGGCTGGCGTTCAGCACGCCCTGTTCATCGAGCGGACGGCCGATGACATGGAGGCCCAGCGGCAGCCCGTCGCGCGAGAGGCCGGCGGGGACCGACATGGCCGGCAGGCCCGCGAGGCTCGCCGGCACCGAGAACACGTCGTTCAGGTACATTTCCACCGGATCGGTGCTCTTCTGACCCAGCGCGAACGCGGCCGAAGGCGCGGTGGGGGTGAGGATCACATCCACCGTCTCGAACGCCTTCATGAAGTCCTGCGAAATCAGCGCACGGACCTTTTGCGCCTGGGTGTAGTAGGCATCATAGAACCCTGCCGACAGCACATAGGTGCCGATCAGGATGCGACGCTTGACCTCGTCGCCGAAACCGGCGGCGCGGGTGGCGGCATACATGTCCTGAAGGTTGGCGCCCTCGGGCAAGTCGCGCAGGCCATAGCGCACGCCGTCATAGCGCGCGAGGTTCGACGAAGCCTCCGCCGGGGCGATGATGTAGTAGGTCGGCAGCGCATACTTGGTATGCGGCAGTGAGATATCGACGATCTCCGCGCCGGCATCCTTGAGCCAGGCAATGCCGTCGTCCCAGCTCTTGGCAACATCGGCATCCAGACCATCGACGCGGTATTCGCGCGGGATGCCCACTTTCTTGCCGCGCAGATCGGCATTCAGCCCGGCTTCCCAGGCCGGGACCGGCAGATCGAGGCTGGTCGAATCCTTGGGATCGAACCCGGCCATGGCTTCGAGCATGATCGCGCAATCGCGTACGTCGCGCGCCATCGCCCCGGCCTGGTCGAGCGAGGAGGCAAATGCCACCACGCCCCAGCGCGAGCAGCGGCCATAGGTCGGCTTGATGCCGGAAATGCCGGTGAAGGCAGCCGGCTGGCGGATCGAACCGCCGGTGTCGGTGCCGGTGGCGGCGGGCGCAATGCGCGCGGCAACCGCCGCCGAAGACCCGCCCGAGGAGCCGCCCGGCGCCAGCGGGGTCACGTCATCCCCCTTGCGCCAGGGCGAGATCACGTTGCCGAAACCACTGGTTTCGTTGGACGAACCCATGGCGAACTGGTCGAGGTTGAGCTTGCCCAGCATGCCCGCGCCCGCGTCCCACAGCTTCTGCGAGACGGTGCTTTCATAAGGCGGAATAAAGCCTTCGAGGATCTTGCTGGCCGCCGTGGTCTGCACGCCCTTGGTGGCGAACAGGTCCTTCATGCCGATCGGCACGCCGGCCATCTTGCCCAGCGGCTGGCCGGCGGCGCGGTCCGCATCCACCTTGGCCGCAGCGGCAAGTGCGGCATCGGGCGTGGTGACGATGAAGGCATTGAGCGCGCCCTGCGCCGCTTCCACCGCAGCGTTGAAAGCGTGCGCCACTTCGGTGGCGGTAAAGGCGCCACCGGCCACCCCATCGCGGAGGGCGGCAACGCCGAGTTCGGTAAGGTCAGTCATCAGTTCGAACCGATGGTTGCGCATGGACGGTCATGTGGGTCCGTGCGTGGGAAACTGGAAGCTTGGTGCTGCGCCGGCCCTTCGACAAGCTCAGGGCGAACGGGGGATTGATCTAAAACCCACATCCGTTCGTGCTGAGCTTGTCGAAGCACGCCTGACGCAACGCCAAGATTACTCGATCACCTTGGGCACGCCGAAGAAGCCATGCTCGGCCACCGGTGCATTGGCCAGCACCGCGTCGCGGATATTGCCCCCGGTCAGCGGGTCGGCATTCACCACGTCGTCGCGCAGGCGCAAGGTGTTGGGGATCACGGCGGTCATCGGGGTGACCCCGGTCACGTCGACTTGGCCCAATTGCTCGACCCAGGCGAGGATACCGTTCAATTCGGGAACCATGGCCTCAAGCTGGGCCTCGCTCACCTTGATGCGCGCAAGACTGGCGATCTTCGCCACGTCGGCGGTATTCACGGACATGCCGTCCCTTTCATGCAGGGTTTGCCAAAAACAAGAACACCGCGCGCTACCATCGCGCGCGGTGTCCTTCAAGCCGTGGGACCGCCGCGCCACCAGGACATGGGCCCTGGGCGCAGCGAATCCGGATCAGTTGGCCGGTGCCACCGGTGCAGCCGCGGCGCCATCGACGGCGCCGGGCGCGCCCGCCGCACCGCCATGGGCCTGCATCTGCTGCTGCAAGGCCTGCATCGCGGCCTGCTGGCGCTGAAGCTCGGCCATGGAGCGGAATTCGAGCAGTTCCACGTCGAACACGAGGTCGCTGTTGGCGGGCACGGCAATGCTGCCATCGCGGCCGGGCATGGCCTGGCTGCCATAGGCCAGCGCAGCGGGGATCTCGAGCCGGTACTTGCCGCCCACCTTCATCTGCGCAAGGCCTTGCGCAAAGCCGGGAATCACGCCTTGCAGCGGCATCGCGGCGTTTTCGCCACGGTCGAATTCCTTGCCCGTGCTGGCAATGCGGCCGACATAGTTGATCAGCGCCACGTCAGAGGTGGTGGGCGATTTGCCCGTCCCTTCCTTGAGCGCGATCACGCGCACTTCGCTGAAATGCACCGGGCGCGCTGCCCAGGCCAGGCCGATGCCCACCAGCACGGCGACGATCACGCCCAGCCAAACCTTGGCGAGCGAGCCCTTGGCGACGGGCTGCAACGGAACGCGGGTGATTTCCGACATTGGTTTCCCTCTGGGGTGTCCCTCTGGATTTTCCCTGGTCAGGCGGCCTCCAGACCATGGAGGGCCACCCGGGCGGTGCCTGCCCGTCGATTCGAACCAGCATGCTCGAACCAACGAAAAGGGCGCCGTGATTCACGGCGCCCTCTTGGCCCAGCACAGGGCCTATCGCAAGTGCTCAATGCAGCGGATCGACCCGCCGCAATCGAGGCTTACTTGGCGCCGTCGCGCTCCTGGCGCTTGCGCTCCAGCTTGCGGGCGCGGCGCACGGCAGCGGCCTTTTCGCGGGCGCGCTTTTCCGACGGCTTTTCAAAGTGACGGCGCAGCTTCATTTCGCGATAGACACCTTCGCGCTGAAGCTTCTTCTTCAGGGCGCGAAGAGCTTGGTCAACATTGTTGTCGCGAACGAGAATCTGCATAAACCGACATACCTCAACAGCTTCGGGCGAGAGCCCGCGGCCGCGCGGGGGTCACCAGATACCAGGAACACAAAACGTGCCGAATCCGATCAGGACCGGCTCGAACCGGGCGCCCAATAGTGATTCTGGCGGCGAAAGGCAAGCAATGTCGTGCATTTTGCGGGCAAAGGCCCTATGGGCGCGGCCATGACCTCTTTTAAAGCCCCACATGGCAAAGGCGCCGGTAATTCAGATGCCGTGCGCCAGTTCACGATTCGGCCCGATGACAATGATGTGCGGCTCGACCGCTGGTTCAAGCGCAACCTGCCAGAGGTGAGTTTCGCCATGGTGTCGCGCTGGGCGCGCACCGGGCAGATTCGCGTCGACGGCAAGCGCGCCGATGTCGATACCAGGTTGGCCGCCGGGCAGACCCTGCGCGTGCCGCCAGCCGGGGGGCCGCTGCCCCTGGCCGGCGGCGGCAAAGGCGCGCGGGCGCGCAAGCCCCTGACCGAGGAACAGATCCGCCTGGCCGAGGAAATCGTGCTGGAACAGGATCGCGCCGCGATCGTGATCAACAAGCCGCCGGGCCTTGCCACCCAGGGCGGCAGCGGCACGTTCGAGCATGTCGATGGCCTGCTCGATGCCTATGTGGCCGACAATGCTCCGCGCCCGCGCCTGGTCCACCGGCTGGACAAGGATACCTCCGGCGTCCTGCTCGTGGCGCGCACGCCGGGCAGCGCGGCGTTCTTTTCCAAGCGCTTTTCCGGCCGCACCGCGCGCAAGATCTATTGGGCGCTGGTGATGGGCGTGCCCGACATTCATGACGGCATGATCGAACTGCCCCTTGCCAAGCAGCCCGGCACCGGCGGCGAGAAGATGATGGTCGACGAAAGCGAGCACGGCCTGCCTTCGCGCACGCGCTATCGCGTGATCGATCGCGCCGGCAACCGCGCCGCCTGGGTGGAACTGCAGCCCTTCACCGGCCGCACCCACCAGCTGCGCGTGCACATGGCCGCGATCGGCCACCCCATCGTGGGCGATGGCAAGTATGGCGGCCAGGCTGCGTTCCTTTCGGGCAGCATCAGCCGCAAGCTGCACCTCCACGCCCGCCGCCTGCGGATCGAGCATCCCGAGGGCGACTTGCTCGACGTGACCGCGCCGCTGCCGGAACACTTTGCCAAGAGCCTGGAACAACTCGGCTTTACCGAAAGCGAAGGCGATCTGCCGCTCGAAGCGCCGGTGCTGGTCGATCCCAAGACGCAGGAAAAGCGCGTGGCCAAGGCCCATGCCAAGCAATATCGTAAGGAGCGCCGCGGCGAACGCCGCAAGCGCGCTGATGGCCCTGACGCCGGCGGCGGGCGCCGTCCCACCGGCCAGCGCGCCAAGGTGCCTGGCAAGCCCGGCGCAAAGCCTGCGGGCAAGCCGGGCGCAAAGGCCGTTGCCAAGCCTGGGACCAGGCCCGCGAGCAAGCCTGCTGGCAAGGCGCCGGCCAAGGCCCCCGCCAAGGCCCCTTCACGTCGCCCCGCCCCGAAAGGCCCCGCCAAGCGATGACCCTGCGCCTCGCCATCTTCGATTGCGATGGCACCCTGGTCGATAGCCAGGCCGATATCGGCGCGGCGATGGACGGGGCCTTTCACGCCATGGGCCTGGTACCACCGCCACGCAGCGAAACCCGCCGCATCGTCGGGCTGTCGCTGGTGGAGGCCATGCGCCGCCTGCATCCGGAAGGCGAGGCGGAGACGCACGACATGCTGGCCCAGGCCTACAAGGATGCGTTCCGCGCCCGGCGCGAGGCGGGCATGGTGGGCGAGCCGCTCTATGAAGGCATCGCCGCCCTGGTGGAAGACCTGGTGCATCGCGGCTGGCTGCTGGGCGTGGCCACCGGCAAGAGCGACCGTGGCCTGGCCCATTGCCTGGCCACGCACGGCCTCTCGCGCCACTTCGTCACGCTGCAGACCGCCGATCGCCATCCATCCAAGCCGCACCCCAGCATGATCGAGGCCTGCCTCGATGCCACCGGGGCCGAGGCGGCGCTGACCGTGATGATCGGCGATACCGCGTTCGACATGGCCATGGCACGCAATGCCGGGGTCCGCGCGATCGGGGTGGATTGGGGCTATCACGAACGAGCAGAGCTGTTTGCCGCCGGGGCCCATGCCGTGGCCGGCACGGTGGCCGAACTGGCCGAACTGCTCCAGGCGGTGGGCTGAAACATGGCCGATCCCGCCCTCGGCCGCTTCGCCCTGCTTCAGGCCGTGCGCCTTTCGGGCACGCTGATCGTGATGATCGGCGCCATGGCCGCTTCGGGCAACGTGCCGTGGCTGGCGGCGGTGCCGCCGTGGGGCGCCATGGCTCTCGCCCTTGTTGGCCTGACCCTGTTCTTTGGCGCGCCGCGCTGGCTGGTGCGGCGCTGGAAACGGCATTCTTGAAGAGATTTCTCCGGCATGAAGCGCTTCTATAAAGACGTCACCGTCTCATCCGAAGACGGCGGCTTTCGTGTGTGCCTGGATGGGCGCGGCATCCGAACGCAAGGTGGCAATCCCCAGATCGTGCCCAGCGCTGCCCTTGCCCAGGCCATGGCTGCCGAATGGGCCGATCAGGGCGAAACGCTCGACACCGCGCGCTTCGCCTTTCGCGACATGGCGGACTATGCGATCGACGTGGTGGCCCCTGCCCCCGATACCGCCCGCGCCGATCTCATGCCTTATGCCGAGACGGACACGCTGTGCTATCGCGCCGAGCCGGACGAGCCGCTCGCCGCGCGGCAGCGCCTGTTGTGGGAACCGCTGGTGACCATGGCCGAAGCACAGCATGGCGTTTCTTTCACCCGCGTTTCGGGCGTAATGCACAAGCCCCAACCCGAAGCGACGCTCTCGGCCCTGCGGGCCGCGCTCGATCCGCTCTCGCCCTTTGCCTTGGCCGCACTGCGCAACACCACCAGCCTGGCAGCCTCGCTAATCATCGGCCTGGCGGCACTCGATCCCGAAGCCGATCTCGTCGCGCTATGGGACGCAGCTTGCGTGGAAGAAGACTGGCAGGCAGAGTTGTGGGGCAAGGACGAACAGGCCCAGGCCCACCGCGCGCGGCGCGGCCAAGCCTTCGCCACCGCCGCCAGGTTTGCCCGCCTTTTATGAATTAGGTCGTGAACTCATAAATGGCGCCCCACCGATCACCGTGATCGAATCCCTCGCCTTGCGACTCCGCGCCGCAACGCCTATCTTGCCGGCATGGCTATCCGCGAAATCCTTGAAGTTCCCGATCCGCGCCTCAAGCAGGTCTCGGCTCCGGTGGAAAAGTTCGACGACGAACTGCGCACGCTCGTGTCCGACATGTTCGACACGATGTACGATGCCCCCGGCATCGGCCTTGCCGCCATCCAGGTGGGCGTGCCCCTGCGCGTGCTGGTAATCGATCTCCAGCCCGAGGACGAAGACGCCGAGCCGGAGCATTGCCACGACCACGGCTGTGGCCATGCCCACCTGCCCGTGCGCCGCGAACCGCGGGTGTTCATCAACCCCGAAATTCTCGATCCTTCCGAAGAACATGCGATCTATCGCGAAGGCTGCCTCTCGGTGCCGGAAATCTACGCCGAGGTGGAACGGCCCGCCAGCATCCGCGCCCGCTGGCAGGATC
The DNA here is from genome assembly GCF_012275365.1 of Novosphingobium sp. SG720. Classification (NCBI taxonomy): domain Bacteria; kingdom Pseudomonadati; phylum Pseudomonadota; class Alphaproteobacteria; order Sphingomonadales; family Sphingomonadaceae; genus Novosphingobium; species Novosphingobium sp. SG720. Next base: position 56,039 of record NZ_JAAZQN010000004.1, on the reverse strand, counting down.
TGGATGGCCAGACGCACGAGGAAGCAATCGACGGCCTCCTGGCCACCTGCCTCCAGCACGAGATGGACCATCTCGAAGGCGTCCTGTTCATCGACCACCTCTCGCGCCTCAAGCGCCAGATGGCGCTCAAGAAGCTGGACAAGCTGCGCAAGGTGGCCTGAGCGGCCCTTGCAATTGAGGATAAAGCGGCCCGGCACATTGCGTTGCCGGGCCGCTTCGTTTACGTTCCCGCTCTGTTCTTGACTGGAGAGTGAACGTGGCGGTGGCTTTCGTGATCGTGGCGCTGGTGATCGGCCTGGCCTTGGGCTGGTTTTTCGGCTCGCGCCCCCTGGCCGAGGCACAGGGCCGCGCCGCCGCGCGCGAGGGCGAAGCGCGCGAGGCGCAGGCACAAGTCAAGGCCATGGCAGTGGATCTGGCCACGATGGCCGAGCGCGCGCGGCAAGTGGAGCAGGTTGCGGCCGAGCGCGACGCCTTGCGGGCCGAGCGCGATGGCCTCGCGTCCCGCCTGGCTGCCGCCAGCGAGCGCGCCGCCGAGGCCGATAGCCTGCGCGATGCCCTGCACGAAGCCCGCCAGGCACGCGAGGACCTGCGTGCCGAACTGGCGCGGGTGAAGGCGGATGCCGCCAACTTTGCCGAGCAGAAGCGCCTGCTGATCGAAGCACAGGAAGCCTTGCGCCGTGAATTCGAGAATGCCGGCAACAAGGTGCTGGAACGCGCGCAGGAAGCCTTCATGGTCCGCGCCCAGGAACGCTTTGCCCAGAGCGAGGAAAAGGCCGCGCAATCGCTGCGCGCGCTGCTTGCCCCGGTGGACCAGCGCCTGAAAAGCTATGAAGAACAGGTTGGCAAGCTGGAGCGCGAGCGGGTGGATGCCTTCGGCAATCTCACCGGGCTGATCCAGGCCATGCGCGAAGGGCAGGAGCAGGTCCGCGCCGAAGCCGCGCGGCTGGGCAATTCGCTGCGCAACGCGCCCAAGGCGCGCGGCCGCTGGGGCGAACAGCAATTGCGCAACGTGCTGGAACAGTGCGGCCTGGCCGAACACACCGATTTCGTGACCGAGCATTCGATCGACACCGACGAGGGCCGCCTGCGCCCCGACGCCATCGTGCGCATTCCCGGCAACAAGCTGCTGGTGATCGATGCCAAGGTCTCGCTCAACGCCTATCAGGATGCGTTCGAAGCGGCGGACGACACCGCGCGCGGCGTGGCCCTGGCCGCGCATGTGCAATCCATGCGCAACCACATCCAGACGCTGGGCGCCAAATCCTATCAAAGCCAGTTCGAGGAAGCGCCCGACTATGTGCTGATGTTCGTGCCGGGCGAACACTTCATCGCCGCCGCGCTCGAACGCGATCCGCAACTGTGGGATTTCGCGTTCGACCGCCGCGTCCTGCTCGCCTCGCCCACCAACCTCGTCGCCATCTGCCGCACCGTGGCCCAGGTCTGGCGCCAGGATGGCCTGGCGCGCGAGGCACGCGAGATCGGGCGCATGGGCGGTGAGCTTTACGATCGCCTGGCCGTGGCCGCCGATCACTTGAAGCGCGTGGGTTCCGGCCTGGAAAGCGCCGTGGTGAACTACAACAAGTTCGTCGGCAGCTTTGAACGCAATGTCCTGTCGGCCGGGCGGCGCTTGCGCGAAAAGCACATCGAGATCGGCAAGCGCGAAGTTGAGGAAGTGGCTCTGGTGGAAACCGCCCCGCGCTATGTCGCGGCAGACACGGTGGCGGAACTGGCCGCGCCTGCTGGCGTTGCGGTAGACGGGGAACCGGCTGCGGGGTAAACGTACAAGCGATGGCGAACGAGCGGAAACCATGGGCGCGCAAGGCAGGCGTGGCGCTGCTCTCTCTCGGCCTGGCGGTCGCCGCGTGTCAACGGCAGCCAACGCCGCAAGAGAGCGATAGCCCCTCTGCCACCCCGAGCGCGCAACCCACACCCGAACCGGCGCCCAGCGTGCCGGAGCCAAGCCCCAGCCCGACGCTGGCGCTCCCGGTCAAGCCTACGCCCGAAGCGCCGATGACGCCGGCCGATACGGCAGCAGCCCTGCCCGCGATGGCTCTCCCTCCGCGCGACGATTGCGCCGCGCTGCCCGGCTGGAGCGTCTTTGCCGCGCGGCTCGCCACTGCGGTCAAAGCCCGCGACGCCGCTGCCCTGGCCGCATTGTCCTCGCCCGACGTCACGCTCGATTATGGCGGCGGCCATGGTCCGGCCGAATTGCAAAAGCGCCTGTCCGCGCCCAGCGGCCAGGCCGTCTGGACCGATCTGGCGCGCATCCTGCCCTTGGGCTGCGCCGTGCAAGGCGATCTCGTGGTCCTGCCGTGGTTCTTCTGGAACGTGCCCGATGAAGTCGATCCGGGCATGACCATGTTGGTAACCGGCCAGGGCGTGCCGCTGCGCGCAAAGCCCAGCGACACGGCTGAAGAAGTGGACAAGCTGGACTGGTCGCTCGTCACCATCGCCACAACGCCGGCTTACAACCCGGCGGCGCGCTATACCGCCGTCATCACCGGCAAGCCGCAGCGCAAGGGCTATATCGAAACCGCCCGCCTGCGCAGCCTCCTCGCCCGCCGCATCATCGCCGAACGCAAGGGCGAGGACTGGCGGATCAGCGCCTTGGTGGCGGGGGACTGAGGCCTCGCGCCGGGGACCTCGACAAGCTCAGCCTGAACGGGGATGGAGTGGTGGTTAACTGCCGCCTATGGAGAACGCTGCGCCCATTTGCCAAGCAACTTCCGTCGCCTCTTCGGGCATAGCAGTAGAAGTAGCCAACAATCTCAACGCGGCTGCATGTCCCGCGCTTCGGCAGGCACGCGCACTTCCAGGCCGTCGAGCGCGTCGTCCAGCACGATCTGGCAGGCGAGGCGGCTGGTGCGGGTGACGCCGGCAGCCAGGTCGAGCATGTCTTCCTCGTCTTCCGAGGCATCGGTCAGGCGTTCGAACCACTGCGCCGCCACGATCACGTGGCAGGTGGAACAGGCCATCTGGCCTTCGCAGGTACCTTCCAGCGGCATCCCGGCATTCTGGCCCAGTTCCAGCAGGCGTTGTCCTGCCTCGCCCTGGGCGACGACGCTCTGGCCATCGGCGGTGAGGAAGGTGACGCGAACCATAAGCACTAGACTCCCTGCGCATGCGCTGCCGCATTCAGTACGGCAGCAGCCTCCTCCAGTTCCTCTGCCCTTGTATAACGTCCGAAACCGATGCGGATCGCGGTTTTGGTATCCCTGTCCGAAAGTCCCAGGGCGCGCAAGACATGGCTGGGCCTGCCAGAGCCGCTGGCACAGGCCGATCCTGCAGAAAATGCCACAGTGCGGCATTCCGACAACAGCCGGCCAACGTCCAAACCGGGCCGGCGCAGGTTCAGGTTGCCGTGCCAGCGCTGCGTCGCACTGCCGTTCAACGTCCAGCCTTCGAACAGGCCAAGGGCCTGTTTCCACAGGTCGTCGACATGTTCCCCATCGCTTTTCCACAGGCTGGTGCACAGGGCAGCAGCCACGCCGAAGCCGGCGCAAAGCGCTGGGCTGAGCGTGCCCGAGCGCAGGCCGCCTTCCTGCCCGCCACCATGAACCAGGGGCGCCAGATCAAGGCCATCGCGCACCCACAGCGCGCCGATGCCTTTGGGGCCATGCAGCTTGTGGGCCGAAATCGCCACCAGATCGGCGCCTTCGGGCGCCGCGAGCTTGCCCGCCCCCTGCACGGCATCGCACAGGAACAGCGCGCCCATGGCATGCGCGCGCGCGGCAAGATCGGCCACCGGCTGCACCGTGCCGATTTCGTTGTTGACCTGCATCACCGCGACAAGGCCCGTCCCAGGCGGGATCGGCACATCGGGATCGACCAGCCCGTCTGCCCCCACGGGCAGCACGGTGAGCGCAGGATCGTGAAAGCGGGCGGTATCGAGCACGGCGGCATGTTCGATCGCCGAAACCGCCAGGCGTCGTTGCCCCAGGCCGGCAACGGCCAGGTTGAGCGCCTCGGTGGCGCCCGAGGTGAAGATCACGCGCCCACCGGGCGGAAGCAGCGCGGCGACGCGGGCGCGCGCCGCTTCCACCGCCGCTGCCGCCCCACGGCCCGGACGATGCGGGCTATGCGGATTGGCATAGCCGGCGCGCGGGTCTTCCGGCCCGGCGAGCCAGGGCAGCATGGCGGCACGCGCCTCGGGCGCCAGGGGCGTGGTCGCCTGGTAATCGAGATAGATCATGCCAGCCCCGCAATCGTGCGCCAGGCGGCCACGAAGCGGTCGACCGCCTCGGCCGTGGTTTCGCGCCCGAGCGAGACGCGAATCACTTCGTTCGGCTGCGCCACGCCCATGGCATCGAGCACGTGGCTGGTGCGCAGCGAACCAGAGGAGCAGGCGCTCCCCGCCGAAACCGCCATGCCCATGCCATCGAACCGGATCAGCTGCGCCGTCGCCGATTTGCCCGGCATGCGATAGGCCCCGATCGCGGCCAGGCGCGGTGCATCGGCGGCAATGACGTCTGCGCCGCTTGCCACCAGCGCCGCTTCCAGCCGGGCGCGCAGGGCCTGCACGCCGTCGAGCCAGGCATTGCCCGCTTCCAGGGCCGCGGCCATGGCCAGGGCACCCGGCAGGTTTTCCGTGCCGGGGCGATAGCCGCGCTCTTGCCCGCCGGTGGGATGCAGCAAGGCCCAATCGCGCACCAGCAGCGCACCAATGCCGATCGGCCCGCCGAACTTGTGCGCGGAAATGGCAATCAGGTCAGCCTCGGGCAGCGCCAGCTTGCCCGCGCCCTGCGCCGCATCGGCCAGCAGAACGCCACCCGCGCCGCGCACGGCCTCGGCTACCTCGGCCAGCGGCTGAATCACCCCGGTTTCGTTGTTCACCTGCTGCACCGCCACCAGGCCGCGCAGCGCGCAGTCTGCCGGATCGACTTGCCCCAGCCCATCTGTCGCCAGGCGCGCGGCGCTGCCGGCAAGGCGCAGCACCGCCTCGTGCTCCACGGCCGAAACCGCCAGCAACGGGGCCTTGGCCCGGCCAATCGCCAGCGCCAGCGCTTCGCTCGCCCCGCTGGTCAGCACCACTTCGCCGCTCCAGCCCAGCGCCGCCTTGATCCGGGCCCGCGCATCCTCCAGCGCAGCGCGCGCAGCGCGGCCCGCCCCGTGCGGGCTGGACGGATTGGCCCAGCGCTCCAGCCCCTCCAGCAGCGCCGCGCGGGCCTGGGGCAGCAGCGGCGTGGTGGCCGCATGATCGAAATAAAGCGAGACCGACAACGAGAAATCCCGGAAAAGTTGCGTTTGTAGGGTTCGTTTCTATATAGCGACCAGTTCCATGCCCAGCCCCGACCGCGCACTGCCCTGAAAACAGGGCCTTGCACAGTGGGTCTCGGGCCAGCCAACAGGTTCATCAGGTCAACGATGCCCGCAGTCATCTTCCCCGGTCCCGAAGGCCGCCTCGAAGGCCGCTTTCAACCCGCCACGCGCAGCCGTGCGCCCGTCGCCATGATCCTGCACCCCCACCCGCAGGCGGGGGGCACGATGAACGACCGCGTCACCCAGGCGCTGTACAAGACATTCGTGGCGCGCGGCTTTGCCACGCTGCGCTTCAACTTCCGCGGCGTGGGGCGCAGCCAGGGCAGCTTCGACAACGGCGTGGGCGAACTGTCCGATGCCGCCGCCGCGCTCGATTGGGTGCAGTCGATCCATCCCGAAGCCTCGGCCACGTGGATTGCCGGCTATTCGTTCGGCGCGCTGATCGGCATGCAATTGCTGATGCGCCGGCCCGAGATCCGCGGCTTTATCTCGGTCTCGCCGCCGGCCAACATGTATGACTTCAGCTTCCTGGCGCCCTGCCCGGCCTCGGGCATCATCGTGCAGGGTTCGGCCGATACGGTGGTGACGCCCAACGCCGTGCAGAAGCTGGTCGACAAGCTGCGCACGCAAAAGCACATCACCATCCACCACGATGAAATCCCGCGCGCCAACCACTTCTATGAAAACGAGTTGGACGAGATGATGAAGTCGGTCGACAACTACCTAGACTTCCGCCTTTCGCCCGATTGCCCGATCCGCTGATCGGCACCCGTCAGGGCTGACATGCAAGAGGCCCCGGCAGCGCGATCTGCCGGGCCTTTTCGTTGGCCTATTGCGGGTTGTCCGCGCGCGGATCGTGGATCGGTGCCGGGCCGGGGTGCAGATCGCGCCTTGCCCAGATGAAAAAGGTGCGGTCGAAGGTGGGCACGCGATCCACCAAGACATAGTCGCGGGCCAGCGCGGCGCGAACCAAAGCCTGCGTTCCGGGTGCAACATGGGGAACTACAGGGCGGCTTGCCGTGACAATGGCGCCGGGCCGCGCGGCAAGGACGCGTTGCTCTTCCACCACGGGATCCACGCCCAGTGCCATCGCCTCGACCGGATTGTTGAGATGATCGGGATAGATATAGCGTGTCGGCGCCTGCGCCTTGGCCAGCAAATAGAGCACAGCCGGTCCGTCGTAGACATACAAGGGATGTCCGACAACATAAGGCTGGATCCTCTCCACCATCCGCGCTGTGGCATGCTGATAATGGCCACGCAGAAAGTAATAGGCTGGCGTTCCAAGCGCTGGCCACAACAGCAGCAGGCAAGCCGCCGCAAACCCGTGCGGTCCGCGTCGAACCGCGCCGGCCGAAGCAAGTGCCAGCGGCAAGGCAACGGTGATGAAATAGAAATCGAAGAAATCGCCGAGCAGTGCGAACCCGGCAAAGGCGCTGGCGACCCAGCCGGCCAGCAGCCAGAAATCAGAGCGCGCCGTATCGTGCAGCCGTTGCCGGCTTTGCCATAGGCCCCACAGGCCGGTGGCAATCAGGCCCCCGGCCATGGCGATGATCGTCATCGCCTGATCATGGCGAACTTGCGCCGAGAACGGCAAACGACGAAAAATCGAAACGAAGTTTGCGTAGATGTAGTCGTCGAGATGGCCGTTGGCCGCGTAGCAGCCGATCGCGAGTGCAGTAGGCGCCAAAGCGGCCAACACCATGGCCGTTGCCAGCGCGACGATCCTCGTCGGTGCTACGCCCAAGCGCCAAAGGCGCCAAAGGAACCAGCAGCCCAGGAACATCCCTTCGATCACGGGCGTGTATTTGAACTGGATTGCGATGCCCATCGCCAGCATCGCAGCAAGGGCCTGGCGCGCCACCGCCCCCGCACGCTCCTCGTCATTCGCGTTGAATGCGCACCACACCGCAAACGCGGTGAGCGCATTATAGATCACCGCGGCTTGGCCACCGGCGCCGTGAAGCACGTTGAGCGTCAGCACATAGGCAATCGCAACGACAACAGCCGCAGTTTCCGAGGCGTGGCGCCGCGCCATGGCGCGGATCAAGCAGGCCGTGATTGCAACGCAAGCTGCGGCGACCAACTGATATTGAACAATGCCATCGCCACCCAGCAGGCGGATGGCAGCATAGAATGCAAACAGGCCAAGCGGCTTGCGGTCCCACATGTCGACGTAAGGCAATTGGCCATGCCACATGCCATCGCCCACCAGCAGATAGAGTTGCTCGTCGAAATCGAGAATCGGGTTGCCAATGGTCGGCAGCCGGATCAGGAGCGTGACAAAAGCGATAAGCGCATAGGGCCACCAACGCGGCAGGCGTGATGCCGCCCATCGCCAAGGCGCCCCCCGATCACTGGCCACACCCGCTTCCATTGCTGCCGTTGCCACGCATTGCCCCGTACGATTGCCCGGGCAGACCATGGCGCACACTCGGTAAGAGCATGGTTAACACGCCGACAAAGAGGGGCCGCCAAAACGCGAAGCCCCCGGTGTGCCAGGGCACACCGGGGGCAATGCAGGCGCCACGTGGGCAGCGCGAAGGATCAGGCCGAGACGGGCGCTGCCTTGCGGACGCTTTCGTCCACGTGCTCAACGAACTGTTCGAAGTTGTCGATGAACTTCTTGACCAGTTCCTGCGCGGTCTTGTCGTATTCGCCGGCATCGGCCCAGGCGCCGCGCGGATCGAGCAGGCGCGTGTCGACGCCCGGCACTTCCACCGGCACTTCGAAGCCGAAGTTGGGATCTTCCCGGAATTCAGCGCTGTTCAGGCTGCCATCGAGCGCGGCGTTGAGCAGGGCACGGGTGGCCTTGATCGGCATGCGCTTGATGCCTTCCTGCGTGGCCTTGCCGCCCGACCAGCCGGTGTTGACCAGCCAGCACTTCACCCCGCCCTTGGCAATGCGTTCCTTGAGCAGGTTGCCGTAGACCGACGGGTGGCGCGGCATGAACGGCGCGCCAAAGCAGGTGGAGAACGTGGCTTCCGGTTCGGTCACGCCGATTTCGGTGCCTGCCACGCGCGCGGTGTAGCCCGAGAGGAAGTGGTACATCGCCTGGTCGGGCGTGAGACGCGCGATCGGGGGCAACACGCCATAGGCGTCAGCGGTCAGGAAAATGAGGTTCTGCGGCACCGGGCCGAGGTTTTCTTCCGAAGCGTTGGGAATGAAATCGATGGGATAGGAGCCACGGCTGTTTTCAGCCAGGCTGGCATCGTCGAGGTCGATCTCACGCGTGACCGGATCGATGACCACGTTTTCCAGCACCGTGCCGAAACGCTTGGTGGTGGCAAAGATTTCCGGCTCGGCTTCGGCCGAAAGGCGGATCATCTTGGCATAGCAGCCGCCTTCGAAGTTGAAGACCGCCGTATCGGACCAGCCGTGTTCGTCATCCCCGATCAGGGTGCGGCTGGCATCGGCCGAAAGCGTGGTCTTGCCGGTGCCCGACAGACCGAAGAACACCGCCGTGTCGCCATTGGGGCCGATGTTGGCCGAGCAATGCATCGGCATCACGCCCTTGGCCGGCAGCAGATAGTTGAGAATGCCAAAGACCGACTTCTTCATTTCGCCGGCATAAGCGGTGCCGCCGATGAGGATCAGCTTTTCGGTGAAGTTCACAGCAATCACGGTTTCGGTGCGGCAGCCATGGCGGGCCGGATCGGCGCGGAAGCTGGGCAGATCGATGATGGTGTATTCGGGCACGAAGCCGGCGAGTTCATCGTTGGTCGGGCGCACCAGCAGCGTGCGGATGAACAGGTTGTGCCAGGCAAATTCGTTGATCACGCGCACGTTGACGCGGTTTTCCGCCTGCGAGCCACCGAACAGGTCCGCCACATAGAGCTTGTCCTTGGTGCCCAGCGCGGCAATGAAATCTTCCTTGAGCGCGGCGAAATGGGCCGGGGTCATCCCCACGTTGGTCTTGCCCCACCATACGGTGTTTTCGGTTTCGGCATCGCGGACGATGAACTTGTCCTTGGCCGAGCGGCCGGTGTGCTTGCCGGTGGCGACCACGAAGGGGCCATCCTTGGCCAGGACGCCTTCGCCGTTCTTCACCGCATGTTCCACCAAGGGGGCGGTGCCGAGATTGGCAAACAGCTCGGCAGGTTCAGGAAAACCCTGCGCGGACAAGGAAATGTTCAGGCTGTTGGCGGACATCACAAGCCTCCCATAGGTGGGCCATGCCGCGCCGTCAGGCCCCGTGGGGCGATCGGATGGCGCGCGGGCCGTTGATTGCAAAAGCGCGGTATCAAGCGTTGTCGCGCGTCCGTCTTGCGGCTTTGCATACGAATGCCGAATACGAATGCGCGACTCTATGTTCGGATAGTTGACCGCTTCCCCTACGTCAAACCGGAAGCGCCCAAGATTTTTGCGCAGCAAGTTGCACAATTTTCAACTGCGGGAGGCGGCGGGAGGGCAAGGCCCCATGCGCGGAACCGCGCTTTCTTGCCAGTTGGCGCGCCCGGGCCTAGTCTGCGCAGCCACGCCAGCAGGATCGCCGCCACGCCCATGCAAAACGCTTCTGCCCCGCATTCCGCTGCCCAGCCGGCCGGGCAGCCTGTTGCGCAGGACCAGCCGCGGCGCACGATCGCGCTGGTCGATGACGACCGCAACATCCTTACCACGGTATCGATCGCGCTGCAGACCGAAGGCTTTGCCACGCGCCTCTACACCGACGGCGACAACGCGCTCAAAGCGCTGCTCGACAATCCGCCCGACCTGGCGGTGTGCGACATCAAGATGCCGCGCATGGATGGGCTGGAATTGCTGCGCCGCCTGCGCGAACAAAGCGACCTGCCGGTGATCTTCCTCACCAGCAAGGACGACGAGGCGGACGAAGCCCTGGGCCTGGCCATGGGGGCCGACGATTACATCGCCAAGCCCTTCAGCCAGCGCCTGCTGCTGGCCCGCATCCGCGCCATCCTGCGACGCAGCGAGATCGTGCGCCGCGATATCGTGGCCGCCGATGCAGAAGCGCCCGAAGCCCTGCCCGATCCGATCCGCCGCGGGCGGCTGGTGATGGACCCTGCCCGCCATGTGGTGACCTGGAACGACAAGCTGGTCTCGCTGACCGTCACCGAATTCCTGATCCTGGAAGCGCTGGCAGTGCGCCCCGGCGTGGTGCGCACGCGCGACCAGCTGATGAACGCGGCCTATCACGATGACGTGTTCGTCGATGATCGGACCATCGACAGCCACATCAAGCGCCTGCGCCGCAAGTTCCGTGCCGTCGATTCGCAGTTTTCCGCGATCGAGACGCTCTACGGCGCTGGCTACAGCTATAGCGAAGAATGATAGCCCCGCCGGGCCAGCCTGCCGATCGCCCGACGCGTGCGCTTGTGCCACGCGCGTTGCGGCCGCGCGGCGTTTCGCTCACCACGCGCATTCTCGCCGTCAACGTCATTGCCCTGGCGCTGCTGGCGGGCAGCTTCTTCTATCTCGACAGCTATCGCACGCAGTTGCTGGGGGAGCGCTTCAAGCTGGCGCGGGCCGAAGCGGAAATCGCCGCCGATGCGCTCGACGGCGGCAATGCGGCGCAGCAAAAGGCGTTGCTGGTGCGGATCGGGCGCGAACAGCGGTTGCGGCTGCGCCTGTTCGACCGGCATGGCCGCCTGGAGGCAGACAGCTTTGCCCTGGCGCCGCCCAGCTTTGCGCTCGTCGATCCAGCCGGAGAGGCATGGTACCAGCACGCCGCGCGCCTGCTCGACCGCGGCGTGGATTTCATCGTCGGCGCGCCGCCGGTAGAGCGCTATGCCGAACCGGCCACGTCCGACGCGGCCAACTGGCCCGAAGTGGTGCGCGCCCAAGCTGCGGGCTCCACCCAGGTCTACTTGCGCTATGCACCCGATCGCACCCCGGTGTTGACCGCCGCCACGCCAGTGGGGCCACCGGGCGGCCAGATGCTGCTGGCGATGCGCAACGCGGTGGATATCACCCAGGCGGTGCGCGATGCGCGCCAGACGCTGGTGATCATCATCGGCCTGGCCCTGATGCTCTCGGTGCAGCTCTCGCTGTTCCTGGCGCGCACCATCGTGCAGCCGCTGCGCGCGCTGGTGCGGGCAGCCGTGCGCGTGCGGCTGGGGCGCGATCGCGAAGTGGTGGTGCCGCGCCTGCCCGAACGCGGCGACGAGATCGGCATGCTCGCCCGCGCCTTTTCCGACATGACCATGGCCCTGCGCCATCGCATCGATGCGGTGGAAAGCTTTGCCGCCGACGTCGCCCACGAATTGAAGAACCCGCTCGCCAGCCTGGCCAGCGCCATCGAATCGCTCGACCGGGTGGAGGATCCCGCCCTGCGCCGGCAGTTGACCGCCATCGCCACCCACGACGTGCAGCGCATCGACCGGCTGATTACCGAGATTGCCGATGCCAGCCGGATCGACGCGGAATTGAGCCGCGCTACGTTCGTGCGGCTCGATCTGGGCGGTCTGGCTGCGCAAGTGGTGGGCGCGCGCGGCGCGCGCGACACGCGCGGAGGCGCCGTCATCCGGCTGGACCAGCCGCTCGATTCGCCACTGGCGCCGATGGTGGTGGGCGATGCCATGCGGCTGGAACGGGTGCTGGAAAACCTACTGGACAATGCCGTGTCGTTTTCTCCGCCCGGCGGCAGAGTGGACGTGACGGTGTGGACCGAATGGGGCAGCGAGGGTGAGGATTCGCGCGTGCTGCTGAGCGTGACGGACCAAGGCCCGGGGATTCCCGCCAGCGAGCGCGACAAGGTGTTCGAGCGCTTCCATTCGGTGCGCCCGGCCGAGGAGGCTTTTGGCGCGCATAGCGGCCTGGGCCTAGCCATCGCCCGCACCATTGCCGAGGCGCACGATGGCCGCCTGACCATCATCGACCGCCCCGATGGCGCGCCCGGTGCCTGCCTGGTGCTGGCGCTTCCCCATGCCGGGCACGCCCTGGCATGAGCGGCAAAGGCACTGTTCACCAGGCCACCGCGGTGGCGATCGGCGGGCGCGCGGTGATGATCGAAGGCCCGCCGGGCAGCGGCAAATCCAGCCTGGCGCTTGCCCTGATCGACCGCGGCGCCGTGCTGGTGGGCGATGACGGACTGGTCTTGCTGCCCGGCGGGCCAGGCCAAGGGCTGATCGCGCAGCCCCATCCCAACACCGCCGGCTTGCTGGAAGTGCGCAACCTGGGCTTGCTGCCGTTTCACCACGTGAAACAGGCGCCGGTGGCGCTGGTGCTGCAGCTCGACACGCAGGCGCCGCGTTTCGTGGAGGCGGCGGAGACCGTGGTGCGCGCCGGCATTGCCCTGCCCATGCTGCGGCTTTGGCCCGAGACACCGATGCTGGCACTGCGCGCCGCGCTGGCACTGGAACGCTATGGCCTGACGCCGGAAAACGGCGCCGGTGCGTCTGGTTGCTGAAACCTTTGGGCCGGACCGTCGCGTAACCGCACTTTTCTTTGCCGCCCATTGCGCGCAAAAGGTCCGCCATGGTCGCCCAGGAAATGTCTTCCCCGCCCCTTGTGGATTCGCCGCAGCACATTCCGCCCCAGCGCGTCCTGCTCGTCACCGGCCTGCTGGGCGCGGGCAAAACCACCGCGCTGCGCACGCTGGAAGACCTGGGCTGGGAAGCGATCGACAATTTTCCGATCCGCCTGCTCGATCGCCTCTTGGAAACCGAGCCAGGCCAGGCGCGCGCCGAGAGCGGCGTCGATAACGGCACGCAACTGGCGATCGGGTTCGACACGCGCACGCGCGGGTTCGATCCGCAGGCAATCATCGAACGGGTCAAGGCCTTGAGCGCACGGCCCAATCTTTCCGTGACGACGCTGTTCCTCGATTGCGGCGGGGCCGAACTGGAGCGGCGCTACAACGAAACGCGCCGTCGCCACCCGATGAGCGAGGACAAGCCTGCCGCCAGCGGCATTGCGGCCGAGCGCGACCTGCTCGCCCCGCTGCGCCGCTGGGCCGACGTGGTCATATCCACCACCGATTTCACCACCAACGATCTGCAGCAGGCGATCCGCCAGCAGTTCGGTGCGATCTCACCGAGTCGCACTACGCTCACGATCAGCAGCTTCGGCTTCTCGCGCGGCACGCCCCCGCTTGCCGACCTGGTGTTCGACATGCGCTTCCTCAACAATCCGCATTGGGACGAAACACTGCGCCCGATGACCGGCAAGGATGCCCCAGTGGGCGACTACATCCGCCAGGATCCCGCCTTTGCCGAGGCTTTCGAGCGGATTCTGGGCCTCCTCCTCCTTCTCCTGCCGCGCTTTGCCGCGCAGGGGAAAGCCTATGTCAACATCGCCTTCGGTTGCACCGGCGGGCGCCACCGCTCGGTGTTCATGGCCGAAGAAATCGCACAAGGCTTGCGCAATGCGGGTTTTTCACCCACATTGTTGCACCGCAACCTTGCCGCGCGGGGGGCCAACCTGTTGGAAGGCGCACAAGCGGTGCAGGTGTGACAGTGATGCCAGTGACTAAGACACCAAAGACAACGACAATGCAGGCGAACAACGCCCTGCGCCTGAGGGATGGGACCGGTCTGAAAGTCATGCCTTGTGAATGCCAGCATTCTGGCAGCCCGCAGGTGCTCGCCAAGGCTCTGTTAAGCCTGGCCGTGGCATCGTGTAAGGCTGCATTTCGGAGCCCGTTCCCTTCATGATCGGTCTGATTCTCGTCACCCATGGTGCCCTTGCCGACGAATTCATCCACGCGATGGAACATGTCGTGGGCCGACAACAGGACGTCATCGGCGTCTGTATCGGCCCCAACGACGACATGGAGCGACGCCGCAAGGAGATCGCCGATGCCATCCGCCGCGTCGATAGCGGCGAAGGCGTCATCATCCTGACCGACCTGTTCGGGGGCACCCCTTCTAACCTGGCCATCTCGCTGATGCAGGCGGGGCGGGTCGAAGTGATCGCGGGCATCAACCTGCCCATGCTGATCCGGCTTGCCAAGGCGCGCGGATGCATGAATGTTCGCGATGCCACCGCCGCTGCGCGCGACGCTGGCCGCAACTATATAACGATCGCGTCGGAATTCCTGGGCCAGGACGCCTGATTTTCCAGCCGCGACACACGCCATCAGGGACGGGCAGGGAAGAGGAAACGCCGATGTCGAGCCAAAGCTACGTTGCCCGAGAGACGATCACCATCGTCAACCAGCGCGGCCTGCATGCCCGCGCGAGTGCCAAGTTCGTCAACGCCGTGGCCAAGCTGCCGTCGGGCGTGGACGTGAAGGTGTTCAAGGACGGCACCGAGGCGGCCGGTGGCTCGATCCTGGGCCTGATGATGCTCGGCGCGGCCAAGGGCGACTCGATCGACGTGGAGGTCTCCGGCCCCGAGGAAGAGGCCGAGCAGGTGCTGCTCAAGCTGGCCGGCCTGGTCAAGGACGGGTTCGGGGAAGACTGAACCCTTGCCCATCGCTGCGTGCTGACGCATGGGCAATGCCATGTCCCGCCGCGTCATCACCGGGTTTTCCAACCCCACCGTCAAGTTCGTGCGCAGCCTGCGCGACAAGAAGCACCGCAAGCGCGAGCAGCGCTTTCTGGCCGAAGGCTTGCGCCTGCTGACCGACGCGCGCGCCGGCGGGCGCCTTCCGGAAATCCTGCTGATGGCGCAAGGGCGCGAGGCGCACCCCCTGCTGGCCGATCTGGAACAGGCCGTGGCAGCAGCCGGCGGCGACGTGATCGAACTGCCGGTCGATATCCTCGCCAAGGTGACCGGCAAGGACAATCCCCAGGCCGTGGCTGGCGTCTTTGCCGAATGGAACACCGGGCTTGACCAGATCGATCGCAGTGCCGCGCCGCTGTGGCTGGTGGCACAGGCCATGCGCGATCCGGGCAACCTCGGCACCATGCTGCGCACCGCCGATGCCGTGGGCGCGGGCGGGCTGATCCTGATCGACGATTGCGTCGATCCTTTCTCGGTAGAGGCCGTGCGCGCCAGCATGGGCGCGATTTTCACGCAATCCCTGGCCCAGGCCCGCTGGGACGAATTCCTGCCCTGGCTGCGCGCCGGGTCAGGCCAACTCGTTGCCGCCTCGCTGCGCGATGCCGTGCCCTATCGCGGGGCGCCTTATGCCAGCCCCTGCTTCATCATGGTGGGCAACGAATCGCGGGGATTGCCCGAAGACTATGAACTGGCCTGCGACTTGCGCGTGACCATGCCGATGAAAGGCCGCGCCGACAGCCTCAACGCCGCCGTGGCAGCGGCCGTGCTGGCCTATGAGGTCTTGGCCGGGCTGGAGGGATAAGTCTGACGCAGGGGCTTCGCCAAGTTCAGCCCGAACGGCATTCACGGAAAAATCCCCGCCCCCGTTCGCCCTGAGCCTGTCGAAGGGCATGTCCTGAGCCTGTCGAAGGGCGCTGGCGCAACGCCCGACAGCCCACCTAAACCGGCCGCCGCGCCCGCAAGGCCTGGGCTAGCGTGCCTTCGTCCATATAATCCAGT
This sequence comes from Novosphingobium sp. SG720, assembly GCF_012275365.1. NCBI lineage: Bacteria > Pseudomonadati > Pseudomonadota > Alphaproteobacteria > Sphingomonadales > Sphingomonadaceae > Novosphingobium > Novosphingobium sp. SG720. The sequence continues at coordinate 40,376 of NZ_JAAZQN010000004.1, read as the reverse complement.
TCCCCGCCCACGGGCAGGCCATGGGCCAGTTGCGTTACCCGCACCGGCAGGTCTTCCAGCCGCTCGGCGATGTAGTGCGCGGTGGTCTGGCCTTCCAGCGTGGCGTTCATGGCCAGCACCACCTCGTCGATCCCCCCGGCCCGAACGCGTTCGAGCAATCGGCCGATCGTCAGGTCTTCCGGCCGCACCCCTTCCAGCGCGGAAAGCCGCCCGCCGAGCACATGATAGCGCCCGGTGAACAGCCGCGCGCGGTCCAGCGCCCAGAGGTCCGCGACATCCTCCACCACGCACAGTGCGCGCGCATCGCGGCGCGGATCGGCGCAGATGCCGCAGGGGTTGCTGGTATCGACGTTGCCGCACACACTGCATTCCACCAGCCCTGCCCGCACGTGTTCGAGCGCGACCAGCAGCTGCGGCAGCGCGCTTTCCCGCCGCTTGATCAGCCACAGCACGGCCCGCCGCGCAGAGCGGGGGCCAAGGCCGGGTAGACGGGCCAGTGCGCTCGCCAGCGCCTCGATCTCTTGCGATGCCATGGCGCGACAGATAGGGCCGCGCGCAGGATAGGAAAAGGACCCTTTGCCCGATGCGTGTTGTCTTTATGGGCACACCCGAATTTGCCGTGCCCACGCTCGATGCGCTGGTGGTCGCCGGGCACCACGTCGTGGCGGTCTATAGCCAGCCGCCGCGCCCGGCCGGCCGGGGCAAGAAATTGCAGCCCAGCCCCGTACACCTAGCGGCGGAACGCCATGGCTTGCCGGTGTTCACGCCGGTGAGCCTCAAGGGCGCCGAGGAACAGGCCGCCTTTGCCGCGCATCATGCCGATGTGGCGGTCGTCGCGGCCTATGGCCTGATCCTGCCGCAGGCGATCCTGGCCGCGCCCGCGCAAGGCTGCCTCAACGTCCACGGCTCGCTGCTGCCGCGCTGGCGCGGCGCCGCGCCGGTGCAGCGCGCGATCCTGGCAGGTGACGTACACACCGGCATCACGATCATGCAGATGGAGCGCGGGCTGGATACCGGGCCGATGCTGGCCACCGTGGCCACGCCTGTGGCCGGCAAGACCGCCGGAGACCTCACCGCCGAACTCGCCGCGCTGGGCGCAGACCTGATGGTGCGCGTGCTGGCAGACCTACCCACGTTCACGCCCGAAGTGCAGCCCGAGGCCGGCGTTACCTATGCCGCCAAGATCGACAAGGCGGAAAGCCGCCTCGATTTCACCGCCCCGGCCGATCAGGTGGAACGCCAGGTGCGTGCCTTCGCCCCGGCGCCGGGTGCGTTTTTCGAACTGGAGGGCGAACGCTATCGCGTGCTGGCCGCCCAGGTAGTAGATGGTGAAGGCACGCCCGGCACGGTGCTGGACGATGCCCTGACCATCGCCTGCGGCCAGGCCGCCCTGCGCCCGCTGACCGTGCAGCGTGCCGGCCGCCCGGCAATGGACACCGCCGCCCTGCTGCGCGGCCGTGCCATTCCCGCCGGCACGGTGCTAGCCTGATGCCGCGTTACGCTCTCACGCTGGAATTCGATGGCGGCCCGTTCATGGGGCTGCAGCGCCAATCCCACGGGCCTTCGGTGCAGCAATCGGTGGAAGAAGCGGCGGAATCGGTCGTGGGCCATCCGGTCACGCTCCACGCCGCCGGGCGCACGGATACCGGCGTCCATGCGCTGGCCATGCGCGCGCATATCGACGTGGCACGCGCGTTCGATCCGTTCCGCCTGTCCGAAGCGCTCAACGCGCGGTTGAAGCCCGATCCCATCGCCGTGCTCGATTGCGTCGTGGTGCCCGATGACTGGCACGCGCGGTTTTCGTGCCTGGGCCGCGCCTATGAATACCGCATCGCCAACCGCCGCGCGCCGCTGACGCTCGATGCCGGGCGCGCCTGGCGCATTGCCCGCCCGCTCGATGCGGCAGCCATGCACGAAGCGGCGCAGGAACTGGTGGGCAACCACGATTTCACCACGTTCCGCTCGGTCCATTGCCAGGCGGCAAGTCCCGTCAAGACGCTCGACCGGCTCGATGTGCGGCGCGAGGGCGACATGGTGATCATCGAAGCCGCCGCGCGCAGCTTCCTCCATCACCAAGTGCGCTCGATGGTGGGATGCCTGGGCCTGATCGGCCAGGGCCACTGGACGCGCGCCGATCTGGTGGCGGCGCTCCACGCGCGCGACCGGCAGAAGCTGGGCCACAACGCCCCGCCAGAGGGGCTCTATTTCGTGAAGGCGGTCTATCCGGGCGAGGATTGAGCGCGGTCGAAGCGGGCTTCGACAAGCTCAGGGCGAACGGCATAGGCGGTTCCCTCCCCCTCCTCTGAAGAGGAGGGGAGAGGTGACACCTCAATGCTCACGCCTTGTGCGCGACGCTCTCCGGCAGGTCCTTGGCGAACACGCGCTGATAGTATTCGGCCACCAGCACGCGCTCGGCCTCGTCGCACTTGTTGAGGAACGAGAGGCGGAAGGCAAAGCCCACGTCGTTGAAGATCTGGCTGTTCTGCGCCCAGCTGATCACCGTGCGCGGGCTCATCACCGTGGAAATGTCGCCGGCCATGAAGCCCTTGCGCGTCAGGTCCGCCACGCGGACCATCTGCGCGATGACCTGCGCGTCAAGGCCCTGGACCTTCTTGGTGACCACGTCGATCTCGGTCTCGGCGGGCAGGTAGTTCAGCGCCACCACCAGGTTCCAGCGGTCCATCTGGCCCTGGTTGATCGCCTGGGTGCCGTGATAGAGGCCCGAGGTATCGCCCAGGCCCACGGTGTTGGCCGTGGCAAACAGGCGGAAGAACGGATTGGGGCGAATCACCCGGTTCTGGTCGAGCAGGGTGAGCTTGCCTTCGGTTTCCAGCACGCGCTGGATCACGAACATCACGTCGGGGCGGCCGGCGTCGTATTCGTCGAACACCAGCGCCGTCGGCGTCTGCAGCGCCCAGGGCAGCAGGCCTTCGCGGAATTCGGTCACCTGCAACCCATCGCGCAGCACGATCGCGTCGCGCCCGATCAGGTCGATACGGCTGATGTGCGCGTCCAGGTTGATGCGCACGCAGGGCCACTTCAGGCGCGCGGCCACCTGCTCGATATGGGTGGATTTGCCGGTGCCGTGATAGCCCTGCACCATGACGCGGCGGTTGAAGGCAAAGCCGGCCAGGATCGCAAGCGTCGTGTCGGGATCGAAGACATAGTTGTCATCGGTATCGGGCACGCGCTCGTCGGCCACGGAAAAGGCAGGCACCATCATGTCGATATCGATGCCAAACACCTCGCGCACCGAAACCTGGGTATCGGGCGCGGGCAGGACGGTGGTGGCGCCAGGCTGGGCCACGAGATTGGAAGTGTCGCTCATCAATTCCCTGCCTATCCGCGCGCGCGCCGCGCCGCAACATGCTTTGCAGGACTCTTTGGGGCAGGACTCTTTTGAGCATGCCTGGCTGGCCCGGCTTGCTTTTCGCGCACCCTGCCCCGGCCACGGTATGCCCCAACGCCAGCCGTGATAGGATGGCGCACCGAATGCGAACGAATCGCCATTCCCGTTGCGGTGGAGAGAGGTTGCCATGCCCCAGGGCCTGTTCGTGTGGTACGAAGTGATGACCGATGCGCCGGAAGCGGTGCAGGCGTTCTACCAGGGCGTCATCGGCTGGACGATCGACGATCCCGCCCCCGATCACGAAACCGCGCCTATCGATTATCGCCATATCCGGCGCGCCGACGGCGCCAACCAGGGCGGCATGCTGGTGTTGCGCCCGGCGATGATCGAAGCAGGTGCCCGCCCCCGCTGGCTGCCTTATCTGATGGTCGATAGCGTTCCGGCCACCGTGGCGGCGATTACCGCCGATGGCGGCCATGCGCTGATGCCGCCGCAGACGATTGCCGAAGGCACGTTTGCCATGGTGGCCGATCCCTGGGGCGCGACGTTTTACCTTATCGATCCCACGCCCCCGGCAGGACAGACCATACCCCCGCCCCCCGTCTATGCGATGGACGTGGTCCAGGCCGTCACCTGGAACGAGCTGTTCACGGCAGACCTGGCCGCGGCGCGCGAATTCTACGCCCGCCATTTCGGCTTCACCTATCCCGATGCCATGCCGATGGGGCCGCTGGGCGATTACCAGTTCATCGCCCATCCACTGCAGGGTGCAGTGGGCGCGATGATGAAACGGCCGTCCGACGATGCGCCGATCGGCTGGCGCACCTATTTTCGCGTCGCCGATGTGCACGCTGCCGCCCAGGCGGTGACCGCGCTGGGCGGCACGCTGGAGGGCGACGTGCACGAGGTGCCCGGAAACGACCTGATGCTTCAGGCACGCGATCCGGCCGGGGCGTTCCTCGGCCTCGTTTCGCGCAAGCCGGCTGACGGGGAGGCTTGAGCCATGAGCAAGGCGACGCTGTGCCTGTGGTACGACGGGACGGCACTGGACGCAGCGACGTTTTACGCCGCCACGTTTCCCGACAGCGAAGTGGGCACCATCTATCGCGCGCCGGGCAATTTCCCAGGTGGACGCGCAGGCCAGGTCCTCACTGTCGAATTCACCGTGCTGGGCCTGTCCTGCTTCGGCCTCAACGGGGGGCCGCAGTTCAAGCATAGCGAGGCATTCTCCATCCAGGTCCACACGGAAACCCAGGAGGAAACCGATCGCTATTGGCAGGCCATCATCGACAACGGTGGACAGGCAAGCGCCTGTGGATGGTGCAAGGACCGCTGGGGCCTGTCCTGGCAGATCACGCCGCGCGCGCTGACCGACGGCATGGCCGATCCCGATCCCGCGGTGCGGGAACGCGTGTTTGCCGCGATGATGACCATGGGCAAGATCGACATCGCCGCGATCGAGGCTGCCCGCCGTGGTTGAAGGAGAACCGCCCGTGCATGCGCTTTCGATCAGCCGGCATATTGCCGCGCCGCCTGCCGTGGTCTGGAACGTGATGGCCAACCGCCAGGAGGAATGGTGGTGCCCGCGCCCCTGGCGGGCCGAAGTGGTGGTGCAGGAACGGCGCCCCGGCGGCCGCGCGGCCATCACCATGTACGGCCCCGATGGCGAAGTCATGCCCCATGAAGGTCTGTTCCTGGCCTGGGATGAAGGCACGCGCTTCGTCGTCACCGACGCCGTAACCGAAGGCTTCATCCCGGCAGGCCCCTTCATGATCGGCATCTGGGAAATCGCGCCGGATGGTGCGGGCACGCGCTATACCGCCACGGCGCGCCACTGGACGGCCGAAGCGATGGAGCAGCACGCCGCCATGGGCTTTGAAAGCGGCTGGAATGCCTGCGCCGATCAGCTTCAGGCGCTATGCGAAGCGCCGGCATGAGGGCTGGCGGAATCGGCCAGTGACAGCAACGGACCAGGTACGCGGCTTGCCCCATCCTGCCCCGCGTGCACCCGCGTTGGCCGGCTTTCGATCGCTTTACCGCCAGGCCCGATGCAGCCCTTATCCATGCGAAGCGAGGGCCTGCCCGCTTGGCTGCAAGTGCACCAAGGCGAGCATTACAAAGCATTGGGCGAAAAAGACATTTCGTTCCGCACCGCACAATACGGTTTACCCTAAGTAGTATTCCGTATGAGTCCTTGCCGTGCATTTGGTTAATCATGCGTTAGTCACGATCGCGCATGCCCTGCCCAGACGGTGCACTGCGATATCGCGGCGCAACGAAACGGGGCAGTCACGCTGCCGGCTTGTGCCGGCGGCAAAGGGGCACTTGGCGCATGAACACCGCAAGGAGGCAGGCCGGACACGGCGGGCGCTACGCCCTGCTCGACGAAATGCGCGGGATTGCCGCGCTGGCAGTCTGCCTGTTTCACATCGGCACGCGCGCCGGGGGTGTCCAGCTGTTTCCCAACGGCTATCTGGCGGTCGATTTCTTCTTCATGCTCAGCGGCTTTGTCTTGGCAGAGGCTTATGAGGCGCGGCTGGGCGGCGCCGGCCATGCGGCCGCCGGCGCCATGGACTGGGGTGGCTTTGCCCGGCGGCGGATGGTGCGCATGGCCCCGGTTGCCGTGCTGGGCGCTGGCGTAGGCGGGCTCTACCTGGTGGCCCGCTGCCTGGCGGCGCCCGATCGATCCGATCCGCTGGACCAGGTTCTGCTGGGCAATGCACTGAACCTGCTCGTGCTGCCCAAGCTTTGGCATGGCGTGGCCACAGGGTGGGAGCTGTTCCCCGCCAACGGTCCCTTGTGGTCCCTGTTCTTCGAAATCCTGGCGAACCTGGCCTGGGCCGCGTTCCTGGTGCGGCGCAGCACGGCGATCCTGGCCTTGGGCGTCGCCGTTTCGGGCGCGCTTCTGGTGCTCTGCGCCATGCGCCACGGCACGCTCGATCTGGGCTGGCAGGCATCCTCGCTCGATGGCGGATTGGCGCGCGTGTGCTTTGGCTTTGGCTGCGGGCTGCTGTTGCATCGGCTGCGCGCGTCGCTGCCGTCGATGGTCGCACTCGCCGCGCCGGTTGCCGCACTCGCGCTGGTCTATGCCATGGCGCTGCCGGTGCAGCGCCTGCCTTGGACGCTGTTCCTTGCCATGGTGTTCCTGCCTTGCGTGCTGGTCGTGGCGGTGGCTGCCGGGCGACATCGCGCGGTGCCCGGCGGCGCCTGGCTGGGCCGGGTTTCCTATCCGCTCTACGGCATCCACGTGCCGCTGCTGGCGATCGCGTCCGGCGCGGCCAAGCGGGCGATGCATGGGGCGCCGCTGGGCGCCTGGGGGCTGCTGCTGGTGCCACCGCTGCTGCTGGCGGCCTGGCTGGTGCTGACCCGCCTGGACGAACCCTGCCGTGCCGCGCTTGGCCGCTGGTTCGATCGCATGGCCCTGGCCCGTGCCGCGCGGCAACCGGCGGCCATGCGCCATGGCTGAAGCAGAGGTGCAGATCATCCAAACTTGCTCCAGTTTGAACCTGTCTTGGCATGGTTACGGCATGAAAGCGCCAATATGAACGGGAAACACAGGCACGCCGCATGGCAATAATGCGTTATGGTTTTGGCAAGGATGGCGTCGAGTCACACCTTGCACATCAAGGTGATTTCCGAATTACCCAATAAGACAAGTCTGGTCGCAACAGTGACTTGCGTGGCCGAGGAACAGGTCTGTTCTTCCCGACCACAAGGTATCCTCGAAAAATACTTGTGGTTCAACTTTCCGTCTGACGACGGGATGAAGGAGAATGAACATGGCAGTTATCACTGGCACCAGCGGCGCTGACACCATCGCCGCGCCAAAGGGCAACAACATCATCAACGCCGGCGGCGGCGATGACGTGGTCACCGGCGGTTCGGGCAAGAACATCATCGACGGCGGTGATGGCAACGACACCCTCTATGGCGGCGGCGGCAACGACGCCATCTATGGCGGCGATGGCAACGACATCCTCAAGGGCGGCGGCGGCAAGGATTCGCTGACCGGCGGGACCGGCGCGGACCAGTTCGTGTTCCGCTCGGGCGAAGGCTTCTCCGCCCTCGCCTTCACCGGCGGTCACGGCGTTTCGACCGTGTACCAGTGGGTGACGGTGGAAGACCTCAACTTTGCCGATCACGACGTCGTGCGCATCACCGGCTTCGATACGATCTTCAATGCCCTGGGCCTGACGGTGAAGGGCACGGGATCAGCCTTTCTCGATTCGCAGGACGACGTGAATCGCCTGGCCGCCTATCTCAAGGCGAACCCCACGCAGGGCAGCTACTTCGTCAACACCAGCGGCTTTGACGGCACCACCTTCATTCTCAACGATGGCCTGGGCCACCAGCAGGCGCTCACGCTCAGCCACATCATCGCCGACGATACCGTCACGATCTGATCGCCCCGCACCTGGGCGCAATGCCTCGGCTGCGACAACCTTGCCCGCCCCGCCGTTAACCACGGCGGGGCGTTTTTTGTGGCACCAGGCAGCCCTCGCGCGCTATCACCGGGCAAGGCGCGCCACACCGGCGCGCCCGGACAAGGGGATCAATGCCATGAGCGTGTTCGACAGCATCCTGGGCCAGGTGAGCAGCGCGGTTGACGTGAAGAACCTGGCGGCCAAGCTGGGCATCGATCCCACCCAGGCCGAAACCGCGATTGCCGCGCTGGCGGCCGGCCACCAGGCCAAGGGCGACACGATCGAGACGGCCGCCGCCAACACTGGCCTCGACGCAGGCCTGCTGCAACAGATCGTGGGCCACATCGGCGGCGAAGGCGCACTGTCGCAATTCGCCTCCATCCTCGGCCAGCATCCCGATGCCCTGGGCCAGGTCAGCCAGTTCCTCGACAAGGATGGCGATGGCAATCCGATCAACGATTTGGCCGGCCTGGCCAAGGGCCTGTTCAGCTAAATCCCATGATGGACACGGTTCTTTCGCTACTGGTGCTGACCACCGTGGCCTTGATCGGCGGCGCGGTGTTTTTCTGGCGCCGGGGCGAGCGCAAGCGCGCCGGACTGATGCTGGTCATGGCCGCCCTGATCGCGGCCGACCTGGCGGTGTGGCTTACCCCCGTCTCGGGCGGCCCATCGATGATCGAAGTGGCGCACCAGGCGCCGGATTGACGCCGAGATCCTCCCCCGGCGGGGAGGTGGCAGGCCGCAGGCCTGACGGAGGGGGACGCGCCTTGCCCGCCCTATCGAAACGCAGCCGATTGCCGCAGGTGGTCATAGGCGGCGACCACGCGTTGCAGCTTGTCTTCCAGGCTGCGGTCGCCGCCGTTGTGATCGGGGTGATAGCGGCGCACCAGGTTGGCATAGCGGCGGCGCAGGGCATGGCGATCGGCGTCGAGCGACAGGTTGAGCGTTTCGAACGCAGCGCGATCTTGCGCGTTGAAACCGCGCCGGGCGGCGTCCTGGGCGGCCTGGTGATCGGCCTTGCGGGCGCGGGCGCGTTGCGCGATCGCCTCCAGGGGATCGGCGAAATCGGCCCAGCGCGGCGCCTGGTCGATCCCCGCGTCGGGCCGGAACGCGCGGCTGTGGGTGTCCCACCCGGCCAGCGGCGATTGCGCGGCCAGGATTTCATCCATGCTCATCCCGGCAAAGAAATCGTAGCCGGCGTTGAACGCGCGAATATGGTCCAAACAGAACCAGCGATAGTCGCCGGGCCCATCGAAACCGGGCGGGCGCACGCCGGGCGCGCGGAATTCCCCCGATGCGTTGCATCCCGGGGCACTGCACAAGCGCCCGGTATCCGTGACGCGGCCATGGAACTTGTCATGCTTCACGCCATTGCACATGGTGCCTCATCGCCCGAAAGGAAAGACATGACCGGCCCGCTCGCCCAGGAAATCGAACGCAAACTTGTGGACGCCCTTGCCCCCACGCATCTGGTGGTCACCAACGATTCGGCCCATCACGCCGGCCATATGGGCGACGACGGCACGGGTGAATCGCATTTCACCGTGGAGATCGAAAGCGCGGCCTTTGCCGGCGTTTCCCGGCTTGGCCGCCAGCGCCTGGTCAACCGCGCCCTGGGCGACCTGCCGGGGCAACGCGTTCATGCGCTTGCCATTCACGCGCGCGCGCCGGGCGAATGAGCGAGAAAGCCAGGCAAGAGGCCGAGGCGATCGCCGAGGCCGGCAAGCCCGCGCCCAAAGCCGAAACCGACGGCGTGCCCGCGCCATCGTCGCTCTTGCGCGATCACAAGGGCGGCCATGCCCCGGTCAGCTATCTCGAGCTGTTTTTCGACCTGGTCTATGTCTTTGCGATAACCCAGCTCTCCCACAACGTGCTGCATCACATGACCCCGGCCGGCCTGGCCGAGGCGCTGGTCCTGTTCCTGGCCGTGTGGTGGGCCTGGATGTTCACCACCTGGGCGGCGAACTGGACCAACCCGGAACGCGGACCGGTACGGATCATGCTGCTGTTTGCCATGTTGGCCAGCCTGGGCATGGCCGTGGCCATGCCGCGCGCCTTTGCCGGGGGCAGCACCGGCGACGCGGTGCTGTTTGCGGCATGCTACATCGCGGTGCAGATCGGGCGCAGCGGCTTTGTCGCCTGGGCCATGGCGAAAAGCGGCGGCATCCAGGGGCACAGTGGGGGCTGGCGCAGCAGTGGCGCGCGCAACATGGCGCGGATCACGCTGTGGTTCGTGGCGTCGGCGCCGTTGTGGCTGGCCGGGGCGCTGGTCGATGCGCCGATGGCCCGCCTGGGCTGGTGGGCAGCCGCGCTCGCAGTTGATTACGGCGGCCCGTTCATGGGCTTTTTCGTGCCGGGCCTGGGCCGTTCCACACCGGAAGACTGGGATATTTCCGGCAGCCACCTGGCCGAGCGCTGCGCCCTGTTCATCATCATCGCCCTGGGCGAAGGCATCGTGGTGACCGGCACCAGCTTTGCCCAGGAAACCGCCGATCCCGCGCGCTCGCTGGCATTCGTGCTGGCCTTTATCGGATCGGCGCTGATGTGGTGGATCTATTTCGACCTCGGCGCCGAACGCGGTGCCCGCCACATTGCCGAACATGCCCAGCCCGGCCGCCTGGCGCGCAGCGTCTATACTTATCTGCACATGCCGATCGTGGGCGGCATCGTCATCACCGCAGTGGCCGATGCCCTTCTCCTTGAACAGCCGCTGGCACCCGCTTCACTGCCACTGGTGGCCACCCAGGCCGGCGGCCTGCTGGTCTTCCTGGCCGGCACCGGCCTGTTCAAGCGGCCGTCCAGCCCGCACGGCAATTTCCCGCTGTCGCACTGGGTGGGCGGCGGCGTGCTGATCGCGCTGGCGGGCCTGGCGCTGCTGATCCGCCTGCCCTCACCCGCGTTCGTGGGCAGCACCGTGCTGGCGCTCCTGCTCGTGGCGGTGTGGGAATGGATATCCTATCACCGCCGCGGCCCAGCCGCGCTGGAAGCTCAGGGCTGAAGCCACTCGACCCAGGCGCCGTGGGCGTGCGCTGCAGCCAGGCACACCGGCGCGCCCTGGTCGGGCCAGAGGCGTAGCGCCAATTCGTGGCGGAAGGAGGCGCGGTTGGTTTCCAGCGCCAGCCACGCCAGCCGCCGCGACGGGGTGGCGCGCGCGCCAGCGGCCGCGATGGCGGCTGCAATCCGCTCTTGGGTGGCGGGCGGCAGGTACTGCCAGACGATCGAATGATAGATCACCCGCGTGCTGTCTTCGGGCTGTGGCGCGGCCAGCACCTGGTCCACATAATCGGCCGCGTCCATCGCCACCACATCGGGTCGCTGCACCCGCGCCAGGGCGATGGCCGCGTCCAGCCGCGCCAGCCGCTCCGTCACTTCGGCCCAGACATAGCTTTTGAGCCGCAGCGCCTGGTCGGGATCGGTCAGGTCGATCGGGGCGCGGTCGCACCCGGAAATCGCCAGCACGTCTACCGCCGCTTCGGGCGGCCGGCCCGCGCCGCGCCATTCCGGGGCCAGGCGCAGCGGGGAATCGGCCGGGCCGGTGCGGGTGCCGCCCAGATCGAAGGCAAAGCGATCCATCATCGTGTTGACCCCCGCGCTTGCGCCCAGCTCGTGCAGCACGAAGCGCGGCCCCACCCGCGCTGAAAGCCACAACAGCCCGGCCATGATCGAGGCAGACCGCCCCGCCTCGTTGGTCTGCGGCGGGCCGTCAAGCCAGGGCAGCAGCCGGGTTTCGAACCGGCGGGCCAGATCGCCCACAAGGGCATCGATCGCGTCCTGGTCGGTCTCTTCGCCGCGATAGACGGCGGCCAGGCGCGTGTCCGCGCCGGTCAGCACCAGGTTGTGCAACCCGCCCGTCAGCCGCAGGGGCAGCGCATCTTCCAATGGCTTGCCCGGCCAGGCCGCCATGCGCGCGCCCACTGCGCTGCCATCGGTGAGCAGCGGCAGTTGCGCCCGCACCACCCGCCCGGTCGCCGGCGCGCCGTTCTTGGTGGCGTGGTCTGCCTGCCAGGCAATGGCCTGTTCGACCGAAGCGATATCCATGATCGAAGCCATGAGGTTGCCCTTTTCTCGCGCTTGCCATAGGGGCGATGGCGTCATGACCACCGCCACCCCGCTCGTTTTCGCCCTGCCCAAGGGCCGCATCCTCGATGAAGCGCTGCCCTTGCTGGAACAGGCAGGCGTGGTGCCCGAGGCTGCGTTCTTCGACAAGTCCTCGCGCGCATTGTCTTTTGCCACCAGCCGGCCCGATGTCACGCTGATCCGCGTGCGCGCGTTCGATGTGGCCACCTTCGTGGCCCATGGCGCGGCCCAGGCCGGCATCGTGGGTTCGGACGTGATCGACGAGTTCGACTATGCCGATCTCTATGCCCCGGTGGACCTGGATATCGGCCATTGCCGCCTTTCCGTAGCAGAACCGGTCGGCGGCCTGGCCCAGGGCAGTATTGCCCGCGAAAGCCATGCCCGCGTCGCGACCAAGTATCCCAACCTCACCCGCCGCCATTTCGAGCGGATGGGCGTGCAAGCCGAAGTGGTGAAGCTCAACGGCGCGATGGAACTGGCGCCGTCGCTGGGCCTGGCCAGCCGCATCGTCGATCTCGTGTCGTCGGGCCGCACGCTGAAAGAGAACGGCCTGGTGGAAACCAGCCAGATCATGCAGATTTCGGCGCGGCTGATCGTCAACCGCGCCGCGCTCAAGACCGACAGCGCCCGCCTGGGCGCGCTGGTCGACGCGTTCCGCACGCAAGTTGCTGCACGAAAGGCCGCCGCCTGATGCTCCGCCTCAAGACGACCGATGCCGATTTCGCCACGCGCTTTGCCCGCCTGGTGAAGGATCGCCGCGAAAGCGACGAGAACGTGGCCCGCGATGTGCAGACCATCATCGAGGACGTGCGCCTGCGCGGGGACGAGGCGCTGGCCGAATATACCCAGCGTTTCGACGGGCACCTGCCGCAGGGCGACGGGTGGACAATCGACGCCGCCACTTGCCGCGAGGCGTTCGATGCGCTGGCCCCCGATCTGCGTGCCGCGCTGGAACTGGCGGCGCAGCGCATTCGCACCTATCACGAAGCGCAATTGCCGCAGGACCGCGACTATACCGACGCCGCCGGTGTGCGCCTGGGCGCGAAGTGGCGCGCGGTGGATGGCGCCGGGCTCTATGTGCCGGGCGGCCGCGCGGCCTATCCCTCTTCGCTGTTGATGAATGCCATTCCCGCCAAGGTGGCCGGGGTGGAGCGCCTGGTGGTGACCACGCCCACGCCCAAGGGGGAGATCAACCCGTTGGTGCTGGCCGCCGCGCACCTCGCCGGCGTTGACGAAGTGTGGCGCGTGGGCGGCGCGCAGGCCGTAGCGGCGCTCGCCTATGGCACCAAGACGATCCGCCCGGTGGACGTGATCACCGGCCCGGGCAACGCCTGGGTGGCCGAAGCCAAGCGCCAGCTTTACGGCGTGGTGGGGATCGACATGGTGGCCGGCCCCTCGGAAATCCTGGTGATTGCCGATGCCAAGAACGACCCGCAGTGGATCGCCGCCGACCTGCTGAGCCAGGCCGAGCACGATCCCGCCGCGCAGGCGATCCTGATCACCGACGATGCCGCCTTTGCCGATCAGGTGGTGGACATGGTGGGCGTGGAAATCGCCATGCTGCCCACCGCGCGCGTGGCCAAGGCCAGCTGGGAAACCCATGGCACGGTGATCGTGGTGCAATCGCTGGACGAAGCCCCGGCCCTCGCCAACGCCCTGGCGGCAGAGCACGTGGAAATCGCCACCGACGATCCCGATGCGCTGTTTGCGCAGATCCGCCATGCCGGCTCGGTCTTCCTGGGCCGCATGACGCCCGAGGCGATCGGCGATTACGTTGCCGGCCCCAACCACGTGCTGCCCACCGGGCGCCGTGCGCGGTTTTCCTCGGGGCTTTCCGTGCTCGACTTCATGAAGCGCACCAGCTTCATTGCAGTGAGCGATGCTTCCATCGGCGCGGTCGGCCCTGCGGCCATCGCGCTGGCCGATGCGGAGGGGCTTTCCGCCCACGCCCGCTCGATCGAACTGAGATTGGGAATATGACGAACATCAAGGGCCAGGCCCGCTCTGCCGCGCGGCTTGCCGCCGTCCAGGCGCTCTACCAGGTTGACATGGAAGGCACCGAGCTGCGCTTCCTGCTCGATGAATTCCACCAGCACCGGCTGGGCGCGGAAATCGAGGACGTGGAATATGCCGCCGCCGACGTTGAATTCTTCGACGACGTGGTCAAGGGCGTGATCGCCCGGCGCGAGGAGATCGACGGGCTGATCCAGGCCCGCCTGGCGCAAGGCTGGTCGCTGTCGCGGCTGGACAAGACCATGCTGCAGATCCTGCGCTGCGGCGCCTATGAACTGGCGGCGCGCACCGACATTGCCGTGGGCACGGTGATCAGCGAATACCTCGATGTGGCCCACGCCTTTTTCGACGCGCGCGAAGCGAAATTCGCCAATGGCGTGCTCGATGCCGTGGCCAAGGACGTGCGCAAGGGCTGAAATTCACGTATCCGAACTTTTCGGATAGATGAAAAACAAAGACCCGGCGGTTGCCTGAACCGCCGGGCTTTGTTTTCATGCGTGCGCGTGCGCCCGATCAGAACGGAATATCGTCGTCCAGGTCGTCGGTGAAACCGCCGCCGCCGCCCTGGTTCCAGGTGCTGCCGCCGCCCGAGGCCGCGCCGCCGCTGCTGCCGCGCGAACCGCCGCCAAAGCCGCCGCCGCCCGACGAGCCGCCTTCGTTCCAGCCGCCGCCCGAACGCTGGCCGCCGCCACCGCCACCCGCGCCGCCGCCCTGCGGGCCATCGAGCATGGTCAGAGCGCCGCCGATGCCGGCCACGACCACTTCGGTGCTGTAGCGGTCATTGCCGCTTTGGTCCTGCCACTTGCGGGTGCGCAGCTGGCCTTCGATATAGACCTTGCTGCCCTTGCGCAGGAAGCGTTCGACCACGCCGATCAGGCCATCGCCGTTGATGACGACGCTGTGCCACTCGGTCCGCTCCTTGCGTTCGCCGGTGTTGCGGTCCTTCCAGTTTTCCGACGTGGCAATGCGCAGGTTCGCAATCTTGCCGCCGTTCTGGAACGACTTGATCTCCGGGTCGGCCCCCAGGTTGCCGATCAGAATGACTTTGTTGACGCTGCCTGCCATCGAATCTCGTCCCTATGGAATTCAGTCGCGCGTGATAGCGCATCGCTGACGGTGAGCGCGAGTCCACTATCCACTGGCTTGTTAGCCAAGCCCGAAGGCCACCGCCGTCCAATAAGTGATCCCGGCAAAGACATAGGCCAGGGCGAACAGGTAGGCGAGCATGAAGCCCGGCCATTTCCAGCCATTGGTTTCGCGCCGGGTCACCGCAATGGTCGACATGCACTGCGGCGCGAACACGAACCAGGCCAGGAACGCGAGCGCGGTGGCGAGCGTCCAGTGGTGCTTGAGCTGGTCGCCCAGCGCGATGTCCTGGGCCTCTTCATCCTTGGAATCGACGGCATAGCTGGTGGCAAGCGAACTGACCGCCACTTCGCGCGCGGCCATCGACGGGATCAGCGCCAGGGCAATGTCACGGTTGAAGCCGATCGGCTCGACCACCACGGCCAGGCCATTGGCAATGTGCCCGGCGATCGAGGCATCGACCTGGCTTTGGCCCGGTTCGGCGCGGGGGAAATTGAGCAGCAGCCACAGCACCACGGTGACCGTGAAGATCATTGTGCCGGCCCGGCGCAGAAACACCCAGGCGCGCTGCCACAAGCCCAGCGCCAGGTCCTTGATCGTGGGCAGCTGGTATTTGGGCAATTCCATGATGAAGCCCGATGCCGCGCCCTTGGTGACCGAGCGACGCAGGATCAGGGCCACCGCCATGGCCCCGACGATGCCGGCAACATAGAGCGCGAACAGCACCAGCCCCTGCAAGCCCACACCCGGCAGCACGCGGTTGTTGGGAATGAACGCGGCGATGATCACGGCATAGACCGGCAGCCGCGCCGAACAGGTCATCAGCGGCGCGATCAGGATCGTGGTCAGGCGGTCCTTGGGATCGGTGATGCTGCGCGTGGCCATGATGCCGGGAATGGCACAGGCAAAGCTGGACAGCAGCGGGATGAAACTGCGGCCGGAAAGCCCCACGCCGGCCATCATGCGGTCCATCAGGAACGCGGCGCGCGCCATGTAGCCGGTCGCTTCCATCACCAGGATGAAGAAGAACAGGATCAGGATCTGCGGCAGGAACACGATGACCGCGCCGACCCCGCCGATGATCCCTTCGGTCAGCAGGTCGCGCAGCAGCGAGGCGGGCAGTTCCGTCCGCGCCAGGTTTTGAAACGCCGTGGCCAGGCCTTCCAGCGCATCCTGGAACGGCGCCGCCCAGGAAAACACCGCCTGGAACACCACGAACAGCAGGGCAAACAGGATCGGCGGCCCGGCCCAGGGATGCAGCAGCAGCTTGTCCATCTGCGCGTGCACGCGATGGCGCGCGGTTTCCGAAAGCGTGGCCCCTTGCGCCATCTGGCGGGCCAGCAGGCGGCGTTCGGGCAAGGTGACGTGCACGCGCGGCGCGGGTGCGTTGTCACGCGCAGCCGTGTCGCGCGCAGTGGCAATGGCGGTGGCAAGCTCGGCCAGCCCCTTGCGCCGCACGGCCACGGTTTCGATCACCGGCACGCCCAGTTCGGCAGCGAGCGCGGCGGCGTCGATCGTCAACCCGTCGCGCGCGGCCAGATCGACCATGTTGAGCGCCACCACCGTGGGGCGGCCCAGTTCCAGCACTTCCTGGGCAAAGACCAGATGCTGTTCCAGGTTCGACGCATCGAGCACCACGACAAGCACATCGGGGCGAACCTGCCCCGCCTGCTCGCCCATGATGACCTTGCGGGTCACTTCCTCGTCGGGACTCGTCGCGGCAAAGCCATAGGAGCCGGGCAGGTCGACCAGTTCCACCGGCTCTCCGCTGGGCAGCAGCAGGCGGCCGGCCTTGCGCTCCACGGTCACGCCGGGATAGTTGGCGATCTTCTGGCGGGCGCCGGTCAGGGCATTGAAGAGCGCGCTCTTGCCGGCGTTGGGATTGCCGACGAGCGCAGCGACGAACGGGCCCCGGCTCATGCCGCCAGATCTTCCACATGCATGGCGCGGGCATGGATGCGGCGCAGGGCCACGGTCATCCGCCCGATCTCGATCGCCAGGGGATCGCGCCCCAGGAACACCCCGCGATAGGCCAGGCGCACTTGCGCGCCTTCATCAAAGCCCAGGGCGCGCAGGCGCTGCGCCTCTTCGGGCACAAGCGCGGCCCAATCGACCGAAGCGATTCGGGCATCGTGGCCCAGCGGTAGTTCATCGAGCGTCACACCAGCCCCGCTGCCATAGGCCAGCCGCTTATGCAAGTCGTTCGCAAATAGATTGATCGGGGGGAGCGGGCCGGTGCCGCAAAACCCGCGCCAGCGGGTTCAAACTGTCAGCGCGCCGGATAGCGCAGGCGACCGAGCAGGCGCACCGGGCTGAAGCGTTCGCCCTTGCGCTTGAACAGCCCGGCCTTGAGCTTTTCAAAGCGCATCACGCCTTCGATCCGGCGATCCAGGAACGCGCGGGTTTCGGCATGGTCTTCGCTGCGATCCTCGGCAAAGACGGCAAGCGTGGCGGCATAGAGCGCCGCAAGCGTAGCGCGCTTGCTGTAATGGTTGAGATCGGTGGCGGTGTCCCCGGCCAGGCGCCACATGGCATCCGCACTGTGCCAGCCCAGCTTGAGGCTTTGGCCAGAGTTGCGCGGGCGGGCCATCTCGATCAAGGCGCGGCGCAACGCCTCTTCCATCCCGGCCAAGGCATCGAGGCGGAACTGCACCAGGCGGCGAATACGCTCGCGAATCGGCAGCTTGGCCAGGTCCTGCGCCGGCAGGGCGCGCGACATGTCGGCATCGATCCGCGCGATCCAGGCCGCAATCATGGTCATCGCCGACCCGCTTTCCCCCACGCCATAGGCCAGGCGCGCAACCGCAGGGTCAAGGCCCACGGCTTGGGCCGCGCTGTCCACCGCCGCGCCGGTCCACCCGTCGAACATCGCCGCTTCGGCCACCAGCGGCGCCAGTTCCACGCGCAACTGATCGAGATCGAGGGCTTCAAGCGTGGCAAGATCGGGGGTAGCGATCATAGCGGGTCTCCTGGCGGGATCAGCGTTCAGAACGTGGGGCCATATGTCTGCGCGGCCTTGCCGCTCTGCCGCTTCTTGGCCGCGGACTCAAGCTCGTCGGAAATCGATTGGGAATGATCGAGCGCGGCATAATCGCGCGCCGAACGGCCGGAATTGTCGGGCCGGTCCGGATTGGCGCCGGCCTTCAGGAGCGCGCGCACCAGGGCCATGTTGTGGCCGTGCACGGCGGTGATCAGCGGCGTTTCCCCGGTGTTGTTGGGATCGTCCACCCGCGCGCCCACGGAAATCAGGAAATCCACCCCTTCCAGGAAGGCCAGGTTGGTGGCGATCACCAGCGGCGTGGTGCCCTTGTTGTCGCGCGCGTTCACATTGGCGCCCTTGCCCACCAGGAACTGCATCCACAGCAGGTCGCGCCGCTGCGTCACGATGTGCAGCGCGGTTTCGCCGGTGGAGACGTCCTTGGTGTTGACGATCTGGCTGGCGGGGTTTTGCAGCGCCTCGTTGACCTTGTCGCCGTCCTTCTTGCGCACGGCATCGAGGAACTTGTAGCTTTCCGAAAACTGGGCCAGCGCCGGGGCGGCGGGCCAGAACGCCACGGCCGGGGCCGCGATGCACGCCGCGATATACGGGGCAAGAGCGATGCGGCGCGAATTGGCCCACTTGAACGTCACGGCTGCTTTCCTCCTCATGGCCTGGCCTCCTTGTGGCCTGGCCACCATGCAGGTGGCCCTTGCAAGCGCGCTGTTAGCAGAGCATGAACCGCCACGCCATGGATCACCCTTCGTTCTTGCCGATTGTTGCCCGCAAGTGCCTGTCACGGCTCGCGCTGGCGCTCGCTCTCACGCTGCCGCTCGGCGCTTGCGGCGGGGAAACGCCCACCAGCGAGGCGCCCCTGGCGGGGGCCCAGCTCGGCGGCGATTTCACGTTGGTCGACCAGGCTGGCAAAACCGTGCGCGCGGCCGATTTCGCTGGCAAGTACACCGTGTTCTATTTCGGGTATACGTATTGCCCCGATGTCTGCCCGCTCGACACGGCCAACCTGATGCAGGGCTATCACGCCTTTGCCAAGGCGCACCCGGACCAGGGCGCCCGGCTGGTGCCGGTGTTCGTCTCGATCGATCCGGCGCGCGATACGCCCCAGGTCCTGGCCCAGTTCACCGGCAATTTCGGCAAGGAACTGGTGGGCCTGACCGGCACGCCCGAACAGATTGCCGCCGTCGCCAAGGAATTCGCGGTCTATTACGAGAAGCGCGCCGCCCCCAAGGGTTCGCCGCCGCAAGCCTATCTGATGGACCACAGCCGCGCCGCCTACCTGATGGGGCCCGATGGCAAGCCGATCGCCCTGCTGCCGGTGGAGCAGAACGGCGCCGCCGTTGCGGCCGAACTCGCGCGCTGGGTGCACTGACATGGCCGAGACCGAACGCTTCTGGGACAAGCCGATCGAGGCGCTGAGCCGCGACGAATGGGAAGCGCTGTGCGACGGCTGCGGCAAGTGCTGCCTGCACAAGCTGGAAGACGAGGACACCGGCGAAGTCTATCATACCAACGTGGCCTGCCGCCTGCTCGATACCAAGACCGCACGCTGTTCCGATTACCGCCATCGCCGCGCCATGGTGCCCGATTGCCTGCGCCTGACGCCCCGGCTGGTGGCGCAGGTTGCCTGGCTGCCGGCGACGTGCGCCTATCGCCTGCGCGCGGCCGGAGAGCCATTGCCCGCCTGGCACTATCTGGAAAGCGGGGATCGCGATGCGGTGCACCGCGCCAGGGTTTCCGTGGTGGGCAAGGCGATCAGCGAAGTGGTGGCCGGCCCGCTGGAAAACCACATCGTCAGCGATGTGGAATGGGACGATGCAGACCGGGACAGGGGCACCCCGGAAAGCCCACGCGCGCCGATGGGCTTCCGTCTGCCGTGATCGACTGGCTGCGCCGCCTGCCCGAACCGCCCCCCAAACCGGCCTTGGCCCAGCCGCACACGGTGAAGGTTGCCGGGCGCAACCTGCCGGTGGAAATCCGCCGTCTGCCCCAGGCCCGGCGGATGACCTTGCGCCTTGCCCACGATGGCAGCGCCGCGCGCATTTCCATCCCCACCTGGGCGCGCACCGCCGATGCCGTGGCCTTTGTGCGCGACCGGGCCGATTGGCTCGCCGCGCAACTCGAACGCCTGCCGCCGCCGGCACAACTGGCGCCGGGTACCGCCCTGCCCTTTCGCGGCGACGTGCTGACCGTGGCGTGGGACGCGCGCCACCCGCGACGGCCGGTGGTGGATGACGGGCAATTGCTGGTGGGCGGCCCGGCCGAGCAACTCGCCGGGCGCGTGGAGCGCTGGCTCGCCGCCGAAGCGCTGCGGCTCTGCGCGGCAGACCTGGCGCACTATTGCGCCCGTGCCGGCCTGCCGGTGCCGCGCCTGGCCTTGTCCAACGCCAAGCGCCGCTGGGGCAGTTGCGCATCGGATGGCTCGATCCGCATCAATTGGCGCCTGATCATGGCGCCAGACGCCGTGCGCCGGTCGGTGGTCGCGCACGAAGTGGCGCACCTTGTGCATTTCGATCACAGCCCCGCGTTCCATGCCCTGCTGGGCCAATTGTTCGAAGGCAGCGTGGCGGCGGCCAATCGCTGGCTCAAGGCCGAAGGGCGCGGGCTCTACCGGCTGTTCGGGTGAAAGACGCGGCGGCCCCTTCCCGCCTTTGGCAGGGAGGATCGAACAAGTCCTCCCCATGCAATGGGGAGGGGGACCAGCCGCAGGCTGGTGGAGGGGCATTTCCCGCCACGCCAAGAGACTCATTTGCGTTCCGCCCGCACCATCCCTATCTGAGGCGCAATGAAAGCCTTCTTCCGCAACGTCTCGCCGCGCCGCGCGGTGCTCGATTTCTGGAACGTGCTTGGCGCGCCCAGCGAATATCGCACGCGCGCGCTGATCATGGCCGGGCTGGTCACGGGCGGGATCTTTTACCTGATGACGCAGCAGGAAGGGCGCGGCCTGCCCAAGCCGCCCACGATCATCTATTTCGAATCCTGGCGCGCCGACCGCAGCGATGCGGAAATTCTTAAGGGCAACATCGAAGCCCAGAAGAAGGCCGATGCCGAAGCTGCCGCCGAAGATCAGCGCGCCGAAGACATCCGCAAGATGTACAAGGCCGTGGGTGCGGCCACCGGCATCGACACCCAAAAGATGTACGACGACGGCACCAAGGAGCGTGCTGCCGAAAAGAAGGCAGAGGCGGAAAAGAACGCCGCGCTCTATCGCCAGATCACCGGCAAGGCCGTACCCGCCGCGCCCACGCCCACCGCCGATGACGGCAAGCCCTGACGCAGACCGGCGCTGGCTGGCTGCGGCCGCCGCGCTGTCTGCGCGTGGCCGGCCGCTCAGCGCGCCCAATCCGGCTGTCGGTTGCGTGATCGTGCGCCAGGGCCGCGTGATCGCGCGCGGCTGGACCCAGCCCGGCGGGCGGCCCCATGCCGAAGCCATGGCCCTGGCGGGCGTGTCGGGTGATCTTGCCGGTGCCACCGTCTACGTCAGCCTCGAACCTTGCGCCCATGCCTCGGTCCGGGGGCCATCTTGCGCCGATCTGCTGGTCGCTGCCCGCCCGGCGCGCGTGGTCGTGGGGCATGGCGATCCCGATCCGCGCACGGCCGGCGCGGGCCTGGCGCGGCTGCGCGCGGCGGGCATTGCCACCGATCTGCTCCCCTCCCCCGCGTGCGCCGCGGCCCTGGCCGGTTTCCTGCTGCGCACCACGGCCGCACGGCCTCATGTCACGCTCAAGCTGGCACTTACGCTTGATGGCGCGATTGCGCTGGCCAATGGGCAAAGCCGCTGGATCACCGGGCCAGAGGCGCGCGCCCATTGCCATGCAGAGCGGGCACGGGCCGATGCCATCCTGGTGGGTGGCGGCACGCTGCGCGCCGATGCCCCCCGGCTCGATGTGCGCCTGCCCGGCCTGGAGCCGCGCAGCCCGCAACGCTGGGTGTTGACGCGGAGGTCCGCGCCCGATGGCTGGCACGCCGTGGCCGATGTGACCGCACCCCGCGCGTTTGGCGATGTCCAATGGCTGTTCGTGGAAGGCGGCGCGGGCGCTGCGGCCACGTTCCTGCGGGCCGACTTGGTCGATCGCCTGCTGCTTTATCGCGCCCCGATTCTCGTCGGACCGGGGCTTGGCGCGGTTGGTGACCTGGGGCTGGAAACGCTCGCCAGCGCCCATGGCCGATGGGGCATCGCCAGCCAGTGCCAGCTTGGCAGGGACACCCTCACCGTCTACGACCGCTGCCGCTGAACGCATAAGGAAAGCAAGCACCATGTTTACCGGGATCGTCACCGAAGTGGGCAACGTGATTGCCATTGCCGACAAGGGCGACAAGCGCGTGACCATCTCCTGCGCCATGGACCCGGCGCGCATCGCCATCGGCGCCTCGATCGCGTGCTCGGGCGTGTGCCTGACGGTGGTGGAAAAGGGCGGCGTGGCTGGCGAAGCCTGGTTTGCCGTGGATGTCTCGGGCGAGACCATCAGCCGCACCGCCCCGGCGCAGTGGCAGGCCGGCGCTCCGGTGAACCTGGAGCCTGCCCTGCGCCTGGGCGATGAACTGGGCGGCCATATCGTGACCGGCCATGTCGATGCACTGGGCGAAGTGGTGGGCATCTGCCCCGAAGGGGGCAGCCTGCGTGTCGGCATTGCGGCACCGCCCGAACTGGCACCCTATATCGCGGCCAAAGGTTCGATCACCGTGGATGGCGTTTCGCTGACCGTGAACGAAGTGGCCGACCAGGCCGATGGTTCGTGCCATTTCGCGCTCAACATCATTCCCCACACCGCGCAGATCACCACGCTCGGCCAGTTGGCTCCGAGCCGCCAGGTAAACCTGGAGATCGACGTGCTCGCCCGCTACCTGCAACGCATGCAGAGCCTGTCGCGTCAGGCTTGAGCGAGTTCGCGCGCCAGCAGCTCCACCAACGCAGCAGCGGGCATCGCGCGGGCCCGCGCCGCGCCGGCGCCGGCCCATTGCGCGCCAAAGCCATCCTCACCCTGCGCCAGGGCCGCGGCATCGAGTGCCTTGCCGGCCGCATAGGCGCGCGGATAATCCGGTATGGCTGGCAGATTTTCCAACCTCGTGAAGCGGTTGACCAGGCAGCGGGCGGGTCGACCGGAAATGGCGCTGGTCATCGCGGTCTCACGGCCCTGTAGCAAGGCGGCGCGATAGCCAGCGCGTGCCGCGCTTTCCGGGCAGGCGACAAAGGCAGTGCCCAATTGCGCGGCCACGGCCCCGGCGCCCAGCGCGGCGCATATGTCATGCCCGGTCATCATACCGCCCGCCGCAACCACCGGCAGCGCGGTTTCCCTACATAGCGCCCGCACCAGATCCAGCATGGGCAGGCGCTCGTCGTGCGCGGCGGGATCGAACATGCCGCGATGGCCGCCCGCTTCCCACCCTTGCGCCACGATGAGGTCCAGCCCTGCCGCCGCAATCGCGCGCGCTTCGGCCAGGTTCGTGGCCGTGGCCGCCAGCACGCAGCCGGCCGTGCGCAGGGCGGCCAGCACGCCGGCATCGGGCAGGCCGAAATGAAAGCTGACCATGGGCGGCGCCAGTTCGACCAGCAGCGCCTGCATCGCCGCGTCATCGGCAAAGCTGCGATAGATGGTGGCAAGCGCTGCGGGCGGCTGCACGCCAAAGGCGGCGAATTGCGGCGCCAGCGCAGCAAGCCATGCCGCTTCACGCGGCGGATCGACACGCGGGGTGGCATGCACGAAGACGTTGACGTTGAATGCGTGGGGCGTGGCGCCGCGCACGGCGGCAATCATCGCGCGTGCGCCTGCCACATCGGTCGCGCCCACCGCAATCGAACCCAGGCCGCCGGCATTCGACACCGCCGCTGCCATGGCCGAGGTGGAAACCCCCGCCATCGGCGCCTGGACCAACGGCAGGCGCAGGCCGAGACGCTGCATCAGGGAAGCGGCAGCGTCTCGGCCCGGGATCATGGCATCAGGCCGTGGCGATATCGCGCAGGGCTTCGATGAACTGGTCGATATTGCCGTTGGTAAGGCCGGCAATGTTGATGCGGCCGGTGCCAGCCATATAGACCCCGTGGCGCTCGCGGATGGCCAGGATCTGCTCGCTCGACAGCGGCAGCATCGAGAACAGCCCGTTTTGCGTACCCAGCGGCGCCATGGCGATGGGGCCGACCTGCTGCGCCTGCGCCAGTCGGTCACGCACCCAGCGCATGCGATCGCGCATTTCGTCCAGTTCGGCCAGCCACAGCGCGGTCAGTTCCGCATCGGCCAGCACCAGGCGCACGGCCGCCGCGCCGTGATCGGGCGGCATCGACCACGAAGCGCGGGCGATGGTAGCGCCGTTGGACATCGCCTTCGCCAGCGCTTCCTTGTCCGCCGTCACGGCATAGAACGCACCGACGCGATCGCGGTACAGACCGAAGTTCTTGTCGCAGGAATAGGCAACCAGCGCCTCGGGCACCGCGGCAAGCACCTTGCGCAGGCCATAGGCATCGGCGTCCATGCCTTCACCCAGGCCCTGGTAGGCCAGGTCGATCAGCGGCAGCACGCCCTTGGCGGCGAGCAGCGGGGCGATCTCGTCCCACTGTGCCGGGGTATAATCGACACCGGTGGGGTTGTGGCAGCAGCCGTGCAGCAGCACCAGATCAGTGGGTTCGGCGTCTTCAAGCGCGGCCTTGAGCGCGGGCAGATCTGCCGTGCCATCGGCGGCGGTGTGCTTGAACGTCTTGAGTTCCAGGCCCGAAGCGGCGACGATCTGGGCATGGTTGGGCCACGAAGGGGTGCCCATCCACACACGCCTGATGCCAGCGCGCTTGGCCACTTCGATCGCCAGGCGCACGGCGCCGGTGCCACCCGGCGCCTGCATGCCATCCACCTTGGCAGTGTCGAAATCGGCCCCGAACACATAGGGAATCAGCGCGTTGACAAAGCCCATGTCGCCTTCGGGGCCAAGGTAGGCCTTGGAATCCTGATCGGCGAGCAGCTTGGCTTCGGCGGCCTTGATCGCCTTGAACACCGGGGTTGCGCCATCGGCGGTGCGATAGACGCCCACGCCAAGGTCGATCTTGGTATCGCGCGGATCAGCATTGTGCAGCTTGATCAGCGCCAGCAAGGCATCGGCCGGTTGCGGAGCCAGGTTTTCGAGCATGGGGACTTTCTTTCACGGCTGACTGAAAAGAACGCCGCCCCCATGCCGGTGCCGGCGCGCGCGCGCAAGAGGGTTTGCGCCCCGTGGCGCGCGCGCCGCTTCGTCAGAACGGCAACCAGGTCTGCTTGTGGCTGAACTTCATGTAGCCCGCGTTGATGCCCAGCCGCAGGCCCGCGCCCATGCGCACGGGGATCAGCACCACGTCGCCACGGCGCAAATAGCTGACGTTGAAGCCGCCGATCAGATAGGCCTGCCCCTCGCCCGCGCCAAAGCGATGATACATGTCGTTGGTGTCATAGAGATTGTAGACCAGCACGAACGTGTTGCCGGCATTGGCCCCCGCATCGAAACCCACCGAAGGGCCGGTCCAATAGACCGGCATGTCGCCCTCCACCTTGTGGTGCAGCGTGCCCGAGCCATAGCGCACGCCCACCACCAGCGCGCCGCCCGCCTCGCGCCCGGTGATATACCCGATCGGCTCACCCTGCTTCTTGAGGATGTCGCGGATCATCATGGCCAGGCCCTTGGCGCCCTTGCCAAACACGCCCTCGGCCGCACCGATCAGATCGTCTTCATGCCACGACTGGCCGTTGGCACCGGCTGGCTGCGCCCCTGCCGGCGGCGGGGTGGCAGCCGACGGGGCGGCAGGCGGCAGGGGAGCGGTTGCCGGGGCGGGACTGGCATAAGGCGCACCGCTGGGCGGTGGCGTGGTGGGCGCCGGCTGCACCGGCGTGGCGCGCGGCGCGGCCGGGGTGGTGCCGGGCTGCGGCGCCAGGTCGCTGTCGATCGCGGAATTGGGATCGATCGTCTGCACCTGGGCCTGGGCCTGCGTTGGGACCAAGGGCGCTGCAACCAGGCCAAGGCCGGCAAGGCCCATGGCCATGCGATAATGGATGGCACGCTTCATTATGTTTCCCGTCCCCTTCATGCGACCTGCCGGACATGGCGCCAGCCACGCCGCGCGGCAATCCGATTGTTTCCTTCCGCCACAGGTTTCGCCCTTCACAATGAACGGGCGATGAGCCGAGTCGAAATTGCGCCCAAACGGATTCGAACCGCGCCGGCCAGGTGCCAGGAGCGGCCAAGGCCACTGTCCACAGGGCGATCCGCAGGCCTGGGGAAAAATCACAACAGACCGCTTGCCCCGCCCCACAACCCCCGTTATAGGCCGCCCTCGCCGCTGCGATCCGGAGACGTGGGTGAGTGGCTGAAACCAACGGTTTGCTAAACCGTCGTACTGGTAAATCCGGTACCGAGGGTTCGAATCCCTCCGTCTCCGCCAAAACTCGTTGAAATCATTGAATAAATTTCCAAGGTCCGGGCTCCCACCCGGGTCCGCGCCCGGGTTTTCGCGCCGGATTGATACGAACGGCTGCGGCCAACTGTTTGGCAATTGCGCCAGGATGAGTGCCCAGCGTGCGTGAGGGGCCCGAACGTTGCAGAGACAGGCTCAGGCAGCGTCATTCGACAGGCGGATTGGCATCTCGTTGGAGATGGGCGAGAATACAGCGAGTTCGGTATTGCTTCTGCGATTCATCGCATTAGTCTGGCTGGGCGCTGCGAGGGCAGCGCCGAGGCTTGAGAACCTCGCTTGGGAAAGTTTGACCCGCCATCGAGACTGCCGGGTGGCCGACGCGCATGTCCAAGCCGCTTGCGGCTAAAGGCGTCGGCGCATGTCTCAAGCATGTTCTCTACACCCGGCTTCCACCGGCTTTGCCTCGAATGACTGGGCGAGCCGGGCATGGGTAATGAGCCAAGACTGTTTTTTCGTGCCAGCGACCGCCGGGGGTCGAGGCTTCCTTGCGACTGATCCCGGACGCCTTGAAGGCCCTGTCCCCATCGCGGCTCGCCGAAGGCGACCCCTTGCCACCGGAAGACCGCGTCGTAACCGGCTCCATCCTTGCACTGGAAGATCTCTACCATGCGCAGGCTCCCCGGCTGCTTCGCTTTTTTGCGCGGCGGGCAGATCGCCAGGACGCGAATGATCTTATGCAAGAGAGCTTCGCGCGCCTCGCAGATGCGGGCGCAGTGCCCGGTAAGTCGATCGAGCAACCGGAAGCCTATCTGAACGGAATCGCAGCGAACCTGCTCCGCAATCGCGCCAAGTCGGCCTTGCAGCGATCGCTCGCACGGCAGGTTCCGGTGGAGGAGGCGTCGCTCGCTGGGCCGGACATGATCGCGATGCTTGAGGCCCGCGACCTGCTTGATCGGATCCAGAACGCCTTGATGCGCCTGAGCCCAAAGACCCGAGACATCTTCTTGGCGCACCGCGTCGACGGTTTCAGCTATAACGACATCGCCAAACGGACGGGACTGAGTCTAAAAGGCGTCGAGTGGCACATGACAAAGGCGATCGCCCATCTCGACCGCGTGCTGAGGTCCCGTTGATGTCCGATGCCGGCAAAGAAGCCCGGACGGATGAAGTCGTGCGCGATGAGGCCGTTGCCTGGCTGGCCCGACTTCAATCGAGTTCGGAGGACGACGACCATTCGGCCTTCGAGGCCTGGTACGCGGCCGACGCGCGGCACGCGGACATCTATGACGATGTTCTCGACAATTGGGATCGCATGGCCCTCGCGGCGCATACGCCCGCCGGCGAGGCACGGGGGCGGTTATCGACGCCACGGCAGTCCCGCCCCACGTCGAAACTTGCGCTTGCTACCGTCGCGGCACTCGTTCTCGTGATTTTTGCAGGGATGGGCCTGCACCAGCTTGGCCTGTTCGGGTCCACCCGGCCCGACCCAGCGCAGATCGTCAGCCAGCTCGGCGAAATCCGCACCATTACCCTGTCGGACGGCTCCCGCGTGACGCTCGACACCGACAGTAAGCTCGGGATCGCCTATTCCACCGGCGAACGGAGATTGACGCTTGCCCGCGGGCGCGCCCGCTTCGACGTCGCGCACGAGGCAACGCGTCCGTTCGTCGTCATGGCTGGCAATGGCATGGTCATCGCGCATGGTACGATCTTCGACGTCGACGTGCAGAGGCAGCGCATGACGGTATCGCTGCTGCGAGGGTCCGTGGAAGTAAGAGAGGCTGCATCTGGACTGACCCGGGAGGCAAGGAAGGGACGGCTGCTTGCGCCAGGCCAGCGGCTGGTGTTGGAACAGCGCACACCGCCGGGTGCGCCGATCGCGCTCCCCGCCAGCGAAACGCGCTGGCCCACCGGTATGTTGTCGTTCGAGGACGCGCCGCTCACCGAGGTCGTCGCCGCCGCGAACCGCTATAATTCTACAAAGATCATGCTCGCCGACCCTGACGTTGGTGCACTGCGGTTTACAGGCGCCTTCACCGCAACGGATGCGCCCGGTTTAGCCCGGATGCTGGCGGCAACGTACAATCTCGGCCTTTCCCGCGATGACCATGGCAACCTCATTCTCGCCGCGCGTCGATCCTCCTGAAATAATCCCAGGGTAGATCGCGCCTCGATTGTCGAGGCCCCCAAGCGATGCCGTGTCAGTGCATCGCCAAGGGGAGCCCATGATGGGAATATGGCGTTCTGCGGTCATTGCCGCTTCGATTTCAACAAGCACGACGGCGCTCGTCCTGGCGCCAACGGTCGCGTCGGCGACAGAGGCCGGGCGACAAACCTACCATCTTCCGTCGCAATCACTGGCGGCGTCGCTCCGCGCGGTAGCGATTGCCTCCGGTCGCAGCATCGCCGCGCCTGCCGACCTTGTGAGGGGCAAGCGCGCGCCGGCGCTGGATGGCGATTTCGCGCCCGAGGATGCCGTTGCGGCCCTGCTCGACGGCTCGGGCCTGCGCCTGCGCGTCGTCGGCAACGGCCTCATCATCGAGCGAGAGACTGCCGCGCAAGACGGCGCCTTGGCCGACGCGAACGGCTCGGAGATCGTCGTGACGGGGAGCCGGATCCGTGGCGCGCCGGTGGCGTCGCCGATCATTCGCATCGACCAGCAGGACATGCGCAATGCCGGGCAGACCAGTGTCGCCGAGGTCGCAAGCAGCATCCCGCAGAACTTCGGCGGCGGGCAGAATCCAGGCGTCGGCGCGAACGTGCCCGCCGCTAGCGGCGTCAATGTCGGAAGCGCCTTTACCATCAACCTGCGCGGCCTGGGCAGCGATGCCACGCTGACGCTGCTCAACGGCCACCGGCTCGCCTATAACGGATCTCGCCAGGGCATCGATGTCTCGGCGATACCGCTAGGCATCGTGGATCGGATCGAGATCGTCGCCGATGGCGCCTCCGCGCTTTACGGTTCCGATGCGGTTGCTGGCGTCGCCAACATCATTCTCAAGCGCGACTATGACGGCCTCGAGACGCGCGCGAACCTCGGCGGATCGACCGATGGCGGCAACTTCCAGCAGCAATATGGCGCGGTCGCGGGCAAAAGATGGAGTTCTGGCGGCCTGGTGGCCGCCTATGAATTCGCACGCAACACCGACGTCCTGTCGGATGATCGCTCTTATGCGGCGTCGCGACCCGGCGTCACGCTCTACCCCGCCCTGCGGCGGCACGCGATGGCCTTGGCGGGACATCAGGCACTGACCGACACCCTCTCATTCGAGATGGATGCCCTATTCAACAAGCGCTGGAGCCTGTCGGGCTTTCCGCTCAACGCCGCCGGCGATCTCGCCACCAGCCGTACCGAGCAGCGCTCGACCAGCCGTTCCTTCGCCGTTGCGCCGTCGCTCAAGCTCGACCTGGGCAAGGCATGGCGATTGTCG
Source organism: Novosphingobium sp. SG720 (assembly GCF_012275365.1). Lineage (NCBI taxonomy): Bacteria > Pseudomonadati > Pseudomonadota > Alphaproteobacteria > Sphingomonadales > Sphingomonadaceae > Novosphingobium > Novosphingobium sp. SG720. Next base: position 10,636 of record NZ_JAAZQN010000004.1, on the reverse strand, counting down.
CTCTCCAGCGTCTATGGCGAGGAAAAGGTTGAGCTGCACAGCGACAGCTTTGTGGGCGCCAGCCAGACCAGCGCCAATTTCATCTGCTATTGCAACACCGGCCGTTCGGTCGAACTTGCCGCGGATGGCAGCCTCTTCCGCCTGGGCGGCGGCCCAGTCAAGCTGGCGATCGGCGCCGGCTATCGTGACAATCGCCTCAATGCCTTTCGCGGCACCGGCAATCTCAACAACGTGAACCGGTCGCAGGACAGCTATTACACCTATGGCGAACTCAACCTCCCGCTGGTTTCCGCGCGACAGGGCATCGCCGGGATCGACCGCCTCAACCTGAGCGGCGCTGTCCGCTACGAGCGTTACCCCGGCGTCGATGCGGTCGCGACCCCCAAGCTCGGCATCATCTATGCGCCAGTGGCCGACATCGCGATCAAGGGGAGCTGGGGTCGGTCGTTCCGCGCACCGACGCTCTTCCAGCAATACCAGGCACGCAGTGCGCTCCTCTACCCGGCGGCGAGCCTGGGCGGCACCGGCTATCCGGCAAGCGCAACCGTGCTGCTGGTCCAGGGCGGGAACCCGGCGTTGAAACCCGAGCGGGCCGGGACCTGGACCGCCACGATCGAGTTCACGCCGCACATGGTGCCGGGGCTGCGCCTGCAGTTCGGCTATTTCTCGACCCGCTATACCGACCGGATCGTGACGCCGATCAGCTTCCAGGCCCAGGCGCTTAGCAACCCGCTCTATGCCGACCAAGTGACACGGGCGCCGGGCGCGACCACCGTGGCTGCCGCAATCGCCAATGCGGCGCAGTTCTTCAACGTCTCGGGGCAAGTCTACACCCCCGGTGCTGTTGTCGCGATCGTCGACAACAGCAACCTCAACGCCGGTCGCCAATCGATCCGCGGCATCGATCTCCTCGCCGGCTATCGGACCGATCTTGGAAGCAATCGCGGCACGCTGGGCGTCTCGCTCAATGCCAGCTATCTCGAAAGCAACCAGCAGCTCACGCCCGGGGCGCCGATCCTCGAAAAGGCCGGCACTCTTTTCAACCCGCCACACTGGCGAGGTCGAGGCAGCGTTACCTGGAGCAAGGGGGGCTTGACCCTCAATGCAACGGCAAGCCATATCGGCGGCGTCGAGGACATCCGCTCGGCCCCGGCGCTATCGATCGACGGAATGAACACGGTCGATTTCACCGCCCGCTATACATTCGGCGCGGTGCGTGGCCCGCTGCACGGCCTCGAACTCAGTCTTACCCTGCAGAATGCCTTTGACGCCCATCCGACGACGATCGCGACATCGGTCTATTCCGACACCGCCTATGATTCGACCAATTACTCGCCGGTCGGCCGCTATATCGGGTTCGGGATCGCCAAGTCATGGTAACGTCGCCGCATCTGAGGCGTGCCTTCCCGCGCCTCGCCACGCTCGTGGCCCTGCTTTGCCTTGTCGCCATGTCGCACCCTGCCGCGGCGGCATGCGAGGATCTGCTGCCGTCTGCGCAGGCGTCGGGCCACGTTGCTCGGGCGGTCACCGCCGACGACCTGCTCAAGCTGCGCGATATCGGCCAGCCCGACGGGTCGATGTTCGGACAGCCAAGCCCGCTTGGCATTTCGCCGGATGGGCGCCAGGCTGCCTTCATCCTGAGCCGGGCCGATCCCGACGCCAACCGCTATTGCCGTGCGCTCGTCGTGATCAAGCTGTCTGGCGCTCCAGCGCCGCGCATCGTTGACCGCGGCGGTGAGATGATGACCAACAGCACCGTCGCGCGCGGCCTCGTTGTCGGCAATGGCTTTCCGACCCTGGTAACGCCGTCCTGGTCGCCCGATGGCCGCTGGATCGCCTATCTTCGGCGCGATCGGGGCATCACCCAGGCCTGGCGCGCGCGATCCGATGGCAGCGGGGCGCAACCGGTCACCCGCTCGGAAGTCGATGTCGAGGCCGTCGCCTGGTCGGGCGACGGGCTTGGCCTCGTCTATGTCGCGCTGCCCGAGCGCATTGCCGCCCAGCGCCGCATCGCGCAGGAAGGCCGCGACGGCTGGCTGTATGATGGGCGGTTCGCCCCCAATGTTGCACCCCGGCCACTGATCCCGGGCTCGGTGTCGCGTGAAGCCTTCAGGATCGATCCGGAGACCGGGCAGGTCTCGCCCGCGAGCGACGCCGAACGGTCGCTTGTTCCGATGGAAGACCTATCGGGCAGCGCGATCCCGCCATCGGCCGTCTCGGCCGATGGACGGCGGGCGTGGACCGAACGCAGCGACGTATCACCGCTCAGTCCGTTGCGGCTCCTCGCCATCGACTCGACCGGGCATCGCGTAGCGTGCAGGTCGCCGCGCTGCGACGGCGGATTTACCGGCCTGTGGTGGGACCGTGAGGGCAAGGAGCTTCGCTTCCTGCGGCGCGAGGGTTGGGCCAAGGGGCAGATGGGTCTGTATCGCTGGATCCCAGGCACTGCCGAGCCGCAGCGCGTGCTGCTGACTGACGATGTCCTGCTGGGTTGCACGCCGGCGGGCGTATCGCTGTTATGCACGTCCGAGAATGCCGTCATGCCGCGCCGGTTGGTATCGATCGCCCCCCGCAGCGGTCATGTGCAGCCGGTATACGACCCCAATCCCGAATTTGCATCGATCCGGCTGGGCAAGGTCGAGCGGCTCCGGTGGCGCAACGATCTCGGGCTGGAGGCCTGGGGGGATCTTGTCCTGCCGCCCGGCTACCAGCCGGGCACGAAGCTGCCGATGATCGTCGTGCAATATCACAGTGACGGCTTCCTGCGCGGCGGCACCGGCGACGAATATCCGATCCATGCCTTTGCAGCGCGCGGCTTCGCAGTGTTGAGCATCGAACGTCCCGCCTTCTTTGCGGAAGCGAAGCCCGGCATCCGATCCTATGCCGACGTCAATGCCGTCAACGGCAAGGGATGGGCCGAGCGCCGAAGCCTGTTGTCGTCCCTCGTCACCGGCATGAACATGATCATCGCCCGCGGCATCGTCGATCCTGCGCGGATCGGCATAACGGGCCTGAGCGACGGCGCCTCGACGGCCCGCTTCGCGCTCATCAACACGCGGCTGTTCGCCGCAGCGTCGATCAGCACCTGCTGCATCGAGCCGCGATCGGTCATGACCTATGGCGGTATCGGCTATGCCGACGCAATGCGGGCGATGGGCTATCCGCCCGTGTCTAGCGACGATCCTGCCTTTTGGCGTCCCTATTCGATGGCGCTCAATGCGCCCGCGATGGATCGGCCGCTGCTCATGCAACTCGCCGACGAGGAATATCTGCTCGGCCTGGAAACCTTCACCGCACTGCGCGAGGCGGGAAAGCCGGTGGAAATGTACGTCTTCCCCGGCGAGCACCACATCAAGTGGCAGCCCGCGCATCGCCGTGCGATCTACGAGCGCAACCTCGACTGGTTTCAGTTCTGGCTGCAATCCCGTGTCGATCCCGACCCCACCAAGGCCGCGCAATATCAGCGGTGGGAGGCGATGCGCGCGCAGATACGCCCGGCCGCGTCATCACCCTGATCGCGTCCAGCCGCGTGCCCAGGCCTCGACGTCGGCGAACTGCAGGATGCGCCGGAACGCATCGCCATGCACCGGGCGCGGATCGTCAAGCGCACGCAGCACGGCTGGCAGGTCTAGCATGTCGTGCGCGGCCAGCTCGCCCTCGGCGAGCATCTGGCGGATCGCACTACGGTGCGTTTCAAAGATCTGCGCCACGAAACTGTCGGGGGTGCCCTTCGAGCGCCGCCCGATAATGTCGGCAGGAAGGTCCCCGGCAAAGGCGCGGCGCGCGACGACGCGATTACGCCCGCACCCGAACCATCGCCAGCTCGGAACGCCCAAGCAGGCCTCGACCAGCGGTTGGGCGAGCAGCGGCGAAACGGTCGGCAGCGGATCCTGCGGATCATGGCCCTCCACATAGCTTTGTGCGAAGGCGATCAGCCGGATGTGCATTGCCTTGCCGGGAAGTGCGCCCGGCGGAAGGATAAGCCAAGGGTGGAGGGTGCTCGCTCCGGCCAGGCTTGCCGCCCGGGGCGACAGGAAGCTCATGTCCTGCACATGCCGCATCGCCGGCTTGCCGAACCAGGCGCGATTGGCAGCGTCGCTGATAACCGCCCACAGGCTCGCGGGTGCGAGCTGGCTGACCTCCCGTGCCGTGCGCAGGAAGGCCATGCCCGGCCCCGCCGTCAGCAGGCGATCCGCCGCAGGCCCGGCGGACTGCAGGGAACAGAACACATTGTCGCCGCCACCGCCGTTGAAGATCGCGTCGGCCCCAACCGCCTGCGCCGTCTCGACCGCCAAACGGTTCGATTCCTGTACGAATGCCCGGACCGTCGGACGTGGGAGGCGGCGCGCGCCGGATCGTTCGATGTCGATCCGGGATACGTCCCGATACGCCTCCGTCAGATCGACATCCAGGGACTCGCTCACAAGGCGCGCATAGGTGCGCTCATCGCCGATCGCGTCCTCGGTAACCAGGGTCAGGCAATGGAATGGCAAGCCTTGGCGGCCGAGGCATGCCGCGACGATGGAGGAATCCAGCCCGCCCGACAGCATCAAAACGACTTGCTTGTACTCGGACGCCCTCGCCGCCACGCATTCCAGCGCGGCATCGCGCAGCCGGTAGGCAGCTTCATCCGCGTCGTCGATCTGCCGGCTGCGATCGGCAAAGGTCCAGGGCGACCATAATGGCGTGACCACCGCCTTGCCGCCAGCGAGGGTGAGCCGCTGGCCACCGGGCACTTCACGCAAGTCCCGCAGGCAGGTCGCCGGGCTGCGCATGTCGCGCGTGGCGAGGTGCCGCGCGACTTCGTCCCACGCGATGGCAGGGGTGAATAGGCCGAACGCGGCCAGCAAGGCGACGTCCGAGGCAATGGCCCACGCGCCGTCGATTTGGACGACATAGCAGGGAAGATCACCAAGGGGCGCCCGGACGATATCAACGCGCTGTCCGTCCGGTTCGCGGAGGATGGCGACGTAACGCCCCCAATAGCGCTCGATCAGATGACCGCCCCGCGTAGCGCCGATCCGCGCCTGCTCGGCCGTGTCCAGCGCCTCAACCTGTTGCGCGACGCCGCGCGCGAATAGCGACCCGAGAATGATCCCCCGCCCTTCGAGACGGATCGACGTGCGGCCGACCACGGCCACGCTGACCCGACCGTCGACAAACGCCAGGTCAATGCCATCGAGATCCCGCGCCCTTGCCGAGAATCGCGCCGCCAGATCGCCATTGGCATCTGCCGCCGACCGGACAAGCCCGATGTAGCGGCCATGCGTCATACGGAGAGAATCGGCGTATAGGTTCGCACCGTATCGATCCGGTCATTCACCAGCCATGTGCCGGCCTGCACCCAGCTATGCGCGGCGAAGGGCCGGAGCCGGACACCAATGACGAGATCAGCCGACATTCCCAATGCCGCGAGCCAGCGGGCCACCGCAACGGAGCGGGGTAGGCATTGATCGTGGGATCGCACCATGCGTGCAGTCTGCTCGAATGCGACCGCAACGGCCTGCATCGCTTCGGGCACTATTGACGCCATGGCGGCTGGCGGCGGTTTTGCCGCTGCCAGCTTGTCCAGGACGGATTGAAGACGGCCGAACCGGAGGAAAAGGCGGGTGGCGACCAATGCGGACAAGGCCGCCGCCACCTGGCCGGGGTCGGCACGCGGCAGGGACAGGTCGAGGAGACTGGCCGTCGGATTGCCGATGGGCGGAAAGGCCGAGGGAACGCCAGCTCCAGTGGTTTCCACGAGGATGCCGGATCGCAGCAGGCCCGCAAGCGCCCGCATCTCTTGCGAGTTCAGCTCTTGCCGCCGGATCATTGTGCGGAAGGCATGCTCCGCGGTTTCACCGAGGCAGAAATAGCGGTCGGCGACAACGTCCAGGAACAGGAGGCGGTCGCTCACGTCACAGAACGAGATGCCGGTGCGCAGCGCAAGCCCCATGGTGCGTCCCCTCTCGCAAGAGCGGCGCGCGGCCAGCAGCCGCGCGCCGGCCTTTCAGTCGTCGGACAGCCCGGCCTGGAACTGGCCGAGATTCTCGTCGACGGGGATGCCGCCGGCGCCGAGAGTTTCGACGCTCGCCGCGCCGAGATCGATGATGTCGTCTTCGCGTTCCATGATGCACTCCTGTGCGCTGCTGCGGGGATTCGCAGCGTTTGGAGTGTAGGAAGCGCTTGGCTCTATCCGAATTTTATATGGATTCTATATCGATATTGTTTGGCCGCGCACGCGCACGATTGTCGCGCGGCGCCAGGTTATTTGCCTATGAAGCGCTTGAGTTGCTCCCCGCTTTCGGTGGCCCTGATCGCCTGTTCAACATTCTTGCCCTCGTCGCCGCGAGTTGAGCCGTTCACGATCCTCCGCGCTTCGTCGAGCTTTGCCGCGAAGTACTGCGTGCTGCGCAATGCCACCGTCGGTGACAATGTTTCGGAAGCCGCATTGCCGGCTGCCATGCCAGGCGGCATGATGATCGGGCATAGAATCAAACCGCCGGCAAACCCGAGCACAAGCGCGACTACGACGACAACGAGCGTCCTGCCCCGCGTCGTGACAGCTCTCCGTTGAAATCTAGCTTCAGTCGACCCGATAGACGGCGCGGACAATGTCGGCCGCAGCCCGCCGCCGGCGGCGATGATAGGACAAGCTGAGGCGACGAAGCAGGTCGCGCTCCCCGCTGGCGGCGGCGGATAGGATTGCCGCCAGCTCCTGTTCTGTCTTGTCGAGCACATGCGGTTCGACGGTGCGGGCAGCATGCAGGCGTGCGTTCAGCTGATCGATGGCCCGCGCGTGCTCGGCATTGGCCGACCGTCGGGCAATCGCGAGGAAAAGCGCGCCCACGCGATCGGCGATTGGGCACTCCTCCTCACCGCCGACGGGCATCGCGTTCCCGACCGGATGTGGCCATGCCCGGATGGCGAGCGCCAGCAGTTCTGCAGACCAGTCGTAGAGATCCTGCAGTGCTGGTTCATCGAGCGCAGGAATATGGAAGCCGCCGCTGGTGCGCGTCTCCACCAATCCTTCACCGGTCAGCAGGTGGAGCGCGTCGCGAACCGGCGTCACGCTCGACGCCAGCGGCGCCGCCAGCACTGCCGGGTCGAGCCGGTCGCCCGGGCGGAACTCGCGTCCCATGATACGGCGTTTCAACGCGTCATGGATACGCTCGGCGGTCGGACCCGAATTCATGACGCCACTCGTTGTCCGGCGGCATAGGCGTCGACCCAGGCCTGCTGGTCAGGCCGCAGCGCATCGATCGCACCCAGCGGCTCGCCGGCATGGTCACCCAGCAGGATCGACGGGCATTGTCCTTCATAATTGCCGAGATTTGGCCTGTGCTGGCGATAGCCCACCAAGGCCGCCAATTCCGGCGGGAAGGTCCGCGCGACCGCTGGCGGATAGGCGAGCCACGGATTCTCATAGGGTTTGAGCCAGCCGAGCGAATAGCCGACGACAAGACCGCGCCGGACTACACTCGTGACGTTGGCGCCTGCGCCATGCAGGGTCGAGCCAAGCAGGACCAGCGCCGCGCCCGGGTTTAGCTCGGCGGCGAAAGGCGCCTCCTCAGGCTCGGCGTCGAGCGCCTTCGCCCCGTGACTGCGCGGCCAGACCAGAGTTGCACCATTGTCCGGCGTAAACCGGTTCAGCGGCCACATCACATTGACCAGGTATTCCACCTCGCCGACCGGCCCGCGCCACATGTCTTGGTCGCGATGAGGCAATTGGGCCGGGGCGCCCGGATGGACGGCGATCGCCTGGGTGGTGTTGAGCTGGATGCAGTCGCACCAGGGCGATAGCACCGTCTCGACAATGCCGAGGACCAGGCGATGCTGGACCAGGGCTGCGGCGTGCGGCGACCGGACAAGAAGACGGCCGAAGCGCTTTGTCGTCGTACCATAGAAGCCGCCCTGGCCGAACGGCGTGCGGGCGAAAGCGCCGGCGAGGTCGTAGTCGAGCGCACCGATCGTCGCCGGCGGTAGCGCGTCGGGGATGATGCAATAGCCGTGCGCCGCCAGGTCGGCGGCGTGGCGGGCAATTGCACGGGAGAGATCGACGGTGTCGGTCATGTTTTATATCCCCCTTCAGGCGGCGATGCACGGGTCGACGCGCAGGGCGGCTGCCGTGGAGCGCCCAGCCTCGAGCAAGCTCGGCGTTTCCGGCGTGATCTCGATGCGGAGCGCCGCCAGCATCGTGCCGTCGATGATCCGCGGTCGCCCGAGCGGCATGCAGCGCCAGCCGAAGGCGAGGATCTGCTGGAACCAGCCCATCCCGGCGACCGCGCTATAGGCGGCGATGTCTACCGCCAGCGCATGGTGGACCAAGGCATTCACCAGCGTATCGCGAACCTCGCGTCGCTCACGGGCGCTCAGCCGGCGATCAAGACAGAAGCGCGTGATCTCGAACGTGTCGGCGCCACGGGGTGGGGCGTCCTCGCACAGGTCGCCAAAGAAGCTGTCGAGGATATGCGGCCGCGTCGTCGGCAGCAGGCGCGCCGACGCGAGATGCGTGCCATCGGGCTCGGCGAGGACCAGATAGGTCGCGTGGACATCGTCGAACTGGTCGACCTCATAACGGCCGTCGAGGACCGGAACGTCCCATTTGAGCAGGTCCACGAAGACGGATTTGCGGGCGGCGAACATCGAACGCAGGACAGCGTCCTGGGCCGGGGGCGCGGCGAATTGGACAACATGCAGCATGGGTCTCGCTCCTTGACCGTGATCGGCCAAGGGTCGCGCTGCCATGGGGCCGGCCGCTATTCCGGAAAAGGGTAATATCGGCGGCGAAAGATATCGGCGAAGGTCAACGTTCCGTCGAACAGCGTCAGGATCACCAGATATGTCCGCTTGCTCACGCCGTAGCGCTCGCAGGCCTGCTTGATATGGCGGGCGACTGTCTCTTCGCCGACGCCCAGGATCAGGCTGATCTCCCAGTCGCTCTTGCCGCGCGCGACCCAGAGCACGCAGTCGCGCTGGCGGTCGGTGAGCATCGGTTGCGGGGGGATCGGCAGCCCCCCGCGCATCGACCAAAGTCGCCGCGCGCCCTCGAACGCGAACATTCCAGCGAGCTGGGCCAGCGGCAGCATGTCGACCGGCATCGGCCGGCCCGCCTCGTTCGCGAACGAGCAGGAGCCTCGTGCCTCGCCGGGCACGTGGACCGGCACCGTGAAACCGTCGCCGATACCCTGGTCGCGCCCCAACGCAAGCACGCGGTGGTCCTCGCGGGTCATCGGAATCAGCTCGGCCATCCGCGACCAGGGAAAACCAATACTGGTCCTGTGACTTGCGCGGTGCACCGGATCGGAGACGCCCAGCGCATTGCGGTCATAATAATCGGCCCAGCGCGATGGATAGTTGTGGAGGCGGATGGCGTGGCTGCTCGACGCAGTGATGTCGCCATGATGCGTCAGCGCGAAATACTGGAAGCCGAGTTGTTCGGTGACCGCGGCCATTGCGGCGGTGAGGTCGTCCGCATTCGCGGCGGCCTCGAGGACGCGGATGAACTGCGTCGCCATACTGTGCATGCGCATGGGGTAAAGCCACGGCCCCGGGCAGCGTCTCAAGCCACCGGCAATCCCTGGGCCGCCCTTTCCCGGTCCCTGGGGCCGCGTGGCGGTGTCTCAAGCCGTCACCCGGCGAGCTATGTCATGAAAATGACATATCATGATGGGTTGCAACGCAAAACCTGGATGTCGGCGAAATGCGAGAATCGCGCGCCGGGCCGTTTCGCTAGTTTTCAGGCCTACCAAAGGCGCACTGCGCCGGGCCGGAGATGGAAGCGTGCGTGATCACTGATCGGTCCCCCGCCACCGGGGCCGATTGGCGCGATCCAGCGCCCTATTCCGCCTTGCGCGGTATCGATCGTGCCGGCCTGATGTGGGAATGGCTGCGCCGCGATCCCGGTTATGTCGGCTGGTACACGCGGGCCAGCACGGCCACGCGCGGTACAGGCAGTGCCCGGCCCTGGGGGCTGCACTTTCGCGGAACATCCCGGCCTCCCGGCTCCGGAGGCGCGGCTCATCTGGCATGCCGACTTCGACCCCGGGACGCTCGGTGTCGCCGTACTACCGGCCGACCCGTCCGATCCCGACAGCATCCGCATCGACCAGATCGCGCCTTGGCTTGACATTGCCATCGACGAATGGGGCCGCGAGCATGCCGTGTTGTCCGATGGCTGGCATCATATCCGGTTCGACATCGAGGAAGGCCAGTTCGGGGGACAGGAAGCGGTTCGGCTCCAGTATCGCCTGCACGGGCTCGCTTCGGCAGAGGCACGACTGCTGCCGCTGCGCCGATTTCTCGACCTGTGCCGGCATCGCCGTTTCGCGCGATCGCTGTTTCCCCGTGATCCCCGCATCGAGCGGGGCATCGCCATGCTGCGCGTCCATGACGCGCTCGGCCAGGGCGCGAGTCAGCGCGAGATCGGCGCGGCCTTGTTCGGCGACGAGCGGATAGCGGGCGACTGGAATGATGTCTCGGATTCGCTGCGTTCGAGGGTCCGCCGGCTGGTGCGCGAGGCGCGGGCCATGGCGCGAGGCGGATATCGGCACTTGATGCGTAAGCGCCGTTTTGACCCCACCTTGCGCAGATTTTTGGGTGTTGCAGTTGTGTATGGATGGATGACGCAACGCCAACGAGCACACTGGACACG
>NZ_JAAZQN010000003.1:0-491820 GCF_012275365.1 Novosphingobium sp. SG720 | reverse complement strand
AACACCGCAGCACCTGGAAACAACCAAGCCGCCGGAAAACCGGCTGCACCGCATCGGTGAAGCGGCATATATGGAGGGCCACCGCAGGCGTCAACACCATTTTGCATTTTTGTTGCAGATCCCGGGAAAAGGCCCGGAAATGCTGGGACTTTCTGCCATGGCCACAGACAACCTCGGCGCGCTGTGGCAAGGCGGACAGCACTGGTCGGGCGCAATCCGTGATTCTCCTGATTCTTTGCGGCATTGTAAGCCAATCCTTAAACCCGCACGGACTAGATCGCAGTCAATGGCCGCCCCACCTTACCCCTGCCCCACTTTGCCCGATGGCACGCCCGCGCGCGTCAGCGTGATCGTGCCGGGCTTTGGCGTGGCGGCTTTCCTGGGCGACGCGCTCACGTCCCTGCAACGCCAGACGCTGGAGCCATGGGAAGCCGTGGTGGTGGACGATGGTGATCCCGCCGTGGCCAAGGCCGTAGCGCCCTTTCTGGCCGATCCGCGCATTCGCCTGCTGCAAACGCCGAACCGGGGTGTTTCGGCGGCACGCAACGCCGCCATCGCCGCGAGCCAGGCGCCGCTGATTGCCCTGCTCGATGGGGATGACCTGTTTCGTCCCGGCTATCTGGCCGCCACCGTGCCGCTGCTCGAACAGCAGGCGGACCTGCGCCTGGTGACGTGCAACGCCCGCATGTTTGGCGCAGTGGCAGCCGAACGCCATTGTGTGGAACGGCCCCAGCCGGCGCGCGGCACCTGGATCGATGTGCTGGACCGCTCCTTCAACGTCTATATCGGATCGACCTTTCGCCGCGCCGATTGCCTGGCCGTGGGCGGCTTTGACGAGACAATGACCCATGCCGAGGATCTCGACCTGTGGGTGCGGCTCATGGGGTTGGGCGGGCAAGCGCATTATCTGGACGAAGTGCTGTGCGAATATCGCGTGCGCGCCGGCTCGGCCTCGGCCCAGGCCATGCGCCTGCTGCGCGGCAGCCTGAAAGTCCAGACCAAGGCCCGCGCCACGTTGCCCCCTGCCGCGCCGGAGATTCCCCGGATCGAGCAATTGATGAACGAGACGCGCGATGCGCTGGCCTTCGAAGAGGCGATCGACCGCATCGTGGCCGGGCAGGCGCGATCGGGCCTGGCCGACTTGCGCCGCATCGGCAGCCAGATGGACGGCCCGGTGTGGCAGATCGCCATGGCGCTGTGGCACTGGCTGCCCGGCCTTGCCGCCCCGATGCTGCGCTGGCGGCGCCGTGCCCATCGCCGCGGCGGCACCAGCGGCACGCCCGCCCCCAGCTTCCTGGAAACCGAGCAGTGACCATATCGGGCGCCATTCCGGCCGTGACAGTGGCCACCAGCATGCACAACGCCGCCACCACCCTGGCCGCGGCGATCGAAAGCGTGCTGGCCCAGACGTTCGGCGATTTCGAATTCCTGATCCTGGATGATGGATCGACCGACCAAAGCCGTGCCATCGCGCAAGACTATGCCGCGCGCGATCCGCGCATCCGCTTGATCGCCATGCCGCGGCAGGGCCTGGTGCCAAGCCTGAACCAGTTGTTTGCGCAAGCACGCGCGCCGCTGGTGGCCCGGTTCGATGCCGACGACATCTGCCTGCCGCACCGCCTGGAGCGCCAGACCGCCTTTCTGGCCGCCAACCCGGACCATGGCCTGGTGGCAAGCGAAACCACGTTCATCGACGCCGACGGCGCCCCGGCGTCCAACCCGCCGGTCCATCGCCCGCACGATCACGGCGCGATCCTGGCCGAACTCGAGCATGGGCCGATCCTGTGCCACAGCGCCGTCATGGTGCGCACCGACCTGGTGCGTGACGCAGGCGGCTACCGCGCGGTCTATCTTCATGCCGAGGATTATGACTTGTGGCTGCGCCTGGCCGGCCGCACACGCATGGCCAATCTGCCCGAATGCCTGCTAGCCTATCGCATCACGCCCGGCCAGGTCAGCACGCGCCATGTGGTAACCCAGGCGCGCAACGCCGCGATTGCCTGGCTGGCCCACCGCGCGCGCCAGCAAACCGGGCAGGATCCCACCGCAAGCCTGGCCACCCTGCCCGAAATCGACGCGCTCGATGCGGTGTTCGGCGCGGGCAGCGCGGCCTATGTGCGCCAGCGCATGATCGACCGGCTGATCTATGCGCCCGATCGCCTGGCGGGCGAAGCATGGCCCGTGCTGGCCGGCCATATTGCCGACGTGGGTGCGCAGCCGCGCCTGTGGCGGGCCGCGCTGCGCATGCTGCGGGCCGGGCGACCGTTGCGCGCGGCGCAGGCGGCGGCCACGCTGCTGCGGCACGCGGCATGAGCACGACAACCTCCCGCCGCCCGCATCCGGCCACCGGCAGCCCGCCACCGGAAATGTCCGTGCGCACGGCCGCCGCCTGGGCGCTGGTATCGCAATATGCGTCTTTCGCGATCCAGTTCGCGACCAGCGTGGTGCTGGCACGCTGGTTCATCACCCCGGCGCAATTGGGGCTGTTTTCGATCGCCTTCGCTGCGGTCACGATCGTCGCGTTCCTCCAGGATTTCGGCGTGGCGCGCTATGTCAACGGCGAGCGCGACCTGACGCCCGAAAAGCTCCAGACCGCGTTCACCATTTCCGTGATCTTTGCCTGGGGCATTGCCCTGCTGGCACTGGCCTGCGCGGTACCGGTCGCACGGTTCTATGGCGATCCGGCGCTGTTGCCGGTCTTGCTGGTGGTGGCATCGTCGTATCTGCTGGTACCGCTGTCGATCGTGCCGCAGGCCACGTGCCAGCGGCGCATGGACTACAAGTCCAACACCATGATCGAGGTGGGCTCCTCCATCGCCAACGCAGCGGCGGCCGTCATGCTGGCAGTGCTGGGCCATGGCGCGCTGGCGCTGGCCTGGGGCGCCTTTGCCCAGCAGGGTGCGCGCCTGGTGGTGAGCCAGTGGCGCGCGGGATTGATGGTGCCCTGGCCACTGCGGCTGAAAGGCGCACGGCCGGTGCTGGAACTGGGCGGCACCAATTCGGTGCTCTCCACCTGCTATTCGATCACCGCCCGCGCGCCCGAACTGGTCATCGGCCGCTTGATCGACAACACCGCCGTGGGCCTGTTTGCCCGGGCGTCTGGCCTGGCCCTGCAATTGCGCATGCTGGTGGCCGGCGCCGTTACCGGGGTGTTCTATCCCGCGTTCCGCCGCGTGCGCGACCAGGGCGATCCGCTGGGGCCGCCCTACCTGCGCGTGGTGGCAGCCTATACCGGCGTGACCTGGCCGGCGATGGCGGGCATTGCCACGCTGGCGCAGCCGCTGATCCTCGCGCTCTATGGCCCGCGCTGGGTGGCGGCCGCCCCGCTGCTACTGTGGGTGGCGTTGGCGCAGTTGTGCTATATCTCCTTGCCGCTCAATGCCGATCTGCCGTTGCTGCTCGGCCGCAAGCGCGGCCTGATCCATCGCAATGTGGCCGAAACGGTGCTGTCGGTGGGCATGATTATGGCCGCCGCGCCCTTTGGCCTGGTGGCCGTCGCGATCTCGCGCTTTGTCCATGGGCTGTTGTGGATGGCGATCTATGCGCCGTTCATGCGCGCCATGCTCGATTTTGCCTGGCGCGACCTGCTGCGCATCTATGCCCAAAGCCTGGCTGCCACGCTGGCCGCCGTGGCGCCACTGCTGGCCAGCTATGCGCTGTGGGCGGGGCCGGCGGCGTGCAGCCTGGGCCAGGCGGCCAGCATGGTGGCCGCCGGCATCCTTTGCTGGCTTTTGGTGATGCGCATCACCCGCCATCCGCTGCTGGGCGAAGTGCTGGGCCTGCTGGGCGAGATCATGGCCGCCCTGCCCTGGCGCAAACAGACCGTTTCGGGCTGAAAACGGGCGAAAAATTCGCAATGCAGCATTGAAATAAGCCATGGCGCTGCCGTTCAAGCAGGCGTAACCTGCGTGGCGGAGAGGAACAAGAACCATGACGATGCTGGCCCCCAAGGTTGCCGGCACGCTTGGCCTGCTGGCCCTTGCGGCGGCGGCCCTGCCGGTGTCGGCGCAAACCGCGCCAACTGCCCCCGCGCCTGCGGCACTGATGCCCGATATCCAGCCCCCGATGGAAGAAATCCGGTTGAGCCACGATGCCCGTGCCCGGCTTACCGTGCCGGTGACGATCGGCAGCGCGGGGCCGTTTGCCTTCCTGGTCGATACCGGGGCGGAGCGCACCGTGCTGACACGGCAGACCGCGCAAGTGCTGGGCCTGGAGCCCAGCGGCCGCGCCCGGTTGGTGAGCGTGGCGGGACTGGAAGACGTCGACCTGGTGAAGGTTGCGGAAATTTCGCTCGGCACGCGCCGCTTTGCCGGACTGGAAGCGCCGCTGGTCGACGGCGCGGATCTGGAGGCTGAGGGGATCGTGGGTCTCGATGGCTTGCAAGACCAGCGCATCACGATCGATTTTGCCGCCAACCGCCTGATGATCGGCAATGCCGCGCCCGATGTACCCCAGGCAGACAGCTATGACATCGTGGTCACCGCCCGCCGCCGCTCGGGCCAGCTGATCATGACCGAAGCGACGGTCGATGGCGTGCGCACCGATGTGATGATCGACACCGGATCGGACGTCTCCATCGGCAACCGCGCGCTACAACGCGCGCTATCGCGGCAGGGGGTGGTGCAGCAGGCCCGCCTCGTCGCGGTGACCGGGCAAAGCATCGCCGCCGACGTGGGCCATGCCCGCACCATGCGCATCGGCGGTATGGATATCAACAACCTGACGTTCGCCTTTGCCGATGCCCCGGCCTTTGCCCACCTGCGGCTCAACCGCCGCCCTGCGCTGCTGCTGGGCATGCGTGATTTGAGCGCGTTCCAGAAAGTCGCCATCGATTTTGCCCGGCGCAAGGTGATGTTCGATTTCACCCCGGCACCACCGCCGGCGCTCGCCGCGCGTTAACGTGGCCAGGCGATAGAGCGTGGCGGTCAGATCCCGGGTGGCAACGGCCGGCAAAATGCCTATGTGAAGGCCATGCCGCCCGAGAACGCCCAAAAAAACCCGAATGCACCTGGCGCCCGTCATGATGGCTGGCACACGCTCAAGCGCTTCCTGCCCTATCTCTGGCCGGTGGACAATCCGGGCCTGCGCTGGCGCATCGTGGTGGCCTGCCTGTTCATTCTGGCATCCACCGGGGTGCAGCTGACCCTGCCCTATCTGCTCAAGTGGGCGGTCGATGCCATGAACGTGACCGGGCCACGGCTTGGCATGTTGGCAATGTGGACGGTGCTGGCCTATTCGTTCGGCCGCTTTGCCTGGGTGGCATTCGACAACTTGCGCAACATCGTGTTCGAGCGGGTGGGCCAGGATGCCACGCGCGCCTTGGCCGAGCATGTCTTTGCCCAGCTTCACCGCCTGTCCTTGCGCTTTCACCTGGCGCGGCGCACCGGCGAAGTGACCAAGACGATCGAGCGCGGGACCAAGAGCATCGACACGATGCTCTATTTCATGCTGTTCAACATCGCCCCCACCATCCTGCAACTGATCGTGGTGGCGGTGATTTTCTGGATCACCTTTGGCTGGGGGCTGGTGGCCGCGACGGCCGTGGCAGTGGCCGCCTATATCTGGGTGACGCGCACGATCACCGAATGGCGCACCCACTTGCGCGAGCGGATGAACCGGCTGGACGGGCAGGCCCTGTCGCGCGCGGTGGATTCGCTGCTCAACTATGAAACGGTGAAGTATTTCGGGGCAGAGCGGCGCGAGGAAGCGCGCTATGGCCAGGCCGCGCGCGCTTATGCCGAAGCGGCGATCACCAGCGAAAACAGCCTGGGCCTGCTCAATATTGCCCAGGCCATGGTGATCAGCCTGCTGATGGCCGGCGCCCTCGCCTATACCGTGTGGGGCTGGTGGCATGGCCGCTACACCGCCGGGCAACTGGTCTTCGTGCAGACTTATCTCACCCAGTTGTTCCGCCCGCTCGACATGCTCGGCATGGTCTATCGCACGATCCGCCAGGGGCTGATCGACATGGCCGAGATGTTCCGCCTGATCGACACCCAGGTGGAAGTGGCCGACAAGCCCGGCGCGCCGGCGCTGGTGGTGCGCCGCCCTTCGGTCACGTTCGACAACGTGGTGTTCGGTTATGATCCCGACCGCACGATCCTGCATGGCCTGTCGTTCGAAGTACCGGCCGGCAGCCGCGTGGCCATCGTCGGGCCGTCGGGCGCGGGCAAGTCCACCATCGCGCGCCTGCTGTTCCGGTTCTACGATCCGCGTTCGGGCCGTATCCTGATCGACGGGCAGGACATTGCCGGGGTCACCCAGGCAAGCCTGCGCGCCGCGATCGGCATCGTGCCCCAGGATTCGGTGCTGTTCAATGACACCATCGGCTACAACATCGCCTATGGCCGCGAAGGCGCCACCGCAGACGACGTGGCGGCGGCCGCGCGCGGGGCGGCGATTGCCGATTTCATTGCGCGTCTGCCCCATGGGCTCGACACCGAAGTGGGCGAGCGCGGCCTGAAACTGTCGGGCGGGGAAAAGCAGCGCGTGGCGATTGCCCGCACGCTGGTGAAGAACCCGCCGATCCTGCTGTTCGACGAGGCGACCAGCGCGCTCGACACCCGCACCGAGCAGGACATCCTGGGCACCTTGCGCGATGTGGCGGGGGGCCGCACCACGCTGTCGATTGCGCACCGGCTTTCCACCATTGCCGACAGCGACACGATCCTGGTGATCGACCAGGGCCGCCTGGTGGAACAAGGCGGCCACACCGACCTGCTGCGCCGCGCCGGCCTTTATGCCGAAATGTGGGCGCGCCAGGCGGCCGAGGGCGAGGAACTGGGCCAGGCGGCAGAGTAACGCGCGCCAAGTTCAGGGTTGCGCGGGGCTCCGGGCCTGGCAGCCCAGCGCACACTTACTTCACCACATCGGCCTCGTGCCAGACCACGGCCTGCGCCACCTTGATGCAGTCCATGCCGCCATCATACGTGATCGAGGGTGAGCCATAGAGCCGCCAGCCCTGGGCCAGGGCTTCGGACACGCGCTCGCAAAAGGCGCGGTCGTCCTTGCCGGTGAGCAGGCGATAGATCGGGCGATTGTCGGGCGTTTCATGCATGGCCTGCGGTGTATCACGCCGGCGTGCGCTTGCCAGCCCCGGCATTTGGCGGCACCAGATGCGCGCATGGAACCGATCGCCAGCCCCGACGCAATTGCCGCCCCGATCCCCGAAAAGCGCGCGTTGCTCGACCATCCAAGGGGGCTGTGGGTGCTGGCCGGCACCGAACTGTGGGATCGCATTTCCTGGCACGGCATGGTGGCCATGCTGGTGCTTTACATGACGGGCGAATTGCTGCTGCCCGGCCGGGTGGAGCACGTCATCGGCTTTGCCGGCTATCGCGCCGGGCTGGAGCACGTGTTCGGCCCGATGAACGTGACGCAACTCGCCACGCAGACGTTCGCGCTCTATTTCGCGGCAATCACGTTCCTGCCGCTGGTGGGCGGATGGATCGGCGACAGGGTCATGCCCCGGCGCGCGGCGGTGAGCCTGGGCGCGCTGACGATGACGGCGGGCCATTTCGCCATGGCGTTCGATGCCACGTTCCTCATGGCGCTGGTCCTGCTGGTGATCGGCGCCGGGCTGTTGCGCGGCAACCTGATGCCGCAGATTCGCGCGCTCTATGCCGCCGGGGATCGCCGCCTGGGCGATGCGTTCCAGGTCTATACTTTCGCGATCAACGTGGGCGCCTTCATCGCACCGAT
The DNA here is from genome assembly GCF_012275365.1 of Novosphingobium sp. SG720. Lineage (NCBI taxonomy): Bacteria > Pseudomonadati > Pseudomonadota > Alphaproteobacteria > Sphingomonadales > Sphingomonadaceae > Novosphingobium > Novosphingobium sp. SG720. The sequence continues at coordinate 484,119 of NZ_JAAZQN010000003.1, read as the reverse complement.
CGCTAGCGGCACGATGGCCAAGTATTATGGCTGGCACGCCGGGTTTGCCGTGGCGGGCGTGGGCATGCTGGCCGGCCTGGTGTGGTATCTGGCCGGCTCGCGGCACCTGCCCGCGCAAGTGCCGCCGCTCCAGGCCGGCCCGGCCCGGCAGCTGACTGCGGCGGAAAAGCGCAATATGTGGCTGCTGGCCCTGGTCTGGCCGTTCAGCGTGGCGTTCTGGACCGCCCAGGCACAAGTCTGGAATGTCTACAGCCTGTGGGTGCGCGACCATATCGACATGGTCGTGGGCGGCTTTGCCGTGCCGATCCCCTGGCTGCAATCGCTTGACGGGCTTGCCCCCGCGTTCGAGGCGCCCTTGCTGATCCTGCTGTGGCGCTGGCAGGCTTCGCGCCAGGCCGAATCCGACAGCCTGGGCAAGCTTGCCACGGGCTGCCTGATCTTCGCCGGGTCCACCCTGTTGCTGGCGCTGGTGCCGACCAACACGCGGGGCACGATCTGGCTGCCGGTGGCGTTCCATCTGCTGTCCAACCTGGGGGCGATGTTCTTCACCCCGGTCATGCACGCAACGTTCGCCTCGCGCGCGCCAGAGCGCTGGCGCGGTACGCTGATCGGGATAGACATGATGTCGGTGGCGGTGGCCAGCCTGATCAGCGGGCCGATGGGCGGCTGGTACACGCGCGTCAGCCCGCCGCTGTTCTGGATGGTGACGGCCGCGATTCCGGCGGTGGCCGGGGTCCTGCTGCTAGCCCTGCGCCGCCCGCTGCGCGCGTTCGGCGGCCCCGACCCGCTGGTGCAAACGACAGCAGCGCCGGCCCACTGAGGGCCGGCGCTGCGATCTGGTCACAGGATGTACTTCGACAGGTCGGCGTTGCCGGCCAGGCCGGCCAGCCGGTCTGCCACATAGGCCTCGTCCACCGTCACGGTGGTGCCGACGCGGTCTTCCGCGTCAAAGCTCACTTCCTCCAGCAGCTTTTCCATCACGGTCTGCAGCCGCCGGGCGCCGATGTTCTCCACGCTTTCGTTCACTTGCGCGGCAGTGCGGGCAATCGCGCGCACGGCCTCGGGCGTGAAATCCAGGGTGACCTGCTCGGTGCCGAGCAGCGCGCGGTACTGTTCCACCAGGTTGGCGCGCGTTTCAGCCAGGATGCGCACGAAATCATCCTCGGTCAGCGCCTTCAGCTCCACCCGGATCGGCAGGCGGCCCTGCAATTCGGGCAGCATGTCCGATGGCTTGGCCACGTGGAACGCGCCCGAGGCGATGAACAGCACGTGGTCGGTCTTCATCGGGCCATACTTGGTGGCAACCGTCGTGCCCTCGATCAGCGGCAGCAGATCGCGCTGCACGCCTTCGCGGCTGACAGAACCGCCGCGCACATCGGACACCGCGATCTTGTCGATCTCGTCGATGAACACGATGCCGTTGGTTTCCGCGTTCTGCAGCGCCACGCGGGCCACGTCATCCTGGTCCATGCGCTTTTCGGACTCTTCGTCCACCAGCTTGTCCCAGGCATCGGCCACGCGCATCTTGCGCCGCTTGAGCTGGTTGCGCCCGAACGCCTTGCCCATCATGTCCGACAGGTTGATCATGCCGACATTGCCGCCAAGGCCGGGGATTTCCATCGGGGCGGCAGGCGCGTCCTCCACCTCGATTTCCACTTCCACGTCGTTCATCGCGCCTTCGCTCAACCGCTGGCGAAAGCTTTCGCGCGTCGCTTCGCTGGCGCCGTCGCCCACCAGGGCTTTCAGCAGGCGGTCCATCGCGGCCTTGCTGGCGGCATCGCGCACGGCTTCGCGGCGGCGGTCCTTTTCCAGGCGGATCGCTTCTTCGGCCAGGTCGCGGGCAATCTGTTCCACATCGCGCCCGACATAGCCCACTTCAGTGAACTTGGTCGCTTCCACTTTCACGAACGGCGCATCGGCCAGCCGCGCCAGGCGGCGGCTGATCTCGGTCTTGCCGCAGCCGGTCGGCCCGATCATCAGGATGTTCTTGGGCGAAACCTCGTCGCGCAGATCGGGCGAGAGGCGCTGCCGGCGCCAGCGGTTGCGCAGCGCCACGGCCACCGCGCGCTTGGCATCGGCCTGGCCCACGATGTGTTCGTCCAGCGCGCGGACAATGGCCTTGGGGGTAAGACTGTCGAGCATCAGATTTCCTCAACCGTCACGCGGTCGTTGGTGAACACGCAGATTTCCGCCGCCACCTGCATGGCGCGGCGGGCAATCTTTTCGGGATCATCTTCATAGGCATCCACCGCGCGCGCGGCCGCCAGGGCATAGTTGCCGCCCGAACCGATCGCGGTGATGCCGCCTTCGGGCTCCAGCACGTCGCCGTTGCCGGTCAGCACCAGCAGGGTGCTGGCGTCGGCCACGATCATCAACGCTTCCAGGTTGCGCAGGTATTTGTCGGTGCGCCAGTCCTTGGCCAGTTCCACCGCGGCGCGCATCAACTGGCCGCGATGCTGCTCCAGCTTGCGCTCCAGCCGCTCGAACAGGGTAAAGGCATCGGCCGTCGCCCCGGCAAAGCCGGCGATCACCGATCCGTCGCCAATGCGCCGCACCTTGCGGGCATTGGGCTTCATCACCGTGTTGCCCATGGAAACCTGGCCGTCACCCGCGATCACGGTACGGCCGTTCTTCTTCACCCCGATGATCGTGGTGCCGTGCCACTGGACCAGGCCGTGGCTCGCCTTGCTATCGTCCATCCCGGCGATATGGGATCGCCGGCCGGCCGTTCAAGCCACAGCCCGAACGGCCCAGACCGAACGCCCCCGCCGATCAGCTGCCGTTCGGGCCCGAGCCGGTCGGGCCACGGCCCTGGCCGGTGCCACCGGTGCCCGTGGGCATGGCGCCGACAGCGCCGATGTTGCCGAACAGATCCTGGAAGAAGCTGCGATGGCGGCCCAGCGTAGGCGTCGCTTCGCGCACGGGGTGGATCGTGGGCACGCGGGTGAGATTCACGCGATCGACAGTGCTGACATTGCCGGCGGTGTCAAAGTTCACTTTCAGCACCTGCTCGCTGGTGGTGCGCGGGCGCTTGAACGGGCGTTGCCGGGTGTCGACCGAAACGTAATACCAGCTTTGCGGGCCGAACTGGCTCTTGAACGTGGCCTGGCCCAGCGCGCGTTCCACCGAATTGCGGTTGTCCACGCCCGGCTGCACCGAATCGGTCAGCGCCTTGTCCATCTGGAACCCACGATGGTCGCGGATGCTGGCACAGCCGCTGACCAGCACGACAAGACCTGCCAGCGCAGCGCTTTTCAGGGCCATCCGATTCTCGCGCATTCCATCACTCCAAATACGACCCACTGCGGGAACACCCGGCACCACCTGGCCGGGAACCCCCGCCGGCACAACGCACAAAGGCCCACTTTGCCTTCGCGCTGCAGCGCCCTATATCCGCGCAAGCCTTAGGGGCGAAACGGGTTGTCCGCAATGGCGGCGTGCCGGTTTGCGCCGGGCTGCGCAAATTGGCCGCGCCTGACGCTGCCAACGAACCAAAGGATGCCACGCACCATGTCCCTGCTCGCCCGCCTTCTGGGCCAGACCCGCGATGATCGCGATGCCGCCCGCCCGCTGTGGCACCGCGTGGTGGAAATCGCGCGCGAAAAGGAATGGTATGCGGCATGCGGCGTGGCCGACAGCGTCGCCGGCCGGTTCGACATGATCACCCTGGTGCTTTCCATCGTGCTCTTGCGGATGGAGCGCGATCCCGGGCTGGTCCAGCCATCGGTATGGTTGACCGAACTGTTTGTGGAAGACATGGATGGCCAGCTGCGCGAAAGCGGCGTGGGCGATCTGATGGTGGGCAAGCATATCGGCAAGTTGATGGGCACGCTGGGCGGCCGCCTGGGCGCCTATCGCGACGGCCTGGACGCAGGCGAGCAGGCCCTTGCCGCCGCGCTTGCCCGCAACATGACATTGCAGGACGGTACAGATCCCCTGCCCCTGGCCCGCCGCGCCCGCGCCTTTGCCGCCGGGCTCGCGCTGGTGCCGGCCGACAGGGTTCTGGCCGCGGAGATTGGACGATGAGCGACACCCACGAATTCACCCGCTGGATCGATCTGCGCCAGATCGGTGACGCGCCGGTGGTGCTCGAACCCGATGCCGACGAGCGCCGCCGCCTGGCCGCGCGCTTTGCCATTTCGGCGATCGAGACGATGCGGGCAGAGGTCAAGCTGACTGCCGATGGACCGGTGGTGCGCGCCGATGGCCGGTTGACCGCGGCCATCCAGCAGGCCTGCGCCATTTCAGGCGAGGATTTCCCGGTCCGCATCAACGAGGCGCTACACTTGCGCTTCGTGCCGGAAAGCCAGATCGAAGTGTCCGCGGAAGAGGAAATCGAGATCACCGCCGACGAGTGCGACGAGATTCCCTACAGCGGTCTGACCTTCGACCTGGGCGAGGCGGTGGCGCAAAGCCTGGCGCTGGCGATCGACCCCTTTGCCGAAGGGCCGCTGGCCGACAAGGCGCGCGCCGAACACAACCTCGCCGGCGATGACGCCAGCGGGCCTTTTGCGGCCCTGGCCGCCTTGCGCAACAAGGATTGAACACCATGGCAGGTCCGCAAGGCAACACCGCTCCTGGCGGGCCCGGGGCGCGCGATCTTACGCGTGGCCCGATTCTGAAAACGCTCATGCTGTTTTCGATGCCCACGCTGGTGGGCAATATCCTCCAGTCGCTCAACGGCTCGATCAACGCCATCTGGGTCGGCCGCCTGCTGGGCGATTCGGCGCTGGCCGCCACGGCCAATGCCAACGTCGTGATGTTCCTGGTCTTTGCCGCCGTGTTCGGCTTCGGCATGGCCGCCACCGTGAAAGTCGGGCAGTCGTTCGGCGCCGGCAATGTCGATGCGGCACGGCGCACGTTCGGCACGGCAGTGGGCTTTTGCGTGGGCCTGGCGATCATCGTGGCCACAGCCGGCTGGCTCGGCGCGCCGGCATTGCTGCGCATCATGTCCACCCCGGCAGACATTTTTGCCTTCGCGCTCGCCTATCTGCGGGTGATCTTCGTGGCGCTGCCGGCCACGATGATTTCGGTGATGATCTCGATGGGCCTGCGCGGCGCGGGCGATGCTAAGACCAGCCTCTATTTCATGATCGTCTCGGTGGTGCTCGATTGCGGGCTCAACCCGGTGTTCATCGCCGGGCTGGGGCCGATCCCGGCCATGGGCATTGCCGGCTCGGCACTCGCCACGGCCATTTCGTCCTATGTCTCGATGGTGGTCCTGGTGCTCTATGCCTATGCCCGCAACCTGCCGCTGCGGCTGCGCGGGGCGGAACTGGGCTATCTGCTGCCCCGCATGGACGAGCTGCGCTATATCGTCACCAAGGGCCTGCCGATGGGCGCGCAGATGCTGATCGTGTCGGGCGCCGGGATCATCATGCTGGGCCTGGTCAACCGCGAAGGTTCGGTCACCAGTGCGGCCTATGGCGCCTCGCTCCAGGTGTGGACCTACCTGCAGATGCCGGCGATGGCCATTTCCGCTGCGCTCAGCGCCATGGCGGCCCAATCGATCGGGGCCGGCCTGGTCGATCGGCTGGGCCGGATCACGCGCGCAGGCCTCATTCTCAATTTCGCGGTCACCGGCACGATGACCGCGCTGCTGCTTGCCTTCGACCGGCCGGTGCTGGTGCTTTTCCTGGGCTCGACCAGCCCGGCGGTGGACATGGCACGCCACATCCAGCTGCTCGCCAGCTGGAGCTATATCCTGTTCGGGATGACAATCATGCTGTTCGGCACCATGCGCGCGGGCGGCGTGGTCATGGCGCCGCTGGTCGTCCTGGCCATCGCGATGTTCCCGGCGCGGCTGGGGTTCTACCACCTGGCCTATCCCTCGATCGGCGCCGATGCACTGTGGCTGGCTTTCCCGGTGGGTTCGCTGGCCGCCGTGGCGATGAGCGCGATCGCCTATAGCCGCCCCGGCTGGCGCAAGCGTGCGCAGGCAATCGGCGCGGCGCGGCGCCAGGAAACCGAGGCCGCAGCCGAATGCTCGGCCGAGACGATGCCTGGCTGATCTGGGTCTGGCTGATCTGGGCCTGGCTGATCTGGGCCTGGCTGATCTGGGCCAGGCAGAACTGGGCCGGGCCAAAGCGGGCGAAAATGAAGGAAGGTGGGGGGATTTCTGTTGCCCGGCACCCCCCGGGCCGCTGGTATCACTTCTGTTGACCGGCGTGTCCAGCCGCGCTTTCGCTTTGTAAGATCAGGCCGTTAGGCCGTCAGGTTACGCGGCGAGAGCAAGTGCTTCGTTGTCGTTGGCACTTGTTGGTTTTGAGCCTTTAACGGGTTACTCAGCCCGGGCGAAAACAGCGCTTTTCAACACACGTCGATCCTAGTTCGGCCCCGTCATCTGCCCCGCATGCGCGAGAGAGGTGGTGGAGCCGCCGGGTACCGCCCCCGGGTCCGCTGCGCCTATTGTACGCCGCAGTTTATCGCCATAGCCGGGTCAAACCCGGCAGAGCCCCATATAGGGATTCCTTCCGCAATGGGAAGAGGGCGCGAGGAAACCGGCTTCGACACGCTCAGGCCGGGGCAATTCGGAATGGAAAACCCAACCCGCGTTCGCCCTGAGCCTGTCGAAGGGCCTGTCCCGAACCGGCCCCGAGCCCGCGCCCAACCGTGCTTCACCCCTTGGCCTTGAGCGCGTCCCTGATCTCGATCAGCAGGTCCACTTCGCTCGGTCCCTTGGGCGCTTCGGGCGCAGCGGGCTTTTCCTCGTGCTTGCGGATCAGCGAATTGGCGAGCTTCACGATCAGGAAGATGATGAAGGCCACGATCAGGAAATTGACCGCCTGGGTGATGAAATCGCCATAGCCGATCATCGGCACGCCCGCAGCCTTGAGCTGGGCATAGTTGTCGGGATCGCCCTTGAACGTTGCCGGGATCGGCCCCAGGCGCACGAAATAGCGCGTGAAATCCACGCCGCCGGTCACGAAACCCACCACCGGCATGATCATGCTTTCGGTCAGCGAGGTCACGATCTTGCCAAAGGCGCCGCCGATGATGACACCGACCGCCAGATCGAGCACGTTGCCACGGGCGATAAAAGTCTTGAATTCGTCGAGAATGGCCACGGCCCATTTCCCCTTCTTAACCAGGTCGTCGCGGATGATTGCCACCACCCCTGCCGGGCGGCAAGCGCCAAGGTAATTGCTTTACAGTTCGACCAACGACGTTGCGCTGCCCTTGATCCGCAACGTCGCAGCGCTATGTCATCAGCGCATCTGCAACGAGGATCGATCCATGTCCCGCCTCTTCAATCGTTTTCTGCCCCGCTTCGCCCTTGCTGCCGTGGCAGCGGCAAGCCTTGCCGGCTGCGGGGTCAACTCGATTCCCACGGCCGAGGAAAATGCGAAGGCCAAGTGGGCCAATGTGCAGAACCAGTACCAGCGGCGTGCCGATCTGGTGCCTAACCTGGTGGCCACCGTAAAGGGCTATGCCCGCCAGGAACAGGACACCCTGGTGAAAGTGACCGAGGCCCGCGCCAAGGCCACTTCGGTCCAGATCACGGCGGCCGACCTTTCCGACCCCGACAAGGTTGCCGCCTATCAGAAGGCGCAGGGCGAGCTGTCGCAGGGGCTGGGCCGGCTGATGGCCAATGTCGAGGCCTATCCCGATCTCAAGTCCAACGAGAATTTCCTGGCCCTGCAAAGCCAGCTTGAGGGCACCGAAAACCGCATCGCCGTGGCCCGCCGCGATTACAACGACGCGGTGCAATCCTACAACACCACGATCCGCACGTTCCCGGCGGTGATCGGCGCCAAGGTGATCTATGGTGCCAAGCCGATGGTGCCGTTCCAGGCCACGACGCCCGGGGCCGACGAAGCGCCCAAGGTCAATTTCAATTAAGCCGGTGAAACGGCACTTCGTACAGCGCTGGGCCGCCCTTGCCCTGCTGGTGCTGGCGATCTTCGCCACGCCAGCCTGGGCGCAGACGTTTCCGCAGCTGACCGGCCGCGTGGTGGACGATGCGCACCTGCTGTCGCCCCAGCAGGTGCAAGCCCTCGATACCAAGCTGGCCGCGCTGGAGCAGCAGTCGCAGCGCCAGCTGGTGGTGGCGACCGTGCCCGACCTGCAAGGACAGGAGATCGAGGACTACGGCTATCGCCTGGGCCGCGCCTGGGGCCTGGGCGACAAGCAGCGCAACGATGGCGCGATCCTGCTGGTCGCGCCCAACCAGCGCAAAGTGCGGATCGAGGTGGGCTATGGCCTGGAAGGCATCCTGACCGACGCGCTTTCGGAAGTGATCATCCAGCGTGAAATCGTGCCGCGCTTCAAGGCGGGCGATTACGCCGGTGGCATCAACGCGGCCACCGACCAGCTGATCGCCCAGCTCAAGCTGCCCGAGGATCAGGCGCGCCAGGTGGCGGCGCAGGCGGCCAAGGCGCAGAAGAAGGCCAACGAGCCGCACTTCGACGCGGGCACCGTGGTATTCCTGGTGATCTTCGGCCTCTTCTTCGTCCTGCCGTTCCTGCGCGCCATGCGGGGCGGCGGGCGCCGCTATGGCGGCGGCGGTCCCGGCGTGTTCATCTTCCCGAGCGGCGGATGGGGCGGCGGCGGTGGCGGTTCCGGCTTTGGCGGCGGATCGGACTGGGGCGGCGGTGGTGGCGGCGGCTTCTCCGGCGGCGGTGGCAGTTTTGGCGGCGGTGGCGCTTCGGGGGATTGGTGACATGCTGTTGACCCAGGATGACAGTGCCCGCATCGCGGCCGCCGTGGCCCAGGCCGAGCGCGACACGGCGGGCGAGATCGTTACCGTCGTATCCGCGCAGTCCGACCCTTACACCGACGTGGCGCTGGCCTGGTCGGTGTTCATCGCGTTCCTGGCCCTCGCCGCGCTGGAAGCCACCCCTGCGTTTTACGTGGCGCTGGTCGATCGCGTGCTGGGCCTGTGGGCCACGGAATGGAGCGCGCGTGCCTATTTCGGCCTCGCCCTCACCGTGGCGGTGGTCAAGTTCGCCGCCAGCCTCGCGATCCTGAAGTGGCATCGCCTGCGCCTGTGGCTCACCCCGGCGCCCATCAAGCGCGCCCGCGTCCACGCCCGTGCCCTCACTGCCTTTCGCCTGGGCGCGGAAAGCCGCACCACCGGGCGCACCGGCGTGGTGCTCTATGTCTCGCTGGCCGAGCGCAAGGCCGAGATCATCGCCGACCGCGCGATTGCCGACCATGTCAGCCCGGAAGTGTGGGGCGATGCCATGGCGGCCCTGCTGGCGCCCTTGCGCGAGGGGCGCCTGGGCGATGGAATGGTCGCGGCGATCGAGCGCATCGGCGCCGTGCTCGCCCAAGCCGCCCCGGCCCTGGCGGATGACCGCAACGAACTGCCCGACGGACCGATCCTGCTATGAGCCTTGAAGACGAATTCCGCGACAATCCCGAGGAAACGCCTTGGGAAGGCCGCTTCATTGCCGCCAAAACGCGCGGCCGCTGGGAATATGTCAGCCGCGCGCGCAACATTCGCGCGGCGGTAATCCTGGCGATGACCGAAGCCCGCGACGTGATCCTGGTGGAGCAGTTCCGCGTGCCGCTGGGCCGCCCCTGCCTGGAATTGCCCGCCGGCCTGATCGGCGATGACGATAGCAGCCAGGACGAAGACGCGAGCCTTGCTGCATCACGCGAACTGGAAGAAGAAACCGGCTATCGCGCCACCCGCATGGAAGCGCTGGGCGAATTCTGGTCCAGCCCCGGCATGGTTTCGGAAAGCTTTACCCTGTTCCGTGCCCATGGCCTGACGCGGGTTTCGGCCGGCGGCGGGGTGGAAGGCGAAGGCATCACCGTGCACCACGCGCCGCTGGACGATATTGCCGGCTATGTCGCCGCCCGCCGGGCGGAAGGCATGGCGATCGACGTCAAGATTCTGACGCTGCTGGGGCCCGGCTTGCTGACGTAAGCATCCTCGCCTGACCCCAGTTGCGACCGGTCAGTGCGCCTCGCGCAGGCGCAGCGCCAGCAGCGTGGCCGCCGCGCCAAGCGAGCCCAGCCCCATGATGATCGACACGGTCAGCAGCGGCAATTGCGCGGCATGGAACAGTTCGCCGGCCAGGATGGGTGAGCCGGCCGCGCCGATCCGCCCCGCGCCGATGGCAAAGCCGGTGCCCGTGGCGCGCACCTTGGCCGGAAAGCCCTGGGCAAACGCGGAATAGAACCCGACGATCGCGGCATTGGTGGTAAACCCGGTGCAGAACACCGCCACGCGCCAGCCGACCAGGCTGTCTGCCCCCAGGCCGAACAGCGAAACCGCCACGGTGCCGGCCAGCAGCATGGCGATCGTCGGCCACTTGATGCCGAACCGGTGCATCAGGAACCCGAACAGTCCACCGCCGATCGCCCCGCCGATATTGGCCCACACCAGCACGCTGGCTGCCTGCGGCTGCGTATAGCCGAAATCGGCCACGATCTTGGGGCTCCACTTCAGGATGTAATAGAACGTGATGCAGTGGAGCGAATAGCCCAGCGTGAGCAGCAGCGTGGTGCCGACCAGGCCCGGCCGGAAAATGTCGAACAGGCTGGACTTGGCCGCGCCGGTTTCCACCGGAGGCAACGCATGCACGGCAGGCAGGCGCAGTGCGCCCAGCGAGCGGTTGACCCGCGCCAGGGCATCGGCCGGGCGGCTGACCAGGAACCACGCCGGCGTTTCAGGCACCAGGAACCAGACCAGCGGGATGAACACCACCGTGGCGATCGCGCCAAATTCGAACACCACGCGCCAATCGCCGCTCTTGAGCAGGAGGGCGGCAATCGTGCCGCCCACCGTGGCACCGATGGGATAGCCGATCACCATCAGCGACATCGCCAGGCTGCGGCCCTTGGTGCTGCAAATCTCGGCCGTCACCGCGTTGATCGCCGCGAGCATGCCACCGATGCCAAGGCCGGTGAGCAGGCGCCACAAGCCCAGCGTGACCGGACTGCTCGCCGTGGTCGCCAGGCCCATGCCCAGCGCCATCACCACCAGGCAACCCAGCACCGTGGGTCGCCGGCCAAACCGGTCTGCCGCGCCGCCCAGCACGATCGAGCCAAAGCCCATGCCGATCAGTTCCATCGACAGCACCACGCCCAGCGCGTCGCGGCCGATGCCCCATTCCTTGGAAATGCCGGGCGCGGCAAAGGCGCTCGACAGCACATCGAACCCGTCGAGCGCATTGAGCGCGATCATCAAGGTGACGGCAATCCACTGCCGCAGCCCCATGGGCGATTGGCGAATCACTTCGCGCGGATCGTTCAACATCGGTTCTCTCCCACAGGCCCGGCTGGCGTATTATTGCTATGCTTTATAACATGCCGAAACGATCTGGCTACTCGTGAATGCGCGCCAGCAGTTCCAGCAGGAGCTTCACTTCCTTGTCGGAAAAATGGCGCTTCACCCAGGCTTCGTGCTCGGCAATCGCGTGCTTGGCGCGCGATAGCATGATCTGGCCCTGCGGTTCCAGGAACAGCGCCTGCTTGCGGCCATCCTCGGCCGATCGATCGCGCCGCAGGAAGTGCTTGGCCTGCAACCGGTTGATGATCGCCATGGTCGTGGCGCGGTCCATCCGCAGGCGCTGCGCCAGGTCGGTCTGCGCGATACCGGGGTGATCGTCCACCAGCCACAACACCGAAACCTGCTTCTGCGTCAGGTCCAGCTCGGTGAAGGTTTCGGTGAAATGGCGCAGGCACGCGCCATGCGCCAGGCGGATGTGAAAGCCCAGGATTCCGTTGATTTCGCCGATATCGGCTTCTTCGCCAGGGGGCGGCGTCACCGCATCGGCAAACTTGTCCTTGATCAATGCCTGCTCCCCATTGCCTTGCGCATCAGAAGAGCGCAATTGTTAGCCAACCATACAATACCAGCAGGAGGATGCCAGTGTCTCACTTTCCCGCTTCGCCCAGCTTCACCGGCTTCAACACCCCGTCGCGGATCGAAGCCGACATCGCCGACCTGGCCCACGAAGGCGAAATTCCCCGCGAACTGAACGGGGCGTTTTACCGCGTTCAGCCAGACCCGCAATTCCCCCCGCGTCTGGGCGATGACATTGCCTTCAATGGCGATGGCATGATCACCCGCTTCCACATTCACGATGGCCAGGTGGATTTTCGCCAGCGCTGGGCCCAGACCGACAAGTGGAAGCTGGAGAAGGCAGCCGGCAAGGGCCTGTTCGGCGCCTATCGCAATCCCTTGACCGATGACGAGAGCGTGAAAGGGCAGATCCGCTCCACGGCCAACACCAACGCCTTCATCTACGCCGGAAAGCTGTGGGCAATGAAGGAAGACAGCCCCGCCCTGCTGATGGACCCGGCCAGCATGGAAACCATCGGCTTTGAAAAGTTCGGCGGCAAGATGACCGGGCAGACTTTCACATCCCATCCCAAGATCGATCCGGCCACGGGCAACATGGTGGCGATCGGCTATGCCGCCAGCGGCCTGTGCACCGATGACGTGACGTACATGGAAGTAAGCCCGAGCGGCGAACTGGTGCGCGAGGTGTGGTTCAAGGTTCCCTATTACTGCATGATGCACGATTTCGGCATCACCCAGGATTACCTGGTGCTGCACATCATCCCCTCGATCGGCAGTTGGGAACGGCTGGAAGCAGGGCTGCCGCACTTCGGTTTCGACACCACCAAGCCAGTGTACCTGGGCGTGATCCCGCGCCGCGATGGCGTGACCCAGGATGACATCCGCTGGTTCAAGCGCGACAACTGCTTTGCCAGCCACGTGCTCAACGCCTGGCAGGAAGGCAGCAAGATACACTTCCTGACGTGCGAGGCGAAGAACAACATGTTCCCGTTCTTTCCCGACGTGCACGGCGCCCCGTTCAACGGGCGCGAGGCGATGAGCTATCCCACCGATTGGGTGGTGGACCTGGCCAGCAACGGCGAGGACTTTGCCGCGATCGATCGCCTGTCGGACACGGCGTGCGAATTTCCGCGCATCGACGATCGCTTTGCCGGACGCCAGACGCGCCATGGGTGGTTCCTGGAAATGGACATGAAGCGTCCCGTGGAACTGCGCGGTGGCAGCGCCGGGGGCCTCTTGATGAATTGCCTGTTCCACAAGGATTTCGCTAGCGGAGAAGAGCAACACTGGTGGTGCGGCCCGGTCTCTTCGTTGCAGGAACCGTGCTTCATCCCGCGCAGCAAGGATGCCGCAGAAGGCGATGGCTGGATCGTGCAAGTGTGCAACCGGCTGGAAGAACAGCGCAGCGACCTGTTGATCTTCGATGCCCAGGCCATCGCCAACGGCCCGCTGGCCACCGTGCACATTCCCATTCGCCTGCGCTTTGGCCTGCACGGCAACTGGGCGGATGCGGCCGAGATTGGCCTGGCGGCGTGATCGCCTTATGCTATGCCGCATAACGATCTGGTCGATGGGAGAGCACGCATGATCAAGCCCGAACTGGAATTCGTCTATGAGGCCAGCGGCGAACTCGAACCGCCGCGCCAGATCGGGCCGACTTATGACGGCACCCGCCGCATCATCCCCATCGTGGGCGGCGGGCGCGTGGAAGGGCCGCTGATCCAGGGCCGCCTGGTGGGCAATTCGGCCGATTGGCAGCTAACCCGGCCCGACGGCGTCACCGTGGCCGATGCGCTCTATGCCATCGAGACCGACGATGGCGTGCTCATCCAGATCCGCAACAAGGGCCTGCGCCGCGGCCCGCCCGACGTGATGGCGCGCCTGGCTGCGGGGGAAGAGGTCGATCCGGCCGAATACTATTTCCGCACCGTGCCCGAATTCATCGCGCCGTTGGGCAAATACGAGTGGATGAACCAGTCGATCTTCATCTGCAGCGGCGCGCGCTATCCGCTGGGCATCAAGCTGTGGGTGTGGCGGGTTTTGTGACGTTGATTGCGGTTTCCACCACCCCCAACCTCCTCCTCTAAAGAGGATGGGGCTTTTGGTTTATACTCCCCCTCCTCTTCAGAGGGGGGGGTCGGGGGGTGGTGGAAGCCTTGTGCTACTTCCGTTACCGCCCCACCAATCCCGCCTCATCCCGCGCCGAACGCCGCGCGATCAGCAGCATGAGCACCACGATCGGCACGGCCACCGCGTTCATCGTCAGCATCGCATGGGTGAGGTTGCCGGTGGCGTCGGAAATCAGCCCAACCGCATAGGGCCCGATGCCCATGCCCACGATGGTCATGGTCAAGAGATAGAGGCTGGCGGTGATCCCGCGCATGCGCGGCAGCACCTGATCGTACATGATCGCATAGAGCGGGGGCATCCAGCCCGTCAGCACCAGGCTGTAGATCGCAAAGTGCCAATAGAACGTGGCCGGATCGGGTGAAAGGTACGTCCAGAACGAGAGGATGGGCGAAACCCCCATGGCGAACAGCGCCACCATCGCCCGGCCCGAAGACGGCAGGCGGCGGTGCAGCAGATCGGCCAGGGGGCCCCAGATCAACGGGCCGACAATGCCCATCCCGGCCGAAAGCAGTCCGAACTGCAACGCCGTGTCCTTCATCGAAAGATGATAGGTCTTGATCAGGAAGCTGGGATTGAATGCCATCATGCCATAGTTGATCGCCGATTGCAGCGTGCCCACCGCAATCGCCATGATCAGCGTGGGTGATCCGGCGATCACGCGAAACGCCTGGGCATCGTCGGCGCGCATCCGCTGCATCAGGTTGACCAGCACGAACAGGCCAAAGCCGATCACCGTCCATTGCAGGGTGTGGGCATCCACGGTGACGGGGCCAAGCGGCACCGGCGGGCGCAGCGAAAGGCCGCGGCAAACCACGGCCAGCCCCGCCATGACCGCCACGATTGCCGCCAGCGCTGCGAGGTTGAAACCCAGTGCGCGCAGATGCACGCGGCGCAGCGCCATGGCAATCCAGTGCAGCCCCGGCGTCACCCCACCCAACAGGGCAAAGCTGGCACGAAACGGATGCGGATCGACCGGCGCCGCCAGACCGTCGATGGCGCCGCGTGCCGGTTCCTTCATCGTGCCGACGAAGGCCGCCAGGACAAAGCCGGGCGCGGCGGCCACCAGAAACGCGAACTGCCAGCCCTTGAGCCCCCAGGGCGCCGCGCCGCCGGCCCAATGTTCGGTCCAGGCCTGCGCCGCCACTCCGCCCAGGATCAGCGAGCCGCCCAGCCCCAGCGCAATGGCCGAGGCCATCACCGCCATGACGAAACCGCGCCGATGCTTGGGCCAGAAATCATAGATCAGTGATGTGCCGGCCGGCTGGGTCGCCGCCTCGCCGATCCCCACGCCCAGGCGCGAGAGGGCAAGCAGGGCAAAACTGGTGGCAAGGCCACCCAGCCCGGTCGCCGCCGACCACAGCACCAGGCTGATCCCCAGCAGCCGGGTGCGCGTCCAGCCATCGGCCAGGCGGCCCACCGGCAGCGAAAACAGCGCGTAGAACAGCGCGAAGACCGTGCCGTAGAGCAGGCCCATCTCCGCATCGCCCACGCCCAGGTCCTGCTTGATCGCCGGGGCCAGGATCGCCAGGATCTGGCGATCGAGCAGGCTCATCGCATTGGTCAGCGCCACCAGCACCAGGGCATACCAGCCGCCCTTGGCAATGAGGCGAGAAGGAACGCCAGAAGGATTGGGCGCGTCGCCGGATTCCGCCATGATCAGGCCAGCGCCGCAGCGATGGTATCGCCAATCGGCGTGGTCGGCCGGCCGATCAATGCGCTGAGCGTGCGGCTGGCATCGAACAGCTGGTCCTTGCTCGATTCAAAGCTGGAATCGGCCAGCATCTGCGCCAGGAACCCGGGCAGGCCCACGCCTTCTAGCGCAGCGGCATAATCGGCCTTGGTCATGTTGACATAGGCCACCGGCTTGCCCGCCAGGCGCGAAACCTCTGCCGCGAATTCCGCCATGGTAAAGGCGGTGTCGCCCGCCAGTTCATAGACCTCGCCCCCGCGCGCGCCGATCAGCGCGGTGGCCGCCGCCGCCGCATAGTCCGCCCGCGTGGCACTGGCGATGCGTCCCTCGCCCGCGGCGCCCAGAATCGCACCATGGGCAATCGCGGGCGCCAGCGCGCCGGTATAGTTCTCGTTATACCAGCCGTTGCGCAGCAGCACGAACGGCACGCCGCTGGCGCGCAGCAAGGCTTCGGTCTGCCTGTGCTCTTCGGCCAGGCCGATGGTGGACGTATCGGCATGCAGGATCGAGGTATAGGCGATCAGCTTGACGCCAGCCGCCACGGCCGCATCGATCACGGCCTTGTGCTGCGAAACGCGCGCGCCCACGGCGTTGCCCGAAATCAGCAGCAGCCGTTCCACCCCGGCCAGCGCGGGCGCCAGCGTTTCGGGCTTGTCGTAATCGGCCACGCGGCCCAAGACTTGGGCGCCAACGCCCGCGCCTTGCAGCTTGGCCGGATCGCGCGCCAGCGCCACCACCTGGGCCGCGCCCGCGCGCGCCACCAGTTCGGCGAGCACCAGCCGCCCCAATTGCCCCGATGCCCCTGCCACTGCGTACATCGTCTCTCTCCCGTTGTTCTTGTCGTGCCGGCTTACAGCTTGAACCAGCGCTGCGCGTTGGTCTGGAAGAACTTTGCCTTGGTTTGCGGCGTCATGTCCATCGCATCCATCGCGCGCACTTCGTCGGCCACGTATTGATAGGGATAGTCCATGGCATACATCACCCGGTCCTCGCCCATCACCTCCTGGCAGAACTTGATCGCCGGCTCCCACGCCATGCCCGAATTGGTAACCAGCACGTTGGAGCGCAGGTATTCGGCGATGGTCTTCTTGAGCGGCTTCATCCGCGCATAGCGCTGCGAACGCACCCCGGCCTGGTGCATGTAGTCCAGGCGATAGAGCCAGTAGGGCAGCGCTTCGCCCATGTGGCCCACCATGATCTGCAAGCTGGGATACTTGTCGAAAATGCCGATGGTGATCAGCCGCAGCAGGTGCATCCCGGTTTCGACGCCGAAACCAAAGATCGCGCCGTCAAGGCCGGCCTCCAGCATCGGCCCGATCATGGCATCGGGCGGGGTTGCCGGGTGGATGTACAGCGGCTGGTCCACTTCCACGAGGGCGCGGAAGATCGGATCGAAGAAATCCTCGTCCAGATAGCGGCCTTGGGTATGGCTGTTGATCTGGATGCCCTTGAAGCCCAGTTCCTTGGCCCCGCGATGGATTTCGCGGGCGGACCATTCCGGATCCTGCGGCGCCACCGTGCCCAGCCCGATGAAGCGGTCGGGATAGGTCTCGCACGCCTGGGCCAGCCGGTCGTTGGCGCGCGCGGCAATCGCCTTGGCCTCGTCCAGGTTGGTCAAGGGCTGCACGCCGGGCGATGTCAGCGCCAGGATCGCCTTGTCGATGCCGGTGGCATCCATGTCGGCAATGCGCCTCGGCCCTAAGTCGAGCAGCCGCTCCATGATCTGCACCGCCCGCTCCGACGGCGATTGCGCATAAAAGCCCCAGAGCGAGACCATGCCCTTGTCTGCCTCGCCATCGCGGATCATGCGCAGATAGGCATCGACCTGTTCCTGCGTGGCAAAGGCTTCTTCGGTGGCGATGCGCAAGTATCCTTGCGCGCCACCTGTTTTCAGATCGCCGGTCTTGAGTTCCTGGGTCATGCGGGCCTCTCCTGGTTATGGGCCAGCCCGCGCGCGATCACCTGCGGATCATCAGCGACAGGCTGGCAATGTGATTCATCCGGTCTTCGCGCGCCGGGCGGGACACGTATTGGCCCGAGTAGCCGGCCTCCACGCTGATCCCCTTCGCCAGCGGCACGGCCAGGCCGGCAAAGCCGCGCAACTGGTCGAAGCCCGATTTCTGGCCCCACCCGGTGCGGTTGAGGCCCACGAACGGCTCGGCCCAGACCACCGCCTGCGGCGTGCCCGGCTTGCCCAGCGGCACGTCCAGGCGCACCAGTTGGCGCAGGCGCCAGCCGGTGCCGCCCTGCCCTTCCAGCATGCGCTGTTCCAGACGCGTGCGCCCTGTCAGCGTCGGGCGTGTCGTGCCATTGCCTGCCCCGTCGCCAAAGGCGCGCCAGGTCACCTGCTCGAATACGCGATGCTCGTGGGTCACCCGGCCGCCCAGCGGATCGGTGCGGATATAGCCATAGCCGCCCCACACCGTGGTCGATCGATCCAGCTTCACCCCCAGCGCGCCGCGCGCAATCGCCTGGCCGGCGCGCTCGGCATCGTCGGTCAGGCGCAGTTGCAGGTCGGTGAACAGCACCAGGTCCTGGTTCAGGTTGAGAAACGATTGCTGCGCCAGCCACACTTGGGCGTCGTCCTCCGCGGCCAGCGCGGGGGTGGCGGCCAGCATCAGGGCACAGACAGAAAGACGGCGCATGGGGCACTCCGGCAGGAAGGGGGTAAACCCGCCCCGCTATGCCTCTTGCTTTGCCACAGTGTTGCCCAGCCATGACGTTGCGTATGACTGGGCACATGACGGGGCGCATCAGGCTTCGTGCACGGTCTTGGTCACCAGGCACGCCATCAGGCCCTCGGGCCCGTCCTCGTGCCCGTGGCCCGACCATTTCACCCCGCCAAATGGCGCGTCCGCCCCGCCGATCATCGTGGTGTTGATGCCAAGCATCCCGGTTTCCACTTCGGCCGCGACGCGGGCACGCGTGGCGTGGCCCTGGCACCAGGCATAGGCTGCCAGGCCATAGGGCAGGCGGTTGGCTTCCGCGATCATCGCATCGGCATCGGCAAAGCGGTTGATCAGCGCCACCGGGCCGAACGGCTCCTCGTTCATGATCGCTGCATCAAGCGGAATGTCGGACAGCACGGTGGGCGCAAAGAAGAACCCGGCATTGCCGATCCGCTCTCCCCCGGTGTGCAGCCGTGCGCCGCGCCCGCGCGCATCGCCGATCAGCCGTTCCATCGCTTCGGGCCGGCGCGGGTTGGCCATCGGCCCCATCTGCACGCCTTCGTCCAGCCCGTTGCCCACGCGTACCTGGGCGGCGCGCGCGGCAAAGCCATCGCGAAACGCCTCGAACACCGGCTCTTCCACGATGAAGCGCGTGGGGCTGACGCAGACCTGCCCGGCGTTGCGATACTTGTGCGCCACGGCGGTTTCGATCGCGCGGTCGAGATCGGCATCGGCAAAGACCAGCACCGGGCCATGGCCGCCCAGTTCCATCGTGGTGCGCTTCATGTCGTCGGCCGCCAGCTTGGCCAGATGCTGGCCCACCTGGGTCGATCCGGTGAACGACAGCTTGCGGATCACCGGGCTACCCAACAAGTGCCGGCTCACTTGATCGGGCACGCCGAACACCGCCTGGGCCACTTGCGGCGGCAGCCCGGCGTCGAGCAGGCATTGCAGCACACCCAGCGCGCTGGCCGGGGTTTCCTCCGCCGCTTTCAGGATCACCGAACAGCCCGCCGCCACTGGCGCGCCCAGCTTGCGCCCGGGGTTGCCCAGCGGGAAGTTCCACGGCGCAAAGGCCGCCACCGGACCTACCGGCTCGTGCGTCACGGTCGATCGCATGCCGGTGGGTCGCACCAGCGCGCGGCCATAGATGCGCTGCACTTCCCCGGCATAGAACTGGAACAGGCCCACGTTCATCAAGACTTCGATCCGTGCCTCGGCCAGGGTCTTGCCCTGTTCCAGCGTGGCCACGCGGGCCAGGTCTTCCTGCCGCTCCAGCATCAGCCGCGCCGCGCCATTGAGCACGGCGGCGCGCTGCTGCGGGGTGGATTTGCGCCACAGGGCAAAACCCTGGGCGGCCGCCTCCAGCGCGGCATCAAGGTCTGCGGCGTCGGCCAGCGGCAATTCGCCCAGCACGGCGCCGGTGGCCGGGTTGACCACGGCATGGGTGCGCCGCCCACCCCCGCTCACGCGCTGGCCGTTGATGATCATGCAAAGCGAGGGATAGGCGGTTGTCGTCATGGTCTGTGGCTTACTTCGCAGCGATGGCGGCATCGTGATCGAGGTCGCGCTGCAGGCGCTGCGCTTCGATCGGCTTGCCGGTGATCGGATGGTTCATGTGGAACGGGGTGATCTTGTGGGTGGGCCACAACCAGTGGCCTTCCAGCAGTTCGTCCGGCCCGGTGGGATCGGTGGGATAAGTCACCTTGGGGAACGGCACGTATTCAGGCGGGGTATTGGCCCAGCCGCTTTCAAAGTCGCCGTGCCAGATCGGCATGTAGTTCAGGATATGGATGTGCCACTTGCCGTCCACCTTCTTGTAGGTGTTCTCGTAAATGCCACCTTCCCACCACTGCCGGGCCTTGAGGTGCGGCGCATCGCCCTCGAAATCCTTGTGGCGCCCGGCCTGCATCATCGAGCGCGCACGCGCCAGCGCGGTCACGCCGTCAGGCTGGATGTCGATGATGTCCTGCAACTGCGGATGGTCGAGCAGGAAGCCATCGATCGGGCCGTTGTTGCCATAGGTGAAGCGCTTCTGGAACCGCTCCACATAGAGCCGGCGAATGCCTTCCTTGCCTTTCCAGGTGCCGCCGAAGAAGCGCACTTCGCCATCCGGGGTGAACAGGTCCACCGTCTCGTTATAGAGGCACTTGTCGATCAGGTAGCCATAGAGGTGCTGCAGCTTGCGCACGTCCAGTTCATCTTCGCGCACGGTCAGCCGCGCTTCCACTTGCGCCAGTTTTTCCTCCAGCGCGGCAATACGATCGCTTCCGGTTTCGCCCGTCATCACTCTCTCCACTTTGTTTGTCTAACTAACAAATTGCGGATCGGGACCGGGCTGTCAACGCCCTTGCGCCTCGAGGCGGGCCACTTCCTCGCGATAGGGGCGGATGGCCAGGATCATCGAGATCGTCGCAATCGGCAGCAGGGCGGCGGCGGTGATCACCAGCGCCTTCCACAGCTGTGCTTCCACGCCCACGATGCGCTGCGCCACAACGCCCACCACAAAGCTGCCCATCGCACCGAAAAAGGTGAACATGAACAGATAGATCGCTGTTACCTGCCCGCGCATTTCATTGGGCGCGATGCGCTGGATCGCGGCGTTCTGCGGCACGGCCCCAGCCAGGCCGAACATGCCGCTCAGCGCCATGACCGCCAGGCTCGTCTCGCCCGTGGGCATCAGCGGTGAGACGATCGCGCAGACCGTGACCAGGCCGAACAGGATCGCCGCACAGCGCACGTTGGCATCCTTGTGGCGCTTGGCCATCCATTCCACGAACACGCCGCCCAGGAACACGCCCAGCAACGAGCTGACCAGCAGCATCGGGGCCATGACCATGCCGATCCGCCCTTCGTCCCAGCCATACGTGCGGATCATGAACGGCACCCGCCAGAACGCCAGGCCGAACGTCTCGACCGCCGCCAGCGCCAGCCCCAGGAACAGCGGATAATAGACCCGCCCGCGCGCATGGATCGCACGCATGGCATCAAGCCCGGTGAACGCCAGGATGCGCCGCCCCAGACCGGGGCGTTCCAGGTCTGCCCCGCGGCTGGCGGCCGGCGCCAGGCCCCGCCGCGCCGGCTCGCGAATCGCCAGCAGCAGCAGCGCCGCCACCAGCCCGAGCGCGGCCTGCCCCAGCAGGATCAGCTGCCAGGAATGCACGTGCAGGCCCAGCACCACCGGATCGGACACGCCCGCCAGCCACACGATCAGCTTGCCGCCCAGCGCCACGCCCACCGTGGTCCCGCCGATGAAGCCCAGTTGCAGCACGGCAAAGGCGCGCGTGATCTTTCGTGGTGGGAAGAAATCGGCCAGCAGCGAATAGGATGCCGGCGCATGCGCCGATCCGCCCGCGCCCAGGAACATGCGCGTGCCGACGAACTGGCCAAAGCCCTGGGCCAGCCCGCCCAGCGCCATGATCGTGCCGGTGGCCAGCATGCCCCCCGCCAGCACCAGCCGCCGGGGATAGACATCGGCCAGTCGCGCCAGCGGAATGCCCACCACCACGAAAAAGATCACGCTGGCCGGCCCACCCAGAAAGCCGAGCTGTTCGTCGCTCAGGCCGAAGTCCAGCTTGATGCGCTGGGCCAGCATGCCGAACACCGTCTGGTCGAAGAAATTGAGGAACGTGGCCAGCACGATGGCAAAGAGCGCGAACCACGCCGCCCCTGCCGAAGGCCAGCTTCGTGCGTCGGTTCCGCCGCCCGGCGCGCCTTGCGCCGCATCGGCTTCTGCCTGAATCGCCGCCACCCCGTCATCAGGTAGCGTCGGCGCCATTGCACCTGCCATCGCTTGTCTCCTCTCCCGGCCGGCCCCTGTTTGACACAGAGCTTGAATCGGGGCCTTTTGATCCGGTGCATTGTTAGTCTTGCATACAATTCCCAGGTAGTGAATAGGTAAGGCGAAAAACAGATTCCGCGCCACAGCCGGCGCTGGTCATCATAACAAACGTTACATCGAAACAATCGGAGAGGAAGCATGCAGAATCTTGCGGGCAAGACGGCACTCGTCACCGGGGGGGCCAGCGGCATCGGCCTGGGCATTGCCAAGGCGCTGCTTGGCGCGGGCATGAACGTGGCCATCGCCGACATTCGCGACGATCACCTGGCCGAGGGCGGCGCCGAACTGGCGCAAGGGACCGATGGCGCCACCGATCGCATCCTGGCGCTCAAGCTCGATGTCACCAATCGTGCGAATTATGCCGAGGTGGCCGACGCGATCGAGGCGCGCTTTGGCAAGATCCACCTGCTGGTCAACAATGCCGGCGTGGCCGTGGTCGGCCCCACCGACCTTGCCACCTTTGCCGATTGGGATTGGGTCATGGGGGTGAACCTGGGCGGCACGATCAACGGCATCGTCACCGTGCTGCCGCGCATCCTCGCCCATGGCGAAGGCGGCCATATCGTCAACACCGCGTCGATGTCCGCACTGGTGCCCGCAGCAGCCACCACGATCTATTCCTCGGGCAAGGCCGCCGTCACCTCGATGATGGAATGCATGCGCCCCGAACTTGAACCGCGTGGCGTGATCTGCTCGGCCTTTTGCCCCGGCGCCGTGCAGTCCAACATTGCCGAAGCGGGCAAGACGCGCCCCGCAGACCTGGCCGAAACCGGCTATGCCGAAGCCGACAAGCGGCGCCAGGCCGGGGGCAATTTCTCGCACCTCTACCAGACCAAGGAAGAAGTCGGCCAGCGCGTGCTCGAAGGCATCCTGAACGACGAACTCTACATCCTCACCCATTCCGAATTCCTGGTGGGCGTGCGCGAGCGCGGTGAAGCGACCACGGCCGCGGTGCAAACCCACCTGCCGGAAAACCCGGAATACAAGCAGACCTTTGCCATGCTGTTCCGCAACCCGGCGATCACCGCCGAAATCGAACGGCAAAACGCGCTCAAGGCCGCGCGCACCGAAAAGACGCCGGCCTGACCGGAAGGAGAGGAAAGACCATGAAGGATTTTGCGGGCCGCACGGCCTTTGTCACCGGCGGCGCCAATGGCGTCGGCATCGGCCTCGTCCGCCAGTTGCTCAACGAAGGCTGCAAGGTGGCGATTGCCGACATTCGCCAGGACTCGATCGACAAGGCCCTGGCCAGCCTCGACAATCGCGAAGTCATGGGCGTGCAGCTCGACGTATCGAGCCGCGAGGCCTTCCGCGATGCGGCCGACCGGGTGGAGGCCGAATTCGGCCCGGTCTCGCTCTTGTTCAACAACGCCGGGGTCAACCTTTTCCAGCCGATCGAGGAATCGAGCTATGACGACTGGGACTGGTTGCTCGGCGTCAATCTCCACGGCGTGATCAACGGCGTGATGACGTTCGTTCCGCGCATGGTGGAACGGGTGAAGGCCGGCACGCAAAAAGGCGGGCACATCACGAACACCGCCTCGATGGCCGCGTTCCTCGCCGCCGGCACACCGGGGATCTACAACACCACCAAGTTCGCCGTGCGCGGTCTTTCGGAATCGCTGCACTATTCCCTGCTGCAATATGGCATCGGCGTGTCGGTGCTGTGCCCCGGCCTCGTCAAAAGCTATATCTACGCCAGCGACGCGATCCGCCCGGATGGGTTGAAAGCCGGGGCCAAGCCGGTGAACCAGGAAGCGGTGGAGCGCCTGGCCGGCGTGCACGAATTCGGCATGGAGCCGGACGTGATCGCGCAGCGCACGCTCGACGCGATGCGCGAAAACCGCCTGCACATCTTCTCGCACCCCGACCACAAGGAGGAGATGCGCGAGATCTTCGACGAAATCATCGATGAATACCGCGACTATCCCAAGGACAACGGCCACGACCAGCGCGTCGCGTTCGAAGCCTTCCGCCGCGACTCCTTTGCCAAGGCGCGCGCCGCCTCCCGCGCGTCGGATTTCTGAATGGGTGCGGGGAGCGCAACCGCGCTCCCCGCCATCACGCCAAGATCAACGCCGGCGTCTCGATCAGCTTCTTCACCGCCTGAACAAAGCTCGCCGCATCCCAGCCGTCGACCACGCGATGGTCGCAGCTGATCGAAATGTTCATCAGCTTGCGCTTGGCAATGCGCTCGCCGCCCAGGCCATCGGGCACGAACATCGGCCGCTCGACGATGCGATTGGGGCCGATGATCGCCACTTCGGGCCGGTTGATGACCGGCGTCGTCGCGACGCCGCCCAGCGGCCCGAGCGACGTGATCGTGAACGTCGAGCCGGAAAGCTCGTCCGCCTTGGCCGTGCCATTGCGCGCGGCTTCGGCCAGCCGCGCGATTTCCTGCGCCAGGGCCCAGGGGTTCTTGTCCTGCGCGTTGCGGATCACCGGGACCATCAGGCCAGCCGGGGTCTGCGTCGCCATGCCCAGATGCACCGCGCCGTGGCGCGTGACCACGCCTGCTTCATCGTCATAGCGGGCGTTGAGCATGGGAAACTGCGGCAACGTGCGGCAGATCGCCACGATCAGCAGCGGCAGCATGGTCAGGCGCGGACGATCGAGCCCCCCGGCATTGAGCTGCGCGCGCAGTTCTTCCAGCGCCGTCACATCGCATTCTTCCACATAGGAAAAGTGCGGGATCGCGCGCTTCGACGCGGCCATGTTCTCGGCAATGCGGCGGCGCAGGCCGATCACTTTCACCTGCTCGTCCGCGCGCGCCACGCCCGCCGGGGCATAGCTGCGGTTATAGGCCAGGAACTGATCGAGATCGCCATGCCGCACGCGCCCATCCTGCGAGGGGCGCACTTGCGCCAGATCGATCCCCAGTTCCTGCGCGCGCTGGCGCACGGCCGGGCTGGCCAGGACGCGCATGCTTTCCCGCCCTTCGAGAAGCTCAGGGCGAACGGGTTTTGAGGTTTCTTGCCTGGTTTCCGTTCGGGCTGCGCTTGTCGAAGCCCCCTGCGCGACCTCAACCTCCGCCCCATGCCCTTCGACAGGCTCAGGGCGAACGGGACTTGGGGCAATTTCCGCAGGTTCCGTTGGGGCTGAGCCCGTCGAAGCCCCCGCCTCAACATCGGCAACCTCGATTTCCACCAGCATGGAGCCGATCGGAATCCGCTCGCCCACTTCGCCCGCGATCGCCACCACGCGCCCCGCCACCGGGCTTTCCATCTCCACGGTGGCCTTGTCGGTCATCATGTCGGCCAGCGGGCTGTCCTCGCCCACCATGTCGCCTGGCTGCACATGCCAGGCCACGATCTCGGCCTCGGCAATGCCTTCGCCAATGTCGGGCAGGCGGAAGGTGTAAAGCGCCATGGGATCAATCCTTGCAAATGCGGTCAAGGGCTTCGCCGATGCGCACGGCACCGGGGAAATAGGCCCATTCCAGGCTGTGCGGATAGGGCGTGTCGAACCCTGTCACGCGCTCGATCGGCACTTCCAGTTCATAGAAGCAATGCTCCTGCACCAGGGCGGAAAGCTCTGCGCCAAAGCCCCCCGTGCGTGTCGCTTCGTGCACGATCATGCAGCGCCCGGTCTTGCGCACCGATTGCTTGATCGTCTCGATATCCAGCGGCACCAAGGTGCGCAGGTCGATGACTTCGGCGTCCACGCCCTTGTCCACGCACACCGCGTGGGCCACGTGCACCATCGTGCCATAGGCCAGCACCGTCACGCCCTCGCCCTCGCGCACCACGCGGGCCTTGCCCAGCGGCACGGTGTAGTGGCCTTCGGGCACTTCGCTGTCGGGGTGCTTGCTCCACGGCTCCACCGGACGGTCATAGGCGCCGGTAAACGGCCCGTTGTAGATGCGCTTGGGCTCGAAAAAGATCACCGGGTCGTTGTCTTCGATCGCCGCGATCAACAGCCCCTTCGCATCATAGGGGTTCGAAGGAATCACCGTTTTAAGGCCCGCCACATGGGTAAACAGCGCTTCCGGGCTCTGGCTGTGGGTCTGCCCGCCAAAGATGCCGCCGCCAAAGGGCGAACGCACGGTCAGCGGTGCAATGAACTCCCCCGCCGAGCGATAGCGCAGCCGCGCCGCTTCCGACACAAGCTGATCAAGGCCGGGATAGATATAGTCGGCAAACTGGATTTCGGGCACCGGGCGCAGGCCATAGGCGCCCATGCCCACCGCCACGCCGATGATCCCGCATTCGCTGATCGGGGTATCGAACACGCGGGTCTTGCCATACTTCTTCTGCAGGCCGGCCGTGGCGCGGAACACCCCGCCGAAATAACCCACGTCCTCGCCCATGATCACCACGGACGGGTCGCGCGCCATCATCACGTCGAGCGCGTCGTTGATCGCCTCGATCATCGTCATGCGGCGGCACGTTACCAAGTCGCTCATGGCATATCGTCTCCGTCCTCGGGCCGCCAATCGGGCCACTTGATCCGCCGCTCGCGCATCGCCTGCTCGCTCTGCTCCTGAAGGTGCCAGGGCAGCGTCTCGAACACGTCCTCGAACATGGTGTGGAACGGATGGTGCAGCCCGTGGCCCAGCACGCCATTGGCCTCGGCCGCACGGGTGGCGGTCTTCACCTGCTCGGCCAGGTCCAGGTCCATCGCCGCCTGGCGCTCCTCGTCCCATTCGCCCAGGGCAATCAGGTGGTCCTTGAGCCGCGCGATCGGATCGCCCAGCGGCCACGAACTGCGCTCCTGCGCGCTGCGATATTGCGAGGGATCGTCGGAAGTCGAATGCCCCTCGGCGCGATAGGTAAAATGCTCGATCAGCGTGGGGCCGGCATTGCTGCGCGCGCGGTTGGCGGCCCAGCGCGTGGCGGCATAGACCGCCAGGGGATCGTTGCCGTCCACGCGCAACCCGGCAATGCCATGGCCGATGGCGCGCGCGGCAAAGGTCTGCCGCTCGCCCCCGGCAAAGCCCGAAAAGCTGGAAATGGCCCACTGGTTGTTGACCACATTGAGCACGACCGGCGCGTTATAGACCGTGGCAAAGGTCATCGCCGAATGGAAATCGCCCTCGGCGGTCGATCCTTCGCCCACCCAGGCCGCGGCGATGCGCGTGTCTGCTGAAATCGCGCTGGCCATGGCCCAGCCGACCGCCTGCGGCAATTGCGTGGCGAGGTTGCCGGAAATGGTGAAAAAGCCATAGTCGCGCGCCGAATACATGATCGGCAACTGCCGGCCTTTCAGCTTATCCGCCTTGTTGGAATAGATCTGGTTGATCATCTCTGTCAGCGGATAGCCGCGCGTGATCAGGATGCCCTGCTGGCGATAGCTGGGAAAGACCATGTCATCGGCGGCCAGAGCCATGGCCGGCGCCACCGAGGTGGCTTCCTCGCCGGTACACTTCATATAGAAGCTGGTCTTGCCCTGGCGCTGGCCGCGAAACATGCGCTCGTCGAACGCGCGGGTCAGCGCCATGTTGCGCAGCATGGATCGCAGCGTTTCCGCGTCCAGCCGGGGATTCCACGGTCCTTGTGCATGGCCTGCTTCGTCCAGCACGCGGATCAGGTCGGTGCACAACGGCCAGGTTTCCGACGCGGCACAGACCTCGTCGGGACGCGGCTGGGCGCCGGCCTTGGGCAGGATCACCCCGCTCCAGTCGGGCGCCGCGCCGGGGCGGGCCTTGGGCTCGGGCACATGCAGCGCCAGGGGCTGCTGGTTGGCGATTTCTGCCACGGGCTTTCTCTCCCAAGCCTTGAACGGTCATGACAGGATAACGCAAAAGGGTTGGAAAGGGTTGCCAAATGCCGCACCGGTAAAATCCCGTGCCAGCATTTTGCACTACCATCACGCCATATCATGGTGCATTCACGCTGCATGGCCGAAACCACCGCTCCGCCCGAACTCGATTCCTGGGATATTCGCATCCTGCAATGCCTCACCCGCGATGGCCGGATGAGCTGGCGCGACCTGGCCGAGGAGATCGGCCTCTCGCTTACCCCCACGATCCGCCGCGTGCGCCAGTTGGAGGCGGCCGGCCTGATCACCGGCTACTTCGCCCGCCTGGACGAGCGCGCCCTGGCCGGCAAGATGAGCGTATTCGTCTCGGTCACGCTGGAACGGCAACAGCGCGAGGCACTGGACCGCTTCGAGGCGCAAGTTGCCGAACTGCCCGAAATCATGAGCGGATTCCTGATGTCGGGCGGGTCGGACTTCCTGCTGCGCTGCGTGGTGCGCGATCTCGATCACTATCGCGAACTGCTCGAACGGCTCACGCAAATCGAAGGCGTCGCCCATGTGCAAAGCAGCTTTGCCCTGAAAACCTTCATCAACCGCCCGGCCCCGCTGATCAGCGAAAGCCGCATCCGGCGCGCGCGATGACCGAGCGCCGCATCGCCCTGGTCCTGCTCGCGGCGGGCCGCGCCAGCCGCTTTGGCGGCGGCAAGCTCTCGGCCCTGCTGGCGGGCAAGCCGGTGATCGCCCACGCCGCCGCCGCCACGGCCGCCTTGCCTCTGGCGCAACGCATCCTGGTGGCCGCACCCGGCGTGCCAGACTTGCCCGGCTTCACCCGCATAGCGCTCGATCCGCCCGATGCTCCGCAATCGCGCTCGCTTGCGCTGGGCCTTGCCGCCGTGCAAGGGGCAGACGCGGTGCTGATCGCCCTGGCCGACATGCCGCTGGTTCCGGCGCAGCATTTCGCCGCGATGCTCGACCGGTTCGATGGGGACCGGCTGACCAGCATTTGCGGTGCCCAGCCCATGCCCCCCGCCCTGCTCGGCGGGCAGCATTTTCCCGCACTCATGGCGCTGACCGGCGATCGCGGCGCAAGTGCGCTTTTGCGTGATGCGCCGTGTCTCGCACTCACGCCCGAGCAGGCACTGGATATCGACACGCCCGAAGACCTGGCGCGTGCGGAAGCGCTGCTTCCCCCTCCGTCAGCCCTGCGGGCTGCCACCTCCCCCGGTGGGGAAGGATCGACCTGACAAATCCTCCCCCATCGGGGGAGGTGGCGGCCGCAGGCCGTCGGAGGGGGCGGCCCTCACGCCAGCGGATGCAGCGCCTCATACGCGCCCATGATCTCGGCCAGCGCGGACAGCGCCAACACGCCAGGATCGCGCGTGCGCGGGATCAGGCCGATGGGGCTGGTCACGCGCGAAAGCTGGGTTTCATTCACGCCGTCGCGCGCCAGGTCTTCCAGCCGCGCCATGCGCGCGCGCAGGCCGCCTTGTGCGCCGATGTAGAACGCCGGGGTATCGAGCGCCCAGCGCAGGATCGTGCGCTCCCATTCGTGATCGTGGAACAGCAGCAGCACCGCCGTCCAGGCATCGGCCTGCGCGCCTTGCGGCAGACCGCCCAGGCGCAGGGCGCCAGCGTCTTCCTTGGCATAGACTTGCGTGGCGATGCCCATGGTGTGCGCCAGTGCCGCCGTGGCAGCCAATTCCGCGCCTTCGCCCAGCAGCACCAGCGATAGCGGCGGAATGTAGGGGCGAGCACGCAGCAGGTGCGCCGGCGCACAATCAGGCACGGGCAAAGGCAGGCTAGCCGGCTGGCGGTCATCGAGCATGGCCACCGCCTGCGCCAGTTCGGCGCGTTCCGGTGCGGGGTCGAGCAGGATGTCCAATCCGCCGCCGCAGGGCAGCCGGAAATCGATGATCGGCGATCCGCGGCCATAGCGCTGCAGCATGGGCACGGCGCCCGGCGCCAGCCCGGCAAGGTCGCCCGCCAATTGCCGTTCCAGGCACACGTCTGCGAGCGAGCCGGCAATGGCTTGCGCCACACCGGCCCGACTTGCCGCCATCTGCGCCCCCACCCGACGGGAGAAGCTACCATCGATCCCCACCACCGTGCACAGGCCCGTGCCGTCGTCCAAGGCGGCACGCAACGCGGCATGGTCGGTGTGGATCATCGCATCTCCAAAGGGCTTGGCGTCAGCCGATCAGGTCGGCGGCCGGGATATAGGTATAGCCCAGGTCCTTTGCCACCGCTTCATACGTGACCTTGCCGAACGCCACGTTGAGGCCGTTGGCAAGGTGCACGTTGCGCGCCAGCGCGGCCTTCCAGCCCAGGTTGGCAATCGCCAGGGCATGGGGCAGCGTCACGTTGTTTAGCGCGTAGGTGCTGGTACGCGCCACGCCGCCCGGCATGTTGGCCACGCAATAGTGCACCACGCCGTCGACCACGTAAGTCGGTTCGGCATGGGTGGTGGCGTGGCTGGTTTCAAAGCAGCCACCCTGGTCGATGGCCACGTCCACCAGCACCGCGCCGGGCTTCATCGTGGCCAGCATCTCGCGCGTGACCAGCTTGGGCGCGGCGGCACCGGGCACCAGCACGGCGCCGATCACCAGGTCGGCCTCGGCCACGGCAGCGGCGATATTGGCCTTGCCGGCATAGAGCGTCTTGGCGCGGCTTTCGAAATGGTTGGACAGGCGCTCCAGCACTTCGGGGCTGCGGTCGATTATCGTCACGTCGGCGCCAAGGCCAGCGGCCATCTGCGCGGCATTGAAGCCCACCACGCCGCCGCCGATCACCGCCACTTTGGCCGGCAGCACGCCCGGCACGCCGCCCAGCAGCACGCCGCGCCCGCCATGAGCCTTTTCCAGCGCGGTCGCGCCGGCCTGGATCGCCATGCGCCCGGCCACTTGGCTCATCGGCTTGAGCAGCGGCAGGCCGCCGCTGGCATCGGTCACGGTTTCATAAGCGATGCACACCGCGCCCGACTTGACGAGGTCGGCGGTCTGTTCCGGATCGGGTGCCAGGTGCAGGTAGGTGTAAAGGATCTGCCCTTCGCGCAGCATGGCGCGTTCCACCGCCTGCGGTTCCTTGACCTTGACCACCATCTCGGCGCGGGCAAAGACTTCGGCTGCTGTCGCCACGATCTGCGCGCCGGCGGCCACATAGGCTTCATCGGTGGCCCCGATGCCGGCCCCGGCGCCGGTTTCGACCAGCACGGTGTGCCCATGCGCCACGAGTTCATGCGCGCTCTCAGGGGTCAGCCCGACGCGATATTCGTGGTTCTTGATTTCCTTGACGGTGCCGACAAGCATGGCCTGAACTCCCAAAGTGATCCATTGCGATCTCAGCGGGATGATATGGGAAATTCGCTGATGATTTTTCCCTATTTTTGGCGCCACAGCGCCGAATGGCGGGATTTTTTACCAGCCATCCGGCGCCGCGCGCGATTTATGCGGCTGGCACTGCGATGCAGGCCAGCTTCACGTCGAGATAGTCTTCCACGCCCAGATACGAACCTTCGCGGCCCAGGCCCGATTCCTTCACCCCGCCAAACGGGGCCACTTCGGTGGAAATCAGGCCGGTGTTGATGCCCACCATGCCATATTCCAGCGCCTCGGTCAGGCGCCATTGCCGCGCGGCATCGTTGGTATAGGCATAGGCCGCCAGGCCCGAGCGCGTGTCGTTGGCCAGGGCCACGGCTTCCGCCTCGCTGGAAAAGCGCACAAGGCCCGCCAGGGGCCCGAAGGTTTCCTCGCGGTTGAGCAGCGCATCGGCCGGCACGTTTGCAATCACCGTGGGTTCAAAGAAACGCGCGCCGATCGCCTGGGCCTGATGCCCGCCGGTCAGCACTTTGCCGCCCTTGGCCACGGCATCGGCCACATGCGCCGTCACTTTGGCCACCGCGCGATCGTCGATCAGCGGCCCCTGGTCGGTCGGCCCGTCCAGCCCCGGCCCGACGCGGAACGCGGCCACGCGCGCGGCAAGCTTTTCCGCAAAGGCATCGTGCACCGCCTCGTGCACCAGCAGGCGATTGGCACAGACGCAAGTCTGCCCGGTGTTGCGGAACTTGGACGCCAGCGCGCCTTCCACCGCGGCATCGAGATCGGCATCCTCGAACACGATGAACGGCGCATTGCCGCCCAGTTCCAGGCTGACTTTCTTCACCGTGCTGGCGCATTGCGCGGCCAGCAACTTGCCCACCGGGGTCGATCCGGTGAAGGTGAACTTGGCCACGCGCGGATCGCCGGTCAGCACTTCGCCGATCGGCTTGGCCTGGCCCGTCACCACGCTGAGCAGCCCCTTGGGCAGGCCGGCTTCTTCGGCCAGAACGGCAAGCGCCAGCGCCGAAAACGGCGTCAGTTCCGAAGGCTTGATCACGATGGGGCAACCCACCGCCAGGGCCGGGCCGGCCTTGCGCGTGATCATCGCTAGCGGGAAATTCCACGGCGTGATCGCGCCCACCACGCCCACCGGCTGGCGGGTGACGACCAGCCGCCGGTCCGCCTGGTGCGGGGCGATCACGTCGCCACGAATGCGCCGCGCCTCTTCGCCAAACCATTCCAGGAACGATGCGGCATAGCCCACTTCGCCCTTGGCCTCGGCCAGCGGCTTGCCCTGTTCGGCGGTCATGATCGTGGCCAGATCGTCGGCATGTTCCAGCATCAGCGCGGCCCAGCGCTTGAGCACGGCGCCGCGCTCCTTGGCCGTCCTGGCCTTCCACGGGCCGAACGCGGCCTGGGCAGCAGCCACGGCTTCTTCCGCCTCGGCCGCACCCAGATCGGGCACATGGCCGATCACTGCGCCGGTGGCGGGATTGTCCACCGCGATGGCCTTGGCCCCCTTGCGCCATTCGCCCGCCACGAAAGCGGCCTCGCGCCACAAGTCGGCGCGGCGCAGCGCGGGGCGGGTCACTTCCAGAATATCGTTCATGCCATCACCTTGCCGGCCACCGTTGCCAGGGCCTGTTCCACCAGATCGAAGCCTTCGTCGATCAGTTCGTCCGATGCCGTCAACGGCACAAGCACGCGAATGGTTTCGCCCTTGGTGCCGCATGACAGCAGGATCAACCCCAGATCGAGCGCGGCGGCGGTTACCGCCTTGGCCACCGCTCCATCGGTTTCCCCGGCCGCATTGGTCACGTCGAACCCGAACATCGCGCCCAGCCCGCGAATGTTGGCAACTGGCAACCCGGCGGCGGCAAAGCCCTCCACCTTTGCGCGCATCCGCGCACCGATCGCCGTGGCACGGGCGCAGAGGCCCTCTTCCTCGATTACTTCCAGCACGGCCAGCGCCGCCGCGCAGCCGATGGGCGAACCGCCATAGGTGCCGCCCAGGCCACCGGGATCGAGCGCATCCATGATCGGCGCGCGGCCAATCAGCCCGGCCAGTGGAAAGCCCCCGGCAAGCGACTTGGCCACGCAGACCAGATCGGGCTCGACGCCGGAATGCTCGATGCCGAACAGCTTGCCGGTGCGGGCAAAACCGGCCTGCACTTCATCGGCAATCAGCAGGATGCCGTGCTGGTCGGCCAGCGCCCGCAGCGCTTCCAGGAATTCGCTGGGCGCCACATGGAACCCGCCCTCGCCCTGCACCGGCTCGACAATGAAAGCCGCCACGCGCTCGGGCTCCACATCGGCGGCGAACAGGTACTGGATCGCTTCCAGCGTGCGTTCCACCGTGTTGCCATTCAGGCCGGTGGGGAACGGCGCGTGGAACACTTCGCCCGGCATCGGCCCGAAGCGGCGCTTGTAGGGGGTGGTCTTGCCGGTCATCGCGCTGGCCAGCAGGGTGCGGCCATGGAAGCCACCGGTAAACGCGATCACCGCCGAACGGCCGGTGGCGGCACGCGCAACCTTCACCGCGTTTTCGGTGGCCTCGGCGCCCGTCGTCAGCAGGATGGTCTTGGCCGGGCCGGAAAATGGGGCAGCCTCGTTCAACTTTTCCGCGAGCGCGATATAGCTTTCATACGGGCTGACCTGGAACGCGGTGTGGGTAAAGCGGTCGAGTTGCGCCTGCACCGCCGCGATCACCTTGGGATGGCGGTGCCCGGTGTTGAGCACCGCGATGCCCCCGGCAAAGTCGATGTAGCGGCGCCCTTCCACGTCCCACAACTCGGCATTCTCGGCGCGATCGGCAAAGACGGCGGTGGAAGACGCCACGCCGCGCGGCACGGCCTGTTCGCGGCGGGCATGAAGGGAAGCGTTGTCGGCCATGGCGGGCACTCCGGGCAAGGAAAACAGATCATGCCTTGTCGCACCAACGGCTTGTGCGCAAAAGCCCACTAATGCTACCCAGATGGTGACCAAGGGTTACCACAACCATGCCAGACCGCCCCCACTTGCCCCCCTTTGCCGCCTTGCGCGCGTTCGAGGCGTTCGGCCGCCACGGCGGGGTACGCCGCACGGCCACCGCGCTGGGGGTAAGCCACGCCATCGTCAGCCGTCACTTGCGTGCCCTGGAAGACTGGCTGGGCGTGATGCTGGTCGATCGCCAGCACGGCGGCTTGACCCCGGCAGGCGAAAGCTATCACGCGCTGATCGGCCCGGCGTTCGACCAATTGTGCACCGCCACCAGCCAGGCGCGGGGGCAGCATGGCGGGCGGCTGGATGTATGGTCGGTGGCCGGCCTCGCCTACTTGTGGCTCACCCCCAAGCTGCCCGGTTTCGGCCGCCGCCACCCCGGCATGGCGCTGGACTTGCGGCCCAGCGACAGCCCGCCCGATCTGTCCCGGCGCGAGGCGCATGGGGATATTCGCTGGTATCTCGACGATGCGCCGGGCCTGGCCACGCCGCGCAACCTGATGCGCCAGGCCGTGGTGCGCCCCCGCCTGTTTCCCGTGGCCCGCGCCGATGCACTCTGGCTGAAAGACGCAGCCGTGGCCACGCCGCAAGACCTGCTCGCCCTACCCCTGCTGCACGAGGATTCAGACGCCGAATGGCGCGCCTGGTTTACCGCACAGGGCCTAGGGCAGGCGCAGCCGCCGGTCTCGGCCCGGCTGTGGCAGGCGCACATGACCCTGGCCGCCGCCGCCGATGGCCAGGGCGTGGCAATCACCAACGGCTTCCTGGCAGCCGAACACCTGCAAAGCGGCCGCCTGGTGGAACTGGGCGCGGGCAACCCCACCTTCGCCGCTTGCGCGCCGGGCGCCTATTACTTCACCGCCCGCGCCGACATGTGGGACGCCCAACCCATCGCCCGCTTCCGCGCCTGGCTGGCCGAAGCGGTGACGGCCTCACCGCCCGACTGGCTGGCATAGAGCGCTTGGGCGGAGGCAGATGGGCGGTTGGCGCCCATAACCAGCCATGCCGTGATCAGGCCTTTAGTGGTCCGGATTAAAAATTATCAGAGAATAGAGCGCTGAGCAAAATAATAAGGCTACAATCAGACCCAGGATCATCTGCTGACGAACGGCACGCTGATGAACATCAACAGCCTTTTTCGACGCAATGAGTATCATCAAGACGATAATAACGTCGGGTAGCGCAAAGATCATAAGCTCTCCGCGAGAGGGGCGGCGGTCCATAATAGGTGTAAAAAACAATAGGACGTTCACGATCAGGCAAATAAAAAACGCGGAGCGGGGCCATCTTTCCCCAGGATAATCCTTTCCTAGCTTGAAGATGAGCACGAGGCACGCAACAGCGCATGCAATGCGGTATGTCGTTGCGAAAGGTATCCCGACGTAGCTCTCCAGGGCGATGCCGGTCAGGACTGCCCCAATAACTCCGCCAAGCGCTAAACCCACACGTTTGAAATAAGCGAGCAATGTCCTGCCCTCCGAAGTCGCATCTATAACGCAGGGCAAATGCCACCTGCAAGGAACGGCCGCTAAACAACATTTTAAGTCCGTTCCTTCGTCGGCGGTGACCAAGGCAGCTAACCCCAACTCCCCACCGGAAATCCCCCTTCCGCGCGCAGCCAGTCGGCCAAGGCGTGCACGTGCACATCGCCCCGCCCCTTGGCGCGCACCACCATGGTCAATTGCGCCGCCCCCGGCCACACGCGGTCACTCACGGGCACCAGTTCGCCTCGCGCCACCCAGGGCGCGGCATAGGCCTGCGCGGCCAGGGCCAGGCCCAATCCGTCGGCTGCGGCGCCGAGCAGGCCGGGCACGGCGGTAAACGTCGGCCCGGCGATCAAGGCATCGCCGCCGGGCATCGCCAGCCCGCAATGCGCAAACCAGCCCGCCCAATCCACCGGGCCTTCATCGTGCAGCAGCGGCACCGGAGGCCCGCCATCGAGGAATGCCGCGCCCGCTTGCGCCAGGGTCGGCGCGGCATAGACGGCGTGGTCCAGGCGCAGCAGCACTTCCTCGGGCAAGCCGGTGTCCCCGCCATCGGGCGCGTCGGTCAGGAAGATGTCCAGCTCGGTCGTGTCGAAATCCACGGCCAGGCCCCGGCTGTCGAGCCACAGGTCCATGCCCGGCAGATCGGCCATCAGCCGCCCCAGCCGGGGTTGCAACCAGCAGCCGGCAAAGCCCGCATCGGCATAGACGATCACCGAATTGGCCTTGCGATAGGGTGCCAGCCGGCTGACCCCGCCGCGCAGCACCTTGAGCATGTCGCGCACCGTGCGGTGGAAATCGCGGCCCGCGTCGGTCAGCACCACCTGACGATAGACCCGGCGGAACAGGGCATGGCCCAGCGCCTCTTCCAGGTTGCGCACCTGGTGGCTGATCGCCGATTGCGTCAGCCCCAGTTCCTGCGCGGCGGCGGCAAAGCTGCCCAGCCGCGCGGCCGCCTCGAACCCTTCCAGGGCCTTGAGCGGGGGGAGGCGGTCGCGTGCCATGGGCCTCAGGCCAGGTCGGTCAGGATCTCGCGCAGCATGGCAAAGATCGTGTCGATCTGCGGGGCCGTGATCATCAGCGGCGGCGAGAGCGCAATGATGTCTCCGGTCACGCGGATCAGCAGCCCGGCGTCGAACGCGCGGTGGAAGGCTTCCATCGCCCGCGCGCCCGGCGCCCCCGCGCGCGGGGCCAGTTCGATGCCCGCCACCAGGCCCAGATTGCGAATGTCGATCACATGCGGGCAATCGGCCAGGCTATGCGCCGCCGCTTCCCACTGCGCAGAGAGCGCCGCGGCGTTTTCGAACAGCCCTTCCTCGCGATAGAGCTGCAAGGTGGCCAGGCCCGCCGCCGCCGCCACGGGATGGCCGGAATAAGTATAGCCGTGGTAGAACTCGATGCCTTCCGGGCTGCCGTTCACCACGGTGTCGTGCACCTCGCGGCTGGCGATCACCGCGCCCATCGGCACGGTGCCGTTGGTCAGCCCCTTGGCCGTGGTGATGATATCGGGCGTCACGCCGAAATATTCGGCCGCCGTGGCCGTGCCCAGGCGGCCAAAGCCGGTGATCACTTCGTCGAAGATCAGCAGGATGCCATGCTTGCGCGTGATATCGCGCAGCGCCTGGAGATAGCCCTGCGGCGGCACCAGCACCCCGGTGGAGCCGGCCACCGGCTCCACGATCACGGCGGCAATCGTTTCGGGGCCGTGCAGCGCCACCAGTTCTTCCAGTTCCTCCGCCAAGCCGCCATTGCCCGGCTGCATCCCGCGCTGAAACCGCACGGCCTGGCCCTGGGTGTGCGAGAGATGGTCCACCCCCCACACCTGGCTGACGAAACGGCGCCGGTTGCCGCCAATGCCGCCCACCGAAAGCCCGCCGAAATTGGTGCCGTGATAGCCACGCTGCCGCCCGATCAGGCGGAACCGCGTGTGGTCCCCGCGCGCATGGTGATAGGCCAGCGCCATTTTCAGCGCGGTATCGGCGCTTTCCGAACCGGAATTGGTGAAGAACACCCGGTCCATCCCCGCCGGCATGATCCGCGCCACTTCGCTCGCTAGGCGAAACGGCAGCGGGTGCCCCAACTGGAACGTGGGCGCGAAATCGAGCGTGGCGGCCGCCTCGGCGATCGCCGCCGTGATCGCGGCGCGGCCATGCCCGGCGTTCACGCACCACAGACCGGCCGTGGCGTCCAGCACCTGGCGCCCATCGGCCGTGGTATAGTGCATGTCCTTCGACGCCACGAACAGGCGCGGGTTCTGCTTGAAGAACCGGTTGTTGGTGAACGGCATCCAGAAGTGGTCAAGGTCCACGCCGTCCATGCTGGCCGGATCGAGCGAGGCAAAAGGCTGGGTCTGGCTGGCCATGAAACGCTCCTGCATGGTCGGCTGCCTGGGGCAATGCCGTGAATTGTTTTCAAGTCATGCTTTGATAAAGCGCGGCCTGCGGCGGGAGGGGGAAAAGCGGCCTGGCATGGTGCAGGCCATGCACCACAGCCTTATTCCACCCGTTCGCGCAGGAACCGGCGCAGTTGTGCGATCGCCGGATTGTTGGCCCGATCGGCACGCGTCACCATGCAATAAGACCCGATTGCCACCGCCGTGGCACCGGGCACCGCCAATTCCACCAAGGCCCCGCTGGCGAGGTCTTCTGCCACCAGGTAGCGGTTGGCCAGCGCCAGCCCACGCCCGGCGCGCGCCGCCGCCAGCGCAAGATGGGCATGCCACAAGAGCGCGCCAGGCAAGGCCTGCTGCCCCACATCCAAGCCATTGCCACGCAGCCAGAACCGCCACTGCTCGTGATGCTCTTCATGCAGCAGCGGCGCCGCCAACAGGTCTGCCACCCCGGAAATGCCGGAAAGGCTGGCGGCCAGTGCCGGGCTGGCCACCACTAGCAGCGGCGGCCGCGCCAGCACCAGCGTATGCAACCCCGGCCCGCCCGGCTGCGGCAGCCATTCGTCGCCGTAAAAGCGGATGTCCACGTCCGCTTCGAACTGGATCAGGTTGGCCGGGCGATCGGTGGGACGCAGTTCCACCTGGAAACCCGGCCCGTTCTGTTCGAACGCGGCGATCTGGGCGGAAAGCCATTGCGTGGCAAAGCCGGGCACGCACCACAGGCGCAAGTCGTGGATCTGCCCCTGGGCCATGATCTCGCGCGTGGCGGAAACCACATCGAGCATCGCGGCCGAAACCCGCGCGTGATAGGCCTGCCCCGCCTCGGTCAGCGTCAGCCGCCCGCCCTGGCGATCCACTAGCATCACGCCCAGCCATTCCTCCAACGCCTTGAGGTGCCGGCTGACCACCGTATGGTCCAGCCGCAGCAGCGCCGCGGCACGCCGCACCCCGCCCACGCGGCCCACCACTTCAAACGCGCGCAGGGCGGCAAAGGGCGGAATGGCCTTGCCCGACAGGAAATCGCCCGAAGCAGTTTCGTTTGGCACGATGCCCCCATATGCCTGCATGTCGTCGGTTGTGCGATCGCATCATAGCACGAATGAAACGGTGCACCAGATGCACCGAACGTCGTCAGATCGCACCGGCTGCGGCCACCTGGGCAGTTGACGGCGGCGCCGGCACCCGCGATTGAGATCGCAGTATCTTGCCACAGGAGACCGTCCGATGCGCCCGATCCCCAAACTTGCCCTGGCGCTGTGCCTGGGCCTTGCCCTGCCCATCCCTGCCGCCCTGGCCGATACTGGCGCGGCCAGCATCGCCAAGCCGGCCAAGCTCGCCAGCAGCGCGGTGACTGCGGCCCTCGCCGGCAGCGCCGCGCACCACAGCAGCGAAGGCGGCGTGGCCGTGTCAGACCTGCCGCAGCTGCATTCGGCCGACAAGAAGTTCATGAGTGGCGCCTATGCCGTGGCCGGCCCCAACCACGACAGCTTCACCGGCGAAGGCTATCCGGTGAACGAATTCATGGTGTTCCTCTCGGGCGGCGTCACGCTCACTTCGGCCGATGGCACCGTGCTGGAGGTGAAGGCCGGGGATTCGGTCTCCATCCCCAAGGGCTGGATCGGCAAGTGGGATTCCACCGGATACCAGAAGTTCTACGTGGTCTATGACCCGGAAAAGCCGGTTGAATAAGAGACTTGAAGCCCCCTCTTCTTCAGAGGAGGGGGTTGGGGGTGGTGCTGGGCCTCAAGCGGCGTTCAAGGCTTCCCCCCCGACCCCCTCCTCTGAAGAGGAGGGGGAGAATGCTACCCCTTACGCCGCGCGCACGCGAGTGATCACGTCCTGGAACGCGCGATAGGCATCCTCGCCCAGGTAGTTGGCGTATTGGCACTTGGCCAGCGCCGCTTCGGGCGGGAAGATCGCCGGATTGTCGCGATATTCGGCGTCCATCTGCGCCAGCGCGGCGCCATTGGGCGTGGGATAGCGGATGGTGCGCGAAATGTCGGCGCCCGCCTCCGCGCTCAGCAGGTAGTTGATGAACGCGTGCGCGGCATCGGGATTGGGCGCGCCGGTGGGAATGCACAGCTGGTCGGATTGCAGGATGCTGCCTTCCTTGGGCACCACGAAAGCGAGGTCCTTGTCCTCGCGCATCACCTGGGCAATGTCGCCGTTGTATTCGATCACGATGTCGCAATCGCCCGACAGCAGCAGGTCCTGCCCGTTGTCGTCATGGAACGTGGCGATGTTGCCCTTCTGGCGGATCAGCAGGTCCTGCACTTTGACCAAGGCGCCCTTGTCGAACGTGTTCATGTCGGCGCCCAGGTAGATCTCGGTCAGCCGGCACAGATCCGCCGCGTCGGACAGCACGGCGATGCGGCCTTTGTACTGCGGCGAATCCAGCACCCATTTCCAGCTGTCGGGCACACCCTGGATTTTGGACTTGCGATAGCCGATGCCCAGCACCAGCCAGGTATAGGGCATGGCATATTTGCGGCCGGGATCGAACGGTGCATCCTGGAACCGTGGCAGGATGTTCTTCATGTTGGGAATCTTGGCGTGGTCGAGCGGCATGAGCATGTTGGCCTTGGCCATGCGCTGCACGAAATCGTTGGCCGGCACCACCACGTCATAGCCGGGATTGCCGCCGCGCAGCTTGGCAAACAGCTCGTCGTTGTTGGAATAGAGGCTCATGTTCACGCCGATGCCGCTGGCCTTTTCAAAGCCCGACAGCGTGTTCTTGCCGACGTAGGTATCCCAGTTGTAGAAATTGACCATCTGCGATGGATGCTTCTTGCATCCCGCCAGCCCCGAAAAGGTGATGCCGACCGCAGCCGTGCCAAGGCCGGCCAAAAATCCGCGCCTTGAAGGGGTTGCTTGCATGGGTGCCCTCATGGTTGGCCCGGTTCGATATCGGGCATTGCTTTTGCGCACGATATGTGATCACAGGATGCAGGTAAAGCCTTTCATCATAGGTGATCAAAATGGCATCCGAAGGCAATCCCGGCGGAAGGCTGACGCGCCGCACATTCGTGAAAACCGGTTCGGCCACGGCCGCCACCGCCATGGCCGCTCCCGCCGTTGCCACCCTGCCCAAGGCCGAGGCGCCCAAGCCCGGTGTGCCCGCCGCCCCCTTGCCCGCGCATCCGGGGGAACCAGGCGGTTATTACCCGCCGCTGCGCACCGGCATGCGCGGATCGCACCCCGGCTCGTTCGAAGTGGCGCACGCCCTGCGCGATGGCCAGGCGGTGGGTCAGGCATTGGCCGGCCCGGCGCACGAAAGCTATGACCTGGTGGTGGTGGGCGGGGGCATCAGCGGGCTTTCCGCTGCGCTGTTCTACCGTGATCGCAACCCGGCCGCCAAGATCCTGATCCTGGAAAACCACGACGATTTCGGCGGCCATGCCAAGCGCAACGAATTCAAGGTGCGCGGCCACACCCTGCTGATGAACGGCGGCACCGCCGGCATCGAAAGCCCCACGCCCTACAGCAAGGTGGCCGATGGCCTGTTGAAGCGCATGGGGATCGACGTGCCCGCGCTGGCCAAGGCCTATGGCGGGGCAGAGGCCGACGAAGGCATGCTGGCCGGCGTGAAGCTGGGCCGCGCGGTGTTCTTCGACAAGGAAAGCTTTGGCGCCGATGCGCTGATCCCCCTGCCCGACGATGCCCCGCTGGGTGAAGCGCTGGCCAAGGCGCCGCTTTCCCCCGCCGCCCGCGCGCAGATCGCCGCGCTGGAATCAGGCGAGACCGATCCGCTCGGCGCCATGCCGATGGCCGAGCGCAAGGATTACCTTTCCACCATCAGCTATCGCGATTACCTGATCAAGCATGGTGGCCTGTCCGAAGAAGCCATGCTGTTCTACCAGAACCGCCCGCTCGGCTGGTGGTGCGTGGGCGCCGACGGCATCTGCGCGCTCGATGCCTGGGGCACGGGTTTCTTCCCCGGCTTCAAGGGCCTGAAGCTGGAACCGGGCGGCACCATGCGCATGGGCTATACCCCGCGCGGCTTTGCCAGCACCGGCGGCAGCTATGATTTCCACTTCCCCGATGGCAACGCCACGATCGCCCGCCGCCTGGTGGCCGACCTGATCCCCGGCTTCATGGCGCCGGGCCTGACGGTGGAGCAATCAATCCTTGCCCCGGCCAACTATGCCGCGCTCGACCGTCCCGAAAACGCCGTGCGCCTGCGCCTCTCCAGCATGGCCGTCCACGCCGTGAACCGCGCCCAGGCCGGGGCAGACGTGGTCTATTCCCACGCCGGCAAAGTGCACAAGGTGGCCGCGCGCCACGTGGTCATGGCCTGCTACAACATGATCATCCCCTACCTCGTGCCCAGCATGCCCGCCGCGCAAAAGGAAGCGCTGCACGAACTGGTCAAGGAACCGCTGGTCTATGTCAGCGTCGCGCTCGACAACTGGCGCGCCTTTGCCAAGGCCGGGATCAGCGGCATCCAGTTCCCGCAAGCCTGGTTCCAGAGCGCCAACCTCGATCACGCCGTGACCCTGGGCGGCTATGCCGGGCCGAAATCGCCCGACGATCCCATCCTGCTGCACCTGACCGGCATCCCCCACCAGCCCGGCCTGCCCGAACACGACCAGAGCCGCGCCGGCCGCATGGAACTGCTCGGCACCGATCTCGCCCTGTTCGAAACCCGCATCCACGACCTGCTCACCCGCGCCATGGGCCCCTATGGCTTTGACGCGGACAAGGACATCGCGGCCATCACGGTGAACCGCTGGCCCCACGGCTATGCCCCCGAATTCAACGCCCTGTGGGACAAGCACCAGGACGACGACCCACAAGCCCCCCACAAAATCGCCCGCCAACGCTTCGGCGCGATCACCATCGCCAACTCCGACAGCGGCCGCGCCGCCTACACCGACAGCGCCATCGACCAAGCCTGGCGCGCGGTGGGCGAATTGCTGGGATAAGGCGGGAGGCTGCCAAAAGCCCCCTCCTCTTCAGAGGAGGGGGTTGGGGGTGGTGCGAAGCCTGGCAAAAGGCTTGAAGAAAAAAAGGAAAACACAGGGGCATGTCGCCCCTGCACCCCGTTCGTTCAGGGCAAGCCGCCCAGCTCCTCGTGCACCATGCTGGTCATTACCGCAACATAGGCCAGCAAGCCGAGATAGAGCGCCGCATATTCAAACTTCGTTTCGGCCGGAATGCCGTAATAGGCTTGGTTCTCCGGGTCTTCGGGATCGAAGTGCCAGGCCTTTTTGAGCGCAGGAACGGCCATGATCGCGATCATCACCAAGAGCGGGCTGGGATGATAGAACAGCATGCCCAGCATGATCGGCACCCCTACGAACCAGACCCTTGGCCCCAAAATCCCGGTAATGCGTCCGCCATCCAGTGGCGATAGCGGAATGAGATTGAAAAAGTTCAGGAAAAATCCCGAGTAG
The DNA here is from genome assembly GCF_012275365.1 of Novosphingobium sp. SG720. Lineage (NCBI taxonomy): Bacteria > Pseudomonadati > Pseudomonadota > Alphaproteobacteria > Sphingomonadales > Sphingomonadaceae > Novosphingobium > Novosphingobium sp. SG720. The sequence continues at coordinate 440,766 of NZ_JAAZQN010000003.1, read as the reverse complement.
GCCACCGCCATCAAAACCGGGCTGCCGTTCTCGCGCGCCAGGAAATAGCAAACCGCCGCTCCGACAGTCCCCAGAAAAGGCCCCGCCAGCCCGACGAATGCCTCTACCTGGGCATTCATCGGCTGCTCTTTCAGTTCGATCCACGCGCCGACAAATGGGATGAACGTGGGGGCACCCACCGCCAAACCCTTGTAGCGCGCCGCCAGATAATGGCCCATTTCATGGACAAAGATGAGGCCGATGAAGCCCGCAGCATAGCGCCAGCCGAACGCCAGCGCATACAATCCCAGCGACACGATCATGGTGATCGCGGTGCCGCCCAGTTTGCCCAGCTTGAAGACGCCAAAAACAAGCGCCAGCAACTTGATCATGCCACAGGCCTTGCCTCTTCCGGCGACTTGGTCAGCACAACGGCCGGCTCGGGATCGGGCGCGACGGCACCTTCCGGTGCGGCAGGCTCGGAGGGATCAGGCTCTGCCGTCACATATTCGGCAAACGGGTCCTCGTCCTCCTTCCGGCCGAACAGGCGCGCGATGCGGCGGCGCAATGCGGCCCACCCGCCCAGCACGACAAAGAGGACCAACTTCCAGATCTTGAGCAGGAAGACGCCGATGACCGCGAGCAGACCCATCTTCTTGATCGCGACGGCACCGATCAGGCCGGCCAGGCCAAAGGCGGCAACCTTGTCGGTCGACGAGTCAAAGTCCTCGTAGCGCTTTCCGGGGTTGAACGACAACCCGGCCAGATCGGACTGAACCGCGCTCTTGTCCGCCGCCACAGCGGTCGAATCGGTCAGGAGATTGAGCGTAAAGAAGCCTTCCCGGCCAAGGGCATAGGTGTTGTAGTTGATCGTCTCTGGTCCCCCATCGGACGTGCCGCGATCATGCGCGGCAATGGACCAGACCAGTTGGTGACGAGCGCCATCGTAGACCGGCTGCTGCACCCACCCGGTGATGTCCAGAGCAGGCATGCCGCGCGCCTGCCGGCCCTTGTTGTCTTCCTCGGTGCCCGCCTTCAGGCTCTCCAGCAGGGCGTCCGGCTCCCATTCCTTGGCATCGCCGTCCTTGACATAGCCTTCCTTGGCCCAGACGATATCGATGATCCAGTTGTCCTTCCCATTGGCGGGAAGAATGAGGCCAAATCGCGAATCCAGCGTGCGATTGCCCAGCACAGCCATCAAGCGATTGGCCGTGGACGCCGGAACGAAAACCTGCCCTGCGGGGAGGTTGAGCGTACCCTGGTCGAGCAAGGCGATCTGGCGCGGCCCCACTTGCGCAACGCGGCCGATCTCCTGCCAAACGGCTTTCGCCTCCGCCTCGCGGTCTGCGGCGTCGAGCGCGGCAAACTTGTCTGCCGGCGGTGCCGGCTGCAATGGCGGCATTTGCGCATGGGCTGCCTGCGGCAAAATTGCCGGGGCCATCAAGGAAACGAGAATGGCCGCCGCAAAGCGCCGTCCATGGCGCTTTACGCCAAGATCAGTACAATGAATCATGATGCCCCCGTCCAAGGCGCGAGCACGCGCCCCCAAGCGGTAGACATAATCAGAAACAAAAAAGAGCAAAAGCCTTTAAAACGGCCACTTGGTCCGAAACGAGAATAATAAAAACGGCGTCCTACCCCCTCACCGCCCCTTCTTGGTCACACTCGCGGTAAAGTCCGGGTCCTTGTTCGCCACCCAGTCCACGAACTTGCGGATCGGCGGGTGGGCCAGCAGCACGTCGACATCCAGCCCCGCTCGTTGCAGTTCGGAGTTGGTGAAGTTGGCGGTCAGGGTCTGCTGGCAGATGCCGTGCATCGGCACCACGTCGCGGCCGCCGCGGCTTTTGGGCACGGGGTGGTGCCACACGATGGTGCTGCCGGTGGGCCGGCCGCAGAGCCAGCAGGGGACGGGTGGCGGGGCTTCATCTTCGGCGGCTTCGGGTTCGTCAGCCCAGCCGCCGCGCTTGGCGTGTTTGCGAGCCATCAGAGGTTCAGCCGGTCCCAGTCCTGCATCAGGTCTGCGCAATCGCCGATGTCGCCGGCGATGGCGTCGTGCAGCCCCTGCGCATCGCCCTTGGCGATGGCCTTGGCCGCGGCCTGGTGGTGATCGACCATCGCGGCGGTGCCATAGCGGCCATAGACCACGCGCATGAACGGGCCGAACTGCATCCACAGGCTTTCGATCATGCGGTTGGCCAGCGGCATCGGCGCCGCGCCATAGATCAGCGAGTGGAAGCGGAAGTTCGATTCCATGTAGGCGTTCACGTCGCCTTCGCCCAGCGCGGCGTCGGTCGCCTCGTCGGCCGCGCGAATATCGCGCAGGCGCTCGGCATCGATGTGCGGCAGGGCGGCCACGGCGGCGACGGGTTCGAGCAAGGTGCGCAGGCGCATGATCTCGTCAAAGCGCTCCAGCGTCATCTTGGGCACCATCACCGCGCGCTTGGATCGGATGTCCACCGCCCCTTCGGCCGCGATGCGGCTGAGCGCATCGCGCACCGGCATCTGGCTCACGCCCATTTGCTGGGCCAGGCCGCGCGTGGAAATGCCCACGCCCGGCGCGATCTTGCCGGTGATCAGGCGATAGCGCAGGTCTTCATAGACCTGTTCGCGCAGCGAGGAGGTCACTTCGCCCTCGTCCGCCTTGGCCGCCGCGGCTTTGGCACCGGCCGCCTTGGTCGCGCGCGCTACGCGGGCCACGGGCGCCTTGGCCACGCCCTTGGGCGTTGCAGGCTTGCTCGCGGCTGCCTTGCCCGTTGCCGCCTTTGCCTGGCCCTTTGCCGTGGTGGCGCCGATCTTCATGCCTGTCTTTTCCAAATCAACCTGTCTTCGTGATGGCGGTTCTTCATGCCGCTGGGGCCTGTCTGCGAAACCGTGATCTTGGATCAGGCCCAGCCGTTTGCACCCGTGATGAACCTTTTGCGCGGCCGCGCCAAGGGTTTTCGTTTGACGAGCCCAAAGGGCAACCGTATCTGTGATCTTAGAATACACGGGTGGGACAAATTCGGGATCACGTCATGACCATCGTTCGCAACCACGATATCGCCACCTTGCGCCAGCTTGACGTGGCCCACCACCTGCCTGCCCAATCGAGCTATGCCCTGCAACAGCAATTGGGCGGCAGCCGCGTGATCACCCATGCACAGGGCTGCACGATCACCGATGGCGAAGGGCATTCCCTGCTCGATGGCATGGCCGGGCTGTGGTGCGTGAACGTGGGCTATGGTCGCGATGAACTGGCCGACGTGGCGCGCGCGCAGATGCTGGAACTGCCGTTCTACAACACCTTCTTCCGCACCGCCACGCCGCCGCCGATCGAACTGGCCGCGCGCCTGGCCGGCCTGCTGGGTGGCGAACTGCAGCACGTATTCTTCAACAACAGCGGCTCGGAATCCAACGATACCGTGTTCCGCCTGGTGCGCACCTATTGGGCGCTCAAGGGGCAGCCCAAGCGCACCGTGTTCATCAGCCGGCGCAATGCCTATCACGGCTCCACCGTGGCCTCGGCCAGCCTGGGCGGCATGGATTTCATGCATGTGCAAGGCGGCATGCCGATCCCCGGCGTGGAGCACGTGATGCAGCCCTATGCCTTCGGTGAAGGCTTTGGCGAAGACCCGGAAAGCTTTGCCACCCGCGCCGCCGCCGCGATCGAGGAACGCATCCTGGCCATCGGCCCTGAAAACGTCGCCGCCTTCATCGGCGAGCCGGTGCAGGGCGCGGGCGGCGTGATCATTCCCCCGCCCACTTATTGGCACAAGGTGGAGGCGATCTGCCGCAAGTACGGCATCCTGCTGGTGTCCGATGAAGTGATCTGCGGCTTTGGCCGCCTGGGCGCCTGGTTCGGCTTCCAGCACTTCGGCTTTACCCCCGATATCGTCTCGATGGCCAAGGGGCTGTCATCGGGCTACCTGCCGATCTCGGCCACCGGGGTCAGCCGCGAAATCGTGGAAACGCTGCGCGCCTCGGGCGAGGAGTTCACCCACGGCTATACTTATTCCGGCCACCCGGTCTGCGCGGCCGTGGCGCTGCGCAACCTGGACATCATCGAGCGCGAAGACCTGGTCGGCCGCACCGCACGGGACACCGGGCCCTATCTGGCCGCGGCCCTGGCAGAACGCCTTGCCCCGCACCCGCTGGTGGGCGAGGCGCGCTCGCTCGGCCTGATCGGCGCGGTAGAGATCGTGGCGGAAAAGGGCACGAACCGTCGGCACGGGAAAGGCGGCCAGGCCGCCCCGATCGTGCGCGACCATTGCATCGCGCGCGGGCTGATGGTGCGCGCGGTGCGCGACACCATCGTGATGAGCCCGCCGCTGGTTATCACCCATGCGGAAATCGACCGGCTGGTGGATACCATCGCGGCCGCGCTCGATGCCGCGCAGAACGAACTCGCCGGGCTTTGAGCGTGGCGCTGGCCGCTCAGCCTGCTGCGGCGCCCAGCACGATCGTGCGCAAGTCCTCTGGCGCGTCGGCCATCACGAAATGGCCGCCGCCCACCTCGCGGTATTCCCACGCGGGGTCCTGGCGCACCGCCTGGGCAAAGCGGGCAAAGGGCGTGGGCTGCCAGCCGGTGGCGAAGATATAGATGCGGCGCGGCACCTGGGCTTCCTCGCCCGTCAGGCGCACCGCCTCCACCAGCGTCAGCAAGGGATGCGGCGTGAGGCGCGGATCGGCAAAGCCGGGGAGTGGCGCAATCGCGCCGGGCGTGTGCTTCTGCCCGTCGATATAGTGCGCGTGTTCCCAATCGCCGGTCAGGTCCCACAAGGACTGGCCATCACCGGGCAGGAACGCATCGACATAGACCAGCGTGTCGATCCGCGAGCCCAGCCGCGCGGCAAGGCCGGTGATCACCATGCCGCCATAGCTGTGCCCGACCAGCACGAAGCGATCGAACCCGGCACGCGCCACTTCGGCTTCGACATGGGCGATATGGTCGCTCAGGGTAATGCCGGGGTGCAAGTGCGCCGCATCGGCGCCCAGGCCGGGCAGATCGACCGCCACCACGCGATGGCCGGCAGCGCGCAATTCGCCCGCCAGTTGTTCGAAGCACCATGCGCCGCACCAGGCGCCATGGACCAGGACGTAATCAGCCATGTCAGGCTCCTTCAGGCAGGATGGCGACGGCGATAGTCCTCGATCCATTCCACGGTCTTTTTCAGCCCGCCAAACGGATAGAAATGCAGCCGCACGCGGCCATGCTGCGGCCCCAGGCCACGGGCAAAGGCATCGACCAGCTTGTCGGGCCCCGCACTGCCGATCAGGTTGCCCAGCGAAATGCCGTACTTCTTCATCACGCTGGCCGAAGCGCCCACGCCGCAGCGCGCGGCGAACGAGAGCAGGCGCTTGATCCCGGCCGGGCCAGGCACGCCGATCCGCACCGGCGCATCGATGCCGCGCGCGCGCAGCTTTTCCAGCCAGACGAGGAACGAATCCGCATCGAAACCGAACTGGGTGACGATCAGCGGGGCCATGCCGCGCGCACTGATCTCGGCCACTTTCTTGTCCAGCACGGCCCAGCATTCCGCTTCGCTCATGTTGGGGTGGCCATCGGGGTGGCCGCCAATGCCGATCGCGGTAATCCCCGCGCGCTCGAACGCGCCGGTGGCGATCAGGGCAGAGCTATCGAAGAACGGGCCCTGCGGCTCGGGCGGATCGCCCGCCACGATGAAGCAGCGGCGCACGCCAGCCCGCTCCACCACGGCCTGAAGGTAAGCCTCGAATTCGGGCACGTCGATGATCCGCCGCGCCGAAAAGTGCGGCATCGGCTCGAAACCCAGCTCGCGCACGGCAATGGTGGCGGCAATGCGGGCCTCGGCTTCCTCGCCGGGCAGGAACGTGACGGCCACGGGCGTTTCGGGCGGGATCAGGGGGGCGGCTTCGCGCAAGGACTCGATGTCCTTCGCGGTCATTTCCAGCGAATAGCCGTCGGTGATGCCGGCCGGTTCCTTGTCCCAATTGGGATGAATCTGTGCGTATGCCATCCTCTGATCCCTCGCCCACGTGTGTTGTTATCGTTTGGGGTAGTGGCCCCTCCCCGCCCGGAGGCAGGGAGGGGAAAAGTCATCAACGACCGGTGCGCCAGCCTTCGGCGTAGGCTTCGCGGGCCACGCGGCTGTAGGGTACGGGCGAAACGATCGCGCGCACTTCCAGCTGCTTGTGCGGTTCCACGGTGGTCTTCTTGGTGCCGCCGTTTTCTTCGCCCCACACCACGCGCAGTTCGGTGCCGACCGGGATTTCCGGATCGATCGTGGCGAGCGAAAGCGCCTGCTTTTCGTTGTAGGAATAGCCGGTGAACATCGAGAGGCCCACGGTCTTGCCGCCGGCATCGACCACGCGGTCATAGTTCGACGAGGCATAGTTGGCGAGCGGCACGTCGAAGAACTTGTACTGCTCCCCATCGGGGTTAAACAGCGAGGCCGTGATCTTGGCCATGTCTTCGGGGTGCCACGCCAGCGTCACCTTCTTGCGCTGCTCGGCGGGGTTGAGCGCCTCGAGCGCTTCGCGGCCGTGGAATTCGTGATCGAACTTCACGAACGAGCCATAGCCCAGTTCCCAGGGGTTGAGGTAATAGTCCTCGATGTTGTCCGAAACGAACGAACCGCCGATCGAGCCGGTTGCTTCATAGCTGTCGGCACCCAGCCATTCGCGGAAGCCCTTGAGCTTTTCGCCGGTGTAGATCGCCGGCAGCGGCGAGGGGATCCAGCCCGATTCCAGCGTGTTGGACGGGTAAGCGCGGCTGCCGCAAGCGATCAGGCCGAATTCCTTGCCGGCTTCCAGAATGGCTGCGCGGATTTCTTCCTGCTCGGCATAGGGGCCCCAGATTTCCAGGCCCGGCGCGCCCGACATGCCGTGGCGCAGCGTGCGCACGGTCTTGCCGGCAATGTTCATGGTGCTCATGTTGAAGAACTTGAGCTGTTCCAGCGGGCCGCCGTGCAGCTTTTCGATCACGGCCCAGGCGTTGGGGCCCTGGATCTGGAAGCGCCATTCCTTGCGGCTGACCGGCTTGCCCATCGGGCGCATCGGCGAACGGTCGTCCAGCTCGATCTCCACGTCATAGCCGCCGGTGGCGCCATGGTAGCGCAGCCAGTTCGAAGCCGGCGCGCGGCCAACGTACGTGAAGCTTTCTTCTTCTTCCCAGAAGATGATGCCGTCACCGATCACGTGGCCATAAGGCGTGGTGGGCACATACTGCTTGGCCTTGTTGACCGCCCAGCCCTTGGGGCTGTTGATCATCGTGTCGGACAGCAGCTTGAGCGCGTCTTTGCCACGGATGTAGAGGTTCACCATGTGGTGCGACTGGTCGAACAGCACGGCAGAGTGCTGCCAGGCCCACTGTTCGGAACGCCAGTTGGAAAATTCCGGTGCCACCACCGGATAGACATAGGCACCCAGCTGCGAGTTGCGCAGCATGCCGACGATATCGCCGTTTTGCTGCAGCAGCTGGTCAAGGTTGGTCGCGGCCATGCAATCTTCTCCCGACTAAAAATGCTTGGTTGAAATTTGTATGCAACACATACAATATCAAATCAGATTCGCAATGGCAAAATCGACAGGCCGGCGCGAGACAACGACGGGAGAGACACTGATCATGGCCGCACCGCTGATTCTCACCATTTCCTGCACCGACGTGCCTGGAATCGTCGCCCGCGTATCGGGCACGCTCTACGAACAGGGCGCCAACGTGCTGGAGGCGCAACAGTTCGACGATCAGGAATCTGGCCGCTTTTTCATGCGTGTGGTGTTCGATCCGGGCGAAAAGACCGCAGAAATGCTGCGCGCTGCGCTTGAACCGGTGGCGCAGCAATATGGCATGGCGTGGAACCTGCGCGACACCGCGCAAAAGCGCCGCGTGGTGTTGATGGTGAGCAAGTTCGACCACTGCCTGGGCGACCTGCTCTACCGCGCACGTATCGGCGAACTGCCGATGGACGTGGTGGCGATTCTGGGCAACCATCCCAAGGAAGCGCTGTCGATCTCGCTGATCGGCGACATTCCCTATTACCACCTGCCGATCACCAAGGACACCAAGCCGCAGCAGGAAGCGGAAGTGAAGCGCATCGTAACCGAATCCGGCGCCGAACTGGTCGTGCTGGCGCGCTACATGCAGATCCTGTCAGACGATCTCGCCAAGTTCCTGTCGGGCCGTTGCATCAACATTCACCACTCGTTCCTGCCCAGCTTCAAGGGGGCCAAGCCCTATCACCAGGCGCACGCGCGCGGGGTGAAGATGATCGGCGCCACCGGGCATTATGTGACGGCAGACCTCGACGAAGGGCCGATCATCCATCAGGATGTGGAAACCGTGACTCATGCCGACCGTCCCGACGACCTGGTGCGCAAGGGCCGCGATATCGAACGCCGCGTGCTGGCCGAAGCGGTGCGCCTGCACCTGGAAGACCGCGCGCTGCTCAACGGCAACAAGACGGTCGTATTCAAGAGCTGACGGGAAAGGAAACGCCATGCAGGTCAATGCCCTCGATCACGTGAACATCATCACCGACCGACTGGGGGAAACCTGCGCGTTCTATGTCGCGCTGCTGGGCCTTGAGCAGCGCGACGCCCCGCCCCCGCTGACCCCGCAAAACGCGCAGTGGCTTTACGACAAGGGCGGCCGCGCGGTGCTGCACATCAACAGCACCGATTGCCCGCGCACCTATGACCGGCCGGTGACACCGGGCACGGTGACGGGGGCGATCCACCATGTGGCGCTCAACTGTTCGGGACACGCCATCGTGAACCAGCGGATTGCGGACATGGGCCTGGATGCCAGGCACAATTTCGTTGCGGCGATCGGCCTGCGCCAGATTTTCGTGGCCGATCCCAACAACGTGCTGCTAGAATTGAACTTCTTCGCAGACTGATCCTTCCCCGTGGGGGAGGATCAGATCGCGGTTTCCAACGCGTCGGCCAGAGCTTCTGGCACGGACAGGTAGGGGCTGTGGTCGGCTTCCAGCGTGATCACGTGCGCGCCGGGTGACATGGCGATCATCCTGCGCTGGCTGTCGATCGGGATCGTGCGGTCCTGGGTGCATTCCACATAGACGCGCGGCTTGCTGCCCCAGCGTTCGGGCGTGACCACGATCTTCTGGCGGCGCGGCTCGCTCGGTTCGGCCAGCAGGCGCGGCAGCACGGCTGCCACGTCTTCGGGCGGGGAAAGCTGCGCAAACACCGCCCCGGCATCGTCAACCGGATCGATCACCGTGGCAATGCTGCCGTGCAGCGGCTTGATGATCGCCTCGAACGGCGCATTGGGGCCGACGATTTCCTTGAATTCGGCGCGGGAAAGCCCCGCCGGCAGCATCATCGCACAGATATAGACCAGGCTGTCCATCGCATCGGGATGGCGTTCTGCCGCCGTGCTGACCACCAGGCCACCCCGGCTGTGCCCACCCAGCACCACCGGCGCGCCGCCCAGCTTGTGCTTGAGATCGCGGCAGTGCTGCGCAGCAAAATCCCCCCAGCTTTCCAGCGTGACGGCGGCCATCTCTTCGGCGGTGCCGCCCATGCCGGGCAAAGTGGGCGCCACCACGGTATGGCCGCGCGCCGTCAGGATCGCGGCCACTTTGTCAAAGCACCAGCCCCCGTGCCAAGACCCATGGATCAGAACGAAACCCGCCATTCCCTGCAATCCTCCGTTATCGCGCGTGCCCGGTCCAGGTGCGCAGGCCCGGCGCCGTGCGGTCCTCGCCGGCAAGCGCGGCCGCCACGGCGGGCCGCGCGGTCATGCGGTCGCGCCAGGCCACCAGGCGCGGCGCGCGTGCGGCAATCTCCAGTTCGGGGAACATGCGCTCCACCATCATGCCGCAATGGGCATAAAAGTTGATATCGGCAAGGGTATAGGTGTCGCCAGCCAGCCATTCCGTTTCGCCCAGCTGGCGCTCCACTTTGTCCACGGCATAGGCGATCTTGTCCATCGCGTTGGCCAGGTCGCTGTCCGAAAAGCCAGAGCGGGCCGTGGCCCATTTCTTGCGCTGGTCGGGCAGGGGAATGTTTTCCAGCAGCTTTTCGAATTCGCCATTCTCGATATTGCGGGCGATGATCCCGACCATGCGATGCCAGCCGTGCATCGAGACATGGTTCATCACATGCTCGTCCACGAACTTGTTCCAATAGCGCATGCGCGCTGCGCCCACCGGATCGCGCGGGCGCAGCGGTGCATCGGCGGGCTGAGCATCGGGAAAGGCATCTTCGAGGTATTCGTTGATCACCGTGGTGTGGGTGATGATCGTGCCATCGTGATCGAGCACGGGCACCTGGCCTTCGGGATTGATCGCCACGAACCAGGGCTGGTGCTGTTCGAACTTGTGCAGGTCAACATAGCGGCTGGTGAAATCCAGCCCCTTTTCCTTGAGCGGAATCATCGATTTGAGCGAATTGGCCGCCGGTTCGGCGTGATAATAGACAAGGGCCATGGTCGGTCTCCTTCAAAGCGACAGCGTGCCCAGCAGGCCGCCATCGGCTGCCCAGCTTTGGGCGGTAACGTGAGAGGCCGCGTCCGACAGCAGGAACGCGGCGACCTGCGCCAGTTCGGCGGCGCTGCCGGTGCGGCCCTGGGGCACGCGCGCAGCCATCGCCGTGGCAGCGTCGGGCGGCAGGGCATCGAGCATCGGCGTCTCGATGAAGCCGGGCACCACGCAATTGCAGCGCACGCCGAACGGCGCGAGTTCCAGCGCCACCCCGCGCGCCAGGCCGAGCACCGCATGCTTTGATGCGACATAAGCCGCGTTCATCGCCATGCCGCGCTCGCTGGCCAGGCTGCCCGTGACCAGGATCGCGCCGCGCTGCCGCGCCTTCATGGCCGGGGCAACATGGGCGATGGCATGGAACACGGACTTGAGGTTGACCGCCAGGACCGCATCGAACGCTGCGTCGGCATAGTCTTCCACCGCTGCGAACGTGCCGCCGATCCCGGCGTTGCAGAACAGGCCATCGATCGGCCCGCGTGCGGCCACCGCATCATCAAGCGCGGCCAGCAGTTGCGCCTTGTCGGCCACGTCCGCCGCCGCCCAGCCGGCGCGCGAGCCCAATTCGGCCGCCGCTTGTTCCAGCAGGCCGGCACGCCGCGCGATCAGCGTGACGGTACCGCCGCCCGCCACCACCACATCGGCCGTGGCGCGGCCGATGCCGGTGGAAGCCCCGGTGATCACCACGTGGCGGCCGGCAAAATCCATCAGGCGCCCTTCCCGGCGATGAAATCGGACCAGACTTGCGCCTCGGGGCGGTCGGAGCCTTCGGGCGTCCATTGCTGCGCCATCAGCGCGCGGGCCTGCGGTTCGGCCATGCCGGCCACATCGCGGTGCCAGCGATAGAAGAACGCGGCCACGCGCCAGTTCATGATGCAATGCACATGCACCGGGCGCGGCCCCTGCTCCAGCGCCTGGCAAAACGCGGCGAAATGTGCGTTGGCGGGCGCATCGAACGGCACCGGGATATGGGTATAGGCAATGCCCGCCGCTGCCAGTCGCGCGCCTTCGTCGGCCAGGGCTTCGGGATGGGTTTCGAGCGCCAGATTGATCACATGGCCCACGCCCAGCGCCGCCAGCCGCGCCACATCGCGCGGCTCCAGCCGGCCCGAGGTCGTCACATCCGCGCCCAGCCGCTGCCAGGCGCGAATGTCTGCCGGATCAGAAGGCGGATCGGCGATCACGCCAGGCCCAGCAGCTTGACCGCGTTGTCCTTCATGATCCCGGGCAGCACGTCGTCGCGGAAGCCCACCTGCCGCGCGGCATCGAGCCACTTGTCCGGCCGGATCAGCGGAAAATCGCTGCCGAACAGCATCTTCTTGCGCAACTGCGTATTGGCGTACTGGATGATCTGCGGCTGGAAATACTTGGGACTCCACCCCGAAAGATCGATGAACACATTGTCCTTGTGCAGCGCCATCGACAGGCTTTCATCCACCCACGGCCAAGACGGGTGCGCCAGGATGATCTTCATGTCGGGGAAGTCCACCGCCACATCGTCGACCAGCATGGGCTGGCCATACTTCAGGCGGATGCCCCCGCCGCCGCGCATGCCGGTGCCCATGCCCGAATGCCCGGTGTGGAAAATGGCCGGCAGCTTGTAGTGGTTGATCACTTCATAGATGGCATAGCCGACCTGCTCCGCCGGGTGGATGTTCTGGCAGATGTGGTGGAACTTGAAACCCTTGACGCCGTGGTTCTCGATCAGGTCGCGCGCCTCGCGGGCGCCATACTTGCCCTTGTGCGGATCGATCGAGGCAAAGGGGATGCACACGTCGTCGTTTTGCGCAGCGAATTCGGCGATTTCATAGTTCGACACGCGCTTGGCCCCGATGCCGCTCTCGCAGTCCACCGTGAACAGGCAGAACGCGATGTTCTGCTCGCGATAGATCTGCGCGATCTCGGGCATCTTGGGCCGCTCGCGCGGGGCCTTGAAATAGCTGGAGGCGGCATCGAAGAACTTGCCCATCACCGGGTCTTCGGGATCGTGGCACGAAACTTCGGCGTGCACGTGCACGTCGATGGCGGTGATCTTGGACAGGTCGATGGGCATTACTGGTTCCTTGCGGCGCTTGAGATGCCTGCCGTTTCCGCCTCATTCCCGTCACCCCGGACTTGATCCGGGGTGAGTCAGAAAGCGGCAGGCACCACAAGCTTGGTAACTTACAGCTGGATAATCACGGTCTTGGTTTCGAGATAGGCTTCCACGCCCTGGCGGCCCTGTTCGCGGCCCAGGCCCGATTCCTTGTAGCCGCCAAACGGCAGCGCGGTGTCGATCATGGCGTGGCAATTGCCCCACACCGTGCCCGACTTGATGCGCGCGGCCAGCTTGTGCATCACCGCCACGTCCTTGGTCCAGATGCCGGCGCCCAGGCCAAAGCAGGTGTCGTTGGCCATGCGCGCCACTTCGTCCAGGTCTTCGAAACGCTGTGCAACCACCACCGGGCCGAAGATTTCCTCGCGCACCACGCTCATCTGCGGGTTCACGTCGGCCAGGATCGTGGGGTTGACGTAATAGCCGCCATCGCTGGACGGCACGTCGCCCCCCATCACCACGCTGGCGCCATCGCGCTTGCCGGCCTCGATATAGCCCATCACGCGCTCGTGCTGTTCCTTGGACACCAGTGGGCCCATGTGCGCTTCGGGATCGAGGCTGGGGCGCGGGCTCCAGAACGGAGCGGTGGCGGCCATGCCTTCCAGCACCTGGTCGAACACCGACTTGTGCGCGAACAGGCGCGAGCCTGCCACGCAGACCTGGCCCGAATTGAAGAAGATCGCGCCCGCTGCGCCCGGTGCCGCCTGCGCCACGTCCACATCGGGCATCACCACCACCGGGCTCTTGCCACCCAGTTCCAGCGTCACGCGCTTCATGCTGGCGGTGGCGTTACGGTTGATCAGCTTGCCGATCTCGGTCGATCCGGTGAAGGCCACCTTGTCCACGTCAGGATGCTTGACCATGCGATCGCCGGCGGTATGGCCATTGCCGGTGATGATGTTGATGACGCCGGCGGGGAAGCCGGCTTCCACCACCAGGTCAGCGAGCTTGAGCGCGGTGAGCGAGGTCTGCTCGGCCGGCTTGAGCACCAGCGTGCAGCCCGCCGCGAGCGCCGGCGCGATCTTGAGGGAAGCCATCAGCAGCGGGAAGTTCCACGGCACGATCTGCGCACAGACGCCCACCGGCTCGCGCACGGTATAGCTGAACACCTGGCCGCCGGGCATGGTGTAGGGCTGCGTGGTTTCGCCCGAAATCTTGCTGGCCCAGCCGGCCATGAAGCGCAACTGGCTGATCGCGCCGGGAATATCCACGGCGCCCGCCATGGTCATCGGCTTGCCGTTGTCGATCGCTTCCAGTTCGGCGAACAGCGCGGCGTTGGCTTCCAGCAGGTCTGCCAGGCGGTTCATCGTGCGGTCGCGCACCATCGGGGGCAGGCCCGACCAGCGCCCATCGTCGAAGGCCGCACGGGCCGCCGCCACGGCGCGGTCCACGTCCTTGTCCGACGCATCGACCACATGGCCCACGATCTTGCCGCTGGAGGGGTCTTCCACCTCGATCACGGCATCATGGCTGCTGTCCACCCATTCGTTGTTGATGAACAGCTGCGGCTTGCGCGCCAGGAAAGCGGCTGCCGCGGGCGAATAGGCGCGCTGCTGGCGCGAAATCGTCGTCATTTCGTTCATGGCCGACTCCTCTCCGTTATTTGTAATGTAACATAACAATTTTGGTGGGCCAAGCGCGCATCAGTTGCGCGCCGTGCCCTTGCCGATGCGCTTGCCCGTCTTGGCTTCCAGCGCCTTGTCTTCGTTGGCGCGGGAAATCAGGTATTGGCGGATGGCTTCGGCATCGTCGGCGCTCAGCACGCTCTTGAACGAAACCATGCCGGCTTCGTGCAGCGCGCCATCGAGCACGACCATCTTGATCCCCTCGGCCGAACCGATCGCACCCGAGTGGCGCAGGTCCGGGTTCACCCCGCCGGCCACCGCCGCATCGCCGTGGCAAACATTGCAATAGCGGCCATAGAGCTGCCCGCCATGGGCCACCTGCTGCGGCGTTCCGGTCAGCGGGGGCGGATCGAGCGGCCCGGCGTTGCTGGGCGGCGGCGCGGGCAACTGGCCCTTGGCGCCCAGCTTGAACACCAGCAGGCGGCTGATATTGCGCGAGGCGCCACCCTTGTGCGCCAGGATGCCGGTGGCCACGTCCCACACCCCGCCCCAGCCGACCATCACGGCCACGTATTGCTCGCCACCGATGGCATACGTCATCGGCGCAGCCACGATCCCGCTTTGCGCCGGAAACGACCACAGCTTTTCGCCCTTGTCGGCGCTATAGGCCACGAACTGCCCCTGGGCATTGCCCTGGAACACCAGGTTGCCGGCGGTGGACAGGATGCCCCCGTTCCACGGGGAAACCTGGTCCACCCGCCAGGCCACCTTGCGATTGGCCACGTCCCAGGCGATCAGCGCGCCGGTGGTGCCGGCCAGGGCGCCGGCCTGCACTTTGGGATCGGCCGGCATCGAAGTGGTATAGCCATCGATCGCGGTCTGGAAGCCAAGCCCGCTCGGTTTCCAGTCCTTGGCGGCAAAATAGGGGAAGCCCGCCACATTGGCCGGGATATAGAGCAGGTTGGTCTTGGGGCTGAAACTTTGCGGCTGCCAGGAATGCGCCCCGCCCGCGCCGGGCAGGCCGATGAACGGCTTGCCGGTCTTTTCATAGCGCGCCTCGGGGTTGATCGTGGGGCGGCCGGTCTTGGGATCGATGCCGGTGTTCCAGTTCACCGGCACGAAGGGTGTGGCCGACAGGAACTGGCCCGTGGTGGCATCAAGCACATAGACATGGCCGTTCTTGGGCGCGTGCAGCGCCACGTGGCGCGGCTTGCCATCGATCGTCATATCGGCGAGCGTGATCTGGGCATCGGAATCGAAGTCCCAGCGATCCTCGGGCGTTTCCTGGTAATGCCAGGCATAGGCACCGGTATCGGCATTCACCGCCACGATCGACGAGGTGTAGAGCGCGTCGCCGCTGCGCCCTGCCGGCGCCGGGTTCCACGGTTCAGCATTGCCGGTGCCGAACAGGATCAGGTTGGTCTTGGGATCATAGGTGATCCCGTCCCACACCGTGCCGCCGCCACCCAGCGTCCACCAGTCCCCGGTCCAGGTCTTGGCGGCTGCCTCCATCGCCTGGTTTTCAAAACCGTCCTTGGGATTGCCCGGCACGGTGTTGAATTTCCACACTTGCGCGCCGGTCTGCGCGTCATAGGCGGCGATATAGCCGCGTGCGCGGTATTCCCCGCCGCCCGCGCCGATCACGATCCGCCCTTTCACCACGCGCGGCGCGCCGGTGATCGCATAGTTCTTCTGGTCGGGCACGACTTGCCTGTCGAACACCACCTTGCCGGTCTTCTGGTCCAGCGCGATCAGCCGTCCATCCAGCGTGCCGACATAGATCTTGTCGCCATAGAGCGCCGCCCCGCGGTTCACCGCGTCGCAGCAGGCCGAAACCAGTTGCTCGCGTGGCACCTTGGGATCGTATTCCCAGATCACCTTGCCGGTGCGCGCGTCATAGGCCTTGACCATCGACCAGGCGGTGGTGGTGTAGAGCACGCCATCGTGCATCAGGGGCGTTGCTTCCTGCCCGCGCGCCGTATCGAAATCGACCGACCAGGCCAGTCCCAGTTGCCCGACATTGCCGGCGTTGATCGCATCGAGCGGCGAGAAACGCTGCTCGGCATAGTCGCGGCCATAGCTGAGCCACTCGCCATCAGGCGCCTGGGCGATCAGTGCATCGGTCACCCCGCTGTTGGCCGGCGCCGCCTTTGGCGCCGCATCACCCTTGGTGCACGCAGCAAGCACCAGGGCCAGCGACAGCGACACCCCACCCAGACATGCCACGCCCCAACCGGCCGTGAACCTTTTTTGCATCACCCGCTTCCTCTCCACCACCGCTTGTTTTTCGCGCCTGCTTTTTTGCAGGTCAGTTTACCATGCGCTGGGCATTGCCCCAGTATTTCGTGCGCAGGGCTTTCTTGTCCATCTTGCCCGCCGCGGTGCGCGGAATGGCATCGACGAATTCCACCGACTTGGGCGCTTTCACCCCGCCCAGCCGCGCCTTGGCAAAGCTGATGATCTCGGCCTCGCTCACCCCTTGCGCCACGACCACGGCGTGCACCTGTTCACCCCACTTTTCGTGCGGGATGCCAAAGACGCAGGCTTCGCGCACCTGGGGCAGTTCGGTCACCGCCGCTTCCACTTCGGCGGTGAACACGTTGAACCCGCCCGAGACGACCATGTCCTTCTTGCGGTCGACGATATAGAGATAGCCCTCGGCGTCGAGCTTGCCCACGTCACCGGTGTGGTGCCAGCCGAACTTGCGGATTTCGGCGGTTTCCTCGGGCTTTTCGAAATAGCTGTGGGTGACAAGGGCCCCGCGCGCGCAGATCTCGCCCGCCTCGCCCGCAGGCACGGGCTGGCCATCGTCGTCGAGCAGCGCCACCTTGATCGAGCGGGTCGGCTTGCCGCAGGCAGCCAGCTTGTCGGGCGCCTCTCGGGCAAAGCGGGCCACATCCTCGGGCGGGAACCACGCCACGATCATCGGGCATTCCACCTGGCCATAGGCCTGGCACATGCAGGGCCCGAAGATTTCCACCGCCTGGCGCAGCTTTTCGGGCGAGCAGGGCGAGCCGACCAGGATGAAGATCCTGAGGCTGGAATAATCGTGCGCGCCGATCTGGGGAGAGGCCAGCAACTGGTACAGCGCCGTGGGCGGCAGGTACATGTGCGTGACCTTGTATTCTTCGATCGCGGCCAGCACGGCTTCCGCGTCGAAGCCCGGCAGGATCACCTGCGTGGCACCCAGGCTCATCGTGGAAAGCGAAATCGGCCCGGCGGCGTGGGTGATCGGGGCGGAAACCAGCGCCACGGGATCATCGGTGCGCCCGCCCATGGCATCGGCCGCCGTCTCGATCATCGTGCCCCAGCCCAGGTTGGTGACGTTGGCGCCCTTGGAGGGGCCGGTCGTGCCGCCAGTGGGAAAGATGCCGACCATGTCGAACAGGTTGCCGAAGGCGTCGATTTCCGGCTCGACGAAATCGGCGGCGTCCACCCCGGCCATGAACTCTTCCAGGCTGGGGTCATCGCCCATCCGCCGGTCGAGGCAGACGAAATGCTGCATCACCGGGCACAGCGCCTTGAGCTGGGCCACTTCGTCGGCCTTGCTGGAATGATAGACCAGCCATTTGCAGCGTACGTAGTTGATATAGGCGGCGTTGGCATCGATGGCGTTGCGGGTGTTGACCGGAATCCATTTGCCATTGGCGCGCCACATCGCCAGCAAAACCACCAGCAGCATGCCATCGTTGGGGCCATAAAGGCCCAGCAGGTCCTGGTTCTCGAAGCCGTTGCGTTGCAGGGCTGCAGCGATCCGTTCGCTGAGCGCCTTGGTCTGCGCAAACGTCAGCTTTAGACCGGTTTGCGTATCGACAATCGCCAGCCGCGCGGGATCGCGGTCATGGCCACGGTCGAAATAGTCAATGGCACGCATGGCTTCTCCTCATCCGCATCTTGGCAGAACCGGGAGCGCGCCGACGTGCAGGCAAAAACCAAATGCGCACAAGCCGCTATGGCATCGACTCTCCCGATTCCGGTTACCCCGGTATTTGTTAGTGTTGCATACTAATTGCGGATCATCGGCGGTCAAGCCGCCACGTGCGTGCGTTTCACGTTTGCTGCCCAAAAAGGCAATTGGGGAGCGCTTCCCCCCGTCATCCCAGGCCGGACGTGGGATGACGGGGGATAGCGAGCCGATGCTGCGGCTAAACCCGCTCTGCCATGCTCCAGCGGAACAGGTTGCGCTTGCCCGAAACCGGGGCGGGCACGGCATTTTCCGCCGTGGGGCGCAGGCCCTGCCCGCGCGCGGCGCCGCGCAGGGTAACCCAATCGCTCCACCCGGTCAGCCCTTCGACGCGGCCCGGCGCCAAGCCGGCCAGGCGGCGGCGCAGCGCCAGAGGACCGTGCATCACGTCATGACGCGCGGCGAGCGGAAAGCTGGCGGCAAAGGCCCGGCTTTCCGCGACGCGGCTGTCGAACACCACCAGCGCGGGTGGTGCCACGGCCTGGGCGCCGGCGGGAAGCGCCGTGCCGGCCGCCACCAGCGTGCCGGTGCGCAACAGCGTGCGCCGATCAAGAGCGCCGCGCATCAACCGGCCTTCCCCAGGTATTTGGCCACGGCGTCAAGCTCGGCATCGGTGATGTCCACGCGGGTTTGCGTGGGCATGGCGCCCTTGCCATTGCGCACCACGGCCTTGACGTAATCGGCGGTCAGATCGGTGCGGTTGGCCAGGAGGCCTTGGTCAGGCGTGCGTCCGATCATGATCTGCTGCTTGGTCACCAGGTTGGTGCCCATGCCACCGGCCAGATGGCAATAGCCGCAATGCGCCTCGAACAGCACTTTGCCATCGCCGCCGGCGGCGTTGCGATCCCCGGCGGGATAGGCCGGGCGGAGTTGATAGGGCGGCGGTGGCCCCGGCGGTGGCCCCATCGGGGCATGGGGTGCATTGCCTTGCGCCAACGCGACCGACGCGCCGAGCACCACGGCCGCCCCTGCCAGAACTGCGCGCTTCATGGCCTTCCTCCCTTGGCGGCGACGCTGCCTTTGGTTACGGCACCCTGCGGCGCGGAACTGCGCTGCGCGGCATAGGCAGCGGGCCACACCCCCTGCTTGCCCGGCGCAATGATGCCATTGGGATCGAGCGCGGATTTCACCTTCTCGTCGAACCGGCGCAGCGCGTGGTTGTTGAAATCGAACGTGTCCATCACCGGGTCCATCCAGCCCAGGTGCGTGCGGTATTCGCCGTAGCCGGCCTTGGCCGTTTCGCTGATCAGCGCATTGAACAGCGCCTTCATGTTCTCGACCATCGGCGCATCGTCGCGATCATACATCAACATGTTGATGTTGTTGGCAAAGCGCCCGCCGATGGTGAAGCTGGCATAGAAATCCACGTCATGATCGGCGATGATCTTGCGGCTGCGCTTCAACTGGCCCAGCACATGCTCGCTGCTGGCCGGCACCACGGGGGAAAAGCCCATGTGCGCGCCGCGCCCGCCGATCCAGTCCGACATCTGCAGCGGCACGGCCGAGGGCACGCCCATGGAGATCTCGTACTGGCCGATGGCGTCGCCCTGGCGCCACCAGTTCTCCTGCGGCGGGGCGGCAAGGTGGCGCTTCATCGCCGCCTTCACGATCTCGGCCTTGGCCTTGATCACGCTTTCCTCGCCATAGAGGCGCAGCGCCACCTGCCAATAGCCCAGCTTGTATTGCTTGAGCAGTTCAGCCACGCGCCATTCGGGAATGGCGCCCGGCTTGTCCCAGAAATCGTGACGCTGCCCTTTTAGCACCATCTTGCCCAGCCAGCTGGGGATGAACACGTTCTGTTCGATCAGCCCGGAAATTTTCATCGGGGCAATGGTATCGACCACCCAGCCGATATCGCCCTCTTCGGGAATGTCGAAGATCAGTTCGAGCGAGGCTTCGGGCGCGGGCTGCAGCCACAGCCCTGCCTTGGTCACCACGCCCAGGTTCGATTGGGTGAACGCCAGATCGAACGTGGGGCCATAGCTGAACGGGAAATGGTGCCAGGCCGGGTTGTTGTTCATCGCGCCCATGCCGGTGCGCAGCAGATCGCCATCGGGCAGCACCACTTCCAACCCGCACAAGTTGCGCGCGTGCAGGCCATAGGGCGTATAGCCGATGCCGTGATCGAGCGCGTTACCGATGACCGAGCCCCAGCCATTGCCCGGCACGCTCATCCACAAGGGATGGTTGCCGCGCAGGATCGCATCGTGGAGGTCAAAGAACCCGACCCCCGGTTCCACCACGCAGGTGGCCAGCTTGGGATCGATGTCGATGATCTTGTTCATCCGCCCCAGGTCGAGCACGATCGACCCGGCCATGCGCGGCGCGGCCGTGCCATAGCCCAGGTTCTTGCCCCGCGCGACGGGCCAGAGCGGCGTCTTGTGCTCGTTGGCCAGGCGCACAATCGCGCGCACTTCCTCCACATTGGCAGGTGCCACGGCGGCAGAGGCCGCCCATTGCTCGGCGTCTCCCGGGGCATAGATATCGGAATAGGCGTCACGGTCGCTTTCGCTGGCCATGACCCAGTCCTTGCCCACCACGCCGGCATAGGCCTTGAGCGCGGTGGCAAAGCCCTGGGGGCTGACGCGGGGCGGCAGGTGCAGTTTCACCGGCAGATTTCTCCCATCACGGTCCCTCACGCGGGGACTCGTTTTCTGACTGGTATTTTCTAACAATTGTTATCGTTGTGCCGCGTGATCAGCTGCGCGTCAAGGCCGCACCTGCATTTCCTGTCGCGCCGCGCGCGCCGCTGCGCTATCACCCCGGCGGGGACCAGGACTTTCAAGCAAGCAAGACCCTGGCATGACGAAACACCGATGGGCGCAAGCCGCCTTTTCCCTGGCGATCCTGGCCGGGACCGCCGCCTGCGACAAACTGACTCCGGGCGCCGATGGTGCCGTTGCCGCCACCGGCGCGGCCGGATCGCTCGATGCCGATCCCAGCGACGGCGCCACGCCCGATGTCTTTACCACCGGCACGCCCGATGATCCGGTGGCCTTCCTCAAGGCGATGTTCGCCGACGATGGCATTGCCGGATCGGTTTCCACCGTGGGCGACCTGCGCCATCGCTATTTCTCCGAAGAGCTTTCGGGCATGCTGTCCGACACGCTGCGCGGCGGCGATACCGTGGCCCTCACCGCCAACCCGCTGTGCCTGTGCAACAACCCCAGCAAGCTGCGCCAGGCGATCATCCTGCAACACGCCGATGCCCGCCACGCCGTCGCCC
Source organism: Novosphingobium sp. SG720 (assembly GCF_012275365.1). Lineage (NCBI taxonomy): Bacteria > Pseudomonadati > Pseudomonadota > Alphaproteobacteria > Sphingomonadales > Sphingomonadaceae > Novosphingobium > Novosphingobium sp. SG720. Next base: position 419,480 of record NZ_JAAZQN010000003.1, on the reverse strand, counting down.
GCGTGACCGTCACGCGTTATGGCGTGAGCGACGGCCCCACCGCGCATCTGGTCATCACCATGACCAAGGACGTGGAAGGCTGGAAGGTAACCGACGTGCTGTATCCCGATGAAAAGGAAAGCCTGCGCAGCATCCTGGCCAAGGCCAACGCCCCGCAACTGGACGAGAACGCGGCGGTGTGAGGGCGCGGGCCTGGCGCTTCGACAAGCTCAGCCCGAACGGGGTTTTGGGGACAATCTTGCCCCCTTCCGTTCGCCCTGAGCTTGTCGAAGGGCCCCGGCGCTGCGCTCTGCCCACGGGACAGATCGCCGCGAAAACGCCCCGCTGCTCACGTCAGCGCGTAATACTTCACATGGTTGCCATCCGGGCGCCGCTCGCCCACGCCGATGAACACATGGCGCGTCAGCCAGTCGTGCGGTCCCTTGCTCGTCTCGAACGTGGGCTGGGCACGCAGGTAGTATTCGGCGTGGGGCACCGGGGCGCCGCCGGCAAAGGCCCAGGCGCGCAGGCGATCCATCGTGCCCGGTTCGCGCCCCCACAGGAAGCCCTTGTTCTGCATGTAGATCAACGTGCCATCATCCACTTCCAGCACATAGCGCGCATCGAACGCGGCGGTGTCATCCGGGCGAAAGAACGCATAGTCGCCGCCCGAATTGGGCACCGCGCGGCCTTTCAGGCGCGGCCCCTCGAACACGCCTTCGTCCACATAGACCGCGCTGCGCATGCCGCCGCTGGGCAGATCGGGGACCATCTGCACGCGCGTGAATTTGAGCGTGCAGGCAAAGGCGAACTCCAGGCGGGGATTGTCGAGCGTGGAAAAGTCCATGAAACAAGACCCAATCAATAGTTGGATAGGATGGTCAGGCTCGGCCCGTCGATCGGCTTGCCGGCCTTCTGCTTGGCCAGTTCGTCGGCGCGGGTCTTGCCTTGCAGGTCGATCAGATAGGCGTGGATCGCATCGGCATCGCCGGGCTTGAGCACATCGTCCCAGCGCGGCATGCCGGCCGGCAGCAGCGCTCCTTCCAGCACGATCTGCTTGAACGCCTCGTGCGTGGCGGGCTGCATCCGGCGCAAGTCCGGCGCCATGGAGCGGTGGATATTCGCGTGGCAGATCGCGCAGTTGGCAAAGAACAGCCCCTGCCCGCGCGCGATCGTCTCGGCGGTGACCCCGGCCGCTTGCGCCGGTGGCGGCGGCGCCACTTCCAGCGGCGGCAGCAGCGGGGGCAACGGCACTTTGCGGCCATCCAGGCGGAAGACCAGCAGGCGGTTCTGGTTGCCGCGTGCGTAAGCCGCCGAATAGCGCGGGGTAAACGCCCAGCCACCCCCGCCCCAGCCGGCCTGCACCGCGATATATTGCACGCCCTCGACCGTATAGGTGATCGGCGCGGCCATGATCGGGCTGCCCGTCTCGATGGATTTCAGCACCTTGCCATCGCGCGCATCGCGCACCACCAGCTTGCCCGAAAGCGTACCCTGCACGATCAGCCCCGATGCCGTAGCCAGCACACCGCCCCGGTCCTGCCAGCCTTCGCTGTCCACCGCCCACACCGTCTTGCCGGTCAGCGGATCGATCGCGCGCAACTGGCTCTTGCCCGGATTGGCTTTCGCGTCGGCAAAGGCAGGCAAGGCCTTCACCGCCTGCGCCATGGGCGGCGGCAGGGTTTCCACCGCCGCTGCCACATCGGGGGTAAAGATCAGCGCGGCATCGTTGTTGAGCGCGCGGGCGCGATAGGGCTTGGCGCCCGGCGTCATGAAGATCAGGTTGCCGATATCGGCCACCGATCCGTAATAGAGGCCAGTCTGCGGGCTATAGGCCGCCGGAAACCAGTTGCGCGCGCCCACCGTGGAGGGGAACACGATCTTGGGCCCGTCGGTATAGTCCGAGGCTTCCGGGTTCAGGATCGGGCGCATCGTCCCCGGCTCGAACCCCTTGGCCCAATTGACCCGCGCAATGGCATTGGCGCGCAGCACCTGCCCCGTCTTGCGGTCGATCACATAGAGAAAGCCGTTCTTGGGCGCATGGAGGATCACGCCCCGGTCCTGCCCGTCCACCGCCATGTGCGTCAGGATCATTGGCTGGGTGGAGGTGAAATCCCAATTGTCGCCGGGCGTTTCCTGGTAATGCCACACCATCCGCCCGGTCTTGGGATCGAGCGCGACCAGCGAGCCGAGATAGAGATTGTCGCCGCCCGAGGGCGACCGCTTGGACCGGGCATAAGGCCCGCCATTGCCGGTGCCGACCAGGACGTAACCGGTTTCAGGATCGAAATTGATCGCATCCCACGGCGCGCCGCCGCCGCCCACGTCCCAGCGGCTCTTGGGGTCCCAGGTCTTGAGCGCCGCTTCCAGCTCGGGCGTTTCCTGCGGCCCCAGCGCGGGATCATGCGGCACCACGTGCCAGCGCCAGCGGATCGCGCCGGTCTTCACGTCGAGCGCGGTGACATAGCCGCGCACGTCATACTCCGCGCCGCCCATGCCGATCACCACCACGTCGCCCGCCACTTCGGGCGCGCCGGTGGAATTGTCGCCGCGCTTGCGGTCTTCGATGAAATCGGTCTTCCACACCACGGCGCCGGTCTTCGCGTCGAGCGCGTACATCCACCCGTCCAGGGCCGCGATGAACACGCGGCCGTTTGAAACGGCAAGCCCGCGGTTGACCATGTCGCAGCACGCGGTGCGGTTGCGCTGCATGTCCACCTCCGGCTCGAACCGCCAGAGTTCGCGGCCCGACGCCGCATCATAGGCATAAGCGCGCCCGGCATTGCCGGCGACATAGAGCACGCCATCGACCATCACCGGGCTGGCCTCCTGCCCGCGCGCGGTGCCCAGGTCCGCCTCCCACGCCAGGCCGAGGCGCGCCACGTTGGCCGGATTGATGCCGGTGAGCGTGGACCAATGCGTCTTGCCCGCGTCTCCGCCGGGCGCTGGCCATTGGCCGCCGGCCCCCTGGGTGAGCGGCGCCGCAGCGGCCAGCGCCAGGCTGGCGGTGGCGAGAATGGCCAGGTTGCGAACGGAGGTGGCATTCTTCTCCCCCTCCTCTTCAGAGGAGGGGGTCGGGGGGTGGTGGATGCCTTGCGCCAGGTGTCCACCACCCCCGGCCCCTCCTCTGAAGAGGGGAGAACATGGCGGATATTGCCCCTCCCCGTTCAGGCTGCGCTTGTCGAAGCCTTCATCGGTCGAGCGCCGCGCAGGGCCCTTCGACAGGCTCAGGGCGAACGGATTCATGGACCTGAACCCCGTTCGGGCTGAGCCTGTCGAAGCCTCCCGCAGCCAAGCACACACCCCCCGCATCACAGCGCATCCCATGGGCTGGGCATGCGATAGGGCACGGTGATGAAATTGGCCTCGATCTGCTCGATCATGCCGTGGTCGATCTTGAACAGTTCTGAGATGTAGAAGCTGTGCGGCCGGCGCACCGGGCTTTTCACCGTGCGCCCGTCGGTCAATTGATAGGTGTCGATCCGGCCCGAATGATCGATGAAGCCGAACGCCAGGACCAGACCGCGTTCCTCGTCCACCAGGGGAAAGCGGCGCGCGCGCAGTTCGTCGTCATAGCGATAGTTGCCCATGCGGAACTGCTCTTCGCAGCCCAGCGCAGAGACCGGCACGATCTTGGCGAATTCGGGATTGCGGGTGGTCTGCACACCGTTTTCCACGCGCTGGCAATCGGGGTGAAACCGCGTGTGGATCGTGCCGTCGTTCTGCTGCAGCGTGTCGAAATAGCCGTTGGACAGGCGCACCATCTCGGCCCGCTCCACCGGGCTTTCGGGCGCGCGATGCAGGATCGGCTTGTCCCAATAGCGCGGGTTTTCAAACTTGATGCCGCTGTCGGACTGGCGCACGATCAGCAGCTCGGCTTCCGCCACCTCGCCCGCCTCGTTCAGCGCGAGCCGCACAGTCAGCGCCGATTCCTCGATCGCCTCGATCAGGGTGCCGAAATAGCCGACCTGGCGCGTGCGCGTATCGGCAAAACGCAGTTGATAGCTGCCCAGCCCCTGCACTGTGCCCCACACCCCGTCATCGGTGGCCAGCATCACGTTGTTTTCGGAAAAGAGCGCATCGGCTGCCCAATTCACGCGGGCACTGTCGCCCTTGTCCAGCGCCGCCAGAAACGCATCGAGTGCGGCATAAAGGGCCTCGCGGTCCATCATCTCTCCCTTTTCGCGCTCTATTGGCAACAAGCCTTTGACGCGGGTTTAGCCATAGCATATCCTACCAATTGTTAGAATAAAAGGGGAGAGTTGCGGATGTCTCGAACGCCGGCCGAACAGGCCCTGCTGGCGCGCGTGCTGGCCATGTACCAGGATGTGCTGATCGCCATGGATAGCAGCGCAGTCGATCGTTACATCGCCCCGGAATACATCCAGCACAGCTCGCTGGCCGAACCTGGCGTGCCCGCGCTCAAGGCTTTTCTCGACCGCGTCAGGGCCGAATCGCCCGATGCGCGGCAGACGATCCACCGCAGCTTCGTGGATGGCGATCACGTGGTGGTACACACCCATGTGGAACGCTGGCCGGGCGACCCCGGCCTTGCCGTGGTCGATATCTTTCGCTGCCAGGGCGACATGATCGTGGAGCACTGGGACGTGATCCAGGACGTGCCGACCGCGCCGGTCAATCCTCTCCCTCTGTTTTGAAAGGCGCTCGCTTCATGCGCTTTACCGACAAATGCGTGGTCATTCTGGGCGGCAACGCCGGCATCGGCCTGGCTGCTGCGCGCCAGTTCGCTGCCGAAGGCGCCCGGCTTGCGCTTACGGGTCGCAACGAACAGACCCTGCATGCTGCGGCACAGGAATGTGGCGCGCTCGCCGTCCGTGCCGACATGGGCAACGTGGCGCAAACGCGCGCGGCGCTGGCCGAGATCGAGCAGGCGCTGGGCGGGATTGATGTCTTGTTCGTCAACGCCGGCGTCGGCGGCTTTGCCATGGTGCCGGAAGTGACCGAGGACTTCTGGGACCAGATCCACACCGTCAACCTGCGCGGCGCATTCTTTGCCATCCAGCATGCCCTGCCGCTGCTGCGCGATGGCGGGGCCATCGTGATCACCGGCTCGATCGGTTCGGTGGCGGCCGTGCCCGGCAATGTTGCCTATGCCGCCGCCAAGGCCGGCCTGCGCGCCATGGCCCGGATCGTGGCCAAGGAACTGCTGCCCCGCCGCATCCGCGTGAACCTGATCAGCCCCGGCCCCACCGACACCGAAATCTTCAAGCGCGACGCCAGCGCCGAAGAGATCGCCGGCATGCGCGACATGCTGTCATCGGTCGTGCCCATCGGCCGCATGGGCACCGCCGAAGAAGTGGCCAGCGCCGCCTTGTTCCTAGCCAGCAACGAAGCCAGCTTCATCAACGGCGTCGATCTCTATGTGGACGGCGGGTGCCTGGAATTGGGGTAAAGCCAGCCGGTTGCCCTTACACAAATTGTGAAAAATCGGCGCAGCCGAAGCGAATAATCCTTTCTTCTTCCCTTTGTGGCTTTGTGTCTTTGTGTGAAATTAAAATGGATAATTTGTTTCACACAAAGACACAAAGCCACAAAGAAGAAGGGAAATGACGTTTTTGCTCCGACTGCGCCGGATTCGGCTTTCTTTTCATACGTGCGGCGAGGCACTGCCAAACTGGCGGCATTCTGGCTTGTCGGGGTTGAGTCTACGGCACACTATGCAGTGATGTATGGCAGCAACGCCTCGGCAGACCTGGAAACGCTTGCAGCAGCCGTCATCGACTGCGGATACAAGCTGCACGTTGATCTGGGGCCGGGACTGTTGGAATCCGTCTATGAGGCGATCTTGTGCCATATGCTGGAGCAGCGCGGCATGCAGGTGGAGCGCCAGAAAGCCATACCTATCGTCTGGCACGGCATGGTGATGAGCGAAGGTTTTCGCGCCGATTTGATTGTGAACAACGCCCTGCTGGTTGAAATCAAGTCACTGGAACGATGCGCCCCGGTGCATGGAAAGCAAGTGCTGACCTACTTGCGCTTGCTGTCCATGCCCTTGGGGCTGCTGCTGAATTTTGGCGGCGCCACATTCCGGGAGGGCGTACGCCGCATCGCCAACGAGTATTATGGCTTGCGGCCACAAAGCCGCCACGCCACCGAGTGAGCGTCACAGCCCTTCCGGCAGCGCATCCAGCAGCATCGTCTTGGTTTCCACGTAGGGCATCAGGCCTTCCGGCCCGCCTTCGCGGCCCACGCCCGATTGCTTGAAGCCGCCGAACGGCAGGCCGAAATCCATGCGCAGTCCGTTCTGGCCAAAGCCGCCGGTGCGGATGCGACGGCCGATGGCCCAAGCGGCCTGCGCGTCGTGGGTCAGCACCGAACCGTTGAGGCCATAGGCGCTGGCATTGGCCACGGCCACGGCCTCCTCTTCGTCGTCCACCGGGATGAGCGACAGCACCGGGCCGAAAATCTCTTCCTGGGCGATCGCGTCGGCGTTGTCGACGTTGGCAAACAACGTCGGCTCGATGAAATAGCCGCGGTTCAAGTGGCTGGGCCGGTTGCCGCCGGTCACCAGATCGGCGCTGGCCTTGCCTTGGGCGATATAGCCCTCGATCCGCTCCAACTGGCGCTGCATGGCCACCGGGCCAAGCTGGGCGGTGGGATCATCGCTATGCCCAATGACCACCTGCTTCATTTCACGGGCGATCGCCTCGGCCAGCTCGTCGTGCCGGGCGCGCGGCACGATCACGCGGCTTAGCATCGCGCAAACCTGCCCGCTCATCATCGTAATCGTGCCGGTCAGCAGCTTGGCGGCATGGTCGATGGCGAAATCGTCGCGCACGATGGCAGCAGACTTGCCGCCCAGTTCCAGCGTGCAGCGCGCCACGCGGCCGGCGCAGACCTGGCCGATGCGCTTGCCCGCCAGGGTCGATCCGGTGAAGCTGACCTTGTCCACGCCGGGGTTGCTGACCAGGTGATCGGCCGCCTCACGATGGCTGGGCACCAGGTTGACCACGCCGGGCGGCAGGCCCGCCGCCTGTGCCGCTTCGGCAATGATATAGGCTTCCAGCGGGGTTTCGGGTGACGGCTTCATCACCACGCAGCATCCGGTCAGCAGGGCATAGGCCACCTTGTTGGCCATGATGCCGAACGGACCGTTCCACGGCGCGATGGCGGCCACCACGCCCACCGGTTCCTGCACGATCAGTGCGGCGGCGGCGGCATGGCTGGGGCGCTGTTCCACGAAGGGGAAGTTTTCAGCAAAGCCGGCAATGCCATCGAGCGCGAACAGCGCGCCCTGGTGCATCGGCCCGGCAAAGCTGGCCAGCCCACCGATCTGCGCGGTCCAGGCGCGCGCCAGTTCTTCGGCACGCGGGCGCATGTGGTCGATCATCGCCCGGAATGCCGCAATCCGCGCGGCCGGCGGCGTGGTCGGCCAGGGGCCATGGTCGAACGCGGCGCGGGCGGCGGCCACGGCGGCGTCCATGTCCACCTCGTCCGCCTCGGCCACGCGAGCCACGACCTGCTCGCTGTCGGGCGAGACCACCTCGATCAGCCGGCCGCTGTGGGCCGGCACCCACGCTCCGCCGATGAAAAGGCGCTCGGGATGGGCGATGTGCACGCCCTGGGGAAGCAGCATGGGACTTTCCTTACCTTGCATGGATCAGGCCGCGAGGGGCGGCGGCAGCGCGCATTCCACTTTCTCGATGCGGCCATCGCGCGTGGTGTAGAAGATGAACTGGCGGATTTCCTGCACCTGGCCTGCCTGGATGGGGAAGAATCCGATTGCCCCCTTGGCATCCAGTTCTTCGCGCGTCAGGTCGCGCAGCGCCTCGATCCGCACGATCGCATCCACGGCAGTGGCCGTGTCGCTTGCGGCAAAGTTATGGATCGAAACGCTTTCCTTCACGCAGGAATGCAGCCAGCCATAGAACGCCTTCAATTCTTCACGGCTGGTGATGACAATGCCGAAGAATTCCATGTGCGGCGGATCGACATAAAAGTCGGCCACGCCGTCATAGTCCTTGGCATTGAACGCGGCCAGGTAGCGTTCGTAGCCGGCTCGATCGAGCATTGGCCCTTCTCCCGTTGGTCCGGCCGGATTCGGCCCTGCCTCAACGCTAACAAATGATACGGTTATGGCAAGCCCGAACCATGCCCTGAAACGAAAAGGGGCAGCCCTTGCAGGCTACCCCTTTCCCCTCATGACTGGAAAATCAGTTCAGAACTTCTTGGCCACGCTCAGCGCCCATTCGCGCGGGCGTCCCACGTTGCTGTAGACCGTGCCGGCCGAGGCATAGAGCGCCTGGAAGCGCAGCGGCAGGTAATAGTACTTGTCGAACAGGTTCTGCACTTCAAAGGCGACGGTCAGGTCTTCCTTCTCGTTGCGCCAGGTCAGCCGCGCATTGCCCACGGCAAAGGCCGGGTTGTAGTCCAGCGGGCGGGTGCCACTCAGGCGGCCCACGCTTTGCTTGCCGGTATAGGCAAGGTCGAAGCGCGGAGTAAGCGAGCCGTGGCCTTCCACCGGGATGCGATACTGGATGCCGAAGCTGCCGCGCCAGTGCGGCGTGACGATCGGATCCTGCAATTGGATCGATTTACCCACCGTGGCGCCGATCCGGTTCCATTTGCCGTCGATCCAGCTGAGCGTGGCGTCGATATCCAGCCCTTCGACCGGGTGCGCGGTCAATTCCGCTTCAGCGCCCCACATCTTGCCATCGCCGGCATTGCCGATCGCCGCGCAGGGGAACGGATCGGTGCCCACGGCAAAGCCGTCAAGGATCGAGCAGTCCGCCAGCGGGAGTTGGATATTCTTGTAATCGTTGACGAAGCCCGAAAGGTTGAAGCGCACCCTGCGATCGAACAAGTCAGACTTGATGCCCACTTCATAGGCGGTGAGCGTTTCGGGTGTGAAGGTGCCGTTGACGGCCTGGTTCTTGGTGAACGGCCGCGCGGTAACGCCGCCGCCCTTGAACCCGGTGCTGACCGTGGCATAGGCCAGCAATTCGGGGCTGAAGCGATAATCCACCGACAGGCGCCAGTCGAGCTTGCTGCCGTTGTAGTTCGCCACCGTGCCATCGAGCGCGCCCACGCCGAAGATGTCGGTCAGCGTGCCGCCCGACCAGTTCTTGCGCACGAAGGTATAGTCCTTGTGCTCCTTGGTATAGCGCAACCCGCCCGTGATGTTGAGACCGGGCGTGGGATGCAGGATCACGGTGCCGAATGCGGCCTTGCTGTTGGCGTTGACCGGGTCATTGCCCAGGAACTGCAGGAACAGGAACGGCGCGCCGTGGCCGATGTAGCGGATGTCCTGCCGCGTGAAATAGACCGAGGTCTGGTCGTTGTAAAACCCGCCGATCGTCCAGTCGGCCAGATCGCCGATCTTGCCGTTGAGGCGCAGTTCCTGGCTGAAGAAGTGGAAGCGCAGATCGTTGTAGCCGGCCCCGGCAATGTTCGGATCGGGCGTGAAATCGTCGTCGGTGCCGAACGTCTGCTTGTACTTGCGATAGGCGGTGATCGAAACCAGCTTGAGATCGTCGGTCAGGCCCAAGGTCAGGTTGCTGGAAACGCCCCAGCCGGAAAACACCGTGTTGCGCGGCATGGAATAGCTTTGCGCGGCTTGGCCACCTGCATCCATGTACCAGTTGGCATACGTGCAGCGCGGGCCGCAGATGAAATTGATGCCGTCGGTCTTGGTGGTATCGTCCACCGTCAGCACGCTCGCCGCGTTGGAGCGGTTTTCGTAGGTATAGTCGCCGGTCACGACCCAATCGATCTTGTCGTTGGGATTGTAGCGCAGCGAGCCGCGCAGGCCGGAATAGTTCTTCTCGCCCAGCTTGCCGGTCACGCAGTTGGCCGGCACGTTAGCGCCCGCCGTCAGCCCCAGCGAATTGCCCGGCTTGGCACAGCCATAGTCGACGATGTCGATATAGCCGTCCTGGCGCTTGTACACGCCCGAGACGCGGGCATAGAGCCCGTCGGCCAGCTGGAAATTCAGGCTGCCGCGCAGATCGACGCGGTTGCGCGCGCCATAGACAGCTTCGATCTGGCCGGAATCCCCCGGCTGCGGCTTGACCGAAAACATCTTGATGGCCCCGCCGATCGAGTTACGCCCGGTCAGCGTGCCCTGCGGCCCGCGCAGCACTTCCACCCGGTCGAGATCGAGCAGGTCCATCACCGAGCCGGTCAGCGTGGCATAGTAGACATCGTCGACATACATGCCCACGCCCGGTTCATAGGCCGGATTGAAATCGTACTGGCCGATGCCGCGGATGTAGGCGGCCATCGACGAACCGAACGCCCCGCCCATCTGGGTAAGCTGCACGTTGGGCGCTTGGGCCGCGATCTGCGAAATGTCGGTCTGGTTGCGCGCGGCCAGCAGCCCGGCATCCACCGCGGTGATCGAAAGCGGCGTGTCCTGCAGGCGCTGGTTGCGGAACTGCGCGGTCACCACGATCTCGCGAATGCCCTGGTCTTCGCTCGCCGCCTGCGCATCGCCCTGGGGCGTGGTGGCCTGCGGTGCGGGCGCCTGCTGCGGCGCTGCATCGGCAGCCTGCGCGGCCGTGCTCAGCGCCAATGCCATGGCGGCCGCGCTGCCTGCGGCAAAAAGACGCAACGATAGCGTGTTGGGAATCATGCTGGCCATAAGCCCCTCTCCTGGATCGGCCCGTTATCGAGCCTCGTTCTGTTTGTTAGTTAGACATACTAATTAGCAGAGCGCAAGAGGGCGTTTGCAGCCGCATTCGGATAATAACAACTGATGCAATCCAACAACAAGCCCGAATGCGCACGATGCCGCCAAAATCGGCGGAATTCTGCGCCATTCACCATGCAGCGCAGCAAAGCATGCGGCCTCTTGCCGCGCTTGCCGTGGTTGTCATACTAAGCGGCATGATCAGCCGCACGAACTCGGGCCGCACCGCCGCCGAACCACCCCGCAATGCCATGGATGGCGTGGACGAGGACGCCGCGCTGCTGGTCGATCTGTTGAAACTGGCCACCTTTGTGGCCAACCCGATGCGCATCGGCGTGGCCGAGCCGCTGGACCTGGCGCCGACCGACTTGCGCATCATCCTGGCGCTGGGCGGCGAAGGCGAACTGGCCGGCCACGAACTTTCGGAAATCATGGGCGTCCCTCCCATGAATGTCAGCCGCGCGCTGGTTGCACTGCATCATAAAGGCCTGGTGGAACCGGGCGAAGACTTGCGCAATCGCCGGCGCAAACCGTTCCGTTTGAGCGAGGCCGGACAGGCCATGTTCGACCGCAGCGTGCCCGCCATGGCCGAAGTGAGTCGCCAGCTCTTTGCCGATTTCAACAGCCGTGACCGCGGCACGTTCCGCCGCGCCGCCAGCCGGCTGCTGGCGCGGATGACCCAGTGGGACCACCAGCTGGATCAACCGCGCGAAAGCCAGGACGTGGCCTAGCACGCCTAGGCGCGGCCGATCAGGGCCAGCGCTTCTGCAAGGGGGTGAAATCGCCCACGGCAAAGGCAGCAGCCAGCACTGGATGGGCAAAGCTCATCGGCACTTCCTGGCGATGCGGCCAGGTTTCGCGCACTTGCGTTTCGGGCAGGATCACATCGGGCCCGATGGGATTTTCGGGGTAGCATTGCACCGCCGGCTGCAGGTGCGCGGTGGTCTTGGCCCAGCCGGTTTCATAGTCGGCCTGCCATTGCATCATGTAGTCCAAGCGCTTGATCTTCCAGACGCCGTCTTCCTTCACATAGTCGTTTTCATAGATGCCCGATTCCCAGAACTGCTGCGGCATCCCTTCGGGCTTGGCATCGAGGATCGCATCGTGCCAGCCGCCGGCCAGGATGCCGCGAAAGCGGCCCTTGGCGGTCTGGCCATCGGGCGCCAGCGTGATCACGTCCTGCAACTGGAAATGGTCGAGCAGCAGGCCCTTGACCGGCCCGCGCCGCCCGCCGGTAAACAGGTTCTGGAACCAGGTACCATAAAGGCGCATGATCCCTTCGTAGCCGCGATATTCGCCCGACAGGAACACCACGGCGCCATCCTTGGCAAACAGGCCGGCCACTTCCTCGGGCCGGTTGTAGTCGATGTAATAGCCATAGGCCCACTGCAGGCGGCGGATGGCGTTGACATCCTCGATCTGCGTCACGCGCGCTTCCAGGTCGGCAAGGCGCTGCTCCAGCTCGCTCATTTTAGGCTCTCCCATTCTCTTTGTTAGTATGCAACACTAACGATTATAGAAAAGATGGCGAGAGGAAATCATCGATGCACGCGCAAGAAAACCACGCGCCCTGGGCCGGCCAGGTGGCGCTCGTCACCGGCGGTGGAACCGGCATCGGCCTGGGCGTGGCGCGTGCTTTCAGCGATGCGGGCATGGCCCTTGCCCTGACCTATCGCGACACGCGGCAACGCGATGCCGTCGCCGCGCAGTTTGCCGCAGAAGGGCGCCCCGCGCCGCTGTTCCTCGCGCTTGACGTTACCGACCGTGCCCGCTGGGCCGAAGTGGTGGCACAGACCGTGGCGCATTTCGGCGCGCTGCACGTGCTGGTCAACAACGCCGGGGTCAGCGTGTTCGGCGATACCGACGAGGCGAGCTTTGCCGATTACGACTGGATCATGGGGGTCAATTTCGGCGGCGTGGTCAATGGCCTGGTCAGCGCCCTGCCGGCGATCAAGGCCGCCAGCGGCCCCCGCGCCGTGGTCAACGTGGCCAGCATGGCCGCTTTCCTGCCCGGCCCCCAGGCGGGCATCTACACCGCCAGCAAGTTTGCCGTGCGCGGGTTGACCGAATCGCTACGCTATAACCTGGCGCCCCATGGCATCGGCTGCGCCCTGTGCTGCCCTGCCCTGACCCGCACCAATGCCTGGGACAGCGCGCTCAAGCGGCCCGAGGCCTTTGGCGAAAGCGGCTTTGCCCCGGTGAGCGCGGCGGAATTGCAGCAGTTCGGCACCGCGTTCGAAGCGGGCATGGACCCTTATGAAGTGGGGCAGAAGATCTTTGCCGGCATGGCGCGCGGCGATGGCCTGATCCTGACCCACCCCGAATTCGCCGAGGATTTCCGAGAAATCTATGAAGCCAGCCTGGCTGCCCTGCCGCAGGAAGAAGCCCCGCCGGCCCGGCTGGAAATCGAACGCCTGCGCCGCGCGGCCATGGCCCAGGCGCAGGCCGGCATCAAGGTGGGCCTGGCAGACCTCACCTGAAACCGCCTGCCCCAAAAACCGATTCCCGTTGCCCGCCCGCCTGCGCTAAGAGATTGTTTGGAAATCCGGCTTTGCCGGATTTGCGGCACCGGCCCGCTCCCCCACCCGACCTCCCAACGATAGTACCCTATGGGAGGTCGGGTGGGGGAGCGGGCCGGTGCCGCAACGAAAATGCGCCATAGCGCATTTTCCAAACAGACTCTAATCCTGTGGGCGGACGGGGAACAGGTTCTGGAGAGACGCGCCATGTGCGACAGCTTGACCGAAGACGACAACACGCAGTGGCTGGCGGTGAACCGTCGCCAGTTCGCCGCCATGGGTGCTGGCGCCGCCACCCTGGCCATTGCGCCCGGTTGCGTGGCCGCCACCCCGGCCGGTTTGGCAACGCAATCGCGCCCGGTTACCATCGAGACGGCCGACGGCACGGCCGATGGTTTCTTCGTCTATCCCACCAAAGGCAAGCATCCCGCCGTGCTGCTCTGGCCCGACATCGCCGGCCTGCGCGATGCGTATCAGACCATGGCCACGCGCCTGGCCGCAGCCGGCTTTGCCGTGCTGGCGATCAACCATTATTACCGCAACAGCCCGGCCCCGGTGCTGCCTGATTTTGCCGCCTGGCGCACGCCCGAAGGCCAGCAGAAACTGCAACCGATGATCCAGGCGCTGAGCCCGGAAAAGATCCAGGCCGATGCCGGCAGCTATATCGACTGGCTCGACCGGCAGCCGCAGGTGGATACGGCGCACAAGATCGGCACCCAGGGCTATTGCATGGGCGGCCCCTATACCGTGTTCGCGGCCTATGCCCGGCCCGCGCGGGTTGGCGCAGCGGTTTCGTGCCACGGCGCCAACCTGGTGAACGACACTGCCAACAGCCCGCACAAACTGCTGGGCCAGACGCAAGCCTCGTTCATCTTTGCCATCGCGCAAAACGACGATGCCCGCGCGCCGGGTGACAAGACCGCACTGAAGGATGCCGCCGCGGCCGCCGAGCGCCCGGCCGATGTGGCCGTCTATCCCGCGCAGCACGGCTGGTGCACGATCGACGCGCCGGTCTATGACAAGGTCCAGGCCGAAAAGGTCTGGAGCAAGCTGCTCGCGCTCTACGCCAAGGCTTTGTGATTTTGGTTTAGCAGGCCCCTCCACCAGCCCGCGCAGCGGGTGGTGGAGGGGCCTGCCTCCTACCGCCCCGCCGCCGCGCGCAGCATCGCCACGTTGGCTTCCACCATCGCCCGCGTGGATCGCGCCGGGCGGCCGGTCAGGCGCTCCACATCGTCGGTGCAGATTTCCAGAAAGCCCTCGCGGATGGCACGGCCAAACGTGACCATGTCGTCGCTGTTCCACGGCACGCCGGCCACGGTCTGGTCGTCCACCGGGCGGCGCGGGATGCCCAGGCTATCGAACAGCGCATATTGCGCGTCGTCGTCCAGGTCCACGTAGTCCACCGGGCAGCCGGTCACTTCGGCCATGATCGCGGCCACTTCGGCAAAGGTCTGCAATTCCGGCCCGGTAATGTTGTAGATGCGGTTTTCGTGGCCGGGCGTGGTCAGCACGGCCACGGCGCTGGCGATGCAATCGTCCCGCCAGACCATCGCCTCGCGCCCCTGCCCGGCATTAGCAAACCACTTGCCGGTCTGCATCACTTGTGGCCCGGCCATCAGCAGCATGGCATCGGCATAATGCGCATCGCGCAACATGGTGAAGGCCAGGCCCGAGGCGCGGATCAGGCGCTCGGTTTCGATATGGTCGTGCCGCACTTCGGCGGGGTTGGCCGGATCGTCGATGCCGATGAAGCTGGTATAGACGATATGCCGCAACCCGGCCGCCACGGCGGCATCGATCGCGGCCTTGTGCTGGACCACGCGCGCACCCACGCGGGTGCCCGAGATCAGCAGCAACACATCACCGCCGGCCATCGCCTGGGGCAGCGTGGCAGGGTGATCGAAATCGCCCTGCCGCACCGTGCAGCCCTGGTCCGCCCGCTCGGCCAGCTTTTCCGGCTTGCGCGTGATCAGGATCAGGTCTGCCGTCCGGCCCATCGCCACCAGCGCATCGGTCACGCCCCGCCCATAGTTGCCGGAGGCGCCGGTTATGACGATGCGTGTCATGCTGCCGCGTCCAGCTGGTGTTGCGGCACCCACCAGCCGTGCACCTGCGGACGCAGCCGGGTGGGGACTTTCACCGTCGCCACCGGCCCTGCCCCCAGGTTGCCGGCGTCGATCACCCAGGCGAAATGCTCGAAATCATTTTCGCCGATCTGGTGGTCCACCATGGTCACCAGATAGCCGTCGTGTCCCGGGGTGGCGCTGGGCACGTGGACCGGCTCGTTATAGCACCAGCCCGGCTGCATCGGCAGCGCCTGGGTGACCTGCGGGGCAGCTGTGTCCATCCCGTCGAGCCGCACCAGCAGATCGAACATGCCCAGCACCGGGCCGCCCATGACCGGCGGCCCCTGCCGATCGGGATTCATCGTCAGCATCCATCCCGTCTGATAGGGGCGCCCCTGCCGCGCGGCGGGAATGATCGGAAAGTCGCCCGGCGGGCCGATCACGGTTTCGGTCACTTCGCCGGCCGGGCCATTGGGATCGACGGTCCAGCGCGTGAGCCCGCCGGTGATCTCCCAAGGCTGGAGGAACAGGCCCGCCGGCTCGCGGATGAAGGAAAACGCGTTGCTGCTCGACAGGCACTGGTCGAAATGCAGCAGGCCCGCCTCATCCTCCCAGGCGTTCATCATGTGATAGCAATAGACGCCCTTGGGGCCCTTGAACCACTTGATATCCTTCACGTCGCCATCGCGCGGCATCACGCCCAACCAGGAATCCAGGCCCTGCTGGTGATGCCAGTGCTCGCCACCCGCTTTCATCCGATCGAGATCGGCGGTGGTGG
This sequence comes from Novosphingobium sp. SG720, assembly GCF_012275365.1. Lineage (NCBI taxonomy): Bacteria > Pseudomonadati > Pseudomonadota > Alphaproteobacteria > Sphingomonadales > Sphingomonadaceae > Novosphingobium > Novosphingobium sp. SG720. The sequence goes on along the minus strand of NZ_JAAZQN010000003.1, from coordinate 403,487 downwards.
GGTAGATCGGGAACAGCGCCCAGTTCCTGGTTATCGTGAAATCATGCATCATCGCGCAATAGGGCGCGTCGAACCACTGTTCCGATTTCAGTTCGCCATCGGCGCCCACCCGCGCATAGGCGATCGTGGTCGACGCCAGGCCATCGGCCTCATAACCGTAGAAATAGAGATCGCCGCTGTCAGGATCGATCCGCACATGCGCGGTCATCGTTTCGGACTTGAGCAGGCCATCGAAATCGAACGATCCCAGCGTGTCGAGCGTGTGGGGATCGATGCGATAGGGCCGCCCGTCCTCCTTGGTCATCAACAGGCGCCCGGCGTGCCACACCGGCGTGGTGTTGGCCACGGTGCGATCCACCCCGGCCACTTCGGGATCGTCGGTAAAGGGGTTGCGGTATCGGCCAAAGCGCGCCTGGCCCGCTTCCTTTTCCGCCTTGTGCCGCGCGGTTTCGACAAAGCGGATGGCATAATCGGCGGTGCCATCGGCGTTGAAGCGCACCCGGCTGATCATGCCATCGCCCGACAGCGTGTGATCGTCGGCAAACTTGGGCGGAAAGGCCGGATCGGGCACCGCGCGAAAGAATGCGCCACGCACTTCGGGCGGCAGGGTGCCTTCCACGCGCAAGCCCTCCAGCGTGAGTTCGGTGCGCACCGGGGCGTTGAGCCCGATGAAATAGGGGGTTGGCGGATAGTCGCCCATGGCATCCTCACCTTATCAATTGTTAGGATCGTTGTACCACCGGACGCCCGCGGATCAAGGGGATTCGGCCAAGAAAAAGGCCCCCTTCCGCCGAGGGAAGGAGGCCCATTTCATCGGCGCACGGGCAATGCCTGCTCAGAAATTGCGCTTCACCGTCACCGCCCAGGTGCGCGGCAGGCCCGGCGCGCCCGCGCTGGTGCCGATCGGGCCATAGTTGGCGGTCATCGAGGTGAAGTAATACTTGTTGGTCAGGTTGCGCACTTCGGCGCTGACCGACCAGGTATCGGCATCGCTTTTCCAGGTCACGCGCGCGTTGGCCAGGAAATAGTCGTCGATGCGGTTGGTCGCCGTCTGATAGGCCAGCGGGCTGGCCGTGGCGGCGGGCACGTTGACCGCGTCGACGTTGGTGGGATCGACATAGATGTGCGATTGGTAGCTGCCATCCAGGCGCACGGTGACCAGGCCCTTGAGCACGTCGGGAATGTCATAGGACAAGCCCGCGTTCCATTTCCATTCGGGCGTGTAGGGCGGCACCATGTTCGCCGAAACCCCGGTGTTGGCGGTATCGACCGTGGTATATTTGAACTTGAGCCACGAGAGCGACCCGTCGAGCGTGAGGTGCTCGATCGGGCGGATGGTGGTTTCCACTTCGATGCCCTTCACATGGGCAGAGCCCACGTTCTTGGGCTGGAGGCAAGGCGTGGTGGGGAACCCGGCGGTGTTCGGGCAATTGAGCACCGTCAGGATGATGTTCTTGTAATCGTTGAAAAACGCCGAAACGTTGAAACGCACGCGGCGGTCGAACAAGTCAGACTTGAAGCCCGCTTCGTAAGCCGTGATCGTCTCGGGCCGGAAATCCTCCACCTGGCTGGGATAGAATGGGCGCGGGTTGACCCCACCCGAACGGTAGCCGGTCGAGACCTGGCCATAGACCATCAGCGCAGGCGAAAAGCGATAGTCGGCCGCCACACGCCAATCGAGGCGCGAGGCATCGAACGTCTTGTAGAGCCCGTTGAGCGCGGAAAGGGCGCAGTTGGGCGGCTGGTTCACGCCAAAGGGATAGCCGGTGCAGGGCTGGATCGTGCTGCCATCCGGGTTGTGGCGCACATAGCCATATTCCTTGTGGTCCCACGATTCACGCAGGCCGCCGGTCAGCGTGAAGGCCTCGAAAGGCTTCCAGCTGGCATTGGCGAACAATGCCTTGTTGGTGGCGGGCGTCGGATCGGGGCCGTGGAGGAAATCGATCCCGGCATAGTTAAGGTCGATGCGCCCGGTGAACAGGCCCTTGGCGTGGAAATAGAACCCGCCCAGCACGAAATCGAGCGTGTTGTTGAGCGCCTTGCCGGTAAGGCGCAGCTCCTGGCTCCACTGCGAATTGCTCTGCGCCTGGTTGAGCATCGAAGGCACGACCGGCGCGCTTTCGGCAAACGACCAGTCGGAATCGTAATGGCGATAGGCGGTGATCGATTTCAGCGCGAGGCTCGGCCCCAGCGTCCAGTCGATCGTGCCGGCAAAACCATAGTTGTCGAGGTTGGAATGGCGGTTGAGCGCCAGCGGCTTGTACGGCACCTGGTGATCGGGGCGCGCCGCGTCATAGAACGTGGCATAGCTGACATAGCGCTTGTCATAGCCCTTGAGCGTGTCGCAGCTGTTGCGCCCGCTGGGCACGAAGCGGCAATCGAGCGGGATCGGCGCGCCGTCGGTGCCATAGAGCCAGGCGCGGTTGGGGTCCTTGGTGACCGGCGATCCGGCGAACTGGGCAATGTTGTTGCCATAGATCAGCACCGAGGCGCCGGGCTCGTCGCGCTCGCGCGTGTAGTCGGCCGAAACGTTGACTTCCACGTTGGCATCGGGCGTCCAGCGGAAAGCCACCTTGCCGGCGGCAAAGCTGGTGCCGCCCAGCGTGCCCACTTGCGGATTGGCACCGGTCGCCATCGTCGGCACCGTGCTGCCCGGATGGGTCAGCGCATAGTCCAGGATCTTGACATAGCCATCGCGGTTCTTGCTCACGCCCGAAACGCGCATGGCCAGAGTATCGGTCAGCTTGAGATCGAAATGGCCGCGCAGGTCGACGCGGTGATAGCTGCCATAGGTCGCTTCGAACGAACCGGAATTGTCGCCCTTGGGCTTCACCCCATAGAGCTTGATCGAGCCGCCCAGCGAGTTGCGCCCGGCCAGCGTGCCCTGCGGCCCGCGCAGGACTTCCACCCGATCCAGGTCCATCAGGTCGAGCAGCGATCCGGTCAGCGTGGGCAGGTAGACATCGTCCACATACATGCCCACGCCCGGTTCCAGCGCAAAGTTCGGGTCGGACTGGCCCACGCCGCGGATGAACGCGATGATGCCGGGGCCCAGGTACTGGTTCTGCGGGGCCAGCGTCACGTTGGGCGTCTGTGCGGCCACTTCGGAAATGTTGGTCTGCCCGCGCGCCGCCAGGGCCGCGCCGTTGATGGCGGTGATCGCCAGCGGTGTATCCTGCAGCTTCTGGGTACGGAACTGGGCGGTCACCACGATTTCAGGCGTGGTGGTCGGTGTGCTTTCAGGCGCGGATTGGGCTTGGGCCGGCGCGGCGGCGAGCGAAAGCAGAACGGCTGCAGAGCACAGCAGATCGGAGCGTGAAAACGCCATTTCGGTATCCTCCCAAGGATAGCAGCCGGATGGTTCCGGTCTGGGAACCTTGGTATCACATATGCGAAACTTTCAGCAATGCGAAAAAATGGGCCGAAATGTATAATTCATAACTGTTGCACAACTGCGCCGGTTCAGGCCTCCCAGAAGGCGGTGGCGCGCATCTCGATGCTGACGCGCGGGGGCGCATCGGCCGGGCAGCCGGGCATGTCGAACGCCACGTGCGGAACGTGGGTGGCGCGGCGCGAATCGCTGTCGAATGTCTTGAACACGATCGCCTCGTCCGCCGTCAGGTCGGAAAACCAGTGCCAGCGATGCGCGGGATTGGCAGCAATCACATAGCTTTCGAACGACCATTCCGGCGCGCCGCCGGGGGGATCGAAAATCGCGTCGGCAGCGATGCAATCCTCTGCGGCCAGGCTGCGCGCATCGCACAGCGCCAGGGGCACGTCTTGCGGCGGCGCGGACAGCGCACGCCAGATATTGTATTGCGCCACGCGGGTGTGCGGCCGCCCGGCGGCCAGGCGCTGGCTCATCGTCAGGGCCGTTGCCGGTGACACGTCGATATGGGCAAAGCGCGCCGGCATCGAATTGTCGAGGCTGCCCGCCCGGCCCGACCGTTCGGAAAAACGCAGCAGGCCCGCGCCCGTCACTTCCACGCGGGAGGCGCCAGTCAGGTCCTTGATCAGCGCGGCGATTTCGGGAACGTGGACGGCCATGACCTGCGCGCGATCGGCAAAATCGGTCACGGCGCTGGGATCGCGCACCAGCTCGAAGCCTTCCACGTCAAGGCTGGTGCCGCGCCCCCGCGCATCGCGGATCGGCATGGCGACAGGGGCGATTTCGACCGCGTCCTTGTCATGGGCATTGGCGTAATAGCGCGGGCGCGCCAGGCTGCGCCCGGAATAGGCGATCAGGGCTTCCATCATCGACATCCTCTTCCTGGGCCTGTGGCTTTTGCTGCCCCATGGCCCGATACGAAAAGGCCCGCCGTGGCAGGCGGGCCTTCCCTTTTTGCAGCTTACCCGGCGGCGAGCTGTTTTTCCAGTTCGCCCAGCACGCGATAGCAATCGAGCACTTTGCCCACCGAGCTGTTGGGCTCGCGCCCTTCGCGAATCGCGGCGATGAATTCGCGGTCCTGCAACTCGATGCCGTTCATCGACACGTCGACATGGCTCACGTCGATCGGCTCTTCCTTGCCGTTCACCAGATCGTCGTAACGGGCGATATAGGTGGCGGTGTCACCGATATAGCGGAAGAACGTGCCGAGCGGGCCATCGTTGTTGAACGAGAGCGAGAGCGTGCAGATCGCGCCGCTTTCGCTCTTGAGCTGGATCGACATGTCCATGGCGATGCCCAATTCCGGGTGGATCGGCCCTTCGACGGCATTGGCCTTGACGATCTTGCCGGCCTGGTAGGCGAACAGGTCCACCGTGTGGGCGGCGTGGTGCCACAGCAGATGGTCGGTCCACGAGCGCGCTTCGCCCTTGGCGTTGATGTTCCTGCGGCGGAAGAAATAGGTCTGCACGTCCATCTGCTGGACGTTGAATTCCCCCGCCTTGATCTTGTTGTGCACATACTGGTGCGACGGGTTGAAGCGGCGGGTGTGGCCCACCATGCAGACCAGCCCGGTTTCCTTCTGCTTGGCCACCACGGCTTGCGCATCGGCCCAGCTATCGGCCAGGGGGATTTCCACCTGCACGTGCTTGCCCGCGTTCATGCAGGCAATGGCCTGCTCGGCGTGCATCTGGGTGGGCGTGCACAGGATCACGGCATCCACGTCGGGCAGGGCCAGCGCTTCTTCCAGCTCGGTGCCGGAGTGGCGGGCGCCATACTTGGCGGCAACCGCAGCGGCCTGATCGGCGCGGCGGCTGATCACCGAAACGATTTCGACGCCGTCGACATTCTTGAGACCATCAAGGTGCTTTTCGCCAAAGGCGCCGGCACCGACCAGGGCAATACGCATGGGGTAACTCCTGTAAGGCTCCCGTCCCGCTGGCGGGAGGGATTGGGAAGGGTTTGTTGACCCTTCCCGGACGCGAATTGAGGGAGCGCACCTTGCCATGCCCTCCCCCGGCCCCTCCCGCAGGCGGGAGGGGGATAAGAGTGTGCCTTGGCTTACGCCGGCACGGTTTCCTCTTCCACCGGTTCGAGCACGATGTGCCCGATCGCGGTGTTGGAGCAGGGGATGTGGTAATGCCGGTGCAGCAGGCGGGTCTTGTCACCCAGCGCGCCGCGCATGATCAGCCACATGACCATCTCGATCCCTTCCGAGCCGGTCTCGCGCAAGTATTCGATGTGCGGAATCCAGCGCGCTTCGTCGGTTTCGCCGATCAGCAGGTCGAGGAACTTGTTGTCCCACTCGCGGTTGAGCAGGCCGGCGCGCTTGCCCTGGAGCTGGTGGCTCATGCCGCCGGTGCCCCAGATCTGCACGTTGAGGTCTTCGGGGAAGCTTTCCACCGCACGCTTGATCGCTTCGCCCAGCGCCCAGCAGCGGTTGCCCGAGGGCACCGGATAAGTCACGACATTGACGGCGAGCGGGATGACCTTGGCCGGCCAGGCATCTGGCTGGCCGAACATCATCGACAGCGGCACGGTCAGCCCGTGGTCCACGTCCATCTCGTTGATGATGGTCATGTCGAATTCGTCGAGGATCAGGCTTTGCGCGATGTGCCAGGCGAGGTCGGGATGGCCTTCCACGTCGGGCACCTGGCGCGGGCCCCAGCCTTCGTCGGCCGGCTTGTAGCTTTCGCCGCAGCCGATCGCGAAGGTGGGCACAATCTTCATGTCAAAGGCCGATGCGTGGTCGTTGTAGACCAGGATGATCACATCGGGCTTCTGTTCCTGTTCCCACTGACGGGTCCATTCATATCCGGCAAAGATCGGGCCGAAATAGTCGTCGTTGGATTTGCCCTGGTCCACCGCCACGCCCAGCAGGGGCACGTGGCTGGAACCGACGCCTGCGGTAATCCGCGCCATGGTCAGTTGTCCTTCCCGGTTTCCTGTGCGCGCGCGGCGGCGGCCAGGTTTTCCTTGATCGAGCGATTGCCTTCGGGCGAGCGGCCGCCATCGAGCATCATCTGGCGATATTCGGGCCAGGTCATGTCCGTCATGGTCGAGACCGCCTCGGCAAAGGGCAGGCCATCGGACGAGAACAGCTTGGACAGGAAATAGACATTCCCGCCCATGTCGAGCAGCGTGTTGTAGTCGCGTGCCAAGAGGGCCTGCTTGGCCTCTTCGCTGATCTTCCATTCGTCCAGATAGGCGCGTTCATCCGCCTTGAACCGGGCGCGGTTTTCCGCCTTCATCAGGCTCATCGCGAACTGGTTGATGTGATAGCCCTTGCGGGCACGCGCGGCGGTATAGACGCGGGTGCCGGGGATATCGTCGAATTCGGCCAGATATTCGTGGATGTCGCGCGGCTTGCTGTCCGGCGCTCCCTTGTCGATGCTCACAGGCCTCTCTCCTTCAGCTTTTCGTCAAGGCGCGGGAACACGCGGCGGGCATTGCCTTCGAAGATCGCATGGCGCTGCGCGTCGGAGATGTTCAGCGCATCGACATAGCGCTTGGTATCGTCGAAATAGTGGCCGGTCGTCGGGTCGATGCCGCGCACGGCCCCGACCATTTCCGAGCCGAACAGGATGTTCTTGGTTTCGATCACTTCGGCCAGCAGGTTCACGCCGGGCTGGTGATAGACGCAAGTATCGAAGAACACGTTGTTCATCAGGTGCCCGTCGAGCGCCGGCTTTTTCAGCATGTCGGCCAGGCCGCGATAGCGCCCCCAGTGATAGGGCACCGCGCCGCCGCCATGCGGGATGATGAAACGCAACGTGGGGAAGCGGCTGAACAGATCGCCTTCGAGCAACTGCATGAACGCGATCGAGTCGGCCGCGATGTAATAGGCGCCGGTGGCGTGCATCGCCGGGTTGCAGCTGCCCGAAACGTGGATCATCGCCGGCACATCGAGTTCCACCATCTTTTCATAGAAGGGGAACCAGAATTCGTCCGTCAGCGGCGGATGCTTGAAATGGCCGCCGCCCGGATCGGGATTGAGATTGCAGCCGATGAAACCCAGCTCGGTCACGCAGCGCTCCAGCTCGGCAATCGAGCTGGTCATGTCGGCTTCGGGCGACTGAGGCAGCATGCACACCCCGGCGAACACGTTGGGATAGAGCGCCACGACGCGCGCGATCAGGTTGTTGCAGGCCTGGGCCCAAGGCACGGCCACGCTCTGGTCACCCACGTGCGGGGCCATGGCGCTGGCGCGGGGCGAGAAGATCGTCATGTCGGCGCCGCGTTCCTTGATCAGGCGCAGCTGGTTGGCCTCGATCGTCTCGCGGATCTCGTCATCGGAAATATCGGGATAGGGCGGTGCCGCCTCGCCCGCCTTGAACGCGGCCTTCTGCGCTTCGCGCCAGGCATCATGCGCCTTGGGCAGCACGGTGTAATGGCCGTGGCAGTCGATAATCATGGTCATTCGGCCGGTTCCTTGGTGGTCTTTGCTGGTGTTTCGAAGGCGATGGTGTGGCCGGCCTGGCTGCGCTGGCGCGCCACGGTGCCGGTGGTCATCAACGGTTCCACGCCCAGGCCGATGAGAGTCTTGGCCGACTCCTCCATCTCGGCGGCGCGGCGCAGGCCGTGCGTCGTCATCCGCTCGATGTTGTAGGCGGCGCGGGTGAACCAGCTTTCGCTCTTCTCGCTCGCATCGAGCGAGGCCAGCACTTCTTGCACCACGCCCGCCTTGGTGGCGGCAAGCATCATTTCGGCGGTCAGCGCTTCCACGCCCTTGACCATGATCGAGCGGATCATCTTGATCGCACTGGCCCGGCCCACATCGGCGCCGACCACGCGAACGTTGGTAAAGCCGACCGCGCGCAGGGCAGCCGCCGCATCATCGGCCGCAGGGCCGGATACCAGCAGCGGCACCTTGAGCCGCGCGGGGTTGACCGGGGCCAGCACCGCCACGTCGACATAGCGTGCGCCGGCCGCTTCCACTGCCAGCGCGGCCGCCCGCTTGGTATCGGGCGCCACCGAATTCATGTCGCAGAACAGGGTGCCCGGTTCGAGCACGGGGGCCACATCCCGCGCCACGGGCAGCGCGGCATCGGCAGTGACCAGGCTGAGCACCAGGCCGGCACCAGACAGCGCGCTGTCGGCCGTGGCCGCAGAGAGCACCCCGGCCTCTTCCATGGCCGCATGGCGCGCAGGATTGATGTCAAACGCCTGTGCCGACGCTTCCCAGCCAGCCGCCTTGGCAAAGGTCGATCCGGCTTCGCCGAACCCGATCAGGGCAAGTGTTCTCTCCATGGCGCACCTGTTGCAACCCTTACGCTACGCATACAAATGCAAAGAGCGCGCAAGGTATAAATTTATGCGAAGCCTTTGTCGGCCACCTCGCGCAGCAGGGCAAGGAATGCGGCCTGCGGCGCGGTGGGCCGCCACAGCGTGCGGTGCGTCATCCCGATGGTGCGCCGCACCGGCACCGGGGTGGGCCGTGCAGCCAGCAGCCCGACATCGAGTTCCACCGCCAATTGCGCCGGGCTGAGCAGCGTAAGCGCATCGGACCCCACCAGCAATTGTCGCACCGTGAGCACCGAACCGCATTCGATGCCCACGTGGGGCGGCGCCTGGCCGGTGGCAGCCTGCATCATCGCTTCCCAATAGTGCCGCAGCGGCGTGTCGCCGCCAGGCAATATCCACGGATAGTGCCGCAATGCCGCCGGATCGAGCGGCACGGCCGGATCGGCCAGCGGATGCCCCGCGCGCATGACCAAGGCGGGGCGATCCTCGAACGCAGCTTCCTGCACCAGATCGTCAAGCGCGGTGGTTTCGCGCAGGGCACCCAGCATGAAGTCGATTTCCCCGTCGCGCAGCGGGCCGACGAGTTCGGCATGGCTGCCTTCGACCACGGCCACGTCCACGCCGGGATAGCCTTGCGCAAAGCGCAGCAAGGTTTCGGGCAGCCAGCGCGCCCGCGACAGCGGCATGGCGCCGATGACCACGCGGCCCGCCGCCTTGCCCTGCCACGCCGCCACTTCGGCAAGACCGCTGCGCAATTCGGCCATGGCCAGGCCGAAGCCGCGCGCGCGGCGCGCGCCGGCCGGGGTGAGCAGCACGGTGCGCCCGCGCCGATCGATCAGCCGCTGGCCCAGCGCCACGCCCAGATCGGCCACGGCGCGGTGGAGCGAGGCCGCCGAAAGCCCGGTATCCTGCGCCGCCCCGGCATAAGAACCGGCCCGCGCCAGGGCCAGGAACGCGCGCATCTGCGTGCCCGTCACGCGCGGCGAGCCGATGTGCTCGATCGCTGCCTCGGCGCGCGGGGCCAAGAGGCGCGCCGGTTCGGTGGCGGTCATGCCGGCCGCGCCGCGTTCGAACAGCAGGCAGCCCAGGTCCGCCTCCAGCCGGGCGATCGCCTGGGTCAGCGCGGGCTGGGTCAGATTGATGGCGCGGGCCGCGCGCGTCACGCTGCCGTGGCGCACGGTGGCGGCAAAGGCCGCAAAGTGGCGGATGTTGAGCGCGGAATCGGAGCGGTTCATCCATCCAGACTTAGCATTTCCTTATGACACACGCCAAACATTGCATTTGGCGCTGCCCGCCCCCGGTTCCAAATGCAGCCATCCGTGCCGAACCGGCTCAGCTATCAAGGGAGACAAGCGCCATGTCGGGTATCGTCGTGCAGAACATCGAACGGGCCGATCCGGCCGTGATCGACGGCCTGGCCGCCTGTGGCGTCGCCACCGTTCACGAAGCGCAGGGCCGTACCGGCCTGCTCGCCAGCTATATGCGCCCGATCTATCGCGGCGCGCGCATTGCCGGCTCTGCCGTGACGATCAGCGCTCCTCCGGGCGACAACTGGATGGTCCACGTTGCCATCGAACAGCTCAAGGAAGGCGACATCCTGCTGCTCGCCCCCACCTCGCCTTGCGAAGACGGCTATTTCGGCGACCTGCTCGCCACTTCGGCCCAGGCGCGCGGCTGCCGTGGCCTGGTGATCGACGCCGGCGTGCGCGATGTGAAGGACCTGACCGAGATGCAGTTCCCGGTGTGGTCCAAGGCGATCTATGCGCAAGGGACCGTGAAGAACACGCTGGGCAGCGTCAACGTGCCGGTGGTCTGCGCCAATTGCGCGGTGAACCCGGGTGACGTGATCGTGGCCGATGACGATGGCGTGGTGGTGGTGCCGCGCGAAAAGGCCGCAGACGTGCTCAAGGCCGCGCAGGCGCGCGAAGCCAACGAAGGCGAAAAGCGCGAGAAGCTGGCCAATGGCGTGCTGGGCCTCGACATGTACAAGATGCGCGAGCGGCTGGAGAAGGAAGGCTTGAAATACGTTTGAGGCGTGGGTGCAAATGGCCCCCTCCTCTGAAGAGGAGGGGGTTGGGGGTGGTGCTGGGCCTTGAGCCAGGCTTCCACCCCCCCCGCCCCCTCCTCTTCAGAGGAGGGGGAGATAAGCTCCTCCTTCTTCGCAATTTCCCCCGCCCGAGCCCCTCCCCCGCAGCCAAGGAGCAAGACCCATGACCACCGGAATTTCCGCGCCCTGCATGTGGATGCGCGGCGGCACGTCGAAGGGCGGCTATTTCCTGAAAGACGATCTGCCCGCCGACGTGGCGACGCGCGATGCGTTCCTGCTGGGCGTGATGGGTTCGCCTGATCCGCGCCAGATCGACGGGCTGGGAGGCGCCGATCCGTTGACCAGCAAAGTGGCGGTGGTCAGCAAGTCTGCGCGCGAAGGGATCGATGTCGATTACCTGTTCCTGCAGGTCTTCGTCGACCAGGCGATCGTCACCGACGCGCAGAACTGCGGCAATATCCTGGCGGGCGTGGGCCCCTTTGCGATCGAGCGCGGCCTTGTGGCGGCGACGGGCGATGAAACGCGCGTGGCGATCTTCATGGAAAACACCGGCCAAGTGGCCGTGGCCACGGTGCAGACGCCGGGTGGCGTGCCGACTTATGCCGGCGATGCCGCGATCGATGGTGTGCCGGGCACCCATGCCCCGGTGCCGCTGGAATTCCGCGACACGGCCGGCTCCTCGTGCGGGGCGCTGCTGCCCACCGGCAACGCGGTGGACACCATCCAGGGCGTGGCGGTGACGCTGATCGACAACGGCATGCCCTGCGTGGTGATGAAAGCCGAAGACGTGGGCGTGACCGGCTATGAAGACCGCGACTGGCTGGACAATGCCACAGACCTTAAAGCGCGGATCGAGGCGATCCGGCTGGAAGTGGGCCCGCTGATGAACCTGGGCGACGTGAAGGACAAGTCCGTGCCCAAGATGATGCTGGTCGCCCCGCCGCGCAACGGCGGCGCGGTGACGGTACGCAGCTTCATCCCGCACCGTGCCCACGCCACGATCGGCGTGCTTGGTGCGGTTTCGGTGGCGACGGCCTGCCTGCTGGACGGATCTCCTGCGGCCGACGTCGCCCAAGTGAGCGATGGGCCGCGCAAGACGCTCTCGGTGGAGCACCCCACCGGCGAGATGAGCTGCGTGCTGGAAGTGGACGAGGCCGGCGCGGTCAAGACCGCCGCCCTGCTGCGCACCGCGCGCAAGCTGATGGATGGGGTGGTTTTCGGGTGACGTTGCGCTTCTTGCCCTTCGACAGGCTCAGGGCGAACGGAGCGCAAGAATTCAAATAGGATGCCGTTCGGGCTGAGCCTGTCGAAGCCCGGCTTTCAAGGACAAGACCATGACCGACCGTATCGTTTCCTGGCACGGCAATCCGTCGAAGCCGCGCTATACCCCGCCGGCCGGCGCGATCGATGCGCATTGCCATGTGTTTGGCCCGATGGCGCAATTCCCGTTCAGCGCCAAGGCCAAGTACCTGCCCGAAGATGCCGGGCCAGACATGCTGTTTGCCCTGCGCGACCATCTGGGCTTTGACAAGAACGTGATCGTGCAGGCGAGCTGCCACGGCACCGACAATGCCGCCACGCTTGATGCCATTGCCAAGTCGAACGGAAAAGCACGCGGCGTGGCCGTGGTCGATCCGGCGATTTCCGAAGCCGAGCTGGCCGCGCTGCATGACGGCGGCATCCGCGGCATCCGCTTCAATTTCCTCAAGCGCCTGGTGGACGACGCGCCCAAGGACAAGTTCCTCGACGTGGCCAAGCGCCTGCCCAAGGGCTGGCACGTGGTGATCTATTTCGAGGCGGACATCCTCGAAGAACTGCGCCCGTTCATGGACGCGATCCCCGTGCCGCTGGTAATCGACCACATGGGCCGCCCCGACGTGACCCAGGGGCCGGACGGCGCCGACATGAAGGCATTCCGCGCATTCCTCGATTCGCGGCCCGACATCTGGTTCAAGGCCACCTGCCCTGACCGGCTGGACAGCGCCGGCAGCCCGTGGAACGCCTTTGCCGATGCGGTGGCGCCGCTGGTGGCGGACTATCAGGACCGCGTGCTGTGGGGCACCGATTGGCCGCACCCCAACATGCAGGACGCCATCCCCGATGACGGGCACCTGGTCGACATGATCCCGCGCATCGCACCCACGCCGGAATTGCAACGCAAGCTGCTGATCGACAATCCGACCAGGCTTTACTGGGCGGATTGACCGCCATGCCCCGGCCCGCTCGATCGGCCCGGGGCATGCCAATTCGGCAGCATATGGGCATTGACGCGGCAGTCTGATCGGGCATCCCTGGGCATTACGTAACGCAGCGCGATGGGGCGCCTGCGCCGGGCCAAGGGGGGAAATGGGGATGCAGTCAGGCAGTGGGCAACGCGGCGATGAGGATCTCAAATACGATCCTGTCCGCGACGGGAAGGATTGGACGATAGGGGCCACGGCAGTTGCATGGGGCGTCGGCGTGGTCGTGGGCGGCGGCCGCGACGCGGATGACAGCACGCCAACGGACCCGCTTGTCGTGGATGAGACACCGGTCGATCCGCTGGCCGCGCCCTCTGCCGAACAGCCCGCAGTGCCCGAAACCGCCCATGCCACCTTGCACCTGGCCGATCTGCCGCTGGCATGGTCGTTCGACATTTGCGGGTTGGACGGTGGCGGGCTGGCGGTGGCCTGGGGCACCGATGGCAACGCGCCGGCGCAAACCGGCGATGTGCTGGTGCGCCTGCTGGATGCGACACTGGCGCCGATGGGCAACGGCCAACCGATCACGGTCAACACCGATCCGGCCTGCACCGTCTATGGTATTGGCCTTGCACCGCTGAGCAACGGTGGCTTTGCCGTGTGCTGGACTGGCTATCCCGCCGCCACGCCGGGCCGCGCCGCCCTGATGGTGCGCCGTTTCGATGCTGCCGGCGCGCCGTTGGGCACGACATACACGATCGCCAGCGAGGCCGGGCCTGTGCTTGGTGCGCTGATCCCGCTGGACGACAGCGGCGAAGGCAGTGTGGCAGTGCTGAGCGCTTTTACCGGGCAGGCCTGGATCCTCAACGCCCACAACGGCACGCTGTCCGCCCCCTTTGCCATCGATAGCGGGCACGACGGCTTTGCCCCGATCAAGGCGGCGCCGCGACCGGGCGGCTTTACCGTGCTGTTTGGCGAGCGCAGCGTGCCGACGTCTGCCACGGTGCCGAGCCGGTTGGTGGCGCGCGACTATTCCGTGCGGATCGGGCGGCAGCAGATCGCGCCCGCGGCGGTCGCCCATGATGTCAACAGCCCGCGCACCCCGGTCAACGACCTTTCCGACAGCAATTACCAACCCGACTTATGGGTGCGCGAAACCGGCGAGACGCTGGTGACGTGGATCTCCAACGGCACGGACGATGCCGCCGCCGGCCAGGTGCTGATCGCGCGGTCGGAGGCGAACGGGGCATTTTCGCAGCCCGCCTTGGCCAGCCAGGGCGCAACCACGCCCTATTCGTTCTCCTCGGCGTTGGCCGGCACCGCCGATGGGCGCTTTGCCGTCGCATGGTGCAGCCGCGACGGGGTGCGCTATCCGGTGGCGACGACCATCGCGTTCCAGCGCTTTGACAGTGCCTGGATGGCGGTGGGCGGGGTGGTTTCCTGCCTGGCAGGCGGGAAGGCGCCGCTGGTGCGCACCCTTGCCGACGGGCGGCTGGTAGTGGCCGCCGTGGTCAGCACGGGCACGTCCAATACTCTCAACGCCGCAGTGTTTGCCGCCTGACTGTGCTCTCTCCCGCACCGCGCGGGGCGGGAGAGACGCCGTTCAGAACGTATAGCCCAGCGTGAGCACGGCCGAGCGCCCCTCGCCCGGCACGGCCCAGCCATTGTTGCGGATGGAAGTGTAGTACTTCTTGTTCGTCAGGTTCTGCACGTTGACCTGCGCCGACAGGCCATTGTCGAGCTTGTAGCCCAGCGAGATGCGGTGGGTGAGGTAGGACGGCGCCTTGTACATCGTCGCACCGGTGGAGTTGGTGAGGTACCAGCTGCCCTGGTACGTCACACCATAGCCGGCTTCCAACCCGAACGGCAGGTGATAGCTGGTATAGAGGCTGCCCGACCACGCCGGCGTGTTGGTCAGCGGGTTGCCGGCCTGCACGTCGCTGGTCGGGCAAGTCACCGTGCCGCCCGTGGGCAGCGTCTGCGTGGCGCCAAGGTGGCCCTTGCAGTAGTTCGAGATCGACTGCTTGACCACGCCGTCGAGGTACATGCCGTTGGCGAAGATCGTCCAGGCCGGGGTGATCTTGCCCGAGAGGCCCAGCGACACGCCATCGACCTGGCTGCGCCCGTCGAGCACGTTGGTGGTGCCGACCAGCGGATCGTTGGCCGCCACGGGATAGTTCGTGCGTTCGTTGCGGAACACCGAGGCGGTCAGTTGCAGCTTGCCCTGCGCCAGATCGACCTTGCCGCCCAGTTCGAAGTTGGTGGCGGTTTGCGGGGCAACGTTGCAGGGATCGCCCAACAGGGTGGTGCTGGTCACGCCGCAGCCGCTGCGCACGGTGGACGAGGCCGGCGTCTTGCTGTTGCCATAGGCGACATAGAGGCTGGCATTGGCGGCCGGCTTGTAGACCAGGCCCACGCGATAGCTGAACAGATCGTCGGTGTTGTTCTGCTGGGCACCGGTGGTCACCGCGCCGCTCACCGCCACGGTATCGCTGCGATAGCGGGCGCGGTTGTTTTCCCACCGGATGCCGCCATTGACTTCGAATCCGCCGCCCAGCTTGACCGCGTCGAACGCATAGAGCGCGATGTTGCGGGTCGAGCCATGGGCAATGGCAGTGGTGATAGTGTTGATCGGGCCGGTATAGACTGCGTTGGGGTTGGCGATGCTGATCGGCGTCATCGTGGGGGTGGTGCCATCGGCATTGCGCAGGCCATTGCCGGACGTGACATCATAGTCTTCCTGCGAATAGGCCGCGCCCAGCGCCAGGGTATGTTCCAGCCCGAAGGTGGAAACCGTGGCAGAGAGATCCACCTGATCGTACCAGATCGACGTATCGGTCAGGCGGAAGGTGCCGCGCGGGCCACTGGGATAGAACGTGCCGGCCGCCTGGGTGGACGAACAAGCCGTGGCCGCGCCGGTGGAATTGGCGACCGTGCCGTTGGCAAGGCACCACGTCCCCTGCGGCGGATCGACGAAGGTATCCTGCTTGACCTTCTGATAGCGCGCCAGGTTGCGGATCGAGACCGTGTCGGAAAAGCGGTGATCGAGGATCGCGGTGGCCTGGTCGACCGTCTGTTCCTGGCGGTCATAGTTCTTGTAGCCATAGTAGCCGGCATAGCTGGCGCCCGGCAGCAGCCCGCCATAGACCGCGTAATAGGGCACGCCATACTGCGGGATGTTCTTGTCGCGCTGGTGCAGGTACATCAGGGTCAGGCTGGTATCGCCGGTCAGCCCGAATTTCACCGAAGGCGCCACGCCCCAGCGGCGGTTGTATTCGAAATCGCGGCCCGGCACATCGGCGCTGTGGCCCATGGCGTTAAGCCGCACGGCCACTTCATCGCCCAGCTTCCAGTTGCTGTCCACCGTGCCGCGCCAGTAGTTGGCGGTGCCCACGCCGCCCTGCACGGTGGTGCTGGTTTCATCCTTGGGCCGCTTGGTCACCAGGTTGATCGTGCCGCTGATCGAACCCGATCCGCCGAACACGGAATTGGCGCCATTGGTCACTTCCACCTGTTCGATGTTGAACAAGTCGCTGCGCGAATATTGCGCGCTGTCGCGCACGCCGTCGATCTGGATATCGGTGTTGGCGCTTTGCCCGCGCAAGTTGATGCTGTCGCCATAGCCGCCGCCGCCTTCGCCAGCGCCCAGGGTGATGCCCGGCAGGATCGAGAGCGCATCCTTCAGCGAAAGCAGGTTCTGCGCCTCGATCACGGCGCGGCCCACCACGGTGACGGTCTGCGGCGTGTCGAGCAATGTCCGGGTGTACTTGGGCGATTCGGCCCGCTCCACCTTGATCGGCGCATCGGCAATCGCGGTGTCCGTCACGGTCACGCCGCCCAGCACGGTCGGCTGCGTTTCCTGCGCCTGGGCAGGCATGGCTGCAAGCACGCCGATGCAACCAACGGCGAGGAACGCGGGCACGGCCGCCGAGCGTGAATTTCCGCTGCGGGCAGGCCGGCGATTGCCTGCCTTGCGAGCAGACGCGGGCTGGGTCGGGCTGGTCATGGTTGGATTTTCCCCTTTGCTCTGAACGGACTGTTGCGCCCTGGTTCGGATAGCCGCGCCTTTATTGCGACTGATTTGCATAATCAACCATGTTGCTAATGATTCGCAGTTATTTCTTTTTGATGGCGATTGGCGGGTGACAGGAACGCGCGGCCGTGTCAGGCTGAGCGCGCCATGAGCCCTGCCCCGATCCGATCCGCCACCGTGCCGTCATCCGCCCTGCGCCAGGCCAACACCGAGCTGACGCTGCACACGCCCGGCCCCGGCCTGCACGAATTCACCCGCGAGGCAGCGCAGTGGGTTGCAGAGCAAGGCATGGACAGCGGGCTGCTGACGGTGTTTTGCCGGCACACTTCTGCCTCGCTGTGCATCCAGGAAAACGCCGCGCGCGAAGTGCGCACAGACGTGCTGCGCTGGCTCGACCGCCTGGCCCCCGAAAACGCGGGCTATGCCCATGATGACGAAGGGCCCGACGACATGCCGGCCCACCTCAAGAGCATCCTGACCGGTGTAAGCCTGTCGATCCCGCTCATCGGCGGGCGCCTGGCGCTGGGCACGTGGCAGGGGCTTTATCTGTGCGAGCATCGCCGCATCGCGCACCGGCGCCACGTGGTCCTGCATCTGCTGGGTGCATGACGATGGCGACGCCCTTTTCACTGACATTCACCGCGCTGCCCGACCACATCGATGAAATGGGCCATGTGAACAACGCCGTATGGGTGCAGTGGATGGAACAGATCGCCACGCGCCATTGGGAGACTGTGGCATCCCCCGATGTTCAAGCCGCTTACATCTGGCTCGTAACCCGGCACGAGGTGGATTATCGCGGCAATATCACCGTGGGGCAAAGCGTGACGGCCACGACTTTCATTCCCGATCCACCCCAAGGTGCGCGGTTCGACAGGCGAGTGGATTTCACCAATGCCGAAGGCAAAGTGATCGTAAGCGCACGCACGACTTGGGCCTTGCTCGATAAGGACAGCGGCCGCCTTCTGCGCGTTCGGCCCGATTTAGCGGCGCTCTTTTACGCAACGCCTTGAAGTTCGACTCGCCTTATCCGCAATAACCCGTATCATTACGCCAAAATGGATGTTCCCGGTTTTGTCCTGAAG
Source organism: Novosphingobium sp. SG720 (assembly GCF_012275365.1). Taxonomy (NCBI): domain Bacteria; kingdom Pseudomonadati; phylum Pseudomonadota; class Alphaproteobacteria; order Sphingomonadales; family Sphingomonadaceae; genus Novosphingobium; species Novosphingobium sp. SG720. The sequence continues at coordinate 385,513 of NZ_JAAZQN010000003.1, read as the reverse complement.
GACCATGACCATGGCGCGCATGATTATCAGGACGTTGGGCCGAGCCGCCAAATGGTCGCCAGCTGCACTTGCTTTTGCACTGGCCGCCTGCGGCGATGGCGGAGGCGTCGCCAGCAGTAACCTTCCCAACACGCCGCCCTCACCCCCGCCCAAGCCGACCAACGCCGACTTGGTCGGCAGCCTGATCAGCGAGTCGTTCGTTAACGACGCACGCACCGAGACGGCCTATATGCCGATCACCTCGGCCCGGCCCAACACGGTGACGAGCAGCCCGCTGACCATCGCGTACAACGCGTCGACCCAGGCCTACACCGTTACCACCCAGGGCCGCACGCAGGACTTTGGGCCCGCGCAAAAGGACGCGACGCTCACCAACGCAGATGCCACAGTTTACAAGCGCACTGACGGCACGCTGACGGAAACGCTGTCGCTGTCAAAGAATAGCTCCAGTCCAGGCACGCCGGACGCCCCACGCTTCCGTTATGTCGGGGCTGGCCTGTGGCAGCGCACGCAGACCGATGCGTCCAACAGCACCACGACCATGGACTATTTCACTTATGGCGTACCCACGCCCGCATCGGCGATGCCAAATTCGGGCACGGCCACCTTTGCGGTGCGCGTCGATGGTGAGGCAGGCTATAGCAAGTATATTCTGGTATTGCAGGGTAGCGGACGATTCTCGGTCGATTTCGCCAGTGGCAAGCTCTCCGGCAGCGGCAAGATCGACGGCTATGTCGATGGCCGCATTACGCTCAGCAACCTCGCCTGGTCCTCGCAGGCAAGCCTTGCGGCGGGCGGCACCACATTCTCCGGCAGCTTCAAGACCGGGGACCGGCAGGGCGGGCTCAGCGGCCGGTTCTACGGCCCAAATCACGAGGAGTTGGGCGCCGTCTGGGACAGCAAGCTGCTCGACAATGTGGTGGCGAGCGGCACGATCCTGGGGCGCGACACAGCGACCATGCCATCCAACACGAGCCTTGCGGACCTGTTGATCAACGAGGATCTGGGCGGCCTGGCAAGGTCTGTGCAGTATTCGAAAAGCGCAGCCACCAACACTTACGTGGCGCTGAATCTGAACCGGGTGGATGGCGATACACTGGACATCGACTATTCCGAGACACAGCACGCGCTCGTGCTCGGTGGCGAAAGGACCGGACTTAACGGCCTCCGGGGACCGCTCACCTCCGCCATCAAGGACAACGCCGCCAGCGATGCCACCTACGATGTCTACAGCGCCCGCGACCTGACCAGCCAGAACCGCGACGGCACGTTTCGCATATCGCGGCCCGGCCCCGGCAACCAGCTGATCGCGCTGACTTATACCGGGTTCGGCAACTACGAATCGGCAGAAGTAAAGCCCAGCGCCAGTTCCCCGCAATATGTCGATACGGCCTTTGGATTCGGGCTGTCTACGCCCGCATCGGCCATGCCGCGCACCGGCAGTGCCAATTATACCGGGATCATCGTGGGCTATTCCGGCCTGCCTTCCGGTGGTGCCATGCGCCCCTATGCCATCAGTGGCGATGTGCAGATGGCCTATGATTTCGGTGGTGCCAAGCTGGCGGGCACGCTCAACCCGGTGGCGACCGACCGCGATACGGGCACCGCTTATGCCTTGGGCGCCTATACGTTCAGCGGCCAGGGTGATGCAGGCAAATCCACCTTTGCCGGTACGTTCGACAAAGTGCTCAACGTGCCGGGGACGGGCAACACCAACGGCGCCGTCACCGGGCAATTCACCGGTCCGCATGCCGAGGAATTCTACGCCTCGTGGCATGCCGGCATGATAGATCCCAAGGGCGGCAGCAATATCGATATGGGCGGTGTGATCGTGGGCAAGCAGAGTAACTGACGCGCTGCCTTTCCTGGCCAGGCAATCGTCGCTAAGGCGCGGCCATGACCACCGATCTTGCCCTGGCCCGTCTTGGCCGCCTGGTTGCCGCCAGCCATTCCTGGGAAACCGCCCGCACGTTCAAGGCTTATGTGCCGAGCGAAGATGACAAGGCCGTGATGGCCGCGCGCGCGCAGGACGTGCTCAAGGTCATGGCCGGCAAGGACGTGACCGCGCCAATGCTCAATGCCGCCTATGCCGTGCATCTGGCGCGGGCCCTGCCGGCACCCATCGTGGTGGCCGAAGGGGTGTTGAGCGTGGCCGGCACGCCGGTTGCCGAAGACCATGGCTGGGTCATGATCGGCCCATGGCTGGCCGACATGGCGCTGTTCTCGCGCGCCTATGCCCCCGATGCCCCGCCGCGCCTGGCCGCCCACGTGCTGCGCGCGTTCGGCCCGAACAAGGGCCTGTTCTGCGAAGCCTGGCGCCGCACCCCGCGCCTGGGGCTGGGCTATGAACCCCGTCGCGTGCTGGCCGAGGCGGACGTGACCGCGCTGGTGGGCGAGGCGACCGAGGTCTTGCGCGGGGTGGCTTAAGCCCCCTCCACCATCCGCTTCGTGGGCGGTCCCCCTCCCCGTCGTGCGGAGGGGGCAGGCCCTCGGCCTGACGGAGGGGCTAGACGCCCGTCTTCACAGCGGATTGCCATCCTTGTCGCGATAGATCTCGCGCCGGCCCACATGGTTGGCCGGGCCCACCAGGCCATCCTGCTCCATCCGCTCGATCCATTTCGACGCGGTGTTGTAGCCCACGCCCATCTGGCGCTGGATCCAGCTGGCCGAGGCTTTCTGGCTTTCGAACACGAGCTGGCAGACCTGGCGATACTTGCGATCTTCCGGATTGTCGGAGGTATCGAGTTCGTCGAAGCCGAACGAGCCTTCCTCGGGCTCTTCGGTGACCGAATCGACGTATTCCGGCTTGCCCTGGCCGCGCCAGTGATCAGCCACGCGCTCCACTTCCTCGTCGCTGACGAAGGGCCCGTGGACGCGCTTGATCGGGTCGGTGTTGGGCTTGTAGAGCATGTCGCCCTTGCCCAGCAGCTGTTCGGCGCCCTGTTCGCCCAGGATCGTGCGGCTGTCGATCCGGCTGGTCACGGCAAAGGAAATGCGCGTGGGCAGGTTGGCCTTGATCACGCCGGTGATGACGTCCACCGACGGGCGCTGCGTGGCCATGATCAGGTGGATGCCGGCCGCGCGGCTCTTTTGCGAGAGGCGCTGGATCAGCACTTCCACTTCCTTGCCCACCGTCACCATGAGGTCGGCCAACTCGTCGACGATCACCACGATCTGGGGCAGGACCTGGTATTCGAGCTGCTGTTCCTCGAACAGTTCCTCACCCGTTTCGGGATCGAAGCCCACCTGGATGCGGCGGCCGAGCGGCTTGCCCTTGGCCTGCGCGGCGCGCACCTTTTCGTTGAAGCCCGACAGGTTGCGCACGCCGATCGAGGACATCTGGCGATAGCGCCGCTCCATTTCCTCCACCGCCCATTTGAGCGCGCGCACCGCCTTGGCCGGCTCGGTCACCACGGGCGAAAGCAAGTGGGGAATATCGTCGTAAGACTTCAATTCCAGCACCTTGGGATCGACCAGGATCATGCGGCACTGCGCCGGGGTGAGCCGGTAGAGCAGCGAAAGCAGGATGCAGTTGAGGCCCACCGACTTGCCCGAACCGGTGGTGCCGGCCACCAGCAAGTGGGGCATGGTCGCAAGGTCTGCCACGATCGGTTCGCCGGCGATGTCCTTGCCCAGGATGATCGGCAAGAGGCCCTTGGCGTTGACGAACTTGTCGCAGGCAACCAGTTCGCGGAACGAGACCATGTCGCGGATCTGGTTGGGCAATTCGATGCCCATCACGGTGCGCCCGGGAATGGCCGAGACGCGCGCGGAAACCGCGCTCATGTTGCGGGCGATATCGTCGGCCAGGCCGATCACGCGGCTGGCCTTGATGCCCGGTGCCGGTTCCAGTTCGTACATCGTCACGACCGGGCCGGTGCGCACGGCGGTGACTTCACCCTTCACGTTGAAATCATCGAGCACGTTTTCGAGCAGGCGCGCGTTGCGCTCCAGCGCCAGCTTGTCGATCTTGGGCTGGGCGCTGGCGGGAATTTCCTCGAGAATGTCGATCGAGGGCAGCGCGAACTTGTCGAACAGGTCGCTTTGCCGGGCCTGCGCCTTGGCGGCGGGCGCGGGCGTGCGCTGTGGATCGCTGATTTCGGTGGGGCGGCGCGGCGCGGCGGCATCTGCCGGAATGACGGGCGCGCGCGTGTCGAACGGCGGCTCGTCGTCATCGGCCTCGTCGTCATCGGCCAGCAGCGCTTCGCCGGGGGCGGCCGCCTTGGCCTTGGGCGCGCGGCGCTGGCGGGTGGGGGCAGGGTCGGCAGCGCCATCTTCACGCTGGCCCCGGCGCAGGAACGCGGGGACCGACAGCAGCCGCGCCCAATTGAGCGCAAAGACCCGGCCGGTGAGGAACAGGCCACCGCCCAGTGCCAGCAGGGCCAGCGCCAGGATGATCCAGCCCTGCGCCACCGGCACCAAGCCAGCCAGCGCACGCACGCCGGCCGCCCCCAAGAGGCCGGAAACGCCACCAAAACCCGCCGGCAGGCTGCCACCCGGCCCGGTGAAAGCCAGCGCCAGCGCGGTGCCCGACAGCATCATGGCGAGCGCGAGGCCGATCGCCAGGCGCCACCACGACGGATCGGGAAGCGCTTCTTCCTCTTCCTCGTCCACGTCGATCAGATCGCCGGCGGCGTCCCACAGGCGGCGGGCAAACACGAACAGCAGCGGTACGAGCAAACCGCCAGGCAGGCCGAACAGCACCAGCACCCGCTCTGCCGCCCAGGCGCCGGGCAGGCCCATCCAGTTGTCCACCGGGCTGCCCGAGGCGGTGCTGCCCGAAGGATCGGTCTGGGTATAGCTGGCCAGCGCGAGCGCCAAAAACACCATGGCGCCAAACAGCGTGGCCCCGCCGATCAGTTCGAAACTGCGCCGGAAGCTGCGCCGCAGGACGGCGCGCCAATTGGGGCTGCCGCGGCCAACGCCGTTGTTCAACCGGTTGGGCGCGTTGGAACGGTTGGGGGTGAGTGCCCGCGAAGCCATGATGCTGTGTATTCCCTTCTGGCCCCATCATCGCCCCAACCGCCGGGCCGGTCAAGAATCCGCCGTGAAAACCCCCGGATTACCGCGATTTTTGCGACAGGCCGTCGATCGCTGCCCAACCGGCCACGCGCCCGCGAGCCGGCAGGCGCCGCGCCGCGCCGCGGGTCATCCCGCCCAGCGCCAACACCGGCAGCGGGCTTTGCCGCGCCAGCAGCAGGAACCGCACCATGCCCAGCACCGGGGCGCCAGGATGGCTGCGCGTGGGCAGCACGGGCGACAGCAGCACGGCATGGGCCCGCGCCCGCGCAGCCTGCCCAATCTCGGCCAGGGAATGGGCCGTGGCCAGGCGCATGCCCCGTTCCCGCCCCAGCGTGGCCGGCGCGCCATAACGACCCTGGGCACCCCCGCCGCACGGCAGGCCGGCCGCGATCAGCAGGACGCCATGCGCCAGCGCCAGGCGGCGCAGCTTGGCCCAGCGGCGGCGGCGTTCTGCCGGTGCCAGGTGATAGTGGCGGAATACCAAGGCACTCCCCGCGGGCAGCCGCGCCAGCGCACGCGCCAGCACCGCATCGTTGCGCGCATCGCTGAGCAGGACCAATCGCGGCACGGGGTAGCGCTTTGCCATGACCGCGCTATAGCACCGCGCCATGACCGGACCAGAGCATCCCCACCCAGAGCATCTCGCGCTTGCCGACATTCGCGCCCGCATCGCCCAGGCGGCGCGCATCGCCCGCCGCGCCGCCGCAGACGTGACGCTGGTGGCGGTATCCAAGACGCACCCGGCCGAAGCGATCGCCCCGTTGATCGCCGCGGGGCAGACCGTGTTCGGCGAAAACCGCGTGCAGGAAGCGCAGAGCAAGTGGGCGCCGCTGCGCGAGCAGCACCCCGGCGTGGAATTGCACCTGGTGGGCCAGCTGCAATCGAACAAGGCCGAAGACGCGGTGGCGCTGTTCGATTGCATCCATTCGCTCGATCGGCCCTCGCTGCTGACGGCGCTGGCCCGCGCGATGGACAAGACCGGGCGGCGCGTGCCGCTGTTCGTCCAGGTCAATATCGGCGCGGAAGACCAGAAGGGCGGCTGCGCCATTGCCGACTTGCCCGGCCTGTTGGCCCAGGCGCAGGATGCTGACCTGCCGGTGACCGGCCTGATGTGCGTGCCCCCGGCCGGCATCGAGGCCGCACCGTTCTTTGCCCTGCTCGACAAGCTCGCCACCGACCATGGCCTGGCCGGCCGATCGATGGGCATGAGCGACGATTTCGAAACCGCGATCCAGCTTGGCGCCACGCATGTGCGGGTGGGATCGGCGCTGTTCGGCGCGCGGGGCTAAGCCAGGCCCACAATCCTTAGCGCGGGGCCGCCGTTACCCTAGGCATTCATGCGCAGGCACGCGTTCAGCCACTGCCACCAGCCAACCGACTAATGCTGCGCGATGGCGCCTGCATCAGCACGGATGCGGGCTGTTCGCCCGGGCATCCCCGTGGCCGATCCAGGTTGGAAGGGAGCCTCTCAGGCGTGGCGAAAGAGCGGCGGCATTGGTGGCGTCGATTGCGCATTCTGGAACAGCGCGGGTCAACGCTGCAGCGCCTTGGCCTGATGTACAATGGCGCGATTTTGCTGCAGTGCCTGTCGATCACGCTGGTCGCGATCCACGACCTGCTCGACCGGCTGAATGCCGGCGACAGCGATCTCCTGCTGATCCTGGCACTGGGACTGCAAGTGACGGTCGTTGCGTCATTGCTGGGTTTTCGCACAATCCTGATGGCCAACCGCGATTACGAAGAGCACATGCGCGCCGATTCCGAAGCGGCGCGGCGGCGCACGGCCGAGCTTTTCGCGATGACCGACATGCTGCAGGCGGCCGAAACCAACGAGGAAGCGGGCGCGGTGCTGATGGTGACCGCGCGGCGCCTGCTCGGTGGCTATGGCGCGGCGCTCTATGTGCTCAACAACTCGCGCGACCGGCTCGACCTGGCGCGCCACTGGGACCTGCCGGCGGGATACATCGCGCCGGATTCGCTTGCGGCCAACCATTGCTGGGCCTTGAAACGGGGCAAGGCCCACGTCAACGCACCGGAGGAAGGCGGGCTGTGCTGCGCACACCATGGCGGCGTCAACGCCGTGCTGGAAATCCCGATGATGGCGGGCGGCCAGGTACAGGGCCTGCTGATCCTGGCCCGCAGCGATGCCTTGATCCAACTGGATGGCGGGGAGGAACTGGCCAACTTGCGCCACCTGGGCTCGGCCCTGGCGGACTCGATGTCGCTGGCGCTGTCCAACATCGCGCTGCGTGATCGGCTGCGCACGCAATCGCTGCGCGATCCGCTGACCGGGCTCTATAACCGCCGCTACATGGAAGACACGCTGGAGCGGTTCCTGGCGCTATCCACCCGGTCGGGCAGTTCCACCGCCGTGATCATGATCGACCTGGATAACTTCAAGGATCTCAACGATCGCTATGGCCACGCCAAGGGCGACGCCGTCTTGCGCGACGTGGCGGCGCAGATCGTGGGCGCGCTGCGCCCGACCGACGTGGTGTGCCGTTATGGCGGCGAGGAAATCATCGCCATCCTGCCCGATTGCGCGCTGGCCGATGCCGTGGCCAAGGCCGAGCAGATTCGCCTGCGCATTCAGGGCGTGACCGATATCCAGGGCTGCCCGGTCAGCGCCTCATTGGGCGTTTCGGCGATGCCCGAAACATCGGTGCGGGGCGAGGAACTGGTGCCCGATGCCGATGCCTCGCTCTATCTGGCCAAGGCATCGGGCAAGAATTGCGTGTTCGCCGCAGAGCGCATCACCTCGGGCCTGACGGTGGCCCGGGTGAGCGACAAAAGTTAGTTCAAAAAGGGGGGGTAGAGCTCAATCCCCCTGGTGGTGCTTGAGCTCGTCGCCCGTCAGCGTGACCACGTGGAGCAGGTTGGTGGCGCCCGGCGTGCCGAACGGCACCCCGGCCAGCGCAACCAGCTTGGACCCGGCGGTGCCGAAATCGTGGCGCAGTGCCATGCGCTTGCCCTTGGCGATCATTTCCTCGAAGCTGCCGATGTCCTTGGTGTTGACCGCGTGGGCGCCCCACAGCAGGCCCACCTTGCGCGCGGTCTTCTGGCTGGGCGTGAGCACCAGCATCGGCACGCCGGGGCGTTCACGCGCCACGCGGCGGGCGGTGGAGCCCGAACCGGTGAACACGATGATGCCCGAGATCGGCAGGGTTTCCGCGATCGAGGCACAGGCCTGGGCCAGTGCGTCGGCCGTGGTGGGATCGGGCAGGGTTTCGATGAAGTGGACGCGCGCGGCATAGCCGGGATCGCTTTCCACCTGCACCGCGATGCGGTTCATGATGCTCACCGCTTCTTCCGGCCAGGCGCCGGCGGCGGTTTCGGCCGACAGCATCACGGCGTCGGCGCCATCATAGACTGCGTTGGCCACGTCCGACACTTCGGCGCGGGTGGGCGTGGGCGTCTCGATCATCGATTCGAGCATCTGCGTGGCCACGACCACCGGCTTGCCCTGGCGGCGCGCGCTTTCGACGATGCGCTTTTGCAGCGGCGGCACTTCCTCGGGGTTGAGCTCCACGCCCAGGTCACCGCGGGCGACCATGATGCCGTCGGACAGTTCGATGATCTCTTCCAGCCGCGAAATCGCCGCCGGCTTTTCGATCTTGGCCATCAGCGCGCCATAGCCGCCCATCAGGCGGCGGGCCTCGGCCACGTCCTCGGGGCGCTGCACGAACGAGAGCGCGATCCAGTCCGCACCCTGTTCCACGGCAAAGGCCAGGTCGCGGCGGTCCTTCTCGGTAAGGGCGGGCACCGGCACCACGGCATCGGGCACGTTCACGCCCTTGCGGTCGGAAATCACCCCGCCCACTTCGGCCGAGCAGAGGATCTCGCTGTCGCTGGCGCGAATCACCCGCAGGCGTAGCTTGCCGTCGTCGATCAGCAGGCGCTGGCCCTTTTGCAGGATGCCGAACAGTTCGGGATGGGGCAGGCAGACGCGGGTTTCATCGCCCGGTTCGGGGTTGCGATCGAGCGTGAAGTGGCCCGAATGGCGGATGACCGCACGGCCTTCCTTGAACGTGCCCACGCGCAGCTTGGGGCCCTGGAGATCGGCCAGCACCGTGATCGGGCGCTTCACCTTGGCTTCGAGCGCGCGGATATTGGCGATGGTTTCGGCATGGATGGCGTGTTCGCCATGGCTCATGTTGACGCGAAAGGCATCGGCGCCGGCACGAAACAGCTTTTCCAGCATTTCGGGCGAGCGGCTGGCCGGCCCCACCGTGGCGAGGATCTTGACCTTGCGTTCGCGCTTGTCAGGCTTGGCCATGGTGCAACAACTCCTCTTCCTATCAAACCTACGCAGGCTTTCAATCGCGCTGCCCTATGGCCTATGCTGTGGCAAAACCCAAGGGACGATAACCATGGATACGAATTCCCCCGCCGCGCAAAAGCCCCGTTCTGGTGCCGATCCGCTGGATAGCCTTGACGATGCGGTGGCTGCCGCCGCGTTCCGTCGCCTGGTGCGCCACTTGCGCCACCGCCACGACGCGCAGAACATCGAGCTCATGGGCCTTGCCGGCTTTTGCCGCAATTGCCTGGCAGACTGGATCGTCGACGCCGGCGCCCCGCTCGACAAGGCCGCTGCGCGCGAGGCGATCCACGGCCTGCCGGCCGATGAATGGAAAAGCCGCTACCAGACGCCCGCCACGCCCGAGCAACTGGCGCGGATGGAAGAAAGCATGAAACGCAACGCGCCTTCCCCCGCGTGATCACGCTGGCGAGAGCCGGTTCGGATCAATCTTTCCACAGGCACGGCTTTGCCAGGTTGGCCGCAGGCGGCTATTTGCCCGCGGCTGAAGGCCGCACCGGCCGCCCATAACCAGATTCGGAGCTTATCCCATGGCCGACGCCGCCGATGATCGCCTGCGCCTCTTGATCGAGCGCATCGAACGCCTGGAAGAAGAAAAGAAGGGCATCGGCGACGACATCAAGGATGTCTACAGCGAAGCCAAGTCCGCCGGCTATGACGCCAAGATCATGCGCCAGATCGTGCGCCTGCGGAAGATGAAGCCAGACGATCGCCGCGAGATGGAAGCGATCCTCGACGTGTACAAGAACGCGCTGGGCATCGACTGAGGCTTTCCGCCGCTACCGCCGCATGGCGGCGCCGGCCTGCCCGATGGGTGGGCCGGGGCGCCGTCAGCGCAGCAGAAAAGCGGCCGTCACTGCCACCAGATTGCCCAGGGCATGGGTCATCATCGCCGCGGGCAGGCTGATCCGCACGCGCACGAAGCCAAAGACCAGTCCCGCCCACAGTTGCGGCAGCACCATCGGCAGCAGCGCCGGCGTGATGCGCGGATAGTTGCCCAGGTGGAACAGCGCGAAAACCAATGCGTGAACCACGAACAGCGCCGGAAACGCCGCCGTAAACCAGCGCGGCGTTTCCCGCTTGCGCCACGCCAGCCACAGCCCCCCTGCCCCGATCAAGGCCAGCGCCACGATCGCCCAGCCCAGCGGATGCGGCGCGCCATCGCGCATCGTCCACAGGCTGCCCCCGGCGATCACCGGGCCCGCCAGCAGCGCCAGGGCGCGCGGCCGGCCCGATAGCCAGCCGCGAAACACGCATTCCTCGGCCACCGGGGCCAGCAGCGTGACCATCGGCAGCAACAGCGCGGGCGGGATCTTGCCAAAGGCATCGGCCGTCGGCAGCCCCAGGCTGCGCTGCCACAGCCCGAGCAGCGGCAGCAGCACGACCAGCCCGGCGAGGTAGAGGCCGGTCGCGCCCCGCCACAAGGCCCAGCTTTGCGCGGAAGCCAGCCCCATGGGGCGCGACCATCGCGGATGACGCAGGAATTCGAACAACGCCTGGGTGGCGGACAGGGAAAGGCGGACCATGGCACGTGGCTTACCGCAGCAGCGGTTAACACCATGTTTGCTGCGTGCGCCAAGGGCTGATGCCCCGTGCGCCGCGGGGCCGGTTTGGCCGGGCAGTGCCAGCCCGCCTCTGCCGGATTGCCGTTTTGCCGCGCTTGGTCTAGGGGCCGTGGCAAACCCGCATTCCCACCATCAGCCGCAAGAAGCAGATCCATGGCAGGCCATTCCAAATTCAAGAACATCATGCATCGCAAGGGCGCGCAGGACAAGAAGCGCTCGGCAATGTTCTCCAAGCTCAGCCGCGAAATCACCGTCGCGGCCAAGATGGGCATGCCCGACCCGGACATGAACCCGCGCCTGCGCGCCGCGATCAACGCCGCCAAGGCGCAATCGATGCCCAAGGACAACATCCAGCGCGCGGTCGACAAGGCCAGTAAGGGCGATGGCGAGAACTATGAAGAAGTGCGCTACGAAGGCTACGGCCCGGGCGGCGTGGCGATCATCGTCGAAGCGCTGACCGACAACCGCAACCGCACCGCCACCAACGTGCGCACCGCCTTTGCCAAGAATGGCGGCAACCTCGGCGCTTCGGGCGCGGTGAGCCACGGCTTCGAGCGCCTGGGCCTGATCGAATATCCCGCCAGCGTGGGTGACGAGGAAAAGGTGCTGGAAGCGGCGATCGAAGCCGGCGCCGACGACGTGGAATCGGATGAAGACACGCACCAGATCTGGACCGCGATCGACAACCTCCACCCCGTTTCGCGCGAACTGGAAAAGGCGCTGGGCGAAGCCGAAGCGGTGAAGCTGGCGTGGAAACCCAATCTCAAGACCACGGTTTCGGCCGATGACGCCGCCACGCTGCTCAAGCTGATCGACGTGCTGGACGATGACGACGACGTGCAGACCGTGTGGGGCAACTATGAAATCCCCGACGACGTGATGGAAAAGCTGGGCTGATCGGGAAGCCTCTCCCTCGCAAGCGGGAGGCGCATCCTAAACTCCCCTCCCGCTTGCGGGAGGGGTTGGGGAAGGGCATGTTGGGTCCGCTCCGACTTCCGAGCAACAGCGGGACCCCGGATCAAGTCCGGGGTGACGAGAAAAGAAGCCCTCTCTTGACCATCGCTTCATGATCATTCTGGGCATCGATCCCGGCCTCACCTGCACCGGATGGGGCGTGGTGGCCAAGGCGGGCAGCCGGTTGAGCCATGTTGCCAACGGCCAGATCCGCACCGATGCCAAGGCCACCATGGCCCAGCGCCTGGTGGAACTTGATGCGGCGCTCACCGATGTGATCCTCACCCACCGTCCCGACGAAGGCGCGGTGGAGGAAGTCTTCGTCAACGTGAACCCGCAGTCCACGCTCAAGCTGGGCCAGGCGCGCGGCGTGGCCATGCTGAGCCTGGCGCGTTCGGGCATGCATGTGGCGGAATATCCCACCAAAGTGATCAAGAAGGCGCTGGTCGGCACCGGCGGCGCCGAAAAGCAGCAGATCCAGCACATGCTGAAAATCCTGCTGCCCGGCGTCAAGCTGGCCGGGGAAGACGCGTCCGACGCGCTGGCCGTGGCAATCACCCACGCCAACATGCTGGGCAGCCACCGCTGAACCTTCCGGCTGGCGGGAACACGTGCCCGCCCGCCGCGTAGCAAGTTCATGAACATTGCCGCCACAGACGACGCCTGGATGGCCCGCGCCATTGCTCTTGCCATCCGCGAAAAGGGTGACGACCCGGCCAACACGCCGATCGCTGCCCTCGTGGTGCGCGCGGGCAAGCTGGTCGGCGCGGGCGTGAACCGCACGGCGGAACATTGCGACGCCACGGCCCATGCCGAAGTGGAAGCGCTGCGCGCCGCCGGGCAGGAAGTGGGCGACATGAAAGTGGATGGCGCCACGCTTTATACCACGCTCCAGCCCTGCGGCATGTGCACGATGGCGGCCATCTGGGCGGGCATTAGCCGGATCGTCTATGGTGCCGGGCGCAGCCAGGTCCACGCCATGTATTTCGAGGACCGCCACCTATCGACGTTCGACTACATCCGCGACGCGTTCAAGGATGACCTGACGCTGGATGGAGGCGTGGCGGCCGAGGCTTGCGCCCGACTCTATTACGGACCGCACGACGACGTGCCCGAGGATCAACAGGCCAATACCTGAACCCCGGTTGCGCGGCAAAAGGTTCCCTGCCATAGGGAACAAACCATGATCGCCAAATTGACCGGCATTCTCGACGACACCGGCCCGGATTGGGCCATCATCGACGTCAATGGCGTCGGGTACCTGGTCCATTGCTCGGCCAAGACGCTCAGCCACCTGGGCGTGCGCGGCGATGGAATCGTGCTCCACACCGAAATGCAGGTGAGCGAAACCGACCAGCGCCTGATCGGCTTTGCCAGCGCGGGCGAGCGCGCGTGGTTCCGCCTGCTCACCGCGGTGCAGGGCGTGGGCTCGAAAGTGGCGCTGGCCATCCTTTCGGCGCTGTCGGTGGACGAATTGCAGCGCGCCTGTGCCGGGGGCGATGCCGCGATGGTGGCGCGCGCCAATGGCGTGGGGCCAAAGCTGGCCAGTCGCATCGTCAACGAATTGAAGGACAAGGCCGGGGGCCTGGCCGGTCTATCGGGCGGGCTGGGCGTGGCGGCAGAGGCGGATGTGCCCGTGCCCGCCGGTTCGGCCAGCGCCGACGCCATTTCCGCCTTGCAGAACCTGGGTTTCAAGCCGGCCGTGGCATCGAGCGCAGTGGCCTTTGCGATAAAGGAACTGGGCGAGGAAGCACGGCTGAACGATCTGGTGCGCGTGGCGCTCAGGCGGGCGACGGGGTGATGCCGGCCTTGCCCCGCCCCTTGCCCACCCTGCTGCCGACGGCCCTCGCATGACCGACAACCCCCTGCTTTCCGCCCAGCCCCAGGCCGAAGACCTTGATGCTGCGCTGCGGCCCAAGACCCTGGCCGAATTCGTTGGCCAGGAAGCCGCGCGCGAGAATCTCAAGATCTTCATCGAAAGCGCCAAGCAGCGGCGCGAGGCGATGGACCATGTGCTGTTCTTCGGCCCGCCGGGCCTGGGCAAGACCACGCTGGCGCAGATCATCGCCCGCGAACTGGGGGTGAATTTCCGCGCCACGTCGGGCCCGGTGATTGCCAAGTCGGGCGATCTGGCGGCGTTGCTGACGAACCTGGAATCGGGCGATGTGCTGTTCATCGACGAGATTCACCGCCTCAATCCCGTGGTGGAGGAAGTGCTCTATCCCGCGATGGAAGACCGCGCGCTCGACCTGATCATCGGCGAAGGGCCCTCCGCCCGCTCGGTGCGGATCGACCTGCCGCCTTTCACCCTGATCGGCGCCACCACCCGCCAGGGCCTGTTGCAGACGCCGCTGCGCGATCGCTTCGGCATTCCGGTGCGCCTGCAGTTCTATACCGTGGCCGAACTGGAGCGGGTGGTGACACGCGGTGCCACGCTGATGGGCGTGGGCATCGATGCCCAGGGCGCGCGCGAGATTGCCCAGCGCGCGCGCGGCACCCCGCGCGTGGCCGGCCGCCTGCTGCGCCGGGTGCGCGATTTTGCGCAAGTGATGGGCGATGGGACGATCACCCGCACCCTGGCCGACGAGGCGCTGACCCGGCTGGAAGTCGATTCGCTGGGGCTCGACCTGCAGGATCGCCGCTACCTGATGATGATCGCCGATATCTACAAGGGCGGCCCGGTAGGCGTGGAAACGCTCGCTGCCGGCCTTTCGGAACCGCGCGATACGATCGAGGAAGTGATCGAACCCTACCTGATCCAATTGGGCCTGGTGGCGCGCACCGCGCGCGGCCGCTGCCTGAACGACAGGGCCTGGCAGCATCTGGGAATCACCCCCCCCAGCGCGCAGATGCCAGCGCCGCTGCCAGGTGCCTTGCCCGGCCTGTTCGACGCCGACGGCGGCAAATAGCCCGGCAAGGCTGTCGGAATCGGCAACACTAGCGGGGCCAAAAGTTCCAGTTTGGGACAGAGTTAACGCCGAGACCCGAAATGCGACGAAATATGGCCACGATCCATGTCGATTTCAGGTTAACGCGATGGACGCTGCGGCTATGATCTGCGTTGTTCATGGGAGGGAAAGCCTGGCAGCACCCTGTTAAGCCGTTTCTGCTAGGCCGCCCTGGGGTTCAAGCGAAAGCAACAATCATGTCGGTTCGGATGGCATTGGCAAAACTGGCGGCCTGCGCAGCAGGTGGCGCGGTGCTGGGCGGCGGGGCGGTACACGTTTCCGAGGCGCCCTCTTCCGGTGAGATCCATCACGTCAAGCCGATCAAGATCAAGCAGGCCAAGCCGCGCCGCGTGGTGCACCGCGCCGCGCCCCGCGTGGTCCATCGCCAGCGCAAGATCGTAACCACCGCCACGACCAAGTCGTGCATTCCCGCCCAGCAATATGCCATGGCCCCGGTGCCCTACATGGCCCCCTTGCCGCCGCAGGCGCAAGGCGGCGGTGGCGGCGGGGTGCCGGTGGTGATCGGCGGCGGGCCGGTGGGCGGCTTTGGCGGCGGCTTCTTTGGCGGATTCTTCGGCGGCAGCGGCGGGGGCGGCGGCAGCGTGGTGGTTTCTTCCACCAGCACCGGCTCCACCTCCACCTCGGGCGGCAGCACGTCCACCTCGGGCGGTTCGACCTCCACGTCTGGCGGGTCCACCTCGACTTCCAGCGGCAGCGTTTCCACCTCGAGCGGCAACGTCTCCACGTCGAGCGGCAGCGTCTCGACCTCGTCGGGCAACGTGAGCACGTCCTCGGGCAGCGTCAGCACCTCGTCCGGCAACGTTTCCACCAGTTCGTCGACATCCTCGGGCAACGTCTCCACCTCGTCCGGCAATGTCTCGACCAGTTCGTCCACGTCGACCTCGTCGGGGAACGTGTCGACCAGCTCGTCCACGTCCACGAGCAGCAGCACCTCGTCTTCGACGTCGAGCTCAACCAGTTCGTCCACCTCCTCCAGCACGTCGAGCAGCACGTCCTCCTCGTCGAGCGGGACGACATCGACCAGCAGCGGCACCACCAATGGCGGCACCGACGTGCCCGAGCCTTCGATGGTCCTGCTGTTTGGCACCGCCGCAGCGGCACTGGTGGCACGCCAGCGCTGGGGCCGGAGCCGCCGCAGGCCGGCTTGAGCATCCACGGTCAAGCCCGGTCCTGACGGGCTCCACGGAAGGGGCGGTCTTCGGGGGGAGGCCGCCCCTTTTTCGTGGGCTGCCTCGGCGCAGACGCCCCTCCGTCAGCCGCTGCGCGCCTGCCACCTCCCCGCGCAGCGGGTGGTGGAGGGGCCGACCCCCGCGCAAACAAGAAGGGCGGCCCCATAAGGAGCCGCCCTTCCTTGCATTCAGCGGTAGGCCGCTGGCGGATCAGGCCGCCAGCTTGCGCAGCACGTAGTGCAGGATGCCGCCGTTGTTGAAGTATTCCAGCTCGTTGGCGGTATCGATGCGGCACAGCGCCTCGAACGTGAACGTGCTGCCATCGGCGCGGGTAACCTTCACGGTCACGGTCTGGCGCGGCTGGAGATTGGCGACGCCTTCGATGGTGAACGCGTCGTCGCCGGTCAGGCCCAGGGTCTGGCGCGTCTGGCCTTCCAGGAACTGAAGCGGCAGCACACCCATGCCGACCAGGTTCGAGCGGTGAATACGCTCGAAGCTTTCGACGATCACGGCGCGCACGCCGAGCAGGTTGGTGCCCTTGGCCGCCCAATCGCGCGAGGAGCCGGTGCCGTATTCCTTGCCGGCGATGACCACCATCGGCGTGCCATCGGCCTTGTACTTCTGCGCCACGTCATAGACCGCGCCCACTTCGTCGCCATAGCGCGAGAAGCCGCCTTCGGTGCCGGGGACCATTTCGTTCTTGATGCGGATGTTGGCAAAAGTGCCGCGCATCATCACTTCGTGGTGGCCACGGCGCGCGCCGTAGGAGTTGAAGTCTGCCTTGGCGACCTGGTGTTCCTGCAGCCACTTGCCCGCCGGGCTATCGGCCTTGATCGAACCGGCCGGCGAGATGTGGTCGGTGGTGATCGAATCGCCCAGGATCAGCAGCGGCTTGGCGCCGACGATGTCGGACACCGGGGCCGGCGTCATGCTCATGCCTTCGAAGTACGGCGGATTGGCGACATAGGTCGATCCGGCGCGCCACGAATAGGTTTCCGAGCCCGTGACGTTGATCGCCTGCCAGTGCTGGTCGCCCTTGTAGACGTCTGCATAGCGGGCCTGGAACATCTGGCGGTTCATCGCGCCGGCCATGACCGAAGCGACTTCGGCGTTGGTCGGCCAGATGTCCTTGAGATAGACGGCCGCGCCGTCCTTGCTCGTGCCGATCGGGGTGGTGGTGAAATCTTCGATCACCGTGCCCTTGAGCGCATAGGCCACGACCAGCGGCGGCGAAGCCAGGAAGTTGGCGCGCACGTCGGGGCTGACGCGGCCTTCGAAGTTGCGGTTGCCCGAGATCACCGAAGCGGCGACGATGCCGTTCTCGTTGATCGCCTTGCTGATCGGCTCGGCCAGCGGGCCGGAGTTGCCGATGCAGGTGGTGCAGCCATAACCCACCAGGTTGAACCCGATGTTGTCGAGGTGCGACTGGAGGCCGGCCTTGATCAGGTAATCGGTGACGACCTGCGAGCCCGGTGCCAGCGAGGTCTTGACCCAGGGCTTGGGCTTGAGGCCCAGCTCGTCCGCCTTCTTGGCGACGAGGCCGGCGGCGATCAGCACGCCGGGGTTCGACGTGTTGGTGCAGCTGGTGATCGCGGCGATCACCACGTCACCGTCGCCGATGTCATGGTCCTTGCCGTCGACGGCCACGCGCGACTGGGTCTTCTTGTAAAGGTCGCCCAGGTCCTTGTTGAACACGTCGTCCACGTCGGGAAGGTTGACCTTGTCCTGCGGGCGCTTGGGGCCGGCGAGCGAAGGCACCACGGTCGACAGGTCGAGTTCGAGCGTCGAGGTGAAGATCGGTTCGACCGACGGATCGATCCAGAAGCCCTGCTCCTTGGCATAGGCTTCGACCAGCGCGATCTGGTCTTCCTCGCGCCCGGTCAGGCGCATGTAGTCCAGCGTCTTTTCGTCGATGCCGAAGAAGCCGCAGGTGGCGCCATATTCCGGCGCCATGTTGGCCAGCGTGGCGCGGTCGGCCAGGGTCAGGCCGGCGAGGCCGGGGCCGAAGTATTCCACGAAGCGGCCAACCACGCCGTGCTTGCGCAGCATGTTGGTGGCGGTCAGCACGAGGTCGGTGGCGGTCACGCCTTCCTGAAGCTGGCCGGTGAACTTGAAGCCGACCACTTCGGGGATGAGCATCGAGACCGGCTGGCCGAGCATGGCCGCTTCGGCTTCGATGCCGCCCACGCCCCAGCCGAGCACGCCCAGGCCATTGACCATGGTGGTGTGGCTGTCGGTGCCGACGCACGTGTCAGGGTAAGCCACCAGGTTGCCGTCCTGGTCTTCCGCGGTCCACACCGTCTGGGCGATGTGCTCCAGGTTCACCTGGTGGCAGATGCCGGTGCCCGGGGGCACGGCGTGGAAGTTCGACAGCGACTTGGAGCCCCACTTGAGGAAGTCGTAGCGTTCGCCGTTGCGATAATATTCGATCTCGACGTTCTGTTCGAACGCCTTGGGGTGGCCGAATTCATCGACCATGACCGAGTGGTCGATCACCAGGTGCACGGGCACCAGCGGGTTGATCTTGCTGGTATCGCCGCCCAGCTTGGCAATGGCGTCGCGCATCGCGGCAAGGTCGACCACGCAGGGCACGCCGGTGAAATCCTGCAGCAGCACGCGCGCGGGGCGGTACTGGATTTCGGCGCTGCTCGACGGGTTCTTCTGCCAATCGACCAGGGCCTTGACGTCGTCGGTCGAGACCGTGAAGCCGCCGTCTTCGAAACGGAGAAGGTTTTCCAGCAGCACCTTCATCGAGAAGGGCAACCGCGAGACATCGCCGAACTTTTCGGCGGCCTTCTTGAGGGAGTAATAGGCGACGTTCTTGCCGCCTACGGTAAGCGTGCTGCGCGTGCCGAGCGAGTCCTGTCCGACCTGGGTCATGGCTAAGCGAAATCCTCCTGCCGTTGGCGAGGGACCGCAGGGGCAAAGAACCGGTGCCTTTGCCGGGGGCCACGCCCATGTCCGGGGGCACCGATGGCCGAGCGGGCCTCTCGTGAACGGCGCCGCGATGCGCTGTATGGGCCGCCTCGTCAAGGGCGGGAAATCGCTAAATTTGCGCGATTTCGCTTATTGCGACGCAATAGCAGAAGTATTGTCTCATGCTGGGTGCAGTTGGTCGATTTGGGGCGGGTGTGGGTAAAGCGCGCCGCGAATCGGACGCCCGCGCTCGGATCGGGCGCGTTCCTGGAACTTGTTGAAGCGATACTTGAGCGCGGTCCAAGGCCGTGTAAACGCGGGCCAAGCCAAAAGATGATAACAAGCGCATTTTCGCCGTAGCCCTGTCACCGTAACGCCAAGTGCACTGTCACTGCCACCCAACTTGCGGTGGGGAGTTGCAGTCCGGCGCCTTCCGCTACAGGATCACCGGCATGTTCAATTACTATCTGATCTCACCAAGTGAGCGGCCACAATCCGTCTCTGTCGCACGCCACCTCTGGGGTAACGACTGCGACTTCGATTCAGATGGAAATGATGATGATGCCCCCGTCGGTGGTTGGACGGAACTGACCGTTGCACTCCGCCCGCAATGTGAAGAGCGCGTCGATGTCGATCCGATCGACGACAACGAGCCGCTTGTGCTCGTAATCCGCTCAGAATGGGCCGATCTTGCGAAGAAAGCCGCGCTGTTTCTCCAGCTACATTCCGGCGGAGAACTCAGCGAACAGGCGCCTCGCTAAAGCTATATCGCCCCATAACTTTATGGGTTCACAGCCAAATGAAGTTTGCGGGCACCTCTTCCACGACCCGACGAAGGACGTGGACCTCATGGGCGAGATGAAGCGAGGGTTATTGGCGGCCTAACCGGTGGAAAGCAGCTTAGGCGAGCGGACGCATGCCAACGATCGCATAAGCACAGCATTGCCTGAACTGACTTCACTCCGCAGTGTTCGAACTACGGTGACAGGTGCAAAAACCCCTAAATCACCTCCGGCGGCGGGTCGTCGCGCCGCGTCGCCAGCGCGCAGCCGGCGACGATCAGCGTGACGCCCGCGATCGTGCCGCGCGTGACCGGCTCGGCAAAGGCCAGCCAACCCACGATCGCGGCCCAGATGAACGCAGTGTATTCCAGCGGGACCAGCACTTGCGCCTGAGCGCGGGCATAGGCCCAGGCGAGCAGCATCATGGCCATGGCCGCCAGTACGGCGCCGGCGAGGACCAGGCCCCACTCCTCCGGCGTGGGCCAGGGCGCCCAGACCACGGCGAGGGGCGCGAGCAGCAGGGCGATGACGATGCTTTGATAGAACGCCACTTCCACGGGGGTGGCCAATTGCGCCTGGCGTCGCTGCAACACCAGGGTGACGGCATACAGCACCGAGGAAGTGAGGATTTCCACCAGCCCACGCCAGGCATCGGGGCCGGGGGCGGCGCCGAGTTGGTCGGCCGCGATCACGGCCACGCCGACCAGTGCGAGCAGCGAGCCGGTCACTGCGCGGCGGCTGAGCTTTTCGCCCAGCGTCACTGCCGCTAGGTAAAGCGCGATGAGCGGCGCCACGAACGACAGGGCCATGCCTTGCGCCAGTGGCATGCGCACCACGCCATCGAAGAACAGGATGGCCATGCCGGCCGACACCACCCCGCGCAGCACGTGGACTTTCAGGCTGGCGGCGGGCGGCAGGCGTCCGCCACGCAGCACCATCGTTTCGCGCAGCCACATGGGCGCCATGACCAGCGCGCCCACCGTGCTGCGCCAGAAGATCGCCGCAAAGGCGCCCAGCGCGAGCGAGGCGGCTTTCATCACCCCGTCCATCATGCTGAAACTGGCAAGGCCTGCCAGGGCGACAAGGATGGGCAGCAGCGGGCGCGGGGCAGGCACGTCTGAACCAGGCATGGCTGGGCCATAGCGCCGCCCTGCCGCACTGGCCATTGCAGATCGGGGCAAAATGCCGGAAACGATGCGGCGCCCCTTTCGTTTTCAATGAAAAGCGCCTTTGCCCATGTGCGGATTCAGCTTGGCGAAAGCCTCGCTGCTTGATTGGCAGGTAGGCATGGGGCAGTAGATGAACCGTGCACCACGTGCGTGCAACCGAATGGCAACAGGGAATTTCGAACCGATGACCCCCCGCAAGACCTGGCCGCAGCGCGGTTTCCGTGCGCGCCTTTCCGGCGCGACGACGCTGGCCATGGCTTCCATCGTTTCTGGCCTTGTTGCCGGATCAACCCTTGCCACCCCGGCCCTGGCCCGCACGCAGGACAGCAAGGGACCGGTGGACCTGACCGCCCAGGCCCAGCCCGCCACGCCGCAGACACCGCAGGCGCGCGCCAACTCCGGTCGGCCGGCAACGCCCGCCCAGGTGCCCCCTGCCCCCGCCGCCAGCCCCGCCGTGCCCCCCGCACCGGGCGCTGCTGTCGCCGTGCCAACTCCGCCCCCGGCCCTGCCCGAAGTGGAAGCGCCGCCGCCCGTGGCAGTGTGGACGCTGCAGGATGCCAAGGACCTGCTTTCGGCCATTCGCGGCATCGGCACCGAAGGGCTGTTCGCCCGCGATTACCAGCCCGCCGCCCTGGCAGCCGCGATTGCCAAGGGCGAAGGCGACGATCTGAACCAGTTGGCCAGCCGGCTGTTCGTGTGGCTGGCCGAAGACTTGCGCGACGGGCGCACGCCGATGACCGCGCGCGAGCAGTGGTTCGCGGTGGACCCGGACCAGGATTTGCACCCCAATTCCGCGCTGCTGGCCCAGGCCACCGAAAGCCACGACGTGAAAGGCACGCTGCGCGGCCTCTTGCCCACGCACCCCGATTACGCGCTGCTGCGCCAGTTGCTGCAGACCACCAAGGACCCGGCCAAGCTTGCCCTGGTGCGCGCCAACATGGACCGCTGGCGCTGGCTGGCGCGCGACCTTGGCCTGCAATACCTGATGATCAACGTGCCAGAGCAGATGCTGCGGCTGACGGTGAACAACCAGATCATCACCACCTATCGTGCCATCGTGGGCAAGCCGGGCAAGACCGCCACGCCGCAGCTGGCCGAAATGGTTGAGAACGTGGTGTTCAACCCCACGTGGACGGTGCCGCAGTCGATCGTGAAGGGCGAAGGCCTGGGCGCGGACCTCTTGGCCCATCCCGCCAAGGCTAAGCGCATGAACTATGCCGTCAAGCAGTTGTCCGACGGGACGATCCAGGTGGTGCAGCAGCCGGGCGAGAACAATTCGCTGGGCCGCGTGAAGCTCGACATGCCCAACGAGTTCGCCATCTATATCCACGACACGCCCAACCGGAACCTGTTCGCGCAGGAAAACCGCGCCCTGTCGCACGGTTGCATCCGCGCCGAACGCGCCACCGAACTGGCGATGACCATGGCCATCCTGGGCGCCGACCTGCCCAAGGAAACGGCGGTGGAGTACAACCTTTCCGGCAAGTACACCAAGGTGCCGATGACCAAGCCGTTTCCGGTCTACATCACCTATTTCACCGTGGCGCGTGACGTGAACGGCACCATGCGCAGCTTTACCGATATCTATGGCCGCGATCCCAAGGTGCTCGCCAGCTTTGCCCAGCCGCGCCAGCTGCACACCACCCAGCGCAAGAGCAACGAAGCGGTGATCAAGCTGGACAACCCGCTGTAAGCCGCGAGCACGAAGACAGGGATTTCGAAGGGGGCATAGCCCCCTTCACCTGATGAATCCGGCTGGGCGCGCAGGTTCGCGTCTGGCGATCAGGCGCGATCGTTTTTCGCAACGACCGCCAGCCTCACGGCAATCCGGTCGCCCAAGCCGATGCCCGTCGCCTTGCGCACTGCAACCTTGAGCGGCAGCAGATAACCTCCCTCCCGCGGAAACAGCGAGGTGGTGAAGGCAACATCCCGCACCCACACGGCGACCGGGACGACGCCCCAACCATAGCTCGCCTCCCGCGCCGCCACGCGCACCGGCATGACCGTCTCGTCCGGCAGGGCAACGAACACATAAGGCGCCGGCCCGCGCCAGGCGATCACTTCACCGGTGAAGGTGATTTCGGCAAGCGGAGGGGATGGCGGTGGCATGGCAGCATTGACGCATGGGAAGGGCGTTTTGGCAACGGGGTTCCCACTCCTGCCGCCGTGCGCCGCCACCCACGGCAGGCGGTTAGCAAAACTTTGGTGTGAAGGACCGAGATTGGGACATACCTGCCGGTCGTTGCCGCGACTGTGAACGTCCAGCTCCGCCGGAACCCGCCAGTTGTGGAAACGTGTATGCCATTTCTTCAACGTCCGAGCTTGACCTAGCGCATCATGCCTAATCTCGCTCGTAGACCAGATTTGGTCTTTTCGTCGCAGAATGCGGCCTCGACGGCACTCATAGAGATGCGACTTGGCGTGAGCAGATCTGGGGAGCTTTTTCGCGCCAGAGCGTACTCATGGGACAGTGACGTTCCGAAAAAGGCGGGATCGTCGGTCCCCAGCGTAATGACGCATCCGGCACCTGCGAGGAGGCCAACGGGGTGGCTAGCGAGGTCGGCGAACACGCCGAGCTGAAGGTTGCTGCTTATACACACCTCCAGCGGCGTGCCCATCGCCGCAAGCTGCCGCATGACGTTCGGCGAACTGGCGGCGCTCACGCCGTGACCAACGCGGTCTAAGCCGAGCACTTCGATGGCCTCTATGATGGTATCGGCGCCGAGGTGCTCGCCTGCATGAGCCGTCGTCTTAAGGCCTTCTGCACGTGCGATTGCAAAAGCCTCTTGGAAAAGTGCGAGTTCATAGGGTTTTTCGTCCCCAGTAAGGCCGAACCCGACGAGGCGTGATGAGCGGGTCGCGATGGCGATGCGGGCCGCTTCGAGCGCAGCAGTCTGACCGAGATGGCGGACTGCAGTCGCGATGATACGGCACTCAATGCCGGTCTCCTCGAGCGCCCTGTCAGCGGCCGCGTCGATCGCCGCGATTTGGTCGGCGTACGCCGGGCCGCTCCGGTTCTCATGGGGTGTCGAGAGCATAAACTCGAGGTAGCCTGTGCCATCGGCTGCCGCTGTGCGGAGATAGTCGTATGCGACCTCTTCGATGTCGGCCGCCGTAGTGACTACGGAGGCCACCCGATCATACGCGTGCAGGAACGACTTGAAGTTGGTCCAGCCATAATCAGGTGCAGCAAGCAGATCGTCCAAAGCGCCGATGCCGTTTCGTCTCGCAAGCTTTTGAGCTGTAGCGCGTGAGATAGTACCGCGCAGGTGGACATGAAGGTCGACGTACATGGTCGCGTGCCTTAGGAGAGGTGCCGTTCGAATGGAAGTGTCCGGAGTTCAGAAACAGTGGTGGCTGCATGCGAATAAGGTTTCTCTCGGGTAACCCTTTCAAGATCGAAGAGGCGACCTCTATTCTTGGTCAAGTGGGTGTCGAGGTCATACCTGTCGAGTTTGCGCTCACGGAGCTTCAGACGGACGACACGGTTGGCTTGGTTAGGGACAAGACCCTAAAGGCTTTCCACCGGCTCGGTCATAAGGTCTTCGTAGAACAGACCGGACTCTTCATAGATCAAATGCAGGGCCTGCCAGGGGGTCTCACACAAGTGTTTTGGGACAAGCTTGGACCGGACCGTGTTTGCAAGCTCTTTGGCCACGGCAACGAAGTTGGCGTAACCGCAAAGACCCGGATCGGGTACTGCGACGGCCGGGACATTCATCAGTTCGAGGGCGAGATCCGTGGAACCTTCACACCTGAACCGCGCGGAGACCGAAAGTTCCAGTGGGACTGCGTCTTCATGCCAGATGGTTATGATGAGACGTTTGCCGAGATGGGTGAACGTAAGAACGAAATTTCAATGCGCCGTCGAGCCCTCGACGCATTAGCCGCTCATTTGGTGCATGCAGCGCATGCTTGAGGAACTCGCACGCCAAATTCGGGATCAAAAAGTCGTCCTGTTTGCCGGCGCAGGCCTGTCCGTGCCGCTTGGTCTTCCTTCATGGGGTGGGCTCATGCGGCACGTCGCAACGGAACTAGGCTACGATCCCGACGTCTTAGTCCGCCCCGGTGCCGACTATCTCCAGTTAGCCGAATACTACCGGCTTGAAAGCGGCAGCATCGGTCGACTCAGAAGCTGGATGGATCGCACTTGGACCGTACCGGACGAAAAACTGAATGCGTCTCGTGTCCACAATCAGATCGTGGATCTAGATTTCCCCTTCATTTACACTACTAACTACGACCGCAACATTGAGCGGACATTTGAACTGCGAGAACGGAATTTTTCTAAAATTGTATCGGTGCTCGACGTAGCGAACGCGTGTTCTGACCGAACACATATAGTCAAGTTCCACGGAGACTTCGACGAAGAAAGCAGTCTGGTCTTGTCTGAATCAGACTATTTTGATCGCCTCGATTTCGATTCACCACTCGACATCAAGTTTCGGTCTGACATCCTCGGGCGCAGCGTCCTGTTCGTGGGTTACAGCCTTAGCGACCTTAATCTGAGGCTTATGTTGTACCGGATGAACAAGCTCTGGGCAGCGTCCCGGTTCGCCGACAAGCGACCGACTTCCTACATCTTTCTGCTCAATCCTGATCCCGTGCAGGAGCGAGTGCTGGAAAGCCGAGGAGTCCGGGCGATCGTCTACGACGGCGACAGTCCGGACGATGCTCTGCCCGGACTCTTCAATCAACTGATCGAGGCCGTACGGAGAGGGAATTAATGTCCGTCGAGACGTTCTGGCTGCCAACCATTTGCGCCTTTCACCATTTGGGCTCTAAGCCTGAACGCACGGTGGGCTTTGACAGGCGGCTCTGTCGCCGGGAATGACTGGTGTCAGCGTGGACTGACGCTCTCAGCACCGCCCCGGAACGACGAGAGTTGGTCGGTAGCCTCCATCACCATCTCCAGTATGGGATGACTGCCACCTAAAGGCGGATGCCCTGAAGCCGAAAGTCCGTTTGCTGCGAAGCCACGGCAGAACAGCATGCCGCCACTAAGCGCAGTTTTCCACCTCGCCCCCCAACCCCTCCCTTTGAAGAGGAGGGGGCCTTTTGCTTTTACACCAGGGCGTTGGCGCTGGAGCCCAGTTCGGCGAAGTAGCGGGCCATGGCGTCGGCGGCTTTGTCGGTGAGGGTGATGAAAGCGCGGCGGCGGTCGGTTTCGTCGTCCACGCGCTGGAGCAGGCCGGCGTCGGTCATCTGGCCGATCCAGCGCAGGGCCGTCGTGGGCGGTACGCCCGAGGCGATGCACAGCGAGGTGACCGAGACGCGCACGTGTTCGACGCGGGCGGCGGTGAGATCGAGCAGCATGTCCCACGCCGGATCGGCGAACAGATCGCCTTCGAAGAAGCGGGCGCGCAGCTGGCGCTGGCGGATGATCTTGCGCACCAGGCGGGGATCGGGCAGCGGCGGGCGCGCGGTGCGCACCAGGCGATCGGTGCCTTCGTCGAGCTTGGCCGGGCCGGCTTCGCCACTTTCACCGTTGAAGCGGAACGCCGAGGCGCTTTCCGCATCGACATTGTTGCCCGACGAAAGCTGTTCCAGGCGCGCGGCGATATTGGTGACCTGCTCGGTCAGGCGCAGCAGGGTGAGGCGGTCTTCCTCCCCCAGTTCGCGCACGCGGTTGCCGGTGCGGGCCAGCACGCGGCCCATGGCGATCACGCGTTCGGCCCGGCTGGGCGTGACGAGAATCTGCGCTTCGGACTGGTCGAGACAGCCATAGACATCGTCGAGCGAGCCGATGCTGGTGGATACCACCAGTTGCGAGCCGCTTTGCGCGGCGCGACTATCCAGGCGCGAAAGCGCCGCCAGTTCCAGCCCGTCGATCACCGGGCAATCGACCAGCACGACATCGCCCAGCGCAGGCGAGGCGGCATCGGCCACCAGCCGTTCCAGATCGCTGGTCTGCGCCACGCGGAGGCCGGCAGCGGCCGCATCCTCTGCCATTTCGGCGCGCAGATAGCCGCGATCGGCGAAGATCGAAACCGCCAAGGGATTGATCCCGCGCCCTTCCTGGCCCCAACCGAGCGGGCGTTCCTGCACCCGGTCGTTTGCTGCCCCGCCATCGCCAGGAAGCCCATAATCGAAACGCGCTGCCGATTGCCCCATGTTTGCCCCCACTCCGTAAAACCGCGTATACGAACATCTGCGGAACAAAGCGGGATCAGGTCAACGCCAGATACCTCGGTTTTGGATCAAGCTGCGCGCCTCACGGCATCAGGTCGATCGGCGTTCCGTCGCCCACGCGCTGCCAGATTTCCTCGATTTCGGAGTTGGTGAGCGCGATACAGCCTTCGGTCCAGTCCCCCGGTGCCCGCGCCGGCCCCATGAAATTGGGCTGGCCATGCAGGAAAATGTCGCCGCCCGGCGGCTTTCCCGCCGCCTGGGCAAAGGCCCGATCCGCCGCGTCGGGATAGGAGATGTGCAGCGAGAGGTGATAGGCGCTGTTCGGATTGCCGCGATCGATGGTGTAATGGCCTTCGGGCGTGCGGCCATCGCCCTGGAAATGCTTGGGCCCGATCGGGTTGGGGCCAAGCTGGATGCCGGTGAACACGCGCAAGGGCTGGTCGTTCCCATCGAGCAGGACCAGGCGCCGGGCCGCCTTTTCCACGCGCACCCGCGCCACCTCCCCCGCATCCTGGGCACGGGCTCGCGCGCGAAACAACAGCGGCGGCAAGGCCCACAGGCCTGCCGCCGCCAACAATCCGATCAACAGGACAAGAGGGCGACGCATGGGCGCCATCCTATCGCCGCGTTTCGGGCGATCAATCCACGAAGGGATCGCGCACGAGGATGGTGTCTTCGCGCTCGGGCGAGGTGCTGACCAGCGCCACCGGCGTTTCGATCAATTCCTGCACGCGCTGAATGTACTTGATCGCCTGGGCGGGCAGATCGGCCCACGAGCGCGCACCGGCGGTGGTGCCGTGCCAGCCGTCCATTTCCTCGTAGATCGGCTCGACATTGGCCTGGTCGGCGGCGTGGCTGGGGAAATAGTCCAGCACTTTGCCGTTGAGGCGATAGCCGATGCAGATCTTCACCTTGTCGAAGCCGTCGAGCACGTCGAGCTTGGTCAGCGCGATGCCGGTAACGCCGGAAATGGCGCAGGACTGGCGGGTGAGCACGGCGTCGAACCAGCCGCAGCGGCGCTTGCGGCCAGTGACGGTGCCGAATTCGTGGCCGCGTTCGCCCAGGCGCTGGCCCACGTCATCGGCCAGTTCGGTGGGGAACGGGCCGGAGCCGACGCGGGTGGTATAGGCCTTGACGATACCCAGCACGAAGCCGGTGGCCGCCGGGCCCAGGCCCGAACCCGAAGCCGCCGTGCCCGACACGGTGTTGGACGAAGTGACGAACGGATAAGTGCCGTGGTCCACATCGAGCAGCACGCCCTGCGCGCCTTCGAACAGGATGCGCGCGCCGGCCTTGCGCACGGCATTCAGGCGCTTCCAGACCGGCTGGGCGAATTGCAGCACATAGGGCGCGATCGCCTTGAGCTCTTCTAGCAGGGCGGCGCGATCGACCGGCGGCTGGCCAAAGCCGGCGCGCAGGGCATCGTGATGGGCACAGAGGCGGTCGAGCTGCGCATCGAGCGCGTCGAGGTGCGCCAGGTCGCACACGCGGATGGCGCGGCGGCCGACCTTGTCTTCATAGGCCGGGCCGATGCCGCGCCCGGTGGTGCCGATCTTGCCGGCGCCGGCCGCCGCCTCACGCAAGCCATCGAGATCGCGGTGCAGCGGCAGGATCAGCGGGCAATTGTCGGCAATGGCGAAATTGTCGGCGTTGATTTCCACGCCCTGCGCGGTCAGCTTTTCGATCTCGGCCTTGAGCGCCCAGGGATCGAGCACCACACCATTGCCGATGATCGACAGCGTGCCGGTGACGATGCCCGAGGGCAGCAGCGAAAGCTTGTAGACCTGTTCACCCACCACCAGCGTGTGGCCGGCGTTGTGCCCGCCCTGGAAGCGCACGACGGCGTCAGCCCGGCTGGCCAGCCAATCGACGATCTTGCCTTTGCCTTCATCGCCCCATTGGGCGCCGATCACGGTTACATTTGCCACAGATACACTCCTCCACCTGCCAGGTGGACCCGAACAGCGCCCTTCGACAGGACTCGGCGCAGCGGGTGGGTTGGGCGCGTAGACGCGCAAGGATGTGTGCGGGTGGCGCCCTAGTGGCACCGCCCCGCGCGAGTCAAGAGCAGGGCAGCCGCTTTACAGCGCCTGGGGCCCTTGCGAGCCAAGCACATGGGTACAGCCAAGCGACGCGGCCTCGTCCGCCTCGCTCAACGCCGCCACCGTGCGCCAGCCGATAGCGCGCAGCCGGTCGGCGGCAGCGCGATCGTGGCCCAGCGGCAGGAACAGCTTGTCGGCCGGGGGTTCGGCACTGGCGATCAGGTCGATCAGGGCATCGGGATAGAGCGAGAAGCCGGTGGCCACCTCCCCTTCGCCCCCATCCGGCGCGGCGATGCGATAGGTGCCGCCCCGGCCCAACGCGCC
The DNA here is from genome assembly GCF_012275365.1 of Novosphingobium sp. SG720. Lineage (NCBI taxonomy): Bacteria > Pseudomonadati > Pseudomonadota > Alphaproteobacteria > Sphingomonadales > Sphingomonadaceae > Novosphingobium > Novosphingobium sp. SG720. The sequence goes on along the minus strand of NZ_JAAZQN010000003.1, from coordinate 356,151 downwards.
GCGCACGCCATCGGCATAGAGCACGAAGCCAAACCACGATTGATATTCGAAGCCATGCCGTTCCGAGGGATCGAGCGTGAGGCGCGCGCGACCATCGAGGCGCAGGGCAATTTCGCGCAGGGCGGCGATGCGCCCGGCCAGCGCCCCACCGGCATCGATGGCAGCCAGTTTCTCGATCGCAGTATCGAAATCGCCGGTTGCGTAGAGTAGCGGCACATAGGCCTCGCCACCCGCCTCCACCAGGCCGCCGGCATCCTTGGTATCGAGTTCGCGGCGCACGGCGTCGATCTGACCGGGCCCGAGCGGCAGGGCCTTTTCCGCCAGGGTATCGACCAGGTCGGGCAGGGTGAAATCGACGCTGACACCCTTGGCCCCGGCCGCCTGGAGCGCCTCGATCGCCACGGCAACCACTTCGGCGGCGGCGGCGACATTGTCGGCCCCGATCAGTTCGGCGCCGCACTGCAGCTTTTCGCGCGCGGGATCGAGCCCGGCGCCCTTGATCGTCACCACCTGCCCGGCATAGCACAGGCGCAACGGACGCGGCGCGGCGGCCAGACGCGTGCCGGCGATGCGGCCGATCTGGGGCGTGATGTCGCTGCGCAGGGCCATCATCCGCAAGCTTTGCGGATCGACGAAACGGAACATGCGGCGCGAACTGATCCCGGCCATGCGGCTGGCCAGCGAGCGCTCGAACTCGATCATCGGGGGAAGCACACGGTCATAGCCGTGGCCTTCCATCACGCCGTGGATGGTGCGCATCACGCGCGTGGCGGCCGCCGCGCCACGCGGCAGGCGGTCTTCGAGGCCTTCTGGCAGGAGATCGGGATCGCTGGTGTCCATGGCCCGCGCCTTTAGCGGCATTGGCCCTTGGCGGGTAGGGAAAAAGCCACGCGCAAATCCACGGCGATGCCGGCCGCCGTTGCCCCGGCGCCACATGACATTCGAAATACCGGCACATGACAAATTTCAAATTGTCGTTGCCCCGATGGCGACCCTAGAGCGCCATTGACGCTGACCAAGGCCGCCAAAGAACGGAAAGATCAGCGCAAATTGTTCGTCACGGGGTTTTGCATGATTATTACCAATCGTTACGTCTTCCTGGCTGGTGCCGCGCTGGCCCTGCCGCTTGCGGCGGTACAGCCGGCCTTTGCCGCCGATGAAGGCCCAGCCGCAGAACAGGCCGCCGAGCAACCCGACACGCAGATCGTGGTGACCGGCACCCGCGCGCAGAACCGCACCAAGCTGGACACCGTCGCCCCGGTCGACGTGCTGACCGCTGAAGCCTTGACTCGCCAGGGCACCACCGAACTGGGCGCCGCGATTGCCAATATCGCCCCCTCGATCGATTTCCCCCGCTCCTCGGCGGTTGACGGTACCGACTCGATCCGGCCCGCGACGCTGCGTGGTCTTTCGCCCGACCAGACCCTGGTGCTGATCAACGGCGTGCGCGCCCATGCCTCGGCGCTGGTCAACCTGGGCGGCTCGATCGGCCGTGGCTCGGCCGCAGTCGATCTCAACACCATTCCCACGCTCGCGCTGGGCTCGGTCGAAGTGCTGCGCGATGGCGCATCGGCGCAATATGGGTCCGACGCGATTGCCGGCGTGGTCAACATGCGCCTGCGCGAAGCCGATCACGGCGGCGGCGCGGTGGTCAGCTATGGCCTCTATGACACGCAGTTCAACGGCGCGCGTTCCTCGCGCCACATCACCGATGGCGATACGCTGAACGTGAGCGCATGGCAGGGCCTGAAGCTGGGCAACAACGGCGGTTTCCTGACCGTGACGGGCGAATACCTCAACCGCCTGGCCACCAACCGTTCCGACCTCGACACCCGCGACACGCCCAACAAGGTGCGCTCGCGCCTGGGCGATCCCAAGGTGCAGCAGGGCACCGGCTATATCAACTCCTCGCTGCCGCTGGGCGACAGCGGGTGGAGCGCGTTCCTGTTCGGCGGCTACCAGTTCCGCGACAGCACCAGCGCCGCCTTTGCCCGCAACCCGTCGAACGTGAACAACGTGACCTCGGTCTATCCCGATGGGTTCCTGCCGCTGATCAACGTGCGGTCCAAGGACCTGACCGCGACCACCGGCCTCAAGGGCAAGTGGGGCGAATGGGATGCCACGATCAAGCTGTCCTATGGCCGCAACCGCCTGGACTTCCGCACGCTCAATTCGATCAATTCCACGCTGGGCGCCGCCTCGCCGACCAATTTCTATGACGGCGCGCTGATCTATGACCAGTGGGTGGGCGGCATCGATGCGAGCCGCGCCTATGACCTGGGTGGCACCAGCCTGAACGTGGCGTGGGGCGTGGAAGGCCGCCGCGAAGGCTATCGCATCAATGCCGGCGAGGAAGCCTCCTACATCCGCGCCGATGGCGCCTCGACCGCGCTGACCGGTGGCGCGCAGGGCTTCCCCGGCTTCCAGCCGGGCAATGCGCTGCGGGTGAGCCGGGTAAGCAATGCCGCCTACCTGGACCTTGAAGCCAAGCTGCCCAAGGTGCTGACCCTGGGCGCGGCGGTGCGCGGCGAACACTATTCCGACTTTGGCGACATCGCCACGGGCAAGGTTTCGGCCCGCGCCGATTTCACCCGCTGGTTCGCGCTGCGCGGCGCGGTGTCCACCGGGTTCCGCGCGCCCTCGCTGCAACAGCAGTATTTCACCTCCACCTCGTCGGTGCTGGTGGGCAGCAACATCGTCGAAACTGGCACCTTCCCGTCGACCAGCGCGGTGGCCAAGTCGCTGGGCGGCCAGGCGCTGCGCCCGGAAAAGTCGGTCAACTTCTCGGCCGGCGCGGTGGTGCGCGTGGGCGGGTTCGACCTGACGGTGGACGGCTACCTGATCAAGGTGCGCGATGGGCTGGGCCTGTCGGAAAACCTCAACCTGAGCGCGGCCGACCAGTTGCAGTATGACGTTTCGGCCGCGCGCTTCTTCGTCAATGGCATCCATACCACCGCGCAGGGGATCGACGCCGTGGCGCACTATCGCCATCGCACGGCTGCCATTGGCACGTTCGATTTCACCGTGGCCGGGAATATCAACAAGGTGACGGTGGACAGCGTGCCCGCCAACACGGTGGGCACCACGGCGCTGTTCGCACGCCAGCGCATCATCACCATCACCAACGGCACGCCGGGTGAAAAGGTGGTGGGCACGCTGGACTGGACGCTGGGCAAGCTGGGCGCCACCGCGCGCGTCAGCTATTACGGCAACATCATCGAACCGGCGAGCACGGCCGCGAGCGACCTGTTCACGGGCCAGCGCGCGATTGCCGACCTGGAACTGCGCTACAAGCTGCTGGACAAGGCGACGATCAGCCTGGGCGCCAACAACCTGTTCGACATCTACCCCGACAAGGTGCCTGCCAGCATCCTGGCCACCAATGGCGGGGTGGCGTTCCCGTTCTTCTCCCCGTTCGGGTTCGGCGGGCGCTATCTTTACGCGCGCCTGGGCGTGAACTGGTAAGCCGTCAATCATCGGCAAATCCAAGCAGGGCGGCCCGGCCAGGGCCGCCCTTTTTCGTGGCCGCCATGCCCCAAAGACAGTGGGCCACGCAAACGCGGCTTTAACGCGAATCGTGCCACCAATCTGGCGACAACGATCAACGGGGGCCGCCCATGCGCCATGCTTTCGCGCAGGAATTCGATTTTGCCAGGCCCACGGTGGCCACAACTTCGCTCAGCGAAATCCTGGGGGCATTCTCCTACGCCCTCGACCTGACCGAAGGCCAGCCGGCAGGCCATTCGCTACGCGCCTGCTGGATCGCCAGCCAGGTGGCAATCGCCTTGGGCCTCGCCCCGGCGGAGCGGCGCACGATCTATTATGCCACCTTGCTCAAGGACCTGGGCTGTTCCAGCAATGCCGCGCGCATTGCCGAACTCTACCTGGCCGACGATCGCACGTTCAAGCAGGAATTCAAGCTGATCGGCCAGGGGCTTGGCCCCACGCTCGGGTTTGTCTTCCGGCGCACGGGCGCCGGTGAGCCCCTATCGGCCCGGATGCGCGCGATCGCCACGATCCTGCGCGATGGCAGCCGCATCGCCACCGACCTGATCCAGACCCGCTGCACGCGCGGCGCGACGATCGCCCGGCAATTGCGCTTTCCCGAAAGCGTCGCCGCCGCCATCGCCGCTCTCGATGAACACTGGGACGGCGGCGGCAAGCCGCTGGGCGTGGCCGGGCAGGCCATTCCCCTGGCGGCCCGCCTGGCCTTGCTTGGCCAGATTGCCGACGTGTTCCAGAAGGCTGCCGGGCCCGAGGCGGCCGAGGCCGAAGTGCGCGCGCGGCGGGGCACCTGGCTCGATCCCGAACTGGTCGACGCGTTCCTGAAAGTGAGCACGCGGCCTGGCTTCTGGAGCCATTGCAACGACCCGGCACTGGAATTGCACGTCCGCGCGCTGGAACCCGAAGAGGCCCGGGTGGCGGTGGACGAGGACTACCTCGACGATATTGCCGATGCCTTTGGCGCCGTGATCGATGCCAAGAGCCCATATACCGGCGGGCATTCCTGCCGCGTGGGCCGCTATGCCACGGCGCTGGGCCGGGCGATGGGCGTGCGCGAGACGGACTTGCGGGCGCTGCGCCGGGCAGCCGTGCTGCACGACGTGGGAAAGCTCGCCGTGTCCAGCCGCGTGCTGGAAAAACCGGGCAAGCTCGACGATACCGAATGGGTGGAAATGCGCAGCCATGCCAGCCACACCACGGAAATCCTCTCGCGCATCGGCCCCTTGCGCGACATGGCGGCCGTGGCAGGCGCGCACCACGAACGGCTCGACGGCAAGGGCTATCCGCTCGGGCTGGACCAAAGCCTCATCGCCACCGAAGCGCGCATCATCAGTGTGGCCGATTTTTATGACGCGCTGACCGCCGATCGGCCCTATCGCGCCGCCCTGCCGGTGGAACGCGCGCTCGACATCATGTCCGGTGAAGTGGGCAAGGCGATCGATGGCCCGTGCTTCGAAGCCTTGCGCGCGATGGTCAGCTGACCCTTTCGGCTCAGCGGCGGTTCATCGCTGCGGGGGCATCGCACCGGCCATGGTTGCGATCGGTTGTCTTGCCCTGCTGCTGTTTCCCATCCTGGGCCTGATCGCGGGCGGCCTGCTTGCCGGGCGCGCGGGTGCGGAATGGGGGGCAGCCATCGGCCTTGCCCTCGCGCTCGCCTTGAGCGGCTCGATGGGGTGGGCCTTGGTCAAAGTGGCGCGAAAGCCTTAGAGTATGATGCCGTTTCGTTGAAACGCCTTCATACTCTAGATATTTGTTGTAGCGCGATTTTTTGACAAAAAACGGTGCCCACTTTTTGTCATCGCGCTCTAAACCGGGCCCAGCCGCCGCAAGTTGGCGCGCACCTTGCGACGATAGGTCTGTACCGCCCGACGCGCCTCGCCATGCGCGGTTGGCATCGCCTTGCCGCCTAGCAGCGCGCGCGACGGGGCCAAGGCCATGTCCCACCAGACTTTCGCCAGGGTTTCCACCTTTTCGGCCACCATTCGCTGGCTTTCGGCCGCGGCGCGCGGATCGGCGAGCGCCACCAGCCACATCCGCCGGGCAATGACCATGGCGGCCTCGCTGCCCAGCAGCATCTGCTGGTTCCACAGCGGGATCATCGGGGCCAGCCAGGCAGCGGGCGAAGTGGGGACATTGGTGGTCATGCGGTTTCCTTGATCGGGGTGTGGCGTCAACGGACCACGGGGCATAAAGGTCCGGCCATCACAGGCTGTCCAGATAGGCGCGAACCGCCGTCTGCACATGGCGAAAGCGATCGCCGCCCAGATGCTTGCCACCGTACCATCGCGTGACGATGACGAGATGGTCTTGCAATCCCGCGCGTTCCAGCATGCGTACGATCACCATGCCTGCGCCGCTTTCGCCGTCGTCGTGCTTGATCGGCCCCTGGGCGCAGAGCAGGCCCCAGGTGTTGTGCGTGGCCTTGGCAAACTTCTTGATCGTCTTGAGCTGGTCGAGCAGCGTGCGCGCTTCTTCGGCAGAGTGGCACGGCGCGCCCGACACCGCGTATTTCGAGCCGCGATCGGAAAGGATGTTGTCCAGCGTGCGCATGGCCGCAGCGCGTGGCGCGGAAGGACGGGCAATGCAAGCGGTCAACGCGGCTGGCCCGCGCACGCCGCCCGCCAAGCCGGCAGGTCGGCCGGGCGCAGCGGGCCGCGCCATGGCTGGCAGGCGCTTCCCGATGCCACCGCAGCTGGCAGGCCGAAACCCACGCCCAGCCGGCGCTCGGCGAGTTCGCGCGCGGCGGCCGGCGGCATCGTGTCCACCTGGCCTTGCAAGCCCGGTGGCGCCGCGATCGGGCGATCGATCCAGGCCAGCACGATGCGATCGGGCGCGGCTGCCCGCACCAGCGCAGGCAGGTTGGCATATTCGGCCATGCACGGCGCACACCATCGCGCCCCCAAAAGCACGATGCGGTAGGGCGCCTGCTCTGCAGGAGCCGGCGCCGCGCCCGCGCCGGGCGCAGACAGGCACCCGCCGGCAAGCAAGGCAAAGGCAAGCCGCCCACAGGACACCCCGAAGCGGGCAATGGACGTGGACAGGTGTGTCATCAGTTCATAGTATTTGACGGCAATATTCATGTAAATGCCACGGGAGAACTGTGTTGCGCCATCGATCGACGTGGCTGTTGAGTGCCTTTGCCCCCGCCGCTGCGGCGCTGGCGCAACCGGCGCCGCAAAACACGCTGCAGCAGCGCTTTGACGCGGCAACCGCCGCCTATGACAAGGACGACTGCGCAACGGCACTGCCCCTGCTCGACGCGCTGGCCGCCGATCCGCACGTGAAGCCGGGCAGCCTGCCAGCCGTGGTGATTGCCGCACGGCGCGGCGCCTGCCAGGTCCGCACCGGCCATGCCGAACAGGGCGAGCCCCTGCTCCTGGCCGCGCTTGCCGCGATGCGCCCGCATGCCGACCAGCTGCCGATCGATATTGCCCAGGCAGAAATCATGCTGGGCACTCTGGCAGCCAGCCGCTGGGACCATGATGGGGCGCTCGCGCATTTTGATGCCGCGCTTGCCTTGCAACAGGACGGCGCGCGCAGCGTCGCGCTGCAGCGCATTGCCCTGCTGACGGCATTCGACAGCGACAACCGATCGATCGACGCGGCCAACGAAGGGCTGCGGCTGGAGACGGCCAAGCCGGCGCCCGACAAGATCATGCTGGCGCAATGGCACCTCCTGCTCGGCCGCACCTGGCTCAATCGCGGCCAGGTCAAGACGGGCAAGGCCGAACTTGAAACCGCGTTGAAGCTGGCCGGCGGCCTGCACGACCATATCAGCGCGTTCGACGCCGGCCTGCGCCAGGACTTGGCCCAAGCCGCCTTGCTCGACAACCAGATCGAAGACGCACGCCGCTACATGGCCTACTCCGGCGCCGGGCACGCCGGCAGTGCGAGCTTTGGCAGCGCGGCGGATATGGATTCGCCCGATTGCGGGCCGGAAACCGGCCTCGAACCCGACGACATGGCCATCGTGCAATTGATGATCAGCGAGAGCGGCGACGTCCTGGGCAGCCAGACTCTCTACAGCACGGGCAGCTATGCCAAGGCCCAGGCCTTTGCCCGCGCCGCAGCCAGTTGGCGCTGGAAGCCCGAAGATGCGGCCAAGATGCCCGCCTTCTTTCGTTCCACGGCACGCGTGGAATTGCGTTGCAGCCGGGGTGGTGGCGGCCTTTCGCCAGCGGCACCGCTGAACGAGGCGATCACCGCATGGGCGCGCCAGGCTGCCCTGGCGCTGCCGATGAACCGCCAAACCTGGCCCGCATGGCTGGCCGCAACCGATGCCGCGCGGCAAAGCGGCGACAAGGCCAGCGAACTGGTGGCGCGGGTGGCCATGGCCGATATGGACCTGCGCACCGATGCCGACAGGCTCGCCTCGATCGATCGCGGCCTGGTGCTGGCCCAAGACGCGGCATTGCCGCAGGCCTTGCGCAACCAGGCGCGGGTGCTGTTGACGTGGCAGCGCGAGAGGATCGTGCGTTCGGACAAACCCGAAAACCGGGTGATCACGCGAAGCGGGCGGGGCTATCCCGCGCTGCAGACGCTGGCGGAGGAACCGGCCATCGCCGCCGATCCCTTGGCACGAAACGCCAGCCTGCTCCTTGCCTTGCCGATGCGCCCGGTGGCCACCGACCGAGCCAATGCCACGGCCGTGCTGCAACGCGTGGCCGGCGATACCGGCCTGCCCCCACGCCATCCGTTGCGGCAGTTCGCGCTGTTGCGTCTGGCCAATGACGCCGCCAGCAAAGGTCGCTTGGACGAGGCGCAGCGCCTGTTTGCCGATACTGGCCTGAGCGAGGAACAATGCGCACTGATCGGACCCAAGCCTGCGCTGACGGCCATCAACACCAGCGCCGGCGCTTTTCCAGCCGATGCGGCACGCTGGGGCTTTGAAGGCTGGGTGCGCAGTGAATACGATATCCAGGCCGATGGCCGCACGGCGGCCTTGCGGGCGGTGGCGTCTTATCCGCCATTCGTATTCGACAAGGCCGCGCAAACGATCCTGGGCAGGGCCCGCTATCAGGCGAGCTATCGTCCGGAAAACGGCGCGGCGTGCAGCGCCAACCGCGAAACGATCCGCTTCAACATTCCTGGCAACCTGATGGTCGCCAAGGAAATCAAGAAGAAGTCGTGATATTCCAGAAAGACCGCCGCACCACCATGGCGCGCAGCAAAAAGGGCGGCGCCGCAAGGCACCGCCCTTTCCTGCCTTTCAGGCCCGGCCTGAAGTGATGTGAACGGCCGAGCCGATCAGAACTTGAGCGCCTTGATCACCCGCACGCCCTGGATTTCGCGCGCGGCGGCGAGCACGGCTTCGTTCACCGGGCTGTCCACCGAAAGCAGCAGCACCGCTTCACCACCGGCTTCGCGGCGGCCCAGGTGGAACGTGCCGATGTTGATGCCAGACTGGCCCAGCAGCGTACCGATCGAACCGATGAAGCCCGGCGCGTCGGTGTTGACGATGTAGAGCATGTCGCCATCGAGATCGGCTTCGATGCCGATGCCGAAGATTTCGACGAGGCGCGGCTGGCCGTTGCCGAACAGCGTGCCGGCCACCGAGCGGTCGCCCTGGCTGGTCGAGACGGTGACGCGCACCAGCGTGCGGTATTCGCCTTCGCGATCGTGGCGCACTTCGCGCACGTCGAGCCCGCGCTCCTTGGCCAGGAACGGCGCGTTGACCATGTTCACGGTGTCGGAATACTGCTTCATCACGCCGGTCAGCACCGCCGCCGTGATCGGCTTCTGGTTGAGCTGGGCGGCGGCGCCTTCTACTTCGATGGCGATCTTGGTGAGGTTGTCGTGCGCCAGCTGGCCCACCAGCGTGCCGAGCTTTTCGGCAAGCGCCATGTAGGGCTTGAGCTTGGGCGCTTCCTCGGCCGAGAGCGAGGGCATGTTGAGCGCGTTGGTCACGCCGCCGGTCACCAAGAAATCGGCCATCTGCTCGGCCACCTGCAGCGCCACGTTGACCTGAGCTTCGGTGGTCGAAGCGCCCAGGTGCGGGGTGCAGATGAAGTTGGAGGTGCCGAACAGCGGGCTGTCCTTGGCCGGTTCGGTTTCGAACACGTCGAGCGCGGCGCCGGCGATGTGGCCCGAATCGAGCAGGTCCTTCAGCGCCTTTTCATCGACCAGGCCACCACGCGCGCAGTTCACGATGCGCACGCCCTTCTTGGTCTTGGCGAGGTTTTCGGCCGAGAGGATGTTGCGCGTCTGGTCGGTCAGCGGCGTGTGCAGGGTGATGAAGTCCGCCTTGGCCAGCAGGGTTTCCAGGTCAGCCTTCTCCACGCCCATTTCGACTGCGCGTTCCGGGGTGAGGAACGGGTCGAACGCCACGACTTTCATCTTGAGGCCCAGTGCGCGGCTGGCGACGATCGAGCCGATGTTGCCCGCGCCGATCAGGCCGAGCGTCTTGCCGGTCACTTCCACGCCCATGAAGCGGTTCTTTTCCCACTTGCCCGCCTGGGTCGAAAGGTCGGCCTCGGGCAGCTGGCGGGCGAGCGCGAAAATCAGGGCAATGGCGTGTTCGGCGGTGGTGATCGAGTTGCCGAACGGGGTGTTCATCACCACCACGCCCTTGGCCGATGCGGCCGGGATATCGACATTGTCCACGCCGATCCCGGCGCGGCCGACAACCTTGAGGTTGGTGGCGGCTTCGAGGATTTCCTTGGTCACCTTGGTGGACGAGCGGATCGCCAGGCCATCGTACTGGCCGATGATTGCCTTCAATTCTTCCGGCGTCTTGCCGGTGATCACGTCCACGTCGCAGCCACGCTCTTCGAAAATGCGGGCGGCGTTGGGGTCCATCTTGTCGGAAATAAGAACCTTGGGCTTGGTCATGGTCTTTGCTCCATGGGTGCACGGCACAATAGCCGCGCGGCCGGGTGTGCCGGCTAGAAATGGGGAGTGTGCGCCCCCTGCCCCGTCACCCCGGATTTGACCGGACGCGACGGGTGGTGGGAATGGCGCTAAATGCGGATCAGGCTTCGGCGGGCGTGGTCAGCTGGGCATAGGCCCAGTCGAGCCAGGGGCCGAGCGCGGCGATATCGGCCGTATCGACCGTGGCGCCACACCAGATGCGCAGGCCCGCCGGGGCATCGCGATAACCCGCGATGTCAAACGCGGCGCCTTCCTTTTCGAGCAGGCCGGCAAACTTCTTGATGAAGTCGGCGTCCGCCCCTTCGACGGTGAGGCACACCGAGGTGCGCGAGCGGATGCCGCTGTCGACCGCCAGGTGGCCCAGCCACGAACGCTCGGTCACGATCTTGTCGAGCGCGTGGGCATTGGCGGTGCAACGCGCCTTGAGCCCTTCGAGCCCGCCGACCGACTTGGCCCATTCGAGCGCGAAGATCGCGTCTTCCACGGCCAGCATCGAAGGGGTGTTGATGGTTTCGCCCTTGAACACGCCTTCGGCGAGCTTGCCCTTGGACACCAGGCGGAACACCTTGGGCAGCGGCCAGGCCGGCGTGTAGGTTTCCAGGCGCTCGACCGCACGGGGGCCAAGGATCAGGACGCCGTGCGCGCCTTCGCCGCCCAGCACCTTCTGCCACGAGAAGGTGGCAACGTCGATCTTGTCCCACGGAATGTCATAGGCAAAGACCGCGCTGGTCGCGTCGGCAAAGGTCAGGCCTTCGCGGTCGTCGGGGATCCATTCGCCATCGGGCACGCGCACGCCGCTGGTGGTGCCGTTCCAGGTGAACAGCACGTCATCGGCAAAATCCACCTTGGAAAGGTCGGGCAGCTGGCCGTAATCAGCGCGGAGCACGGTGGGCTCCAGCTTCAACTGCTTGACCGCGTCGGTCACCCAGCCTTCGCCAAAGCTTTCCCAGGCCAGCGTGGTCACGCCGCGGGCGCCCAGCATCGTCCACATCGCCATCTCGAACGCGCCGGTATCCGAACCGGGCACGATGCCGATGCGGTGCGTGGCGGGCAGCTGCAGCACGTCGCGCATCAGGTCGATGGCGAGTTGCAGGCGCGCCTTGCCGATCTTGGCGCGGTGCGAGCGGCCCAGCGATTCGGTTTGCAGCTTGTCGAGAGAATACCCCGGCGGCTTGGCGCACGGACCCGAGGAAAAGAAAGGACGCGCCGGCTTTGCGGCGGGAATACCAACAGTCATGTAGACTCTCCTCACAGAGAGCACGCGCGGCGTTGGGACCGCGTGGCCCGGAGCCGCTCATAAGGGCGTTGGCCGGCGTGTCAATCGACCTTCCGGCCAGGAGGGCAAAAAATGCTGCGCAGCGGTTCGTCGCAAAAACACCCCCCAAGTGCATCTGCGGGCTTTCCATTTACCCTGGAGTAACCAAGACTGCGCCAGGCTTAAGTTTATGGCACGACGCATTCTTCTTGCCTGGGCCATGCTGCCGGTGATTGCCCTTGCCGGCTGTGTCGATGCTCCGCAACACGCCCGCCGCCCGGCGCGCGGGGCCACGCGCATGGTCTCGCGCCCGGTGGTACAGCCCGTGCCCAATTCGGCGGCGACGCGCGCCTGCATGGTTTCGCTGCGCCAGAATGCCATCGGCTATGTACCGGTGCCCGATCAGTATTACGGCGCGGGGTGCAGCACGATCGGCAGCGTGCGCCTGGCCTATCTGCGCAGCGACAGCGCGCAACTGGGCCTGGCCAATGCCGGCCCGGTGACCTGCCAACTGGCCAATGCCCTGCAAGGCTGGGCACGGTTCGGCGTGGACCGCGCCGCGCAGCAGATCCTGGGCAGCCCGCTGGTCAAGCTGGAGACGATGGGCAGCTACAACTGCCGCAACGTGGCCGGCACCGCGCGCCGCTCCGCCCACGCCACGGCCAATGCCATCGACATTTCCGGCTTCCTCCTGGCCGACGGCCGCCGCGTGACCGTGCTGCGCGACTGGAACGACCAGGACCCACAAATCCGCGCCTTCCTGCGCGCGGTGCACACCAGCGCCTGCAAGCGCTTCGGCACCGTGCTGAGCCCGGACTACAACGCCGCGCACCGCGATCACCTGCACCTGGAAGTGGGGAGCGGACGGCCTTTGTGCGGGTGAGATTGGTACGTGGCGTCATAGCGGGAGGATTACAATTGCCGCATTTGCCGCAGCTTCCACCATGCTGAAAATCGACGTTGCAATCGTGGAGATGAACAAATAATTTCAAATATATGGATTACGTTTTTCTGCTTCATCATACACGCTCTGATGACGAATATGCCGATGATGCGAAATTAATTGGCGCCTATCGGTCCAGAGAGGCCGCTGCTGCCGCTATCGAGCGCTTGCACGATCAACCCGGATTTAGGGATCACCCCGAGGGTTGGGACATTCAGATGTCTAAATTGGACGAGGATAACTGGCGCGAGGGCTTTACGAGCTTACCGTGCTCAAATCTCGTTTTATTTCAATTCGAGCCCGACGAAGACGGTTGCGGCAAGCTTTTGGTCTCAATCGAAGCCAACGGCTTTAACGGTCACGGAGAAGCGTGGTTCTCAACGAAAGCGCTCTTCGAATTTGCAAAAGCATGCTCAGACTACCCCATAACGACTGAATCCGCCCCCAGTCTGCGGGGTGGTTTTTGGGATGATAATGCAACATCAATCAAGCAAGTTCATGTTTTTATTTCCGTTCAGCCCTATGATCTGAGGGGAACACTACAAGCGAAGATTCATTTAGCCACCGAATTTTACAATAATGATGATCAGCCTTGTTCGGTTAACGCGAAGTTTTTGCTGACGTATGAGGATTTGAAGGCCTTTGCAGACCGCTTCCCTTTGCTCTTGTCTGGCGATGAAACGAAGGTTGCCCTGCGGTCTTCGCTTTGACCGATAGGCTTTCCCGCGCACACCCCCTCCGCCAGCCCTTCGGGCTGCTACCTCCCCCACGAAGTGGGGGAGGATCTTGGCGGGTCTGCCGGAATGCAGAAAGGCGGGAGGATCCCGCCTCCCGCCTTCCTGAAGGCCCCCCTGATGGCCGATGTCGTGTGTCTATTCCGGTTTCAGGCCACTTCGCCCAGCCCCGTTGCCTCGATGCGCAGGCGCACGGCTTCGGCGGCGTGGCGGGCGCCCAGCTTGCCCATCATTTTCATGCGGTGGATTTCCACGGTGCGCGGGCTGATATCGAGGTCGCGGGCGATGGCCTTGTTGCTGCACCCTTCGGCCAGGCGATCGAGCACTTCGCGTTCGCGCAGCGAGAGGCGGGCGATGCGCTGGCGCGCTTCGGCGGCGCGGGCGCGTTGCACGCGGTGGGTTTCGGCTTCGTGCGCGGCGCGGGCGATGGCTTCGTTAAGCGGGGCGATCTGGCTGGGAATGGCCAGGTAATCCAGCGCCCCCGCCTTGATCGTGCGCACCACCGCCCAAGTATCGGGCGCATCGCCGATGGCGATCACCGGCAGCCAGTGCCCCGCCCGCATCATCGCGCCGATCAGCGCGGGCACCGCCTCTCCCGGCGGATCGTCATGCGCGAGCAGCAGACCCGTGCTGGGCGCGTGGGCCAACAGCTCGTCGGTGCTGCCGTATATCTCGGCATGATGCCCGGCGGCAAAAGCGAGGCGAGCGAGCTGTGCCCGGCGGGCAGAGTCGCTATCGAGGATGTGGAGTGTGACACGTTCGACCATGGGGCCGAAGTAACCACCCTCGGGCGTGTTCGCGCCATGCGCGAATGCTTCGTTCTGAACGCTTCCCTTAGGACTGGGGAGGATTACCGTCCCATATTCCTTAGGGATTTCGGCTCCGAAGCGGAGCCGATTATTCAGTCGAAGTTCATCAATATGTGTCGATTCCTGTCCCATGCCGACAATTTGCCGCAAGCACATGAGTCAAGTCTTGCGAAGCATGCCTGCCGGCCTTTGATCGACACATACGCGATCTCTCATAGTAAATCTGCTATGTATATTTACTATGAGCGCTATTTCGCCCTCAATCGAAACGATAATCGGGCAACTGGTGAAACGCGTTGCGCAGCGCCTCGCTCCAGCTTGAGGAGATCGCGTTGAAATAGGGATCGTCGGCGCGGATGCGGCGCTGGTGCAGCGGCTCGAAGCGATCGCGCTCGATCACGGTCAGGTCGAACGGCAGGCCCACCGACAGGTTGGCCGCGATCGTGGAATCGAACGAAACCATCAACAGCTTGACCGCCTGTTCGAAATCCATGCCCTTGTCATAGCCGCGCAGCAGGATCGGCCGGCCATACTTGGTTTCACCGATCTGGAAAAACGGCGTGTCGAAATTGGCCTCGATGAAATTGCCTTCGGGGTAGACCATGAACAGGCGTGGTTCCATGTCCTTGATCTGGCCCGCCACGATCATCGTGGCGGTGAACCGCGCGCCCTCGCCCTGCACCGGGCCGGACTGGCGCCCTTCGATCACCTTGCGCAGCAGATTGCCAACGTGGGTGGCAACCTGGAACATCGTCGGTTCTTCCAGGATGGAAGGACGGCGCTCGCTGGGTGCCTTGTTGCGCTCTTCCAACTGGCTGATCACCGACTGGGTGGTCGCCAGGTTTCCCGCGGTCATGATCGTGATGACCCGTTCGCCCGGCACCGACCAGGTGAAGCTCTTGCGGAACACCGAAATGTTGTCCACGCCCGAGTTGGTGCGGGTGTCGCTCATCAGGACAAGCCCCTTGTCGAGCATCATCCCCACGCAATAGGTCATTGTCCGTCCCCGTCCGGCCGGGCATGTGCCAGGCCGGTTCCCCTTTGCCATACGCCAACGATCCTTGCCGCCGGCCCAACACAGGGCCTGCGGCGAATCCGGGCGCTTCTTATTGTTCCATACGCTGCTGTTCAACGGCAAGGCTGACGTGCATCGCCTCGTCGCGCGCGCCATAGCGAATGCCGGTGATCGGCGCGCATGCAGTATAATCGGCCCCGGTGGCCAGATGCACATAGCGCGCATCGGGGCAGATCGCATTGGCCACGTCAAAGCCCACCCAGCCCAGCCCCGGCACATGGGCCTGGGCCCAGGCATGGCCGGCATCCTGCTCCACCCGATCGTCCATCATCAGGTAGCCGCTGGCATAGCGGGACGGAATACCCAGCAGGCGCGCCGCACCAATGAAGACGTGGGCCTGATCCTGGCACACGCCGCGCCCGGCGGCGAGCACTTGTTCGGCGGTGGTGGCAACGTCCGTGTGGCCCGGTTCATAGGCCACTGCCTCGCGCACCAGAGCGCAGAGCGCGTGGAGACGGGCCAATGTATCTTCCGATTCCACCGGCAAGGCATCGACCAGCGCTTGAAGCCGCGCGCCACCGCGGGTCAGCGCGGTCTGTTCGGTAAAGTGCCACAAGGGCAGATAGCCCGGCTGCTTGCCCAGGACGCCCGCCGTGTCAGACGTCTGGACCACGCCCTGGCTGCGGATGACCACTTCACGCGCGCCCGGCACGAACGAGATCAGGGTAACGCGGTTGCCGTTCTCGTCGTCATAGCTGACTTCGGGCTGCGCGCCCTCAAGCTCGATCTCCCAGAATTCGGTGGTTTGCCCCCGGCAGGCCAGCGGGGTGAGGCGCAGGCGCTGCAGCCCGTGGGCGACCGGCGTGGAAAAGGTGTAGCGCGTGGTGTGGCTGATCGCGAGGCGCATGGGCTGGCCTTTCCCCTTTCCTTATTCGGTGAAGCGGTAATCGCGCTGGATCTGCTGCGCGAGGTGGTTGTTGGCGGCGATGAACTGGCCGATCACCTGGTGCAGGCCCAGTTCGAATACCGCGTCGATGGTCTGGTGCTTGAGCTGCTGGTGGGTGCGCGCGACGATCTCGTGCGTTTCCAGCCGATCGCCATATTCATCGGAGAGCCGATCGAGATAGTCGCGCAACTGGGCATAGCAGAACGCCAGGCTGCGCGGGAAACGCCCGTCGAGCATCAGGAATTCGGCAATGCCCCGTGCCTCCATCCGCCCGGCATTCAGCCAGCGATAGGCGCGATCCCCGGCCACGGCGCGCAGCACGTTGTCCCACTGCACGTTGTCCAGGCTGGACCCCACATAGGAAACCGAGGGCAGCAGCACGTAATACTTCACATCGAGCAGGCGGGCGGTATTGTCGGCCCGTTCGATGAAACTGCCGGCGCGGGCGAAGTAATAGATGTCGTTGCGCAACATCGTGCCTTCCATCGCCCCGCGCACCAGGGTGGACTGGCGGCGTACCAGGTCGAGCACGCCGCCCAGCCGGGTTTCGGTCACGGTGCGGGCCAGTTCCTCTTTCAGGACC
This sequence comes from Novosphingobium sp. SG720, assembly GCF_012275365.1. Taxonomy (NCBI): domain Bacteria; kingdom Pseudomonadati; phylum Pseudomonadota; class Alphaproteobacteria; order Sphingomonadales; family Sphingomonadaceae; genus Novosphingobium; species Novosphingobium sp. SG720. The sequence continues at coordinate 339,492 of NZ_JAAZQN010000003.1, read as the reverse complement.
ATCCAGCTTTCGTTGACCGCTTCCCACACCTCGCGGGTGATGCCGGTGCGGACCATGCGCGCATTATGGCGCGCCTGCTCCACCATGCTCAGCACATTGCCGGGATTATCGCGATCGCGCAGGATGAAGTTGAACACGTTGCTGCCGGCATAATCGCTGCCGAACTTGGCCTGGTAGGCGCCCTGCAGCCCCAGCGTGACGACGACCGAGCGCCATTCGTCGCTGGCATCGGCGGCATCGCGGGTGAGCGCCATGCGAAAGCCGGCTTCCACCAGCCGCGCGGTGTTTTCCGCGCGTTCGAGATAGCGGAACAGCCAGAATATACCATTGGCGGAACGTCCAAGCATTTTATCGTTTTCCCTTCCGCCTCAATCGTCCAGCACCCAGCTGTCCTTGGTGCCGCCCCCTTGCGACGAATTGACCACCAGCGATCCCTTCTTGAGCGCCACGCGGGTGAGCCCGCCGGGCGTGATGTCGATCCCCTGGGGCGAAACCAGCACGAAGGGGCGCAAGTCCACATGGCGCGGGGCCAGCCCCGCCTTGGTGAAGATCGGCACGGTGGAGAGCGAAAGCGTGGGCTGCGCGATGTAATTTTCGGGGTTGGCGCGCAGCTTTTCTGCGAACATCGCGATTTCCCGCCGCGACGAGGTGGGCCCAATCAGCATGCCGTAGCCGCCCGAGCCATGGACTTCCTTGACCACCAGATCGGCCAGGTTGTCCATCACATAGGCCAGCGAATCGCTTTCGGCGCAGCGCCAGGTCGGCACGTTGGCCAGGATCGGCTTTTCACCGGTGTAGAATTCGACGATCTCGGGCATGAAGCTGTAGATCGCCTTGTCATCGGCAATGCCGGTGCCCGGCGCGTTGGCGATGGTGATGCCGCCGGCGCGATAGACGTCCATGATGCCCGAAACGCCCAGCACGCTTTCCGGCTTGAAGGTCAGCGGATCGAGGTAATCGTCGTCTACCCGGCGATAGAGCACGTCGATCGCTTCCCAGCCGCGCGTGGTGCGCATGGCGACGCGGCCGTTTTCCACTTTCAGGTCGCTGCCTTCGACCAGTTCGGCGCCCATCTGGTCGGCCAGGAATGCGTGCTCGTAATAGGCGCTGTTGAACGTGCCGGGGGTGAGCACCGCCACCACCGGCTTGTGCCCGTTGGCGGCCGGCGGGGCGCAGGCGGCCAGGCTGCGCGCCAGGCGGCGAGGATAGTCCGAAACCTCGCGCACCCGCACCTTGGTGAACAGTTCGGGGAACATGGCCATCATGGTTTCGCGGTTTTCGAGCATGTACGATACGCCCGATGGCGTGCGTGCATTGTCTTCGAGCACCATGAAATCGTCTTCGCCCGTGCGGACGAGGTCGATGCCGACGATGTGGGTGTAAACGCCGCCAGGCGGCGTGAACCCGGCCATCTGCGGCAGGAAGGCCTTGTTGGCCTTGAGCACGCGTTCGGGCAGGCGGCCAGCCCGAACGATTTCCTGGCGGTGATAGAGATCGTGAAGGAAAGCGTTGAGTGCGCGCACCCGCTGCTCGATCCCGCGCGACAGGCGCCGCCATTGCGCGGCGTTGATGATGCGGGGAACCATGTCGAAAGGGATGAGGCGCTCTTCGGCGTCCTCGTTGCCATATACGTTGAAAGTGATCCCGGTCTTGCGGAAAAAGGCTTCGGCTTCGCCCGATTTCCGCCGCAGCAATTCTGGTGGCTGTTGTTTCAGCCACTCGCAGTACCCGGCATAGGCAGGGCGCGTGAAGCCGTCGGCGTCAAGCATCTCGTCATAGGACGAGAGCGAGGAATTGGTCATGCAGAACCTCCCGTCTGACACATTGCTTGCACACGATTCGCACCGCCGCAAGCGCCGATGCTGCGCGTGCGAAACAATTGATTCGATCGTGGCGCAGGGCCTTGCACCGGGCGATTTGGCGTGGCAGCATCCGCGCCGCGCTGGTTCGCGTCAGTTTTCGTCCGTTTACTGGCAGGAAAACCCCGCGCCACCCGGTCAGTGGCGCGCGACGAGGTCCACGAGCGTGCGTGCGACTTGCGGATGGGCGGCAAAACCCAGGTGGGTGACTCGCAGCGGCACGGCCAGGTCACGCTCGCCCGGCCACCCGGCCGCACTGCGCGGTGCCACGATGCCATCGCGCGGGCTCCACAACGCGATCGTGGGCACAGGGGGCTTGGTCGCCAGGTCTTGCGCCATCGGCGCTTCATCCACACTGTGCCCAGCCACGACCTGATATGCGCGCCAGGCATTGTTGGCACGCCGATCACCCGAAAAGGGCGTGCCCATCGTGATCACCAGGGCAACGTCATCCGGGCAGGTCTTGGCCAGCTGACGGGCAAACAGCCCGCCCAGGCTCCATCCCACCAGAACGAGGGGCTCGCCTTCGCGGCGGGCCATGGTTTCCACGCGCTCTGCCAAGCGGGCAAACCGATCTTCGCTGGACCCGAAATTGAACCCCAGGCCCCAGTCGCTTACCCGGTGCCCGGCGCTTTCCAGCGCGGCGGCCAAAGGCTTCATCCGCACCGGGTGGGTCCCGAAGCCGGGCAACAGCATGACCGGGCGCGAATGCGGCGCGGGCGGCGGCGGCGTAGCCAAATCGGCGCGGGCGGCCTGCCAGTGATCGATCGGCGTTGCCAGTTCACCCAGCAGGCGCGGCCAGGCCGGCCCGCGCACCCCTTGCGGCCGCGGCGCAAAGGCCAGCGCGCGCCGACGCGCCAGGGCAGCCCCGAGCGTCTCGAGCGTTTCCCAGGCAGTGCGGGGCGTGGAAGAAGGATGCGAAGCCATATGTGTCACCGGCCAAGAGCTATCTCATGCCGGAGATGAACGCCACAAAGATGGGATTGTTTCAAATTCATGTCACAAACCGCACTCTGCCGCATTCATCGGCCGATGCGGCGAGGCCGATCGTCAGCCGGCCGCCAGGCCGTGCATCACCACGGCAAGGGCCTGGCGCAGATCTTGGCGCGAGAGGGCCCCGCCGCGATCGAGTTGCAGCGTGGCCAGCCCGTGGACCAGCGCCCAACAGGCAAGCGCCGCACCAGGCGCCGGCCGGGGCAGCAGCGCGGTGATCCGCGCGGTCAGCACGCCATAGGCGTGGTCGCGCGATGCCGCGCCACCATCACGCCCGGCCAGCCCGAACATCAGGCGGAACAGGCCCGGCTGGGCCATGGCGAAATCCACGTAGGCCAGACCCTGGGCCATCAGCGCCTCGGCACCCGGCGCGGATTGGTCCGCCGCGCGCAACGCAGCCTCCAGCCGGGCAAAGCCTTCTGCCACCACGGCGCCAAGCAGGGCGGCCTTGCTGGGGAAGTGGCGATAGGACGCCATGGCCGAAACGCCGAGTTGGCGCGCCAGCGCGCGCAGGCTGGGTTCGCCTGCGCCATGGTCGAGCGCGGCGATCGCTTCGTCCAGCAGCCGTTGGCGCAGTCCCTGGGGTTCATTCACGCTTGTTTACACCGCCTTGCCGCCTCGCTATGTTTACAGTGTAAACTGCATGGATACGGCAGGCAAGGGGCGGCCGACAGCCATCCCGCCAATTGCCCAAGGAGGCGTCATGATCATCGTCCACCATCTCAACAATTCCCGCTCGCAACGCGTGCTATGGCTGCTGGAAGAGCTGGGCCTGCCCTATGCGCTGCGTCGCTACGAGCGTGACGCCAAGACCATGTTCGCCCCGCCCGAGCTGCGCGCGGTGCATCCGCTGGGCAAATCGCCGGTGATCGAGGACGAGGGCCGCGTGCTGGCCGAAAGCGGCGCCATCGTGGAATACCTGGTGGCCAAGGCGGGCGGCTGGCTCGGTGCGCCTGAAGACGAGGACGACGCGCTGCGTTACACCATGTTCCTGCACTATGCCGAGGGGTCGATGATGCCGCCGCTGCTGCTCAAGCTGGTGCTGTCGCGCGTGCCGATCATGGGCAAGATCGCGCTCAAGAAAATCCAGCCGCTGATCGACGTGCATCTCGATTTCGTCGAACGCGAACTGGCCAGCCGCCCCTGGTTCGCGGGCGAGCGCATGACCGCGGCCGACGTGATGATGAGCTTCCCCCTGGAAGCCGCCCGCGCCCGCGCCGGCCTGGACCGCACCCGGCCCCATACGATCGCCTGGCTGGACAAGATCCAAGCCCTACCCGCCTATCGCCGCGCGATCGAGGTGGGCGGGCCTTATGCCTATGATTGAGCGCCCGGCGCAACGAGGCGAACCTGGCTCCGGTCGAGCGCCAGGGTGAACAGGCCACTGGCGGCAGCCGTCACACCCGCGGGTACGATTTCCAGCACCATGGCTTCGGGCGTGTCACCGGCGCTGGGGTGTTCGTCGATCACCTTGTAGCGGCGCTGGGCCGACAGCATGTAGCAGCGCGGGCCATCGCCATCGACGGTATCGAGATAGGACCGCATCTTGGTGGTGCGTCCGCTCTGGCGCAACGCGATGACCGCGTGCAGGTCCTCCTGCTCGCGGCAGGCAATCCCCGCCTGGGGAAACGTCACCACGTTTTCCACATCCACCCACGGCTTCGCACGCTCCAGCCGCAACGGCATTGGACGGCGATCCTCGGGCGAGGCCACGGCGGCCGGAATCAGCCCAAGCACGGTGGCACAGCCAGCCATGAGCAACAATTCAGGACGCTTGCGCCCCGAACGCCTGCGCCTGTGCGGCAATGCGGCAGCTTTGCATATCAAAATCAGCAGGCACACCGCCAGCACCGCATCAACCACGGCAAGAACTTCGCCGATCATGAAGACCCCCGTATTCACAACCCCGGGGCATCATCCCATAAAATACAAGTCACGATCAATGGCATTGTGCCGTTTAAATGGCGCTTGCAGTACAAGTTCAGAAGTAAAGATTTTTACTTCTATTTAACTATAAATAGATAGGATGGCTGTGCCGCCACTGCCTTGCCACGGGCTTCGGGGACGGCGGCGCCCCTGGCAGGCACCGCCGGATTTAAAACCCACCGCCGTTGACCGCAAACGCGCTTAGATCGCCGCCGCCTTCTCGTCGGCTTCGGCCTGGGCCTTTTCCTGCGGGGTGCATTCGCCCGCGTGGGTGGACTGCGTGGCGACGTGCATGCGCATCTGCTTGCCGGCCGGGCCGGTGCCGGTCATGTCCATGTCCATAGCGAAGTGCTGGGCATCGTACGTGCCCTTGAGGGTGATGGTCTGCGTCGCGCCACCGCGCCCGCAATTGAGCACGCCGTCGATCTTGCCGTCGGCCATGGCAAAGGTCTTGTACCGACAGGTCTTGTCTGCCTGCCCAAAGAAATCGCCATCCGGGCGCGCCGCCTTTTCCTTGGTCAGGCAGGATCGCTCGGCGCGGGCGCGGCCCAGGGCTTCCTTCATCTTGCCGACCATTTCGGGGGGCATGCCGGGCATGTCGATGTCAATCGCCTTGACCTGCGTAGTCCAGGCGCCGGGCTGAAACTTCACGCCGGCCTCGGCCACCTTGGCCGCCACTTCGCCCGCGTCGGCATCCTTGGCCACCACGGTGGGCTCTTTCTTGCAGCCTGGCAGCAACAGCGCCACAACCAGCAGGGCGGGCCCAAGCAAGGCGGATGGGGTCTTGGCAATCATCGTCACTCTCCCGATTGGGCGGGAGACGCTATCACGCCATGTCGGCCAAGGCCATGGCATGATCGGGCGCTTTGCCGCCGATTGCATCTGGCGACCATGTTCCCCATATGTTGCCCATGGCCGAAATCATCATCCGCAGGGGGCTGGAAGAGCCCGACACATCCGGCAACTTCGTGCCGCACAAGCCCCAGCGACCGGAAAAGCTGGAGCCGGGCCGCCCGTTCAAGGTGGTGTCGGACTATAGCCCCGCCGGCGACCAGCCCACTGCGATCGCCGATCTCGTGGCCAGCGCGCGCGAGGGGGAGCGCACGCAAGTGCTGCTCGGCGTCACCGGCTCGGGCAAGACCTTCACCATGGCCAAGGTGATCGAGGAATTGCAGCGCCCCGCCCTGATCCTGGCGCCGAACAAGATCCTGGCGGCGCAGCTCTATGGCGAGATGAAGAGCTTCTTCCCCGAAAACGCGGTGGAATATTTCGTCTCGTACTACGATTATTACCAGCCCGAAGCCTATGTGCCGCGGTCGGACACATACATCGAGAAGGAAAGCTCGGTGAACGAGGCGATCGACCGCATGCGCCACTCGGCCACGCGCGCGCTGCTCGAACGCGATGACGTGATCATCGTCGCTTCGGTTTCGTGCCTCTATGGCATTGGCTCGGTCGAAACCTATTCGGCCATGGTGTTCGACCTCAAGAAGGGTGAAAGCGTCGACCAGGGCGAGATCGTGCGCAAGCTGGTGGCCTTGCAGTACAAGCGCAACGACCACGCTTTCCAGCGCGGCACGTTCCGCGTGCGGGGCGACAACCTCGAGATCTTCCCCTCGCACTACGAGGACACCGCCTGGCGCATCAGCTTTTTCGGCGACGAAATCGAAGACATTGCGGAATTCGATCCACTGACCGGCAAGGCCGACACGCGGTTGTCGCAAGTGCGCGTTTACGCCAACTCGCACCACGTCACGCCCGGTCCCACGCTGATGCAGGCGCGCGAGGCGATCAAGTTCGAACTGGCAGAGCGGCTCAAGGAGCTTCAGGCCGAGGGCAAGCTGCTGGAAGCGCAGCGGCTGGAGCAGCGCACCCATTTCGACCTGGAAATGATGGCCGCCACCGGATCGTGCGCGGGGATCGAGAACTATTCGCGCTTTCTCACCGGCCGCCTGCCGGGTGAACCGCCGCCGACCCTGTTCGAATATCTGCCCGACAATGCCCTGCTGTTCGTGGACGAAAGCCACCAGACCGTGCCGCAGATCGGCGCGATGGCGCGGGGCGACCACCGCCGCAAGATGACCCTGGCCGAATATGGCTTCCGCCTGCCCAGTTGCATCGACAACCGTCCACTGCGCTTCAACGAGTGGGACGCCATGCGCCCGCAGACGTTTGCCGTTTCGGCAACGCCAGGCAATTGGGAGATGGAGCAATCGGGTGGCGTCTTTGCCGAACAGGTGATCCGCCCCACCGGCCTGATCGATCCGCCGGTGCTGATCCGCCCGGTCGAAGACCAGGTGCAGGACTGCATCAACGAATGCCGCCTCACCGCACAGAACGGCTATCGCACCCTGGTTACCACGCTGACCAAGCGCATGGCCGAAGACCTGACCGAGTTCATGCACGAAGCGGGCCTGCGCGTGCGCTACATGCACTCCGACGTGGAGACGCTGGAGCGCATCGAACTGATCCGCGACTTGCGCCTGGGCGTCTATGACGTGCTGGTGGGGATCAACCTGCTGCGCGAGGGGCTCGACATTCCCGAATGCGGGCTGGTCTGCATTCTCGACGCGGACAAGGAAGGTTTCCTGCGTTCGGAAACCTCCCTGATCCAGACCATCGGCCGCGCCGCGCGCAACGTGGACGGGCGCGTGATCCTCTATGCCGACCGGATGACCGGCAGTATGGAACGCGCGATTGCCGAAACCGATCGCCGCCGCGAAAAGCAGAATGCCTACAACGAGTTGCACGGCATCACCCCGGCCACGATCAAGCGCCAGATTGCCGACATCATCGCCGATACGGCCAGCCGCGACGGCGTGCTGGTGGATCTGGACGACGACACCACCAACAATCTCGTCGGCCACAACCTGCGCAGCCACATCGAAGACCTCGAAAAGCGCATGCGCAATGCCGCCGCCGATCTGGAATTCGAGGAAGCGGGCCGCCTGCGCGACGAGATCCGCCGCCTGGAAGCGACCGAACTCGGCCTGCCCGAAGGCGAGCACAAGGCGCCCATCGTGGGCCGCAGCAACGAAGGCAAGCCCGGCACCCGCAAGACCCGCTACGGCAAGTCTCAAAAGAAGTGGGGGAAGTAAGGAGAGGGTGACATGCCCTCCCCCAACCCCTCTCGCACGCGGGAGAGGCTTTGATCCTCCCTCCGCAACGCGGGGGGAGGTGGCGGCCGCAGGCGGTCGGAGGGGGGACTCACATGGTTGCTTGCCGCGCCGGTCCGCGATAGCACCCAAGCCATGATCTCGCGCCGTCCGGTTTCGCTGCTCGCCCTGCTTGTCCTTGCCGCCTGTTCGCAAAAGGCGCCCGCGCCGCTCGATAGCGGAGCCCCACTCAATGCCGTGCGCGTGCCGCTGCCCGAAAGCCAACCTTTGCCCGCAGCGCCGGCCGGCAACGAGAAGCCGATCTGGGCCGGTGCACCTGGCGGCGACAGCGTGCGCTATGGCGCGCCGGGCGCTGGACCGGACCTGTCGCTTGCCTGCCGGCAGGGCGTGCTGGTGGTGACGCGGCATGTGCCGGCCGAAGTGGGCGCGCAGGCGCTGTTCGCCCTGCAGGGGCGCAAGCGCATCGTGCGGCTGGCGGTGGATGCCACCGCCGTGCCGGGATCGCAGGGCTATCTCTGGCAGGGCAGCCTGCCTGCGGGCGATCCGGCAGCGGACGTGTTCGAAGGACCGTTCGTGGGCACGCTGCCCGATGCCGGCAAGATCAGCGTGCCTGGCAGCGATCTGGTGCGCGCGCTGATCCGCCGTTGCGGCGCGCGGCCTGCCACGGGGGCGACGCCGGCCGCACCCCAGGCACAGGAATAGCGTTACAGCTTCCCGAACTTGTCTTCATAGGCGGCGGTGTCACCACTGCTCAGCAGCTTGGCCTGTTCCACCCAATTGTCCCGCGTGGGGCGGCCGGCAAAGGCGCCCAATTGCGCGTCGATCCGCGCCACGTCTTCTTCGCTCCATGCCGCGATCTGCTCGAACCGCGTCACGCCCAGGCCGCCCAGCAGCGTCTTGAGTTTGGGGCCAAGGCCCTTGATGCGGGTGAGGTCGTCACCCTCTGCAACTGGTGCGGGCTCCACCGGTGGCGGCGCAGGCGTGACGATCGCGGCCGCAGGCGGCGCATCGATCAGCGCGGTGTTGCGCTGCGCAGGCGCGGCCCCTTCAGACAGCACATCGTTGAATTCACGGCGCTCGGGCGCCTTGCCGGCGCGGCGCAGCAGCAGGATTGCCACCACCAGCAGCAGCGCCACGGCGCCAGCCACCAACGGCCAATTGGCCTCGATCAGTTGCAGCATTGTCTTTCCAGGTTCCATGTCATCGGAAAAAGCGACTGGAACCGCCATGGCAACAAGCGCGCTGCGGGGCAAGCGGGGCGGCGCGCCAGAACGCCCCGCCCCGCCGATCGTTCAGGCAGGTTCTGCCACCAAGGCCGCTGCCTTCTTGCGCCGGCGCCAGGCGTGGAGCAGCGGCTCGGTATAGCCGCTGGGCTGGCTCACACCCTGGAACACCAGGTCGCAGGCGGCGCGGAAGGCAAAGCTGGTTTCCCAGTTGCCGGCCATCGGTTCGTAAGCCGGATCGCCGGCATTCTGCGCATCCACCTTGGCGGCCATGCGCTGCAACGCATCCATCACCTGCGCGCGCGTGCACACCCCATGCAGCAGCCAGTTGGCGAGGTGTTGGCTGGAAATGCGCAAGGTGGCGCGGTCTTCCATCAGGCCCACGTCATCCAGATCGGGCACCTTGGAACAGCCCACGCCCTGGTCGATCCAACGCACGACGTAGCCCAGCAGGCCTTGCGCATTGTTGTCCAGCTCGGCGCGGATATCCGCTTCCGACCAGTTCGTCCCTTCGGCCAGCGGAATGGCCAGCAGGGCATCGAGCGATGGCACCGGCCGCGCGGCGATCTCGGGCCTCAGGCCGAACACGTCCACCTGGTGGTAATGGGTGGCGTGAAGCGTGGCCGCCGTGGGCGACGGGACCCAGGCGGTGTTGGCACCGGTTTGCGGATGGGCGATCTTTTCGGCCACCATCGCACGCATCCGGTCGGGCGCGGCCCACATGCCCTTGCCGATCTGCGCCTTGCCCGAAAGCCCGCACGCCAGGCCGATCCCCACGTTGCGCGCTTCATAGGCGGCGATCCAGCCCGATTGCTTCATCGCCCCCTTGCGGATCATCGGCCCGGCCTGCATCGAGGTGTGGATTTCATCGCCCGTGCGATCGAGGAAGCCGGTGTTGATGAACACCACGCGGTCCTTCACCGCCGCGATGCAGGCGGCCAGGTTGGCGCTGGTGCGACGCTCCTCGTCCATCACGCCCACCTTGATGGTATGGCGCGGCAGGCACAGCAGGTCTTCCACCGCATCGAACAGGTCGTTGGTGAAGGCCACTTCCTCGGGCCCATGCATCTTGGGCTTGACGATGTAGATCGACCCCTCGCGGCTGTTGCGATAGCGCCCCTTGTGCATCACGTCGTGCATGGCGATGGCCGAGGTGATCACCGCGTCCATGATGCCTTCGGGAATCTCGGCACCATCGGCCAACAGGATCGCCGGGTTGGTCATCAGGTGGCCGACATTGCGCACGAACAGCAGGCTGCGCCCGGGCAACGTGAAGGCGGAGCCATCGGGCGCGGTCCAGGCGCGGTCGGGCTCGAGCGAGCGGCTCAGCGTCTTGCCGCCCTTGGCGAAATGGGCCGTCAGGTCCCCGCGCATCAGGCCCAGCCAGTGGCGATAGGCCACCAGCTTGTCTTCCGCATCCACCGCCGCGATCGAATCCTCCAGATCGACGATCGTGGTCAGCGCCGCTTCCAGCACGATGTCGGCGAGGCCGGCCTGGTCGGTGGCGCCCACGGGGTGTGCGCGATCGATCACCAGTTCGATGTGCAACCCGTTATGCACGAACAGCAGTCCGCCCGGCTTGTGGCCGACCCACTGCGCCGGATCGGCCAGCGCGGGCACGCCCTGCCCATCCCAATCGCCCCACGATCCGCCCGCCAAAGGCAGCGCGGCATCAAGGAACGCGCGCCCGGCCGCAATTACCGCCGCGCCGCGCGCCGGGTCATAGCCGCCGGGCAGCGCCGGGGCGGCATCGAGCGCATCGGTGCCGTACCACGCATCGTAAAGGCTGCCCCAGCGCGCATTGGCGGCATTGAGCAGGAAGCGATCGTTGAGCACGGGCACGACCAGCTGAGGGCCGGCCATCGTGGCAATCTCGGCATCGACGCCTTGCGTGCCCACGGCAAAGGGCGCCGGCTCGGCCACGATATAGCCGTTTTCTTCCAGCAAGGCGCGATAGGCGGCCGGATCATGCGGCTGACCGGCGCGGGCCAGATGCCAGGCATCAATCGCGGCCTGGATCGTGTCACGCGTGTCGAGCAGCGCGCGATTGACCGGGGCAAACCGGGCCACCAGCGCGGCAAAGCCCGTCCAGAACGCGCCCACGTCAAGCGCCAGGGGCGCCAGCACGTCGCTTTCCAGGAAGGCCGCCAGCGCGGCATCCACATGCAACCCGGCGCGCGTGGTGCGGGGGCGCAAGTCGGCAATTTCGGTAAACTCACCCATGGTCATCTGCCTTTGTCGTCAAAACGGGCACGGCAAGACCGGCTTGTGGCCCCGTATCGTGTCGATACCGAAACCCTGCCGACCTGCCTATTGAACCTGGGGAGGAACGCCCTTGTTTTGCCCGATTCGCTTCGGCTTGGCAACCGGGTTCCATTCGCTGCGGCTTAGGCAGGGGGTTCACCCCGGCCGCGGGAACCGCTAGGCGTGGTTTCCGATGCAACAGTTTTCCGCCCGCGAACTTTCAGGCTCCGAACAGGCCCTGCTTGCCCCGATCGAGGGCGCCGCCCTGCTGTCCCAGGTCCTGGCGTGGAGCGCGATCAACACGGGCACCCGCAACTTGTCCGGGCTGGCCGCGCAGGCCGGCCTCCTGGCCGACGCCTTCTCGGTTCTACCCGGCACGGTGCAGCTGGAACCGCCGGCCCCGGTGGAAACCGTGGGGCAGGATGGCACCTTGGGCCTTCTGGACCATGGCGCGCATCTGGTGGTGCGCGTGCGGCCAGATGCGCCGCGGCGCTATTTGCTGACGGGGCATATGGACACGGTGTTCCCGGCCAGCGATCCGTTCCAGACGGCCACCTGGCTTGACGAAGTGACGCTCAATGGCCCCGGCGTGGCCGACATGAAAGGTGGCATTGCCGTCATGCTGGCCGCCCTCCTCGCCTTCGAGCGCAGCCCGGCTGCGGCGCAAGTCGGCTACGACGTGATGATCAATGCCGACGAGGAAACCGGCAGCCTGTCCTCCGCTCCACTGATCGCCCGACTGGCAGCGGGCAAGGCGGCGGCGCTGACGTATGAACCTTCGGCCCTGCCCGATGGCACGCTGGCCGGCGCGCGGGCGGGCAGCGGCAATTATTCCGCCGTGATCACCGGCACATCGGCCCACGCCGGGCGCAACCCGGACGATGGCCGCAATGCCATCGTGGCCGCGGCAGACCTTGCCCTTCGCCTCAAGGCACTGCACCGTGCCGGTCTTTCGGTAAACCCCGCGCGGATCGACGGGGGCAGCGCCAACAACGTGGTGCCCGACAAGGCCGTGCTGCGCTGGAACATCCGCCCCACCAGTACCGAGGATGCGCAAGGCTTTGCCGTGGCCCTGGGCCAGGCCGTGACCGAGGTGGAGCGCCTGCACGGGGTGGCCATCCACGTCCACGGCGGAATCAGCCGCCCGCCCAAGCCGCTCACCCTGCCAGCCCAGGCCCTGTTCCATCTGGTGCGGACGTGCGGCGCCGCGCTGGGCCAGACCATCGGCTGGAAAGACACCGGCGGCGTGTGCGATGGCAACAACATCGCCGCGCTGGGCGTGCCTGTGGTCGATACCATGGGCGTGCGTGGCGGATCGATCCATTCGCCGCAGGAGTTCCTGATCGTGCCCTCGCTGGCCGAGCGCGCGGCGCTCTCTGCGCTGGTGCTCCATCGTCTCTCGGGCGGGGAATGAAACGATGACGTTCCGTATTCGCGCCGCGCGGCCCACCGACCTTGAAGCCATGTATGAAATGGCCAAGCTGGGCGGCAGCGGCTTTACCAACTTGCCCGCCGACCGCGCCTCGCTGCGCGCCAAGCTGGAACGCGCCGCCGCCGCCTTTGCCGAGCCGCGCGAGCGCCTGCCCGATGGGCCGGGCGACGAACTGTTCGTCATGGTGCTGGAAAACGTGGCCACCGGCGATCTGCGCGGCACGGCGCAGATCTTTGCCTGCGTCGGGCGCAGCGGGCCGTTCTATTCCTATCGCCTCACCACGCTGACCCAGCATTCCAAGGAACTGGACCGCACGTTCCGCGCCGAGATGCTCCATCTGGTCACCGACCTGGAAGGATCGAGCGAAGTGGGCGGCCTGTTCCTGCACCCAGGCGAGCGCGCGGGCGGGCTGGGGTTGCTGCTGGCGCGCAGCCGTTATCTGTTCATCGCCATGCACCGCGCCCGATTCGGCCCGCGCATCCTCGCCGAACTGCGCGGCGTGATCGACGAGCGCGGCGGATCGGCGTTCTGGGACGCGGTGGGCGGCAAATTCTTCGGCATGGGCTTTCAGGATGCCGACCATTTCAATGCCTTGAACGGCAACCAGTTCATTGCCGACCTGATGCCCAAGCATCCCGTCTACGTGGCGATGCTGCCGGAAAGCGCGCGCAGCGTGATCGGCATGCCCCACCCAAACGGCCGCCCCGCCATGCGCATGCTGGAGGCCGAAGGCTTTGCCTATGAAGGCTATGTCGACATTTTCGATGGTGGCCCCACGCTGAGCGCGCGGACCGACCAGGTGCGCTCCATCGCCGGGACGCGCGCTGCCACGCTCGCGCAGGTGGCCGCGCCCGAAGGGCATGGCCCCGCCCGCCAGGCATTGGTCGCCACCGGGCGCCTCGCCGAATTTCGCTGCACCCTGGGGGAAGTGACCGATGGGCCAGAAGGCCTGATCCTCGATCCGGTTGCCGCTGCTGCGCTCGACGTGCGGCCCGGCGACACGGTGTGGCATGTGGACCGCTGAAGGACGGAAATAAACAGATGGCGACGGTGGAAATCAACTTCGACGGCCTGGTTGGCCCCAGCCACAACTATGCCGGGCTGAGCTTGGGGAATCTGGCTTCGGCCAGTCACGCGGGTCAAGTGTCCTACCCGCGCGCGGCGGCACTGCAGGGCCTGGGCAAGATGCGGCACAACCTGGGCCTGGGACTGGCGCAGGGCCTGTTTGTACCCCTGCCCCGCCCCAACCCGGCGTTTCTGGCCCAATTGGGCCTGACGGACCGCGAGCCTGCCGACGAGGCCGAGCGCCGACTGCGCGCCGCCGCCTGGTCGGCCAGCGCGATGTGGACTGCCAATGCCGCCACGGTCAGCCCCGCAGCCGATACCGCCGACGGGCGCTGCCATCTCTCGGCCGCCAACCTCGTCACCATGCCGCACCGCGCGCAGGAATGGCCCGATACCGTGCGGCAATTGCGCCTGGCCTTTGCCAGCAGCACGCACTTCGCCGTGCACGATGCCGTGCCGCCCTGTTTTGGCGACGAAGGCGCAGCCAACCACATGCGCATGGCCACCAGCCATGATGCGCCGGGCCTGGAAATCTTTGTCTATGGCCGCCCCGGTGGCGCCTTTCCCGCGCGCCAGCACGAACAGGCCAGCCGCGCCATCGCGCGCGTCCACGGGCTCGATCCGGCCCGTTGCCTGTTTGTGGAACAGGCCCCCGAAGCCATCGCGGCCGGCGCGTTTCACAACGACGTTGTGGCCGTGGCGAACGAGCGCGTGCTGTTTACCCACGAACAGGCCTTTGCCGATCCCGAAGGCACTTATGCCGCGATTCGCGCGCGCCTGCCCGAGGCCGAGATCGTGGTCGTTCCAGCCAGCGCGGTCAGCCTGGCCGACGCGATTCGCTCTTACTTGTTCAACGCCCAGTTGCTCACCCTGCCCAGCGGGGAAATGGCGCTGGTGATTCCGCTGGAAGCCTGGGAAACGCCCTCGGTCCGCGGCTGGCTGGATACCATGCTCGCCGGCAACGGACCGATTCGCCAGGTCCTGCCGGTGGACGTGCGCCAGTCCATGGCCAATGGTGGCGGGCCCGCCTGCCTGCGCCTGCGCGTGGTGGCCGATCCGGCCACGGTCGATCCACGCTTCCTGCTCGATACCGCGCGAATCGAACGGCTGGAGCATGTCGTCGCCACGCACTGGCCCGAGCAGATCGACGCGGCCGATCTGGGCCAGCCGGCGCTGGCGGCAGCGGTCGTGGCGGCCCGCAACGCGTTGCTCGATGCGCTGACCCTGGGCGAACTGGCCTGAAGGCCGAACTTTCCCGACCAAGGAACTGGCCTGAGGCCACGCGCGTTGCTGTCCTGTCCCTGGATTGTCGCCCCCCTTTACAATGAAGGGCGCATTAAGGTTTAATGCGCCCGGAAACATTGGATTGGCACGAAGGTTGCGACAGCCTGCTGGGATCGCAAGCCGCCCCGGGGATGCCAGCCCCGGGGGTGGAGACTACCCGCGAAAGGGGACAAGGACAGGACATGCTCCGCAAGATCGGCCGCCTCTTCATGATCAAGAACCGCTTCGAGGCGTTTGCGGTGATCTATGCCCTGGCGCTGGGCGCCGTGGAGCGCGGACAGGCCTATCTCACGCGGTTTCCCGGCTTTGGTGGCAAGCTGCTGTTCCTGGCGACGACCTGCGCGGTGTTCATGGCAGGGGCCAAGATCCTGGATTGCTTGCGTTTCGAGCAGGAACGCGCCGCGCGCAACGCGGTGGAGGCAGAACCGCCGGCCTGACCGGCACTGCTGCCCCCGCGCGCGTTGCCGCGGGCCTCAAGCGGCGCGGGGCACGGGCACCATCGAACGGCGATCGCCGTCGCAATTGCCCGGCGGATCGAGATCGAGCGCGTAGCCGAGCGTAGGCGCCACGCCTTCACGCGCGGGGCTGGCACCCGGGCGGATTTCCCCGGTGGACCGAAAACCGAGCTTGGCCAGGACGCGACCCGATGCCGGATTGTCGAGGAAATGGCGCGCAGCCACGCGACGATGGCCGAGCGTGGCGGCAAGGGCCAACACGGCGCGCGCCGCTTCGGTTGCAAACCCCCGCCCCCAATGCGCCCGCGCGATCCAATAGCCCAGCCGGGGTGCCCCGTCGGGGTCATGATCGTCGGGCATCAGGCCGACGCAGCCGATAAGCTGCGCACCTTCCGCACCGGGCAAAGTGACGAAGAAATGCGGGTACAGCCCGCTCTGCGCCCGTGCGGCATAGGCACGGGCATCATCGGGATGATAGGGCCATGGCACGCGCACCAGATGGCGCACGACGGCTTCGTCGTCGATCAGGCCGAACAGTTCGGCCCAGTCTTCCGGCCAGCCGGGCCGCAGGAACAGCCGCTCGCTGCGAATGAACATCGGTAGTCTCCAGTCAACCGCTCCCTTTCGCCGGATGCTTATGCACTTTCCGGTGACAAGGATATTGCGTGGTGCGCCAAGTGCTTCGGTTTTCGAGGCAAATGGCGCGGTTGCGGATGAGGGAGACAAAGAAAAAGGGAGATGGGGCAGGCCCCTCTCCCTCGTTCAGCCGGCGCGAAACCGGCGGGGCCATCCCAACAGGATGGCCCTTGGCATGACCATCCGATTACTCGGCAGCTTGCGCCATCAGGTCCACCGACACGTACTTGCGGCCAAGCTTGCCGGCGTGGAAACGCACGCGGCCATTGGCAAGCGCAAACAGGGTGTGGTCCTTGCCCAGGCCAACGTTGGCGCCGGGGTACACGCGGGTGCCGCGCTGGCGGATGATGATGTTGCCGCCGACCACTTCCTGGCCGCCGAACTTCTTCACGCCAAGGCGCTTGGACTGCGAGTCGCGACCGTTGCGCGACGAACCGCCTGCTTTCTTATGTGCCATCTCTGCTTACTCCGAACTGGCGCTCAGGCGACCGACACGATGCGCAGCAGGGTCATCTGCTGGCGGTGGCCGTTCTTGCGGCGATAGTTGTGACGGCGGCGCTTCTTGAACACCACGACCTTTTCCGACTTGGCCTGGGCGATGATTTCCGCCGAGACGGTAATGGCCGAAGCATCGGCCAGTTCGCCATCCTTGCCAGCCAGCAGGACGTCACCGAGGGTGATGGTTTCACCGGCTTCACCAGCCAGCTTTTCCACCGCGATCTTGTCTCCGGCGGCCACCCGATACTGCTTGCCGCCCGTGCGCACAATTGCGAACATGGTTCTGCTATCCGTTTCAAATGCCTGGCCCACCAAGCACCCCGATCGGCCAATTCCGAATCGCGGACAGCGGGCAATGTGCCGGTTCCCCGCAATGATGCGAAGCCCCGGAAAGAGCGGCGCGGATAGTCCAACCGTGCCAGCATGTCAACGCCACAGCGCCGGGAAATCCGCAATGGCGCCCTGCCGGCACTGGCGAATACCGGTGACCATGCTATGGCACCGCCATGGCCTGCCTGTCCAATCGCTTCACCACCCTGCAACGGCTTTGCATGTTCGGGGCGATCGCTGCCCCGGCGCTGTCGCTGGGCGCCTGCTCACCCGATCGGGGGCGCTTTCCCTCGCTGGCGATTCGCCCGGCGGAACGGGCCTTTGGCCAGGCCCAGGCCGCCCCTGCCAATCCGGCCCCGGCCAACCCGGCACCGCTTCCTACCGATGCCAGCCTGCCCCAGCGCCTGGCGGCCATCGAAGGGCGCGCACGCGAGGCCGACAGCCGCTTTGCCGCCCTGGTGCCCGAGGCCACGCGCGCCGTTGCCCGCGCGCAGGGCACGGCAAGCAGCGGCGAAACCTGGAACCTGGCGCAAGTGGCGCTGGCGCGGCTCGAATCGGCGCGCAGTGAAACCGCCATCGCGCTGGCCGATCTGGACCAGATGGCCACCAAGGCTGAAATTACCGCGGTGGACCAGCCCGGCCCCGATGCCGCGACGATTGTCGCCGCGCGCGATGCGGTGGCGGCACGGGTGGCGCAGCAGGATGCCGTGCTGGCCCGCATCAAGGGTTGAATCACCAGCGGGCGCGGTCGGCAAAGTCCTCGTCGCGCGGTTCGATCCAGCGCCATCCGGCTGCGGTCTTTTCCCGCTTCCAGAACCAGCTGTCGCTTTTGAGGTGATCCATCACGAAATCGGTGGCGGCAAAGGCATCACGGCGATGCCGTGCGGCGGCGGCGACCATCACGATCGGATCACCGGGTGCCATCACCCCGTGGCGGTGGATCACCAGCAGCCCCTCAAGATGCCATCGGGCCAGCGCGGTTTCGGCCAGCGCTTCCATGCCGGGCAAGGTCAGCGGCGCATAATGGCGCAGTTCCAGCGCTTCCACGCCTTCACCGCCGCGTACCTGGCCCAGAAAGCTGACGACCCCGCCCGCGCTGCCAAACCGCCCGGTAAAGGCGGAAAGCAGCGCGGCGGGGTCGAATGCCGCATCGGTCAGACGAACGTCTGCCGTCATGCCATCAGCCGACGAACGCGCGTTCGATAACGAAGTCGCCAGGCTTGGCATTGGAGCCTTCGACAAAGCCCAGGCCTTCGAGCAGGGCGGCGAAATCCTTGATCATTTCCATCGAGCCGCACAGCATGACGCGGTCGGTGGCCGGATCGAGCCTGGCCTCGCCCGGAATGCCCTCGAACAGCGCGCCGCTTTCGATCAGCTTGTCGATGCGCACGTTGTTCTTGAACGGCTCACGCGTGACGGTGGGCACATAGTGCAACTGCTGCGCAGCCTGCTCTCCCACCAGCGGATCCTCGGCAAAGCCGCTCGACAGTTCCTCGTGGAACGCCAGTTCGCTGACCTTGCGCACCGAGTGCACCACGATCACCTGCTCGTAATATTCATAGACATCGGGATCGCGCGCCAGCGACAGGAACGGCGCAAGGCCGGTGCCGGTGGACAGCATGAACAGCCGCTTGCCCGGCAGCAGCGCATCGGTAACGAGCGTGCCGGTGGGCTTCTTGCCGAGGTAGATCTGGTCGCCGGGCTGGATCTTCTGCAGGCGCGAGGTCAGCGGGCCATCGGGCACCTTGATCGAGAGGAATTCCAGTTCCTCGGCCCAGGCCGGGCTCGCCACCGAATAGGCGCGCAGCAGCGGGCGGCCATTGTCGCCCTGCAGGCCGATCATCACGAATTCGCCCGAGCGGAAGCGGAACGAAGCCGGACGGGTGATGGTGAAGCTGAACAGGCGCTCGTCCCAGTGCCGGACGGTGAGCACGGTTTCCACCGTGGCTGCGGCCGTGGGTTCAAGCGTGGCGACTTCCACCTGGGGCTGAGACATCGAAAGGGCTTTCCTTGGCATGCGGCCGGCAATCCGTCGCGGATCGTGGGCTTAAGGGGCCAGGCAAGCTGGCCCGGCAAGCGCCGCCCCCATACGGATTGGGGCGGCCGCTGTCAAAAACTGCCCCTGCGAAAATAGCTTTCAGGGCCTAAAGCCTTGGGCTTGTCGCTTACTGCCCGTCGACACGCTCAGGGCGAACGGAGGTGGGGGGTAATCCTAAAAACCCGTTCGGGCCGGGCTCGTCGAAGCCCCTGCACCCAACCGGCCGCCCTACCCCCCGCTCACCGGCGGCAGGAATGCCAGTTCGTCGCCCTCGCCCAGCACCATGGCTTCGCTTTCGCCCACCAGCCTGCCGTTGAGCGCCCAGCGCACGCGCTCGCCCAGCAAATCCAGCGCCAGGGCCGAATCGAGCCTCGCGAGAATATCCGCCAGGGGCCCGGCGGGCACAGCCATTTCGGCGCAGCCCGCGCGATCTTCCAGGCGGCCGAGGAATACCAGCTTGGCCATCGCGCTCAGCCGCCGGTCATCGACATATGGCGCGATACCGCCGGCGCTGCCCCGGCACGGTCGATGACGAAGCTGTGGGCTTCCTGCTTTTCCCCCATGGCGCGGGCAAAGGCATCGGCCAGCGCGGCATCGGGATCTTGCGAACGCAAGGCCGCGCGCAGATCGACGCGCCCTTCCCCGCCCAGGCACATGTAAAGCTGGCCCGTGGCAGTAACGCGCACGCGGTTGCACGTGGCGCAGAAATTGCCGGTCAGCGGGGTGATGAAGCCCAGCCGACCGCCGGTTTCGGCAATGTCGACATAGCGCGCCGGGCCGCCGCTGCTGTGCCCGTTGGGCACCAGCGTCCAGCGCTGCTCCAGATCGCGGCGCACGGCGTCGAGCGGCAGGTAATGATCGATGCGATCCTCGCCCACATCGCCCAGCGGCATGACCTCGATCAGCGTGACATCGTGCCCCTGCCCGTGGGCCCAGGCGACCAGATCGGGCAGTTCATCCTCGTTCACGCCCTTGAGCGCGACGGCATTGAGCTTGACTTTGAGGCCCGCTGCACGCGCGGCCGCCAGCCCTTCGAGCACCTGGGGCAGGCTGTCGCGCCGAGCCAGCGCGGCAAAGCGCGCGCGGTCGAGCGTATCGAGCGAGACGTTGATGCGCCGCACGCCCGCCGCCGCCAGATCGTCGGCGAATTCGGCAAGGCGCGTGCCGTTGGTGGTAAGCGTGAGTTCCTGAAGGCCGCCCTCGCCCAGGTGCCGGCCGAGCGCGCGGACCAGGTCCACCATGTCGCGCCGCACCAGGGGCTCCCCACCGGTCAGGCGCAGCTTGGTCACTCCGCGCGCGATGAAGTGCAGGCTGAGCCGATAGAGTTCCTCCAGGCTCAGCACTTCCGCCCGCGGCAGGAAGGTCATGCGCTCAGGCATGCAATAGGTGCAGCGCAAGTCGCAACGGTCGGTCACCGACAGGCGAAGGTAGGTTATGGCCCGCGCGAAGCGGTCAACCAGGGGCGCGGGCGCGTTCATCTTTCCAGATATACGAAGTCACGGGGGTAGGATTCAAGGCTCGCGCCGGCATCCACGAAAAGAGTTTGTCCCGTGACGGCGCGGGCCGTCGCCAGATAGTGCACCGCGTCGGCAATTTCGTCGGCGCCGGGCAGCCTTTTCAGGGGCATGATCTCTTCCAGCCGCTGCCACTGCGCCGCGTCATAGTCCTGCGTCGGCAGGATCAGGCCAGGCGCCACGCCGTTGACCCGGATGCCCGGCGCCAGGGCGCGCGCCAGCGTGCGCACCGCCGCATGCAGGGCCTGTTTCGACAGGGTGTAGCTCAACTGGTCGGGCACCGGGTTCTGCACCCGCTGGTCGAGAATGTTGACGACCGCGCCCTCGCGCGGCGCCCCAGGTCCGTCCCCGAGCGCCTGGGCAAAGGCGCGGGTCAGCAGCAACGGGGCGAAGAGATTGACGCCAAAGTGCTGGTCGAGCGCTTCGGGCACGAGCGACGCGATCGTGTCGTCCTGGAACAGCGACGCGCAATTGACCAGCAGGCAAGGCGCGCGCCCGGCCCGCGCGATCACGTCAGCCAGCATCACGGCCGGAAAGGCACTGTCGCCCAGGTCTCCGGCCACCGGATAGACCGCGGCGCCCAGCCACTGCAATTGCGCGGTGAATTCGGGATCGAACGTGGCAACGTGGTGCGCGTGCAGCGCCAGGTCCCAGCCTTCGCTGGCCAGCTTGCGGGCGATCGCGGCCCCGATTCGGCGCCACCCCCCGGTGACGAGAGCGAGCGGGCGCGCCTCGCTCGTGTCCCCGCTCATCCGCGCCGTGCGCGGGTGAGCGTCATGCCGATATCTTCGCCAGCCTGGCTGATCGCCAGCTTCACGATCTTCACTTCCACTTGCTTCACGCGCGCATCCTGAACGAACAAGGTTTCACAGATATGGTCTGCAACCGATTCGATCAGTTGGAAATGCACATCTTTGGGCAAACCGTCGCTGGCGGCGTGCTTGAGGTCCATGTAGTTCTTGCTGGCGTTGAGCGGACAATCGGCCGTGTAGCGATCCTGCGGATTGAGCCACGCCCGGATGGAAATCCGCAAGGGCTGCGGACGGCCGGTCTCCTCCGAATAGATCCCGGTCAGGACATCGGTTTCGACATTGGCGACTTCGAGGATCAGGCTGTCAGACACGCGCGCGCCCTTGGCACTTGGCGGCGCGAATGTCCAGCATCAGCCGCGCTTATGGGGTATTCCGCCAGCGCGCGAAGATCGCCGTGGGCAGCACGCGCCCGCCCGGCCCTTCCTCGGCCCCCTCTTCGGCAATGCCCAGGTCGCCGTGCTCGATCGTGCCGGGCAGGTGCGCCAGCGCTTCGGCCAGAAGGCCGCCGATCGCCAGGCTCGACATGCGCACGGCATAGACCGTCAAAAACAGGAAGCGGCTGTTTTCATCCAGCAGCTTGGCACAGTCCGCGATCAGGCCGGGCAGGCTTTCTTCCAGCCGCCACACTTCCCCTTCCGGGCCGCGCCCGAACTTGGGGGGATCGAGGATGATCCCGTCATAGCGCCTGCCACGGCGCACTTCGCGTGCGGTGAACTTGGCCGCATCATCGACGATCCAGCGCACCGGCCGCGCGTCCATGCCCGAAAGCGCCGCGTTGGCCCGTGCCTGCGCCACCGATTTCTTGGACGCATCGACATGGGTCACCGGCCCGAAGCGCGAGAGGGCCAGGGTGCCGACGCCGGTATAACCGAACAGATTGAGCGTGGCGGCATCATCGCGGCCATCAAGCTGCGAGCCCATCCAGTCCCACACCGGGGCCATGTCGGGAAAGAAGCCGAGATGGCGAAACGGCGTGCACGAGGCGGTAAAGCGCACCTCGTTCCAGGCCAGCGGCCAGCCTTCGCGCGAAACCGGCCGGTCGAACTGCCAGCGGCCGCCGCCGTCCTCGTCGGAACCGGGCACGAATTCGCCATCGGCCTGCCAGTCGGCCAGCGCGGGCGCCCACATGGCCTGCGGCTCCGGACGAATGAAGCGATGCGGGCCATAGCGTTCCAGCTTGCGCCCATGGCCCGAATCGATGAGGGCGAAATCCCCCCAGGGCGATCCCACCATCAGTTGCGGCTGGAGCGTGAGAGCCGCCATCAGCCGTTCTTCTGGCCGGTCTTGGGCGTCGCGCGCGCAGCGACATAGGCGGAAACCGCCTCATAAGTGCCGGGCAGGTGGTCGCAACGCTCCTCGCGGTCGAACAGGTCGCCCACCCGCGCGGGCAACGGCGGGCGCACACCGGTGGCGCGTTCCACCGCATCGACGAACTTGGCCGGATGGGCCGTGGCCAGCGTCACCACGGGTACGTCGGCGGGCAGATCGTCGGCCACGCGCGCGGCATGCAGGCCGATCGCGGTGTGCGGATCGAGCACTTCGCCGGCCGCTTCATAAGCCCAGCGCATCGTCTGGGCCATTTGCGCCGGATCGCAGCGCGCGCTGGAAAAAAGCGAACCGATCGCCTCGCGCTGGGCATTGGTGAGTTGCAGCGCCTTGGTCGCATCGAACTGTTGCATCTGCGCGGCGAGCACGCCGGCATCGCGGCCGCAGGCGTCGAACAGCAGGCGCTCGAAGTTGGAAGAGACCTGGATGTCCATCGACGGCGCGGCCGTGGGCGTCACGGTGCTGGCCGAATAGTCCCCTGCCGAGAGCGCGCGGTGCAAAATGTCGTTGATGTTGGTGGCCACGATCAGCCGCTCTACCGGCAGGCCCATGCGGGCGGCGACATAGCCGGCGAACACGTCGCCGAAATTGCCGGTGGGCACCGAAAACGCCACCTTGCGGTGCGGGGCACCCAGTTGCAGCGCGGCGGCAAAGTAATAGACCACCTGCGACATGAGCCGCGCCCAGTTGATCGAATTGACCGCGGCAATGCCGAACGTGCCGGTCATCGCGGCATCGTTGAACATGCGCTTCACCATCGCCTGCGCGTCGTCGAAACTGCCGTCGATGGCGATGTTGTAGACGTTGGGCGCGATCACCGTGGTCATCTGGCGGCGCTGCACATCCGAAACGCGGCCTTCGGGGTGGAGCATGAAGATGTCCACCTTGGCGCGGCCGGCCACGGCATCGATCGCGGCGGAGCCCGTATCGCCCGAGGTGGCGCCCACGATGGTCAGGTGATCCTCGCGCCGGGCCAGGAATTCCTCGAACAGCAGGCCCAGCATCTGCAGCGCCACGTCCTTGAACGCCAGGGTGGGGCCATGGAACAGTTCGAGCACCCAGTGGCGTTCGTCCAGCTGCTTGAGCGGGGTGACGCCGGCATGGGCAAAGCGGCCATAGGCGGTGGCCGTCAATTCGCGCAGCCGCTCGGGCGAAAGGCTGTCACCCACGAAAGGCGCCATGATCCGCGCGGCCAGCTCGGCATAGGGCAACCCAGCCATGGCGGCGATTTCTTCGTGACTGAACTGCGGCCAGGCTTCGGGAACGTAGAGGCCACCATCGGACGCAAGGCCCGCCAGCGTGACGCCTTCGAAATCGAGCGAGGCGGCCTGCCCCCGCGTGCTGACATACTTCATCGCCAATCCCCGTGTGCCGCGCGCTGCGTGCCCGCCGCCAGTGTTGGTGGGGCGCCTAGCCTTCCGGGGCGGATGTGACAACCACTCGCGAAGCTTTCACCGGTCCGTCTTTCGCGCGCCGGCGCAGGGCGAGCGGATAGATCACCAGGGCCACGGCGGCGAACAGGAACCATTGCACCGCATAGGCCAGGTGGTTGTTGGGAATGTCAGACGGGTCGGGCTGGGCGTTGGCATCGAGCCCGGCCAGCGGCGGATCGGCGATCAGGCGGGTGATCTTGTGGAACGGCGCGATTCGGCCCGTCACGCGGCCGCCGCCCCATTCCGGCGGGTGCGGATCGCGCGACCAGCCAAGCTGGACCAGCGCCGGCGTGCCATCGGCCGTTTCACAATGCGCGATATGGACATAGCCGCTGTCCCCGCCCGCGTTGCGGCCGGCCACCGAATCCCACAAGCCCGGCTGCACCCGGCAATCGAACCTGGCCCGGCGATAGAGCACCGCGCTGCCATCCCCCGACACCGGAAACGCCACCTGCGCGGGATTCACGAGCGCGGCGGCATAGCGAGCCAGCAGGTGTTCCTTCTGCGCCTTGCGCTGCAATTGCCAGAAACCCAGGCCGATCATCGTGGCAACCGCCAGCAGCACGACGATCGTGGGTAGTACGGGAAGCCGGAACGGCGCGGGCCGGCCGGGCATCAGCGCTGCCCCCGCGGGGCCACGCGCGCTGCCAGCACGGCCGCCCGCGTCGCACGCACGGCAAGGCCCACCAGCAGGGCGCTGGCCGGCCCCCACACCACGGGATAGACCCACAGCGGCAAGCGCCAGATATCGTCCACGCGCAGTGCGGAAAAAACCAGCAGCGCCAAAAGCGGAATGACCAACGGATAGAGCGCGCGGCCGCTGGCCTCGTGCACGGCCAGGGCCTCGCCGCAGGTGCGGCAATGATCGGCAAGCTTGGGGGGCTCCCACACGCGGCCGGCCCAGACCATGCCTGGCGTGCCGCAAGCCGGGCATGTCCCCGCGCGCGCCACCTGCCACCAGCCGGGCCCGTTTGCCGGCCCGCTACCGCTGCTATCGTTCATGGTCGCCGGGATAGCGCCGTGGCGCGGCGGGGTCCAGCGGGCAAAGGCTCAGGCCGCCAGCGGCAGGCGCAGCGTCGCGGTAAGGCCAGTGATGTGGCCAGCCTCCCAGCGATTGGCAAGAACCAGCGAGCCGCCGTGCTGGTCAGCAATCGCGCGCGCCAGGGTCAGGCCCAGGCCGGTGCCGCCCGTGGCCGTGTTGCGCGAGGCTTCCAGCCGGGTGAACGGCTCCATCATGCGCAGGATATCGCCTTCGGGAATACCAGGGCCATCATCCTCGATGCGCAGCACCGCCTCGGCCCCTTCCCGCGCCAGCGAGACGCGCGCACGCTGGCCATAGCGCAGGGCGTTGGACACCAGGTTGCGCATCGCACGGCGCAACCAGGTGGCGCGCAGCGGCAAGACGATGCGCACGGTGTCTTCCAGTGTCACGTCCTCGCCCATGTCCTCGTATTCGCCCATCACATCGGCTACGAGGGCGGAAAGCTCGGTGGTTTCAAGCGGGTCGGACGGGCGCCCGACGCGAGCGAGCGAGAGAATGTCGTCGAGCGAACGATTGATGTCCTCGATCGTGGCGGCCATGCGCGCCCGTTCGGTATCATCCTCCACCGCCTCGATCCGCACGCGCAGCGCGGCGAGCGGGGTCTTGAGATCGTGGCCGATCGCGCCCAGCATCACGTCCTTTTCATCGAGCAGGGCAATGATGCGCCCTTCCATGGCGTTGTGCGCCACGATCAGGCGGCGGATGTCATCCGGTCCCTCGGGTTCCAGCTGGCCATCGGCACTGCGTTCGCGGGCAAAGGCTTCCACCCGGCCGGTCAAGGCCTTCAGGGGACGGGCGATGCGCCGCAGGATCAGCGCGACCGCCCCTACCAGCACGAGATAGAGCAGCACTGTCTGCATCAGCAACGACAGGATCACCTGGCGTTCGTTGGCCGGGGCCAGGATGCGCGCGGTCAACCACGTGCCGTCGGGCCGCTGGATCGAGGCGATGATCAGGCGCGCATCGGGGTGATGGTCGCCATAGCTTTCCAGCCGCTTGCTGACGTTGCCGAACCACGGCCCAACGATGGCATCGGTGCGGGGATCGCGCTCCACCACCAGCACCTGGCGATGGACAAGCCCCTGGGTGTCGAGCACGTCGTGCAGCGCACCGGCCACGTCGTCGCGCTGCCGGTCCCCAGCCTGTGCGGGAGACTGCGCATCCACCCGCACGCGCAGGGGGCGCGGCAGGCGCCAGATGTCATCGGGCGGTGGCGGCCCATGCGGTCGGCCGTCCGGGCCATGGCTGTCGCGCGGGGGCTGGCCGATCAGGCGGAAAGCCGCCTCGTTGACCGTCAACTGCACGCGCCGCTCGTTCTGCTCGCGCCAAATCAGCCCGGCCGAAAGCCCCTGCGCCACCAGCAGCGCCAGGGCGATGGCCAGCAGCATCTGCCCTTGCAGGCTGCGTGGGGTGCGCGAAAGCGTCCAGGCGGGAAAGCGCCACATCAATCGCGGCCCGCCACCTTGCGCACTTCGGCCGCAAGCATGTAGCCCCCGCCCCACACCGTCTGGATCAGTTGCGGGTTGCGGCTGTCTTCCTCGATCTTGCGACGCAGGCGGCTGATCTGGTTGTCCACCGCGCGATCGAACAAGTGCGCTTCGCGGCCCTGGACCATATCGAGCAGGCGATCGCGATCGAGTACCTGGCGCGGATGATCGAGAAAGGCCATGAGCAGGCGGAACTCGGCCGAGGAAATCGCCACGACCGCGCCCTCGCGGTCGGTCAGCCGGCGCTTGAGCGGATCGAGCGTCCAGCCTTCGAATTCATAGACCAGGGCTTCGGGCGCCTCGGTCGCCACGCGCGCGCTGCGCCGCAGGACCGACCGGATGCGCGCCACCAGTTCGCGCGGGTCGAACGGCTTGACCACGTAATCGTCGCCGCCAATTTCCAGGCCGACGATGCGATCGGTGGATTCGCCCTTGGCAGTGATGAAGATCACCGGCAGCGCGCGGCTTTCCGCCAGATGGCGGCACAGCGACAGGCCATCTTCGCCCGGCATCATGATGTCGAGCAGAACGAGGTCGAACGTATCGGCCGCGATGCGCGCGCGCGCTTCCACCGCATTGCCAGCCTGGGTCACGGCAAAGCCCTGGCGGACCAGATAGTCCGCCAGCACTTCGCGCAAGGCCGCTTCGTCATCGACCAGCAGGATGCTGGTTGCCGCTGCTTCACTCATGCCCGAATGGCCCGATGGTCAGTTGCCAGCCGGTGACGGGGGCGGCGGCATGTCGTCGCCCTCACCCGGAGGGGGCGGCGGGCCATCCATGCGTTCGCCATCGCGACCGCGCGGGCCGCCCTTGTGGGGCCCGTGCGGTCCGCCGTTGCGGCCGAACGCGGCGCGGATTTCATCGCGGGTAAGCTTGCCATCATGGTTGGTGTCGGCCTTGTCGAATTGAGACTTGACCGCCGCATCATACGCAGCGCGGGTGACGGCGCCATCCTTGTCGCGCAACGCATCGTGCAAAACCGGGCCCAGCAAGCCCATTCCTGCGGGCCGCGGCGGCATGCCAGGGCGGCCATCGCGCGAGCCCGGCCCGTCGCTGCCGGGCGGCGGCGGGGGCGGCATGGCGCCATCGGGCCCCGCATGCGGGCCGTGGCCCGGCTTCATGGCGCGATGGTGGGCGAGGAATTCGTCGCGGCTGATCACGCCATCATGGTTGGCATCGATGGCATCGAACCGCTCGATCAGGCGCGCATCGCGATCTGCCTGGTCAATCTTGCCATCCTTGTTCACGTCCATCCGCTGCCACAGGGCGTCGGCCTGGGCCTTGGCATCAGCCCAGGTGATCGTGCCATCGCCATTGGGACCGCCGGCAAAGCGGGCCGGATCGGCAGCAGGGCCGGCCGGGGCGGCGGCGCAAAGCACACCGGCACCCGCCACGGCGACAACCGCCGCAGACAGACCGAGCACGAGTTTCTTCATTTCGGCAAGCTCCCGAAGAATTCAGGCCGTTCGCCATCGAGGGCGCGACGGCAGGCGTAAGGGGGATGAGGAAGCTGCGGCGCCGCCTTGCCGAAAGAGGCTAGGGACTAAGGGGGGAGGGACACCCCTTCCGGCCGTGGGGACTGAGGTGGCGGGCACCGCAGCTTCCATGTCCCAATATATAGTCGGCGGATGTCGCGCGATTATGTCGGCGCAGGGGGTATTTTGTCGCCAATTGTCGCATGGTGTTGCTGGCGCCCCAGGCAGCGGAACAGCTGCATCATTTTATATATAAATCAAATCTTTAAAATTATAAAAGCGGCGATATCCGGCCGGTGATGCGGGGTTGCCGGCCGCATTTCCCAGGCTTGGGTGCAATTCGGCTGAAACATGGCCGATACATTCGCGACAGGCCGGGATCGGCCCGGCCTGCGCCCGAACGCTTCGTATGCCGCGCTTATTCCGTGCCCATCACGAAGGCGTTGAGCTTGTTGCCATCGGGATCGCGGAAATAGGCGGCATAGAAACCGCCTTCGCCGCGTGGCCCGGGTGCGCCTTCGCACACGCCACCATTGGCCAAGGCCAAGGCATGCACCCGATCGACCTGCCCGGGGTCCTTGGCCTCGAACGCGACCATCACGCCATTGCCCACGGTGGCAGGCTGGCCATCGAACGGCGTCATCAGCGCCACGCCAGCCGCGCCGCCTGCCGTCCCCCAGGCGATCGCCCCCGGCCATTCGTACATGCGCCCCGTGCCCAGTTCGGCCGACAGCGCATCATAGAACGGCGCGGCGCGCGCCAGGTCGTTGGTGCCCAGAGTCACATAACCGATCATCGTCGTTCTCCCTGCCGCGAATCGCGACAAAGAGAACGTATCATGAACGATGCGCCCATCAAACTCAGATCGCGGCGCAGGCCCCATCCAGCCATGCCAGGTCTGCCCCATCGAGCAGCGGCGCCAGCAAGGCGTGGGTGCGGGCGTGGTAATCGTTCCACCAGGCGCGTTCGGCCGGCGTCAACAGCGCCACATCGACCAGCGCCCGGTCGATCGGTACGAACGTCAGCGTTTCGAACCCGCAGAACGCGCCTTCGGCCCCGGCGATGTCGCGCGTTTCCACCAGCACGAGATTCTCGATGCGGATGCCGTACTCGCCGGCCTTGTAATAGCCCGGCTCGTTGGACAGGATCATGCCCGGCAGCAGCCCCTGCCCGGTGCCGGCCTGCGCGCCGGTGGCCTTGGCAATGCGCTGCGGCCCTTCGTGCACCGCCAGGAAGCTGCCCACGCCATGGCCGGTGCCGTGGGCATAATCCAGGCCGGCCGCCCACAGGAACTGGCGCGCAAAGCTGTCGAGCGCGCCGCCCGGCGTGCCCAGCGGAAACACCGCCTGGTCGATGGCGATATGGCCCTTGAGCACGCGGGTGAAGCGATCCTTCACTTCGGCCGGCGCTTCGCCCGGGCCGATCCACACCGTGCGGGTGATGTCGGTGGTGCCATCCAGGTATTGCCCACCCGAATCCACCAGATAGACGCTGCCGGGTTCGATGGCGCGGTTGGACTGCTCATCGACATGGTAATGCGGGATCGCCGCGTTCGGCCCGGCGCCGGAAATGGTGTCGAACGACAGGTCCTTGAGCAGGCCGGTCTTCTCGCGCTCGGCCATCAGGCGCGCAGCGGCGGAAAGCTCGGTCTCGCCGCCCTGGGGCGCGGCCTGCGACAGCCAGTGGAGGAAGCGGCTGACGGCGGCGCCATCGCGTGCCTGCGCAGCGCGGTGGCCGGCCTGCTCCACCGGGTTCTTGCACGCCTTGGGCAGCACGGTGGGATCGGTCAGCGTCAGCACGCGCGCGCCTGCCCCTTCCAGCGCGTGGAACACGGCCGCCACCGCGCGTTCGGGATCGACCGCCACGGTCTTGCCGGCCAATGCCTGGAGCGCGGGCACGAAGGCGGCGCGATCCTGCACGCGCACGGCATTTCCCAGGTGCGCGACCAGATCGGCATTGACCTTGTCCGGGGCTATGAACAGGTCGACCGTGCCATCGGCGTGGGCCACCACGAACGAGAGCGCCACCGGCGTGCGATCGACATCGGCGCCGCGCATGTTGAGCAGCCAGGCCACCCCATCGAGCGCGGTTACCACCGCCGCATCGGCGCCTTGGTCCGCCAGCCATTGTGCCAGGACAGCCCGCTTTTCCGCCACGCTTTGTCCGGCATATTGGTCGGCATGCGGCACTGCCAGGGCGGGCGAAGGCGCCGGCTGGTCTTCCCACACGGCGTCGATGGGATTGCTCTCCACCGCCACCAGCGTGGCGCCCTTGGCGGCCAGCGCCTTGGCCACGCCATCGGCCCAGGGCTTGGCATGCAGCCAGGCATCATAGCCGATCCTCGCGCCCGCGGGCGCATTCTGCCCCAGCCAAGCGGCTGGGCTGGTCTGCGGCACGGACTGGTACTCATAGAGCCGCCCATCGACCTGCTCACGCACCTGGATGGTATAGCGCCCGTCCACGAAGATCGCGGCCCCAGGCCCGTTCACAGCGTCCTTGAGCACCACAGCCGTGCCGGCCGATCCGCCAAAGCCGCTCAGCCAGGCCAGCCGCTGCGCATAGCCACCGACATACTCGCTCATGTGCTCGTCGGAGATCGGGATGACAAAGCCATCCAGCCCCCGGCGCCCCAGTTCGGCGCGCAGCGCTTCCAGGCGGGCTTCGTGGGTTTGCATCAACATGGCAGAACGTCCTTGAGCGGTAATGGCAGGTAACTGGTTCACGTTGTAACCAACCGGGGCGGCGGACGCCAGAGGCGCGCCTTGCAGGCCGGGCACAGGCACCATAGATGGCGGTGATGAACACTGCCGCCAAGCCCCCCGTCGCCGCGAAAAAGCCCCAGAGCTTCACCCACCACGGCGTGACTGTCACCGATGATTACGCCTGGCTGCGCGATCCCGGCTATCCCGAGGTCAAGGACCCGGAAATCCTCGCCCACCTGGAAGCGGAAAACGCCTGGTTCCAGGCACATATGGCGCCGCGCCAGCCGCTGATCGACACGCTGTTTGCCGAAATGCGCGGGCGCATCAAGGAAGCGGACAAGTCCGTGCCGCAAAAGGACGGGGACTGGCTCTACTGGATCGAATACGAGGAAGGCGCCGAATACAAGAAGTGGTGGCGCCGCCCGGTCGATGCCGCCGCCGATGGCAGTGCGGACGAGCTGATTCTCGATGAAGTGGCGCTGGCGCAGGGCCACGACTATTTCCGCCTGGGGGCGATTTCGGTGTCGAACGACGGGCGCCTGCTCGCCTGGTCGGTGGACGACAACGGCTCGGAACGCTTTACCGCGCGGATCAAGGTGATCGCCAGCGGCGAAGTGCTGCCCGACGAAATCCCCGGCACCAATTCCGGCCTGATCTGGGTGAAGGGCGACACTGGCCTGGTCTACAGCCTGGCCAACGAGAACTGGCGGACGGACAACGTGCGGCTGCACTGGCTGGGCCAGCCGCTGGAGGCCGACGTTGAACTCTATCACGAGGACGACGAAGGCTTCCGCGCCGGCGCGGCGCTTTCGGCCAACGAGAAATGGCTGCTGCTTTCCACCGGCGACCATGAAACCAGCGAAGTGCGCCTCGTTCCCACCGACGATCCGCTGGCCACGCCGATCCTGGTGCGACCGCGCGAAAAGGGCGTGGAATACGATGTGGACGTGCGCGACGACACGCTGTTCATCCACGCCAACGACACCCACGAGAATTTCCGCCTCGCCACCGCGCCGCTCGCCGATCCCGCGCAGTGGACCACGCTGATTGCCGGCAGCGACGAATTCTACCTCACCGGCTTCGAGCTGTTCCGCGATTTCTATGTGGTCGAAGGCCGCGTGCGCGGGCTCGATCGCATCGAAGTGCGCTATTACGACGATCCGGCGCGGATCGAGCCGATCGCCTTTCCCGAGGCAAGCTATGAAGCGAGCCTGGGCGACAATCCCGAATGGGCGACGCAGACTCTGCGGGTCGGCTACGAATCGATGGTCAGCCCTTCGTCGGTCTATGACTATGATGTGCCCACCCGCACGCTCACGCGGCTCAAGGTCCAGGAGATCCCCTCGGGCTATGACGCCAGCCTCTATGAAACCGCGCGGCTCGACATTCCGGCCCGCGATGGCACGCTGGTGCCGGTCTCGGTGGTGTGGCGCAAGGATCGCGCGGCCGGTGGCCCGCTCCATCTCTATGGCTATGGCGCCTATGGCATTGCCATCGGGCCGGGCTTTTCCACCACGCGGCTTTCGCTGCTCGATCGCGGCATGGCCTATGCCATTGCCCATATCCGCGGCGGGGACGATCTCGGCCGCGGCTGGTACAAGGCCGGCAAGCTGGAGGCACGCACCAACACGTTCAACGACTTCGTGGACGTGGCGCGCGGGCTGATCGGCCACGGTTTCACCACGGCGGGCGAGATTTCCGCTTCGGGCGGCTCGGCCGGGGGCGAGCTGATGGGCGCGGTGATCAACCAGGCACCCGAACTGTTCGGCGCCGTGGTGGCCGATGTGCCGTTCGTTGATGTGCTGGCCACCATGCTCGACGAGAGCCTGCCGCTCACGCCGGGCGAATGGCCCGAATGGGGCAATCCGCTGGAAGACGAAGCCGCCTTCCACCTGATCCGCTCCTATTCACCCTATGACCAGGTCAAGGCCCAGGCCTATCCGCCGCTGATGGTCACCGCCGGCCTCAATGACCCACGCGTAACCTATTGGGAGCCGGCCAAGTGGGTGGCGCGCCTGCGCGAACGGAAGACCGACACCAATCCGTTGATCTTCAAGACCAACATGGGCGCAGGGCACGGCGGCAAGTCAGGCCGCTTTGAAAGCCTCAAGGAAGCGGCCGAGGAATTCGCGTTCCTGCTGACCGAGCTGGGCATCGACGGCTGAGCGGCAGAAGGGGGCAAAGCCCCCTTCCCCATCGCGCGCCGGCCCAAACAAAAACCCCCGCTGTCGCCAGCGGGGGTTTTTCATGTCGTCGGGTTGGAAAGCCTCAGGCGGCTTGTTCCTTGCCCTTGTGGACCTGGACCGGTTCCTTGCGGCCATCGACCACGTCCTTGTCCACGACCACTTCGGTCACGCCGTCGAGCGTGGGGAGGTCGAACATGGTGTCGAGCAGCAGGCCTTCGACGATCGAGCGCAGGCCACGCGCGCCGGTCTTGCGTTCGATGGCCTTCTTGGCGATCGCTTCCAGCGCGTCGTCGGTGAAGGTCAGTGTCACGTCTTCCAGCTCGAACAGCTTGGCATATTGCTTGACCAGCGCGTTCTTGGGTTCGCGCAGGATCTGCACCAGGGCCGGCACGTCAAGGTCATTGAGCGTGGCGATCACCGGCAGACGGCCGATGAATTCGGGGATCAGGCCGAACTTCTGCAGGTCTTCCGGCTCTGCCTTCTGGAGCAGTTCGCCCACGCGGCGCTTGTCAGGATCAGCCACATGCGCGCCGAACCCGATCGAACGCTTCTGCAGGCGATCGGCGATGATCTTTTCAAGGCCGGCAAAGGCGCCGCCGCAGATGAATAGGATGTTGGTCGTGTCCACCTGCAGGAATTCCTGCTGCGGATGCTTACGCCCGCCCTGCGGCGGAACCGAGGCGGTGGTGCCTTCCATCAGCTTGAGCAGCGCCTGCTGCACGCCTTCGCCCGAAACGTCGCGCGTGATCGACGGGTTCTCGGCCTTGCGGCTGATCTTGTCGATTTCGTCGATGTAGACGATGCCATGCTGCGCCTTTTCGACGTTGTAGTCGCTGGCCTGGAGCAGCTTGAGGATGATGTTCTCCACGTCCTCGCCCACGTAACCGGCTTCGGTCAGCGTGGTGGCGTCGGCCATGGTGAAGGGCACGTCGAACGTCTTGGCGAGCGTCTGCGCCAGCAGCGTCTTGCCCGAGCCGGTGGGGCCGACAAGCAGGATGTTGGACTTCGACAGTTCGATGTCGCCGCCCTTGCCGCTGTGCTTGAGGCGCTTGTAGTGATTGTGCACCGCCACCGAGAGCACGCGCTTGGCACGGTCCTGGCCGATCACATAATCGTTGAGCGTCTCGAAGATGTCGCGCGGGGCAGGCACCCCGCCGTCCTTCTTGCCGGCGATGCCCTGCTTGGTCTCTTCCCGGATGATGTCGTTGCACAGCTCGACACACTCATCGCAGATGAAGACCGTGGGCCCCGCAATGAGCTTGCGCACCTCATGCTGCGATTTGCCGCAGAAGCTGCAGTAGAGCGTGCTTTTAGAGTCCGATCCGGAAAGCTTTGTCATTCTTCAATCCCAGGCGCCCCTCCACGAGGGGCGGGCCCGGCCATCCTACTACCGCAAGGGTATTAATCAACCGGACACGAAACGAGGTGATGATTCCTGCCACGCGGCTCCTTTCGCAAGGCTTAAGGAGCCGGGACAGAAGGCAAAATCAGGCCGAAGGTGCGCCCCCGCTGCCGCTTTCGAAGCCAACCTGTTCAGATTGGGGACGCGATTCGAACACCTTGTCGACCAGGCCGAAGGCCAGGGCTTCGTCGGCTTCGAGGAAGGTATCGCGGTCCATCGCCTTCTCGACCTCTTCCAGGCTCTTGCCCGTGTACTTCACGTAGAGGTCGTTCATGCGCTTCTTGATGCGCAGGATTTCGCGGGCCTGGATCTCGATATCCGAAGCCATGCCCTGCGCCCCGCCCGAAGGCTGGTGGATCATGATGCGCGCGTGAGGCAGCGCGATACGCATGCCCGGCTCACCAGCGGCGAGCAGGAAGCTGCCCATCGAGCAGGCCTGGCCGATGCACACGGTCGACACGCGCGGGCGGATGTACTGCATGGTGTCGTGGATCGCCATGCCGGCCGTCACCACGCCACCAGGCGAGTTGATGTACATCGAAATGTCCTTCGAGGGGTTTTCCGACTCGAGGAACAGGAGCTGGGCCACGATCAGCGACGCCATGTGGTCTTCGACCTGGCCGGTCACGAAGACGATGCGTTCGCGCAGCAGGCGGCTGAAAATGTCGAAGCTGCGTTCGCCACGGCTGGTCTGCTCGACGACGACCGGGACGAGCGCGCCGGTCACCGGATCAGCGTGGAACTTTCCTTGGGCAGAGCGGCTGCCGAACACGTCGAGCATGGGAATCCTCATCTGGTTGCGATGGCCTATGTCGCGTGCCAGCAAAGGATGTTCAAGGGCATTAACCGCGAATGCGCGGGAATGCGTGGATAGTGGAGCAGTTTCTCGCCGCTTTTGGCCGCTGCTTCAGGCCTTCACCCGCTCGCGCAGCGCTTCCAGCGCGGCCAGTTGCGCTTCCATCGCGCGCAACCGGGCCTCGGCGCGGGCAACCCGCTCGCGCAGTTCGCGGCTGCGCTTGCGGCCGGGCAGCAGGCTGGCGAGCAGGCGCCCGGCATCGCCGAGGCTGGCCGCCAGCGCATCGAGCAGCCGCTGGCGCGGCATGGCCGGGGCGCGATGCCGCGGTAACGGGCTGCGATCATCGGGACCCACCCATTGCACGCTGGGCGGCGGCGCGGCGGGCGCAGATGCCGCAGCCATCCCGCTTGCCGGCGCCGTTGCCCTTTGCCGCGCCACCGCCGGCGAGGTGCGCTGGCGGCCCGGAGGCGGGGCAGATTCGGCTGCGGCGGGGGCGGCCGCGCGCGCGGCGGCAACGGCCCGGCGGGCCAGTTCCGCCTCGATCATCGCGCGGCGTTGCGCCTTGCGGGCGGTGCGGGTGCCGGGGCGCGGCGGCACATCGCGGTGCGGGGTCTTGCGCTGGGGGGCCTGGCGGCGGGGATCGCGGCCTGGCGCCTCGCGATCGGGTTGGCCTTGCGGATTGGTTGCCGGCACGCGCGGCATGATGAACGGCGCGCGCAAGGGTGGCGTCGCCGGCAAAGGCGCGGGGATCATGCCCGCCGGCCACGCAGCGGTGGTGATGATGGCGCCCCGATGGGGCGGCAGGATCAGATCGGCGGGAAACGCCGGCGCGGCCGGCTGCCTCAGCAGGAACGGCGGCGCGGCCGGCTGCCTCAGCAGGAACGGCGGCTTGGCCCCTCCCTTGCTCGCTGGCTTCACATGGGCCTGCACCGTTGCGGTGACCAGCGGCTTGCTCCCGGCATGGCCACCCGCCTTTTCAGCGGCGGCGGCCCGCGGCGCGGGCTTGCCGGTGGATGGAACCGGCGGCTTGGCCGGCGTGGCATTTCCTGGGCGAGCGCCCTTGCGATTGCGCACCGTATGCATCGGCAGGTCCCCCCTTCCGGGTTCCGTTCCTGCCGATTCTCTCATGCCGAGAATCAACGCGCCAATCCGTATGATAGCTAAGGAATAGCGCGTAAACGACGAGGGGCGCCACCGTTGCCGGCAGCGCCCCACATTGTCTCGATCAGGCCCTATGGGCGCTGGATCAGGCCTCTTCGCCTTCGGCAGGCGCCTTCTTGGCGGCCTTCTTCTTGGCGGGCTTGGCTTCGCCTTCGGCCACTTCGGCTTCTGCTTCGCCTTCGGCAGCAGCCTTCTTCTTGGCCGGGGCCTTCTTGGCGGGCTTGGCTTCTTCGGTTTCGCCAGCGGTTTCGGCTTCGGCGTCCGCCTTCTTGGCGGCCTTCTTCTTGGCCGGCTTGGCTTCGGCCGGAGCAGCGGTCACGCCTTCCTCGGCTTCGATCGCGGCCTGGAGTTCGTCGCGGGTCACTTCGCGCTCGGTCACTTCGGCCTTGTCGAACAGGAAGTCGACAACCTTGTCTTCATAGAGCGGCGCGCGCAGCTGAGCGGCGGCGAGCGGCTCGGAGCGGACGTAATCCACAAAGCGCTGACGGTCCTGTTCGCGGTACTGCTGGGCCGCCTGGCGGATCAGCATTTCCATTTCCTGGGCGGTCACCACCACGCCGTTGGCCTGGCCGATTTCCGACAGGAGCAGGCCAAGGCGCACGCGGCGCTCGGCGATCTTGCGGTAATCGTCCTTCTCGGCTTCGATTTCCTTGAGCGCTTCCTCGGGGTTTTCCTCGTTCTGCGCTTCCTGGGTCAGCTGCTGCCAGATCTGCTCGAATTCGGCGTCCACCATCGAGGGCGGCACGGCGAAGTCATGGCCGGCGGCCAGCTGGTCGAGCAGGGCGCGCTTCATCTGGGTGCGGGTGAGGCCGGCGGTTTCCTGTTCGAGCTGGCCCTTGAGCAGGCCGCGCAACTGTTCCAGGCTTTCCAGGCCGAGCGCCTTGGCGAATTCGTCGTCAGCCACGAACTCGCCCGGGTTCTTCACCGCCTTGACCTTGATGTCGAAGGTGGTTTCCTTGCCCGCCAGGTTGGCGGCCGGATAGTCTTCCGGGAACGTCACGGTGATGACCTTTTCGTCACCAGCCTTGGCGCCGACGAGCTGTTCTTCGAAACCGGGGATGAAGCGGCCGGCGCCGATTTCCAGCGCTTGGTCTTCCGCCGCGCCGCCTTCGAACGGTTCGCCGTCAAGCTTGCCGAGGAAGTCGATGATCAGCTGGTCGCCGTCCTTGGCTTCCGCCCCTTCTTCGGCGTCCGAAAACTTCTTCTGGCCAGCAGCGATGCGGTTCACCGCTTCGTCCACCTGGTCTTCGGTCACGGGCACGACCAGCTTGTCGAGCTTGAGGCCATCGAGCGCGGGCGCTTCGACCTTGGGCAGCACTTCCAGGCTGACGGTCAGTTCGGCGTCCTTGCCTTCTTCATAGCCTTCGCCCAGGGCCACGTCGGGCTGCATCGCAGGGCGCAGCTGGTGGTCGGCCACCAGCTTGTCCATGGCTTCGCGAATCGTGGTCTGCAGCGCTTCCTGGTGCAGGGCCGGGCCGTGCATCTTCTTGACCAGGTTGGCGGGCACCTTGCCGGGACGGAAGCCGGGCATGCGCACCTGCGGGGCGATCTTCTTGATTTCACCTTCCACGCGCGCGGCGATGTCTGCCGCCGGGATGGTCACGGCATAGGCGCGCTTCAGGCCCTCGTTGCTGGTTTCGACGATCTGCATCCTGATCCAACTTTCTTGACTGACGCCGCGACAAGGCGCCTGAAAAATCCGTGCACAGCCGGCGGGGGATGATCCCTGGTGCGGGCGAAGGGACTCGAACCCCCACATCTTGCGATACTGGAACCTAAATCCAGCGCGTCTACCAGTTCCGCCACGCCCGCATCCGGCAAAAAGCGAGCGGTGCCCCTATCCCAGCGCGCTCAAAAGCACAAGCCCGGCGCGAAAACGGAGGGAACAAGCCCCCTCGCGCAGCGGTTGATAGGAAAAGCCCGCCCGCCACGGGCCGGCCGCAAGGAGCCTGACGTCATGGCCAGCACGCCCCCGCCCGATCGTATCGACCCGCAATCGCCGCCCGATGTTCCCCCCGCGATCACGCCCGACGAAACGCCGCTCGAAGAACCGCAGGAAACCCCGCCGGTCAGCCCCGACCGGATCGACCCCGTCACCCCCGACGAGGTCCCGGCACCGGATTGATCAGAACAGCTTGCCGACCACGCCCAACCACGAAGCCTGGGCGACGAGGCCCTGGGCCGGGCGCGCCGCGACCGGTCCGAGGCTGCCACATTCCAGGCAATAGACCTGCGCCCCGGCAGCACTGTTGAGGCGTGCCAGATCCGACAGGACCCGCCAGCCCAGCGCCTGCTGGCGCAGCGCCAGCATTCCCGTCACATCCCCGGCTGCGCGCGATTCGGTGCTGCTGTCGTCATTCATCAGGTCGGCCAGCAATCCCTGCCAGCTTCCCGGATTGGCCCCGAGGAATTCGGCGTGCCAGCTATCTGCCTTGGCGGCCTTGGCCGCCCAGGCGACGGCATCTTCGAGTTCGCCGAACTGGTCGACCAGGCCAAGCTGGCGCGCCGTGCCGCCATCCCACACCCGCCCTTGCGCGATCTTGTCGATATCCTGCGGGCTCTTGTGCCGGGCATCGGCGACCAGGCGCAGGAAGCGGGCGTAATAGCTTTCAACCGAGGCCTGCGAGAGCGCTTCGAATTCGGGGCTGAGGCCGCCGACGATATCGGGCTGGCCCGAAAGCGGCGTGGTTCGCACGCCGTCGGCCGTCACGCCATAATTGGCGAGGGTGTCTTCAAAGCTCGGGATCACGGCAAAGACCCCGATCGAACCCGTGATCGTGGCCGGTTCGGCAAAGACACGCTGCGCCGGGGTAGAGACCCAATAGCCGCCGCTTGCGGCAAGATTGGCCATCGAAACCGCCACCGGCAGGCCCTTGGCGCGGGCGCGGGCGATCGCGGCGCGAATGCGCTCGGCCGCCGTAACCGATCCACCCGGTGAATCGACCCGCACCACCAGCGCAGCATAATTGCCACTGGTCACCGCTTGGTCGATCAGATCGGCAATGCGCGTGCCGCCTGCCGTGCCCGGCCCCGCCTCGCCGTCGACGATCGTGCCAGCCACGGTGACGACGGCAATCGCCTTGCCGGTCTTGGGCGCGGGCTTGTCGGCCAGGTATTGCGCCAGGGTAGTGCCCTTGTAACCGCCGTCGCCGGCGGACAGGTCGTGCCCGACCAGATCGCCCACGCGCTTGCCGAAGGCCACCTTGTCGCCCACCTTGTCGACCAAGCCCGCCTTGACCGCCGCCTGGGCCATGTCGCCACCGCTTTGCGCCAGCCACTGCGGCGGATTGCGGGTGACCAGGTCGATATCGGCGCGGGGCCGCGCCTTCTTCACGTCGGCCTTCCAGGCGTTCCACAGCGCGCCATAGATCGCCGTCAGGTTTTCCTTCGCCTCGGGCGAAGCATCGCTGCGGGCATAGGGTTCGACTGCGGACTTGTAGGTGCCAACCTTGAAGATATGCGCCTTGATCTTCAGCTTATCCATCAAGGCCTTGTAATAGAGCTGCGATCCGCCCGGCCCGGTCACCACCGCGCCGCCGATCGGATCCACCCAGGCTTCGCTGGAATGGGCGGCCAGTTGGACGGCATCGTCGGTATAGAGCAGCGCGCGCACCAGCACCGGCTTGTGCGCGGCACGCACCTTGTCCATCGCCGCGCCGATGCGGCTGATGTGCACCTGGCGGCCGCCGGTAAACGCCTCCAGATCGAGCACCACGGCCTTGATCCGCGTATCGTCGGCCGCAGCCTCGATTGCGCGGGCCACGTCGCGGGCCTGGAATTCCTTTTCGGGCGCTTCTCCCGACAGCAGGATCTGCGCCGGCTGCAAGCTGCTGCGTTCTTCCACCACGCTGCCATTGAGCGTGATCGTCAAGGCGCCGTCATGCACCTGGCCTGGCACGGGCCGGATGGTGAGCGCAGCATAGAGCACCCAGAAGAACAGCAGGAGGAACAGGAGGACGAGGCCATCCTTGATCGCGACGAGGACTTTCCAGACCGAGCGGGCAAATTTCATGGGGGATATCTAACCACCTGCTTATCGCTGCGCCAGTCGAAAGGCTTGCCCGTTGGCCCGCGCAAGTCTAGGGCGTGGTCTTCGATGCATCCATCGAGCCAATCCCCCTCGTCAGCCAGCCCAGCACGCAGCTATCCTGCGGGCGGCCTTGCCTTTCCTCACCGCGACCTGACCGGAATCGGCCAGCTTGCCCGGCACGAGATTCTCTATCTGCTGGACGAGGCAGAGCAGTGGGTGGAACTCAATCGCCAGCCGCAAAAGCGCGCCGACCTGCTTTCGGGCCTGACCATCATCAATGCCTTTTTCGAGAACAGCACGCGCACGCTGCTGTCGTTCGAAATCGCCGGCAAGCGGCTGGGCGCCGACGTGGTCAACATGCATGCCGCCACCTCCAGCGTGAAGAAGGGCGAGACGCTGATCGACACGGCGATGACGCTCAACGCCATGCGGGCCGATGCCATCGTCATCCGCCATGCCAGTTCGGGCGCGGTGCGGCTGATCGCCGAAAAGGTCGATTGCCCGGTGCTCAACGCCGGGGACGGGCAGCACGAACACCCGACCCAGGCCCTGCTTGATGCCTTGACCATCCGCCATGCCCTGGGCCTGCCCAAGGGCAGCGATCTCAATGGCCTGCGCGTGACGATCTGCGGCGATATCCTGCACAGCCGCGTGGCGCGCTCCAACATCCTGTCGCTGACCGCGCTGGGCTGCGAAGTCAGCGTCTGCGCCCCGCCCGCGCTGATGCCGGCGGAAATCGAAGTGATGGGCGTCAAGGTCTTTCACGATTTCGATGCCGCGCTCAAAGGCGCGCAAGTGGTGATGATGCTGCGCCTGCAGATGGAGCGCATGCAGGGCCAGTTCATCCCGTCCCCGCGCGAATATCGCCATCTCTATGGCCTCTCACTCGATCGCCTGGCCAAGGCCGATCCTGCTGCGCTGGTCATGCATCCCGGCCCGATGAACCGAGGCATCGAAATCGACAGCCAGGTGGCCGACCATGTCGAACGCAGCCTGATCACCCGGCAGGTGGAAAGCGGCGTTGCCATTCGCATGGCCTGCCTGGAAGTGCTCACCCGCCGTGCCCGCCAGCTTCCCGGCTGGGACCACCTTGGCGGAGAAAACGCATGACGCCCCAACCCCTTGTCATCACCAGCGGTCGCCTGGTCCTGCCTTCGGGCGAGCCGGTTGAGGCCGATCTGCGCTGCCAGGGCGGCCGCATCGTGGCGATTGGCGCGCAAGCCGCGCCGCAAGACGGCGACGCGGTGTTCGACGCACGCGGCGCGCTGGTTGCGCCCGGCCTGGTGGACCTTGGCGTGTTTGCCATCGACAAGCCGGCTTTCCACTTCGGCGGGATCACCCGCGCCGCGCTGATGCCCGACCAGGGCCCGCCGCTGGATCATCCCGCCCGCGTCCGTTTTGCTGCGCAATCGGGCAAGCCCGATTTCTGGGTGCACCCCCTGGCGGCGGCCACCCGCGCGCTGGAAGGCACCGAACTGGCTGAACTGGCCCTGATGCGCGATGCCGGCGCCCGCGCGGTCAGCACCGGGCGACGCTGGATTGCCGATTCGGGCGTCATGCTGCGCCTGCTCTCTTATTGCGCGATGCTCGACCTTGTCGTCGTCAGCCATGCCGAGGACGCGGGCATCACGGGCCAGGCCGTGGCCACGGCTGGCGAAGTGGCGACGCGGCTGGGCCTGCCCTCTGCCCCGGCCGAGGCGGAAAGCCTCGCCGTGGCACGCGACATTGCCCTTGCCGAAATGACGGGCGCGCGCCTGCACATCCGCCAGGTCACCACGGCCAAGGCGCTCGACCTGGTGCGCGCCGC
This sequence comes from Novosphingobium sp. SG720, assembly GCF_012275365.1. Taxonomy (NCBI): domain Bacteria; kingdom Pseudomonadati; phylum Pseudomonadota; class Alphaproteobacteria; order Sphingomonadales; family Sphingomonadaceae; genus Novosphingobium; species Novosphingobium sp. SG720. The sequence continues at coordinate 297,220 of NZ_JAAZQN010000003.1, read as the reverse complement.
CAAGCTGCGCGGCGTGCCGGTAACGGCCGGCGTCACCCCGGCGCACTTCATGCTGTCGGACCTCGAACTGGTCGATTTCCGCACGTTCTGCCGCTTTTCACCGCCCTTGCGCGCAGATGCCGATCGCAAGGCGGTGATCGCCGCGATCGCCGATGGCACGATCGACGTGATCGCCTCGGGCCACGATCCGCGCGGCCCGGAAGACAAGCGCCTGCCCTTTGCCGATGCCGAACCGGGCATGGCCGGCGCCGAGACGCTGCTTGCCCTGACCCTGACCCTGGTACGCGACGAGGTGATCGACCTGGCCCGCGCCTTTGCCCTGCTCGCAGCCAATCCGGCGGCCCTGCTGGGCGTCAACGCCGGCCGCCTGGCCGTGGGGGCAGAGGCGGATATCGCGGTCATCCATCCCACCCGGCCATGGATCGTCAATTCCGACAAGATGGCCGCCAGCGCCGGCAACACTCCGTTCGACCGTCGCCCGGTGGAAGGACGCGTGCTCGCCCTGTGGAAAGGCGGCGCGCGGATCGATTGATTGCGTCGGCCATCGGGCTGCGCGTCGCGCGGGCTCGTGGTCTGGCGGGTTGATCAGTCCTGCACGTCAGGCGGATCGGGCAAGGCCTGGCTGGCCAGCCAGAGGCGCACGGCGCTGGCCAGGCCCGGTGGCGTGGGGCTGGCGATGCGTTCGGCATCGATGCGGGCCACCAGCGCGTTGAGCGGCAGCCCTTCGGCTTTGGCCGCCGCGCGCAGCCAGTCCCAGAACAGCGGTTCGAGGCTGATCGACGTCTTGTGCCCGGCGATTTCGACCGAGCGCTTGACCGGGGGATGATAGGGACTGGTCATCTCGGGTATAAAGGGCGGCAACCGCGCCGCCCTTCATGCCACTTAGTACATGTGCTGCCCGCCGTTGATCGACATGGTCGATCCGGTGACGAAGCCGCCCTCTTCGGACGTGAGGAACGCCACGCCGCGCGCGATTTCGCTCGCCTGGCCCAGGCGCCCGGTAGGAATGCGCGCCACGATCTTTTCCAGCACCGCCGGCGGCACGGCCGCCACCATGTCGGTGTCGATATAGCCCGGCGCGATGGCGTTGACCGTCACGCCGTACTTTGCGCCTTCCTGGGCAAGGGCCTTGGTAAAGCCGTGGATGCCCGATTTGGCCGCCGCATAGTTGACCTGGCCATATTGCCCGGCCTGGCCGTTGATCGATCCGATGTTGACGATGCGGCCCCAGCCGCGCTCGCGCATGCCGGGGAACGTGGCTTTGGCCATGTTGAAGCAACCGCCCAGGTTGATGCGCATGACTTCGTTCCAGTCGTCAAAGCTCATCTTGTGCAGCACGCCGTCACGGGTGATGCCAGCATTGTTGACCACGATGTCGACCGCGCCGACTTCGGCGGCCACGCGAGCGCATCCCTCCTGGGTCGCTTCGAAATCGCCCACGTCCCAGCGGTAGGCCTTGATTCCGGTTCGCTCCGTAAAGGCCTTGGCCTTTTCCTCGTTGCCCGCATAGTTCGCAACGACGGTGCGCCCCTGCTCTTGTAAGGCAAGGCAGATCGCCTCGCCGATACCCCGCGTCCCGCCCGTTACGATGGCCACTCGCGTCATTCCTGGTACTCCCGTACTCACCAGCTTGGAGAGCGCTAGGCTAGGGTGATGACATGCCCGCGACAAGTCGCGGCAGCACCAAACCGATAAATTTCTTCGACGGATATTGATAAACTTTGCCCGTGCATTGCCCATGCGTTGCCAACCGCCGGCGCAGCATGCGCGCGGGCAGGACGAGGCTGTTTTCCTGCAACAAGACAGAGCCACCATGGGCCTGCCGGGGCTCGCATCGTGCAACAAAAAGGCCCGCCGAAGCGAGCCTGTTGTTCCACCGAAATGGAGTGGAAAATCAGAAGCGGAACTGGGTTCCGAGATAGACCGCCTGGCTGTCCTGGCGCCCATCGGTGAGCGGACGAAGACGATCGCGATCCGACGAATAGCGGATGCCGGCGGTAACATCGAGATTGCGCGTCAGGCGGTAGCTGCCGCCGAAGTCCACTTGGTAGTCGCCCTGGCTTTCCAGCGTGCGCGGCGCACGGCCCGCACGCTCCTTCTCGTCCAGCGCAATGCGCGGGGCAATGCGGCTGGTGGAAGCCGAAGCCGCGCTCGCCGACGGCGAAGCAGCCGCAAAGTGGCTGAGATCGGGCATGTCGATCCGCTGCATGTCGCGGTCGAAACCATTGGACGGGCCAAGGCCGCTGGTGACGGCAAAGCTTTGATAGCCGCGCGCCATGCCCAGGTTGAAGGCATTGGGCACGATGCGCAGCGGCGTGCCGTTGCCGGCCGCGCCACCGATGTTGCCCAGAACGCCGCGCACCGAAATAGCCTGCGCCACGTCGGTATTCACCCGAACCGCCACGGTAATGGCACGGTCGGAACGCGAATCGGAACCGGCCGGGGTGAAGCGGAACAGATGGCTGTTGCTCAGCCCGCGCACAGTGATCGCCGCGGCCAGCTTGGGATCGGCCGAAGCCGGCGTGAACGAACCGATGCCACCGCGCGCCGCCAGGCTCACCTGGGCCAGCGGCTTGAACGAGCCGGTGACCGCGCTACTCACGGTGGGAGCGATAAACAGACCGGCGGCAACGCACGTGGCGGCCAGCAGCGGAGCCCGCAAGGCGCGCGGCAGCGCGGAACGGCGCATGCCGTGCGCGTTCGCTGTTTTGCTGCCCCTGCCGCTCATGTCCTGCCTGCTTCCTGTCGTTATTCGTTGCGAATCACGGTACTTGATCATGCGATCCGTCTTGCGGCCAAAGGGCACGAACATGACATCGGCATGACAACTTCTCCCATCTACTCTCTCACCACGGCGATTTCCAGATTCGAAACGTCCGAACTCGCAAGGATTTCCAATGCTGTGGCCAAGTGGTTACACAAATCGCCACCCTGGCCGCAAACCGCCCGGAAAGCGTGCTTCCCAGGCGCCGTCGCGAAGGGTTTGCCCCGCCCGGTGCGTTCATCGGCCGTTCACCGCTGCAACGGCTTGACCATGGCCCGCCTTTTGCCTTGTTGCCCGGGCGCATGCTCGCATTGCCACAACAATGCAGATGGCTTGGCAACGCGGCTTGCCGGGCGACGGGCCAGGGTGATAGAGGCGTGCCCATCCAGCCGTGCAGCCGCACGGATTTTTCATTGCTGCGGGGATGACCGCCGCTGCGCCAGACAGGACAGGATTGACGTGACGATCAGCGCCATCGCCCGCCACAACACCACCGCCGCCCAGCCTGCCAAGCAGGCCCCTGCAAAAGCGCGCAGGGATCGATCGGCGGCTGGCCGGCTGATCGGCCGCGCGCTCGCCGCGGGCGTACTGGCCCTGGCGGTTGCCGGCTGCGCCGGCCACGGCGAAAAGAAGCTGTCCAAGCTTTCCAAGCTTCACCCCGACATGGCATCGAGCAAGGTGACCACCATCGGCGTGAACGCCTATCTGTGGCGCGCCAGCCTCGACGCGCTGTCGTTCATGCCCCTGCTGCAGACGGACAGCAACGGCGGCGTGATCGTGACCGACTGGTATGCCAACCCGCGCAATCCGGGCGAGCGGATCAAGGTGACGGTCTCGATCCTCGACCAGGACTTGCGCGCCGACGCCCTGCGCGTGGCGGCCAGCCGCCAGGTGTCGCAGAACGGCAACTGGGTGGATGCCCCGGTCCAGGCGGCCACCGTACAGAAGCTGGAAGACGTGATCCTGACCAAGGCGCGCGACTTGCGCCGCCAGGCCCTCCCCGCCGGCATCAACTGATCGTCTGCGAAAAAGCGGCACGCCTGGAAGCGGCACGCGCTTGCGATAAGGCGTGCCGCTACCTAAAGAGCCGCGCATGACCTCTGCCACGCCTTCTGAACCGACCCGTTTCGATCCCGCATCCGCCGATCTGCGCTGGCAGCAGGCCTGGGACGAGGCGCAATCGTTCCGCGCCGACGATTCGAGCCCCAAGCCCCGCAGCTATGTGCTCGAGATGTTCCCCTATCCTTCGGGGCGCATTCACATCGGCCACGTGCGCAACTATACCATGGGAGACGTGCTGGCGCGCTACAAGCGCATGACCGGCCACGAAGTGCTGCACCCGATGGGCTGGGACGCCTTCGGCATGCCGGCGGAAAATGCCGCCATGGAAAAGGGCGTGCATCCCGGCGGCTGGACGCGCGAGAACATCGCCAACATGAAGGCGCAGTTGAAGCGCCTGGGCTTCGCACTCGACTGGAGCCGCGAGATCGCCACGTGCGAGCCCGAATACTATGGCCATGAACAGGCCCTGTTCCTCGATCTCTATGCCGCGGGCCTGGTCTATCGCAAGGAATCGGCGGTCAACTGGGATCCGGTCGATCACACCGTGCTGGCCAACGAACAGGTGATCGACGGGCGCGGCTGGCGCTCGGGCGCGCTGGTCGAAAAGCGCAAGCTGAACCAGTGGTTCCTCAAGATCACCGACTTTGCCGACGAGCTGCTCGACGGGCTGTCCAGCCTCGACAAGTGGCCGGAGAAGGTGCGGCTGATGCAGGAAAACTGGATCGGCAAGAGCCAGGGCCTGCAATTCGCGTTCGATCTGTCGAACGGCGAAAAGCTGGAGGTCTATACCACCCGCCCCGATACGATCTTTGGCGCCAGCTTCGTGGCCGTGGCCGCCGATCATCCGATCGCGCAGGGCGTGGCTGTGGGCAACCCGGCCGTGCAAGACTTCATCGCGCTGTGCAAGCAGGGCGGCACGACGGCGGCCGAACTCGAAACCGCCGAGAAGCTGGGCTTCGACACGGGCATCACCGCGCGCCATCCGTTCACCGGCGCGGCACTGCCTGTGTACATCGCCAATTTCGTGCTGATGGACTATGGCACCGGCGCGATCATGGCCGTGCCCGGCCACGACCAGCGCGACTTCGATTTCGCCACCAAGTATGGCCTGCCGATCCTGCGCGTGGTCGCGTCCGACGCGGCCGATGCCGACAAGCCGTTCGGCACCGAGGCGGAAGCCGGCGATGGCGTGCTGGTCAATTCGCAGTTCCTCGATGGCATGGCCGTGACGGAGGCCAAGCAGGCGGTGATCGATCGCGCGCAAGGCCAAGGTTGGGGCCAGGGCCAGACGGTGTGGCGCCTGCGCGACTGGGGCGTGAGCCGCCAGCGCTATTGGGGCACGCCGATCCCCTTCGTGCACTGCGAGGTGTGCGGCGTGGTGCCGGTGCCCAAGAAGCAGCTGCCCGTCACCCTGCCCGAGGATGTCGATTTCTCGGTGCCGGGCAATCCGCTGGATCGCCATCCCACCTGGAAGCACGTGCCCTGCCCGCAATGTGGCCATGCCGCGCGGCGCGAGACCGACACGCTCGACACTTTCGTCGACAGCTCGTGGTATTTCCTGCGCTTTGCCAGCCAGCCTGCCGACCGGCCGTTCGATCCCGAAGTGATCAAGCAGTGGCTGCCGGTAGAGCAGTACATCGGCGGGATCGAGCATGCGATCCTGCATTTGCTCTACGCCCGGTTCTGGACGCGCGCCCTGGCCCGCATCGGCAAGATCGACGTGGCTGAGCCGTTCGCCAGCCTGTTCACCCAAGGCATGGTCACGCACGAAACCTACAGCCGTGTCGATCCGGCCAATGGCCAGCCGATCTGGTATGCGCCAAGCGATGTCGATCGCAGCGGCGATGGCGCCACGCTCAAGGCCGATGGCCAACCGGTGGAAATCGGCCGCGTGATCAAGATGTCCAAGTCCAAGAAGAACGTGGTGGACCCGGACGACATCGTCGCACGCTATGGCGCCGACGCAATCCGCTGGTTCATGCTGTCCGACAGCCCGCCCGAGCGCGACCTGCCTTGGTCGGAAGCCGGCATCGAAGGCTGCGCGCGCTTTGTCCAGCGGTTGTGGCGCCTGTTCGCCCAGGCCGATGCCGCCGCCACCGGTGAGGACAAGGCGCTCGACCGCAAGGTGCACCAGACCGTGCACGCCGTGGGCCAGGATATCGCCGCGCTGGGCTTCAACAAGGCCGTGGCACGCATCTATGAACTGACCGGTGCCACCGAAAAGGCCGCGCCTTCGGCGAGCCGCACCCAGGCCATCCGCACCTTGCTGCTACTGGTGGCGCCGATGATGCCGCACCTGGCCGAAGAGGCTTATGCCGCGCAGGGCGCTGGCCTCGTCGCCGATGCAGCCTGGCCGAGCGTCGATCCCGCGCTGCTGGTGGACGACGAAGTGACCGTGGCGGTGCAGGTCAAGGGCAAGCTGCGCGATACGCTCACCGTGGCCAAGGGAACCCCGCGCGAGACCCTCGAAGCCCTTGCGCTGGCTTCGGACAAAGTGCAGCGTGCACTGGACGGGGCAGCTGTGAAGAAGGTGATCGTGGTGCCCGATCGTTTGGTGAACCTTGTTGTCTAAATTGCCCAAATCCGGCCTGTTCGTGGCACTTGCCGCCCCTTTCCTGTTGCTGGCCGGCTGCGGGTTGCAGCCGATGTATGCCGGCGGTGGGTCGGGCGCGGTGGCGCGTTCGGTCGCCAGCGTCGATGTGGCGCCAATCGCCGGCAAGTCTGGCTGGCTGGTGCGCCACGCCCTGTCCGATCGGCTGGGCAGTGGCACGCAGCCACACTACCGGCTCGACGTGCGGTTGGATGAAAAGCTCCAGGGCCTGGGCCAGCTCTCAGACGACACCATCACCCGCGAACGCCGCACCATGCGCGCGCGCTATCAGCTGGTCGATCTTTCCTCCGGCGCCGTGATGCTCGATGCCACCGCCACCGCCGACGCGGGGATGGACGTGGTATCCAGCGAATATGCCGTGATCGCGGCCGAGCAGACGGCGCAGGAAAACCTTTCGCGCGAGATCGCCGACCAGATCGTGACGCGCGTGGCCACCCGCCTGCGCGAATCGACGCAAGGCACGGCGCCCGTGGCAGTGCCGGCGGCCCCCGCTCCTGCTTCCGGGCAGTAAGCGCAACTTGTGAAGGCCACGCAGAAAACCTTTGCCGGCATGGCCGCAAGGGCCGCGCAGGACTGTCGCATCTTCTATTTCTGCGGCCCCGATGAAGCCGGCGCGGCCGATGCCGCCGCGCGCATTGCCGCGCTCTTGGGCGAAGCGGAACGCGTGGAACTCTCGGGCGCCGAACTGCGGCGCGATCCCGTCCGCCTGGCCGACGAGGCGCGCTCGGTCTCCCTGTTCGGCGACAAGCGGCAGATCCACGTGCGCACCGCAGGCGACGAGGCATTCGACGCGGTGGAAACGCTGTTGGCCAGCCCGGTGGATGGCTGGCCGGTACTGATCGTGGCATCGTCGGCCACCGACAAGTCTCGCCTCGCCAAGCTGCTGGGCGATCGGGCCGATGCGCTGGTGGGCATGTTCCACCCGCCCGACCTGCGCTCCGTGGTCGATGCCGTGCGCGACATGGCCGGCGCCGCCGGCCTGCGCATCACCGGTGACCTGGCCGAACGCATTGCCAGGGCGACCGCGCTCGACACGCGAATGGCACGCAGCGAAGTCGAAAAGCTCGCACTCTATCTCGATGCCAGCCAGCAATCGCCGCGCACGGTCGATGCCGCTGCGCTCGATGCCATTGGCGCCTCGACCGAGGATGATGGCATGATGCCGGTGGTCAACGCCGTGCTTTCCGGCGATTCCCGCCGAGTCGGGGCCGAGTTGGCACGCGCGCGCGAAATGGGGATTAACCCGGTCGGTTTGCTGCTGGCATTCGAACGGCGTGTCGCACAATTGGCACAGCTCACCGGACGCATGGGAAGCCGTAGTGATATCAATAGCTTCCTTGAGCAGGAAATGTCTGCTCGGCGCGTCTTCTTTCGGGACAAGCCCGATCTGGCAAATCAGCTCAAACGTTGGCGTGGCCGCCGCCTGGAGCGCCTGCTGGAGCGTCTGATATCGTTGCATCGCAGCCTCTTGGCAGACAGCCGCAATGCCGACCTGGCGCTGTGGCAAGCGCTCGCCGAATTTGCGCGTGCCGCTTCACGCTAGATTCGGCGGATTCGCCGCGCGTGGATCGCCCTGCGAAAACATGCTAAGCAGAGATACTTGCCATTACTGCGCAAGCATGTAGATATTGCAGCGCAACAAAGACCTGTTTTGGCGCTTCGGCAGCCGCAGGTCCATCGGGCGGGGCGTGATTCGTCCCTTTTGCGCACCGGTGAACGCGGCCGCTGGCATCGCAACGCCGGCATCGAAGGACAGTGAGAGCGGCAATGACCACGCTAGATCTCCCGGCCCAGACGGCCCAAGCCAAGGCAGGCGAGCAACGCCCGACGGGTGGCGCGCGGCTGAAGCTGCCGCTCGCCTCCTCGCTCGAGCATCGCCGCCTGCAGTGCTATGTGCTGCTCATGGCGGTCGATGTGCTGATGATTACCGCAGCGATGCTGGGCATCAGCCATTTCCAGTTCGGTTCGGTCACACCGTCGGTGCTGCGCCAGCTGGTGCTGCTCCTCCCGTTCTATGTGATCGGCGCGCTCACGTTCAACGCCTACTCGATCACCGCCCTCACCTCGGCCCGGTTCGGCCGCCACAGCGCTTTCTTCTCGCTGCTGGCGGCTTTTTCGATGGTGATCTTCGTCGCCTTCTTCGCCAAGGTTTCCGACCAGATTTCGCGCGCCTCCACCGGGGCAAGCTTCCTGGCCTGTGCACTCCTGCTGACGCTGGCGCGCACGTGGATGCAGCCACTGATCCGCAAGCTGTGCGGCCCCACCGCGCAAAACGTGCTGATCCTGGACGACGGCGGTTTGCCGGTGCGCATTCCCCATGCCTGGCACATCGATACGCGCCAGCATCGCCTGGTGCCCAATCGCAACGACCCGCACATGCTCGATCGCCTGGCGATGTTCATGACCAACATGGATCGCGTGCTGGTCAGCTGCCCGCCAGAACGGCACATGGAATGGGCCATGGTCCTCAAGGGCGCCAACATCACCGGCGAACTGATCGACCAGAACGTGGTGGCGATGGGCGTCCTCGGCGCGCGCCGCATCAACGACACCGGTTCGCTGGTGGTTTCGGCCGGACCGCTGGGCATGCGCGGACGCGCCTCGAAGCGCGCGATGGACCTGGCCATTGCCGGCTCGGCAGTGCTGTTCCTTGTGCCCCTGCTGCTGACCGTTGCTGCGCTGGTCTATCTCGAAGATCGCGGCCCGGTGTTCTTCAAGCAGCAGCGCCAGGGCCGCAACAACCGCTTGTTCTGGATCTACAAGTTCCGTTCGATGCGGGTGGCCCAGCTCGATGCCGCCGGCGCGCGCTCGGCCAGCAAGGAAGACGATCGCATTACGCGGATCGGCCGCTTCATCCGCCGCACCAGCATCGACGAACTGCCGCAGCTGCTCAACGTGCTGCGCGGCGACATGAGCATCGTGGGCCCGCGCCCGCACGCGCTGGGCTCGCTCGCCGGCACCAAGCGCTTCTGGGAAGTCGATCCGCGCTACAACCAGCGCCACTCGCTCAAGCCCGGGCTCACCGGCCTTGCCCAGGTGCGCGGTTTCCGCGGCGCCACCGATACCGAGGCGGATCTGTCCGGCCGGCTCCAGGCAGACCTTGAATATCTCGACGGCTGGACCATCTGGCGCGACGTGCAGATCATGTTCGCCACGTTTACCGTGCTGGTTCACGACCGGGCATTTTAACGCCAGTTTACGACAGGGCCGCTGCCATGCGGCCCTTTGTTGCGTCCAAGCGGATGGCTTGTGCGGCAGGCCGGGCCTCGGCGCCTCATTTTCCATGTTGCATTGCGGCATGACACGCCGCAATCCTTCGCCCCATGGCAAAACACACGCGTCGCACCTTCATTCGGGGCAGTGCCCTCTCCCTGGCCCTGGCCACCCCCGCCGGATCGGCCCTGGCCGCCGTGGTCCAGCCCAAGGGTTTTCGCCTCGGCGTCAACCTGGCCGGCGCGGAATTCAAGGATATCGGCGGGCGATGGAAATGGCCCGCACTTGATAACCTAGCCTATTACCTGGGCAAGGGTTTCAACGTCTATCGCGTGCCGTTCAAATGGCGCCGCCTGCAGCCGCAGCTATCCGGCCCCCTCGATGAAGCCGCCCTTGCCGGGCTTGATCAGATCGTTGCGACCGCCACTGCAGCGGGCGCCGTCGTCCTGCTCGATGCACACGACTATGGCCGCCGTGACAACCAGGTGATCGGCGACGTAGGGTCGAGCGTGACGGCGGAAATATTCGCCGATTTCTGGGGTCGCATGGCACGGCGCTATAAGAACAACGCGCTGGTCTGGTACAACCTGATGAACGAGCCGCACGACCAATCGGCCGATTCCAACATTCGCGCGCAAAATGCCGCCTGCGCCGCCATTCGCGCCGCCGGGGCTCGCTCGAAAGTGCTGTTTTCCGGCACCGCCTGGACCGGCGCGCACTCCTGGCTGCGAACCGCCAACGCCGCGGCCACGTTGCAGATGGTCGATCCCGGCAACAACTTTGCGTTCGACGCGCACCAGTATCTCGATCGCGGATTTGGCGGCGGCAGCCTCGATGCCATTCCCGGCGTGGGTGCCCGTATCCTGCAGGACATCACCGGCTGGGCGCGGCAAAACCGCAAGCAGATCTTCATCGGCGAATTCGCGTCCGGCCCCACCCCGCCTTCGTTGAAAGAACTCAACGACCTTTTGCAGTTCATGGTTACGCACAAGGACGTCTTCATCGGCGCGACCTATTTCGCCGGCGGCGGCACGTGGGGAAAACGAATGGGTTCGGCCGATCCGGTCGACGGCGTGGACAAGCCGCAGACCCTGCTCATGCAGCGCTATCTCAAGTACTGATTGCGTTGAGAAACAAGCATGCCGGCCAGGCCCGATTGCGGGAATGGCCGGCATGCCTGCATTGGCGGCTGGGGCGCTGTACCTCGCCAATCTGGCCCACCAAGCATACAATATTGTGATTTTACAATATTTTGATCTGACGAATCGCCGCCAACCTCAAATCCGAATCTGCGCACAAGTCCTTTTGGCACAGATTTGGTGAGATATTGTTGCTGCACCACACACCAAGCCCGTCGCAATCCGCATCAAAATCGTTTTATTTCATGAGATTGTTTGAAATGACACACTGCAAACAACGGCGTTGTCAATTCGGCCGATTTGCAGTAAATAAAACCCTATGATTTATAAAGTGAGGGCAATATGAAACTGCTTGGTATTCTCGGAACGGCAGCACTCGCATCTGTTGCCATCGCTGCCCCTGCACATGCTGCGGCCACCCGCGCCGGCATTGCCGCTCCTGTCCAGGCCGTGCAGGCCAAGATGCTCAAGCGTTCTTCGCAGGCGGTTTCCACGCGCAACAAGAACGTGAGCGAGGAATTGCTCGTGGCCATTCCGGTCGTGGCCACCGGCGTGCTGATCGCCGTGGGCAACAGCAACGACGATTCTCCCGGCGGCTGATCCCTGCCGCAGCGTGCGAGTGCTTCTTGTGCGCTGCGTTGAAGGCCTCAGTTCGTGCCAAACAAGCGGGGTCCGGGCAGTCGCCCTGGGCCCCGTTCGTCGCTCCAGGTTATTTTGCACTGCAAAATGTTCTTGAACGGCAGGGCCAAGTCCTATAAGTATTCTTCTGTAAGCCGATTCTGGAGTTGTGACCATGAACATCATGAAGATCGGCGCCCTCGGCGTCGTTGCCTCCCTGCTGGTTGCAGGGACCGCCCAGGCCGCTGGCACCCGCGCTGGTGTGCCCGTTGCCTCGGTAACCGCAAAGAAGCTGGTGCGTTCGTCCGCTCCGGTCGCCAAGCAGTCCAAGGACGCTGACGGCGTGATCATCGGCGTTGCTGCCGCTGCCGCGTTCGGCGTGGGCGCCTACGAAATCTTCAAGAGCGATTCTTCCGGCAGCTGAGCTGGATCTTGCTCTTGGCAAAAGAAAAGGCCTGCACGCCCAGCGCGTGCAGGCCTTTTCTTTTGCCTGATGATCCCCGCTAAGCGCACGATTGCGCCGCGGGCAACCCGTCGGTAAAAGACGGGACGACAGCCGGCACAGACCGCCGGCGGCGTGGGGGCGATGCCGCTGTCCATGCCATTTTCCCCTTATCATCGAGCATCATCCCCGTGGAAGAAAGCCCCGCCTCGCAGCCGCAGCGCCGCTCTCGCCGGCGCAGGTCCAGCGCCTCGCCCACGCCACCCAGACCACTGGCCGTTCCCGACAGCACGCAAGGCCAGCGCCGCCGACGCTCGCGCAGCGGCAGCCGTGGCAGCAGCCGCAGCCTGCGCCTGCCCGCTGACATCGCCTTGGCTCCGCCTCAGGTTGGTGTGATCGTCGTGATGGCAGCGCTGGCCGTGGCCCTGGTGCTCGGCGGCGGCGGCACGACCAATCCCGGCACGGAAATGATCCTGCAGCCGCTGGTGGCGCTGATCCTGGCCCTGCCCCTGCTGCATCCTCGCCTGGCGACGGGATTGGGCCCGGTGCCGCGGGCAGCCTGGGTGATTGCGGCGCTGGTCTTGATCGTGCCCGTGCTGCAACTCATTCCGCTGCCCCCTGCGATCTGGCACGCCCTGCCCGATCGGGAAATGGAAGTGGCGTCGCTCGCCCTGATCGGCCAGGCCGATCGGTGGATGCCTTGGTCGATGGCACCGGCGCGAACCTTCATCTCGTTGTTGGCGATGGTGGTGCCCGTGCTGATGCTGCTGGCCGTTTCACGCACCGATCTGATTGGCCGCCTGTGGCTGTGCGCCACGATCGTGGCTGTTGCCGGCGCTTCGGTGATGCTCGGCGCGCTGCAACTGTCGCACGCCGCTGGCCACAACTGGACGCTCTATTCCTATGCCCACTTCGGGGTGATCGTGGGCTTCCAGGCAAACCACAACGCCGAGGCAGACCTTTTGTCGATCGCACTGATGGCGTGTGGCGTGATCGCCACCGCGGTGGTGGGCCTGGTTCCGAACCGATCGCTGTTCTGGGGCGGCGTGGCGTTTACCGGCGCAATCATGCTGGTGGTGGTGTTCCTCACCGGTTCGCGCACCGGCATCGCGCTCTTGCCGATTGCGCTGGCGTTCTGCGCAGCGATGGTCTGGCCCCTGGCGCGCCAGCAGTTTTCCCGCCGCACGCTTTGGCTCGGCGTGGGCGGCGGGGTAGCCGCCGTCGGGCTGCTCCTGGCGGTCGGGTTGCATTCGGTCGATCGCATCATGAACCGCTTTTCCAACCTCAACGATTCGCGCCGCGATATCTGGATCGATACGATCCACGCCCTGGGCCAGGTCTGGCCGGCCGGTGGCGGCGTGGGCAGCTTCCCCCCGATCTTCAACGCGGCTGAACGCCTGGAAGTGGTCCGCAACACCGTTGCCGGCCGTGCGCACAACGACTGGATGGAATGGACGCTGGAAGCGGGCCTGCCAGGCCTGATCGTGCTGGTGGCCGTGCTGGCGATCGTGGGCACCATGGCCTGGCGGCGGCTCGGCTTCGAACTGCGTGAAAAGGGCACGCTGCATTCACGCGCGCAGGCATTGTTTGCCTTGGGCATCATGGCGCAATTGGGCGCCCATGCGCTGGACGACTTCCCCATCCGCGAAATGTCGCTTGCTTCGTTGCTGGCGATGGCGGGAGCCCTGCTGTTCACCCCGCGCGCCATTGCCGCCTTAGCAGACCGCACGCCCGAAACGCCGCCGCTCCCGGCATCCGCCGCGCCGGCATCCGCCGCGCCGGCAGACAGCGCACCTTTGCCGCAACTGCTGGAAAACGTCTGACCCGCGGCCTGGCGGGCCAGACGGATCAGGGGCGCGGCGGGAAGACCGGCACCAGTTTCCGTCCGGCCAGGATTTGCGCCAGAAACAGCGCGTCACCGGCATAGCGGGGCAACAGGCGGCGCGGTTCGCTCAACATGCGATGGGCCCATTCCAGGCTCAGCGCACGCACCCACGCCGGCGCGCGCGCCTTGAGGCTGGACGAGAAATCCAGAGCGGCGCCAACGCAAAAGATGTGCGCGGCCGGCAGCCCAGCAAAATGGCGGGAAACCCAGATCTCTGACTTGGGCGCGCCAACCCCCATGAACAGGTGCGTGGCATCGAGTGCGGCAATGCGCGCGACGAGGTCGGCGCTATAGGCTGCATCCCGCTCGAACCCATAGGGCGGGCTGTCGTGCCCGATATCGGCAGGGTCGAAACCACGCGCCACCAGCTTGTCGCGCAGGATCTGCGCCGCCTGCGCAGAGCTCGCCACGAAGAACGGGCGATCGATCCCCGGCCGCAGCGCGTCGAGCAGCGCCGGGAACATGTCTGCCCCGGTCACCACCGGCACATCGCGCTTGGCCTGAAGGCGCGCGAGCATGCGGATCGGGCGGCCGTCCACGGTAACCACGGCCGCGCGGGCATAGGCCGCGCGAAAATCGGCATTGCCCTGCAGCTGGCGCAAGTGATTGAGGTTGCACGTGCAATAGAGCTGCGGCGTGGTGGCCGGCAGCAGCGCCCGCGCCACCACATCTTCCAGCGGATAGGAATCAAATTCCAGGCCATAGCGCGCGAACAGATCGCCCTTGCCCGTGGTGCCCGCTGCCTCGACCGCCGGCCCCCCGGCCAGGCCCTGCTGATTCGATCCCATGGCGCGCGCCTCAGTCAGAGCCGAAGAGATCGCGGGTGAACACCTTGTCGGCCACATCGGCCAATTGCGGGGACGCGCGGTTGGCCACGATCACGTCGCACTCGCGCTTGAACGTGTCGAGATCGCGGATGACCCTGGACCCGAAGAACTGGTCTTCCTCCAACGCCGGCTCGTAGATCACCACTTCGATGCCCTTGGCCTTGATCCGCTTCATGATCCCCTGGATCGAGGATTGGCGGAAATTGTCCGATCCGGCCTTCATCACCAGGCGGAACACGCCGACCTTGCCGGGGCGCCGCTGGATGATCTGCTCGGCCAGGAAATCCTTGCGGGTGCGGTTGGCATCCACGATCGCGCGGATCAGGTTCTGCGGCACATCGAAATAGTTGGCCAGCAACTGCTTGGTATCCTTGGGCAGGCAATAGCCGCCATAGCCGAAGCTGGGATTGTTGTAGTGCGAGCCGATGCGCGGATCGAGGCCGACGCCACGGATGATCTGGCGCGTGTCCATGCCGCCGGCGATGGCATAGCTGTCCAGTTCGTTGAAGAAGGCCACCCGCATGGCGAGATAAGTGTTGGCGAAGAGCTTGATCGCCTCGGCCTCGGCCGGGCCGGTGAACAGCACTTCCACGTCCTTTTTCACCGCGCCTTCGCGCAGCAATTCGGCAAACACGTGGGCCCGTTCGGATTCCTCGCCCACGATGATGCGCGAGGGGTGGAGATTGTCGTAGAGCGCGCGGCCTTCGCGCAGAAACTCGGGGCTGAAGATCACCTGGTCGGTGCCCAGCCGTTGCCGCACGTCGGACACGAAACCCACCGGGATGGTGGACTTGATCACGACCACGGCAGTGGGATTGTGGTCCTTGACCAGCCGGATCACCGCCTCGACCGACGAGGTATCGAACTTGTTGGTTTCGACATCGTAGTTGGTCGGCGTGGCGACGATCACATAGTCTGCCCCTTCGAGCGCGGCCACCGAATCGGTGGTTGCCGAAAGGTCGAGTGGCCGGGTCGCGAGGAAATCCTCCAACTCGGCATCCACGATGGGGGATTGCCGGGCATTCACCTTGGCCACGCGATCGGCCGAGATGTCCACGGCAACGACCTGGTTATGCTGCGCAAGCAGCACGGCATTGGAAAGGCCGACATAGCCAAGCCCGAAAACGGCGATCTTCATTCGTGAATACTCACATCAAGCGTTTTGGCATCAAGCGTTGGCGGCGCCGGGCCGGTGCAAGGCGCGGCGATCATTCGCCTCGCTGCGCCTGGCCCCTCGCACGATGATCATGCTGCGCCCGGAAAATTGCTTGTCGTTACCCGATATTCCGCACCGAAGGGCAGGCCGTCAACGCATTTATGCTGCACCTGCACATTTCCCGCCAAAACCGTTCAGGCCGGGGCGGGCAGATGGCGCACCAGATCAAGCGTTGCGGTGTTGAGACCGGCCGCTCGGGCCGCCGTGGCGCTTTCGGTATAGACGCGCAGTTCCGGGGCGTTGCCGCTGGGGCGCAAGTGGATGATATCGCCATCGGCAAACGTCACGCGCAGCCCATCAGTCTTGTCGAAAGCCACCGCCTTGCCCGCCAGCGTGCCGAGCAGGTCGGTCAACCGCCCCAGCACGGCTTCGTCATCGCCCGCTTCCAGCTTGGCGATCAGCGCCTGGCTATGTGCGGTGGGATAGTCCTTGAGGCGGTCGCTATGGGTGTAGCGTTCAGGCAACTGCGCCTGGAGTGCCGACAGGGAAAGGCCCTTGGCCCGCGCGTCGGCGAGCACGGCCACCATCGGTAAGACCGCGTCGCGCGTGGGCAGGGCCGCCAGCGTGCGCCCGTTTGCGGTGACTGCGCTGCCCAGCAGGAAGCCGCCGTTAGCTTCATAACCGCAGGCGGCCAGGCCTTGCGCCAGCAGTTGGTCCATCGCTTCGATCACGAACGGTGAGCCGATGCGCGTGCGGCGCACTTGGGCAAACCGGCCCGATGCCTCGAGCGCGGTGTTGGAGCTGACCGGCGTGGCAACCGCGGCAAGGTCCAGCGCCTGCGCGCACAGGATACCGAGCACGTCGCCGCGCATCCACGCACCGCTTTCATCGGCCAGCAGCGGCCGATCCGAATCGCCATCGGTGGAAAGGATCGCATCCAGGCCATGTTCGGCTGCCCATTGCTTGCCCAGCGCCACGTCTTCGGGGCGGACCGCTTCGGTATCGACCGGGATGAACTTGTCCGATCGGCCCAGCAAGACCACGTCTGCGCCCAGGCCGGACACGATCTGCGCCACCACATCGCGGCCCACGGCCGAATGCTGATAGACGCCGAGCTTCAACCCCTTGAGCGCCTCGCCCCCAAAAAAGTCGATGTAACGCGCGACATAAGGCGTGGCCGCGTCCACCAGGGCAGGCGCAGTTGCCGCATCGCGGAGCATGCCATCGGCATCGAAGAGATCGGGCAGGTCCACGTGCTGCGCCCGAATCGCGGCTTCGTCGGGCTTGAGCACTTCGCCGTCGGCGCGGTTGAATTTGATGCCGTTGCGATCGTCGGGAATGTGGCTGCCGGTAACCATGAGCGAGGGAATGCCGCGGGCAAAACCGAGTGCCGCCACGGCCGGCGAAGGCACGAAACCGCAATCGACCAATTCCCCGCCCATGTGCGCGATCGCGGCACGGCAGGCCGCCATGATGCGCGGGGTGGAAGGCCGCAGATCACCCGCGATCGCCACGCCGCCACCGGGTGCGAACTGGCCGATCTCGGCCATGTGCTGCAGGAATGCGCAAGTATAAGTGAAGCATACTTGGTCGGTCATCGCCGTCACCAGGCCGCGTGCGCCGCTGGTGCCAAAGGCCACGCCAGAGCGCGCCATAACATCGGTCACCGCCACTGTCTGCGTCATAGATCCTCGCTTTTCCTTAACCATAAGCCGTCTTGCCCCGGCAGGTGGAAACCCCCGCCGCCCGGGCGCTGTGTTAGGCCATAGCGCGTGGTTCGCATATGCAAAATTTACATTGCTGCCACGCGCCGCTGCCCCTTTGGCAGACCAACGGCCCAGCCAGCGAATTGTGCCTTTACAAAACCTATTGCATTGCAACACGCGCATTGTGCATGCACAAGACGCCTGGACCGGCGCAGCGAACAGCGCGCGCCGCGGGGCTGTGTCGAAAGGGTGGACCGACCGTGAAACCGAGCATGATTCTGGTGTGGCACGAAGCCGGCAACAAGCTGTACCATGATCGCTTCCGGGAATTGGGCAAGCTGTTCGATCTCACCGTGTTGGGCCCGCAGGTCTTTGCCGGCAAGGAATACGCCGAGGTGACCGAGCCCGAGTTCACGCTCAAGCTGTTTCCCAGCATCGCGCCCGGCCATTGGCTCACATATGTCAGCCCGGGCATGCTGTCCTACATCCGGGCCCATCCGCCCCAGGTGCTCTACATCCATGAAGAGCCGCACTCGCTCACGGCGTTCCTGGCTGCCCTGCTCAAGCGCAAGAGCACGTTCGTGCTGGAAAGCAGCGCGATCAACCTTAAAGGCAATTTTTCCGGCGCGAACGTGATGGAGCGAGTGGTTCATGCCCGGGCGGACATCGTGTTTCCCAAGAACACCGAAGTGGCCGGCGTGCTGCGCGCGCGCGGTGCCAAGGCCGAGCGGATCGTGGCACCGCTGGGCAACGGCGTCTCGCTCGAATCGTTCAGCCCCATTCCCAAGGACGAGGCGCGGGCCAAGCTGACCGCGCTGTTCCCCCAGGGCGCTCGTGCGTTCGACGGGCGCGTGCTCGCCGGTTATGCCGGGCGCATCTGGCGGCCCAAGGGGCTGGAGTATTTCTCCCGCGCCGCGCACCAGGCCGGCGCCGCCCTGCTCCTTTGCGGGCCGGTGAGCGATCCTGACGTGGCCGAAGCGGTGCAGCAATTCGGCGGTGTGCTGCTCCCGGCGCTCAACAAGGAACAGCTGCCGATCTTCTATTCGGCGCTCGACCTTTTCGTGTTGCCCAGCGTGCCCACGCCCAACTGGCGCGAACAGTTCGGCCGCGTCTGTGCCGAAGCGGTGTTCTGCGGCACGCCAGCGCTCGGCTCCAACGTGGGCGGCATTCCCGGCGTGGTGGGCCCCAACGCAATCTTCGAGCCAGGGGATGAGGCGAGCCTCGCCACCCGCATCGGCGCCCTGCAAGACCCAGCCGCTCGCGCCGCGCTGCTTACTGCACAGATCGCCCACATCAACGACAACTTCTCATGGGCCTCAATCGCCGCGCGCGTCCAGCGGGAGACAGCGCGGTTCTGATTGTGCGCCGGCGGCCGGTGCCGCCATGGCGCAGCTGTTGCTTGCTGCGGCGCAGCGTATTTACGCATGAGACCTGATCGTGTAATCCCGTTGCAATTGGGGAAGTGGGGCAGTGATGGCGCAAAAGCATCGGTATGAAGCGTTGGACAGCTTGCGCGGGATCGCCGCGCTGTCCGTGGCGGTGTTCCACCTGCAAGTGGGCAGTCACATCTACTTTTTCACGCTGACGCGGCACGCCTACATGTTTGTGGATTTCTTCTTCGTGCTGTCGGGCTTCGTCATTTCCCATGCCTATGCCAACCGACTTGCCACGTTCGACGACCTAATCCCTTTCACGATCCGCCGATTCGGCCGCATCTATCCGCTGCATGTGGTGATGCTGGCGGCGTTCGTGGCGTTCGAGTTGTTGGTGCTCGTGGTTTCACACCATGCGCCCGGGGCGCTGCCCCGCCCGCCTTTTTCCGAAGACCGCACGCCGATGGCTGTCCTAGTCAACCTTCTGCTGCTGAACGGTGTGGGCATCTATGAAGGGTCTACCTGGAACGGCCCATCGTGGAGCATCAGCGCGGAATTCTTCACTTATCTGATCTTTGCCGTCACGGTGATCCTTGCGCGGCGGCGCTTGCCGCTGGTCGCGCTGCTCTATGTGGTGGCGGCTGGCCTGTCACTCTATCTGCTGGCGCCCAAGTTCCTGGCAACAAGCAGCCAGTTCGGCCTGGAGCGCTGCGTTTATGGCTTCTTTGCCGGGCACCTGGTGTGGTGCCTGCGCGACAGGCCCCTGCCAATCAAGGGCACTCTGGCGGAAGCGTTGGCTATCGCGCTCGTGCTGGGCTTTGTCTATCTGGCTGAAGTTGGCCCTCTGCAACTGCTAGCGCCACTGGTATTCGGCATCGCGATCCTAGTCTTCGCGCGGCAGGATGGCCAAGTCTCCCAGGCGCTGCTACGGCCTTTCCCGCGCAAGCTGGGTGATTTGTCCTATTCGATCTACATGGTCCATTTCTTCGGCGCGTTTATCACAAACAACGTGCTGCGCGCTGCGGGCAAAGTGCTGCACATGCCGACCACGCTACCCGGCACCGATCTCGCCCTGGTGGGCAACGCCTGGGTGATGGATGCGATCACCGTCGTTTACCTGATGGCCGTTGTGCTCGTGGCAAGCCAGACCTATCGCTTCGTGGAAATGCCGGGGATGAACTGGTTTGGCGAGCGAGCCCGCCAGGCGACGCGACGGAAGACGCCAGCCGTCGCTGCGCTTTGACCCTGCCAAACCGTGCTTGATCCGTTTTCGGCATGGTATTTGAAACCGGATGACATGATCAACCTTGCTGGAGAATGCCGTGTCTTCGCGTGACCATGGCCGCATTTTGTACCTTGATGGCTGGCGCGGCCTGGCCATTCTCGTCGTTCTGGCAGGGCACTTCGTTCCGGGCATCCCGCAGTTGGGCGGTATGGGCGTCGATCTGTTCTTCGTTCTCAGCGGTCGCCTGATGTCCCAGATCCTGATCGACGAGAAATTCCCGCTCAAGACCTTCTTCCTTCGGCGCTTCTCGCGCATCTATCCGGCTCTGCTGGTGTTCGCCACAGTGATCTACGCCGTTTCCATGGCGGCGCGATGGAAAGGGCACCGGTTCAATTCGCTGGTGACGCCGATGGATTACTTTGCCACGCTCACGATGTGGATGAACTACAAGGTGGCTTTCTTCGGCGAAGCCGGTGCGCTCAACCACATCTGGTCGATCAGCGTGGAGGAACACTCCTATATCATCCTGGCGATTCTCGCAGCCCTGCTCATGCGGCGCCGCGCGATAGGCTATCTCGTGCTGGCCTTGGCCGTGCTGGCGCTGGTGAACGGTTTCGTCCTGGGTGCCATGCCGGGCGCTAACGAGCACAATGTGTTCTGGCGAACAGACGTGCGCGTCGCGCCGCTGTTCCTTTCGTTTGCCATCTATCTTGCCCCCGCCCGCCTTCATGCGGTGTTCGGCAAAGTTGCGCCGTTGTTTCTGCTGCTGGCTTTCTTCGTGCCCTTTTCGGGATTGCCGCTGGCCTTGCAACTGGCGATCAACAGCACGCTGCTGGCCTGCGCGGTAAACGGCCTGGCTCATGCCCCCACGCCCTTCGTGCGCTTTTTCGAGTTTCCGGCAATGCACTTCGTGGGTGTGACGAGCTATTCGATCTATCTGTGGCAGCAACCATTCTACACGCTGCACGAGCGGGTAACGCCGCTCGTTCTCTTGCCCGCCACCCTCGTTGTGGCGATTGGCAGCTATTACCTGATCGAACAGCCTGCGCGTCGCACGATCAACCGCTGGATCGCGGACCGCACCAAGCGACCGAAGCCTGCGCCGGCGACGTTGGCTTGAGCGAAGCCGCGGGTCAGTTGCCGGCAAGGCGGGCCACGGCGGCGACTAGGGCATCGTTGGCGATACCGGCGTTTGGGCCGGCAAAATGCACCACCGAATTGCGGCTACCCATCGGAAATTCATGCGGCTGGCCATTGACCGCCGCAATCAGATTGCCCGGCACGCCACCGCCACTGCGCACGTAATAAGCGCCAGGGGCGACCTGCGACGGCAGGCCGGACTGGCTCCAATACCCAGCGAACTTCGCTTGGCGCGGAAAGCCGTTGCGCACCGGGTCCTGATAGATTGATAGCGGAACCAGGCCAAATCGCCGGGCCGTCTGCAATTCGCTCATGCCCGGAAATTGCAGGTCCGGCCCGGCAAAAGCGTCGGGATGCGCCTGCACGGCAGCAAGCACCACTGCGCGCGAGTCGATCGCCTGGCCGGGAAATTCGCGTCGCACCAACGCCTGCGTCTGCACCAGTCCCACGCGCAGGTTGCTGCCGGCTTTCAGGAATTCCTGCCACTTGCCGACCAAGCGCTGCCCATTGAACGTGAATTCGCGCCGCCCCACCGGGGTCATCACCACCAGGCGCTGCCCACGCTGCCGGGTGATCGCGCGAATCTGCGCAAGGGCGGCATCGGTTTCCCACCATTTGTCTTCGGTGTTCTGTCCCGCCCAGACCACGACGGTGCGCCGGTCCGCGGCGCCAGTCAGCGTGCGATAGGCGAAGACGCTGGCGATTTCGAGAGATCCGGCCGAATTGAGCGCATCGACGCTCACCCCCGGCATCGTCCGCAACGCCGCCGCGCGGGCAAAGGCGGCCATGCTGTCTCCGATCCAATAGACACCGGGACGCAGCGGCCCGGCCATGGAGCGGGCATCGCGCGGCAGGAAGAAGTGGTAGTACGAGCCGCCATAATGCACCACTTGGCCACCGGCGCGATAGGCGCGTCCTTCAAACACGCCATTGGCCGCCACCTGCCAGCTATCACCAGGTTTGATCGTCCCGGCCGGCGCGCCCGATGCCGGGCTACGCTGGATCACCCAGGCCTGCCCGTGGCAAACCGCCAGGTCACCAGGAAACACCGTGCCTTGCTGCAAGGCCAGATGGCCACCGCCCACCAGGAACGTGGTCCAGTAATCGCCATAACGGCACCCTTGCGGGGGCGGCAGTTGCGTGCGCCCGCGACCATTGCTGTTGGACAGAATGCCCGCCTCATGCAGGCTCTGCACGCCCGCCGCAGCAGGCGACCAAGCCCCCTGCATTCGCGGTTGCGGAATAGGTTGGGCCGGTGAAGGCCGGGCGTTCTGCCCTGGCTGCAACGCAGGCGCAGCAGAGATCGAGAGCAGGCCGCAAATCCCTGCAACGGCACCTTTCGTTGTCGCCTTCATGCTACCTCGTGTGCTAGAGCCCGACGTATGGCACATGTTGCGCACACACTGCCGGGGCAAGGCCCCCGCCGCCGCCCGCGGGCCCGCTCCAAAATGCTGGCGGCCCAAGAAGCGCACGATAGGTTTGGCGGGATCGTGCTGGCTGTGGCCACCTTGATGAACTTCCTTCTCGCCGTGCTCAACGCCCACGGTGTGGGGATGAGCAATGCCAAGGTCACCATCGTCCAGATCGTGATCACGGCCGTCGCGGCAGGCTTGGTCTATCTTCGTCCACCCAAGCTGAAGGTAGGATTTACCTGGTCGCTTTTTGCTTTGATCGGCCTCCTGCTGCTGACCTCTGCCACCCAGGGTTTCAACGCCAAGTGCTTTTACGACATGCTGGTGATCCCGGTGTTCATTATGGCCGGTGCCACGCTGGAACGCTTTCCGGTCAAGATTCTCAATCAGTTGATGGGCGTGGTGGTGGCCGTCGCCCTGGTCGAGATGTTCATGCCCTCGATCTATACCGCGATTGCCAATCCGCTGAACTACTTCACAAGCACACGCTCCTGGATTGCTGACGCCGCCAGCAGCAGTGGCAATTCCGGTGGGCTTTATCTTGGCGCCATGCGCGCTGGCGGATCGCAGTTTTCCTTGGCCGATCACCGCCTGGGCAGCGTGTTTCTCGAACCCATTTCGTTAGGCTACTTCGCGCTGATCGCGTCGTTTGCCTATAACGAACTCTACAAGCATCGCCCCAAATTCCGCCTGATCGCCGTGGGCGTGTGCCTGTTTCTGTCCTTGGCGGCAGACTCGCGCATCCCCACGATTCTGATCCTCGTCTCAACTCTCGGTACGTTCGTGGTGCGGCGGCCCTCGCCCAACTTCATCTGGCTGGTCCCGGTGGTAATCTTCATGATCGCCCTAGCATTCTACCTGATCGGTGGTTCATTCCTGTTCGGCGATTTGGGAGAGCGTATTGCCATCACGTTTGACGGCATGGCGCAAACCAGCCTGCCGGCGATGCTGGTGGGTGGCGTTCCCGAATCGCGCATCGGGGATAGCGGCGCGCTTTACCTGATCCGCTGCCTTGGCCTGGTTGGGGCGCCGTTCGCGATCATTGCCTTTGCCGGCGCGTTTTCGCGGCACAAGGCATCGCCCGCCTTCGTCAATATCGCCACTGCCGGCTATATCACCGTTGGCGCTCTGTTCGGCGGCGCAATCTTCTCGATCAAGACCGCTGCTCTGCTGGGCATGGTCATCGGCTACGCAGGCATGCGGCCCCTGGCCTTGCCGCCCGTGGAAAAGCCGACACGACGCCGCGCCGTCGCGCGCGGGCTGCAGGCATGAGCGTGGCTGCGCCGGCGCGGGTTTCATGGCTGGACAATGCGCGGGGCATCGCCATCGTGCTTGTCGTCATGGCGCACGTGTGGCGTGGCTTGCGCGATGCCGGCCTGCTGGAGTGGACGCCGTTCCATCAGGTGGCCGATTTCACCATCTATGCGTTTCACATGCCGGCGTTCTTCTTCCTCGCCGGACTGACCACGCCGCATTCGCTGGCCAAGGGGCGCGGCCCGTTTCTGTACAGCAAGATCAAGACGGTGGCCTATCCCTACCTGCTCTGGTCCTTGCTTCAGGGCGGGGTCATGGTCGCGCTGTCACGCTACACCAGCGGCAAGGTCTATCCTTCGCAATTGCTGACGATCCCTTGGCATCCCATCGCCCAGTTCTGGTTCCTGTTCACGCTTATGGCGTTCCAGTTGCTGGTGCTCGCGCTTGGCACGCGGCTGCTGTTCTGGCTTGCGCTGCCGGCTTTCGTGGTGGCGGGCCTGTTCCTCAGCTATGAAACCACCGCCTTCAACCTTGGGCATTTCCTGCTGTTTTATGCGGCCGGTGCTGCGTTTTCAGAGTCGTTCATGGCGTTGCCCGCGCGCATTCCGCTGCTTGCAGCCGCCGCCGCGTTTGCCGTGCTGGCCGCTGTATCGAATCTGCTGGGCATGGATTACCACAACATGTCCGCCCTGCCGCTGGCGGTTACTGGCATTGCCCTGACCTGCGTACTGGGCCTAGCGCTGGGGAAAACCCGCGCCGCACGGGCGATGACCGTACTAGGCCAGTATTCCATGTCGATCTACGTCATGCACATCCTCGTCACCTCCGGCGCGCGGATTGCACTGCACAAGATGCATGTTCCGATCGGCGGCGAGGGAATGTTGCTTATCGGCACGGTGCTGGGCATCGCCATACCGATCGCCGCGCATATCTTGCTCATGCGGCTCAATCTCTTGTGGATATTCGGCCTCGGCAAGAAGCGAGCTGCGCCTGCGGTTCTGGCGCGCGAACAGGAAATCGCCTGACACCATTATGTTGCACCGCAGCGCAATTCGCGCCAAGACGGCCAAGGTTTGATATCATCGGGGGCCGAACGCTTTGACAATCGCCATAGACCTGGTGCTGGCCACAAGGCCCAACGCATCAACCGGAATCGAACGCTATGCCATCAACCTGTTCCGCGCGATGCGCGCCCGGGCCACCAACGTGGTGGCTTTCGTGGACGATCGCTCGACCGTGCTCGATGATCTGCAAGATGGCAGCATGATCAAGGTGCCTGGCGGCTTTCGCGGCTGGCTCGGCCTGTCGCGCACGGCGGCCTGGCGGCAGGCGCGGCCCCGTGCGCTGGTTTGCCCGGCGTTTCCGCCCAGCCCCTTACTGTTCGGCACCCCGGTCTACCGCATCATCCACGATGATTTCCCGTGGACGCGCGGCCAGGCCATGAACTTGCGCGGGCGCATGTTGTTCAAGCACGCCGAAACCCGCATGGCGCCCCGCTATCGCGATATCGTTGCCCCCACCACGCTGATGGCCGAAAGCCTGGCGACGATCCTGCGCCGCCAGGTGGCGACGATCGGCAATGCCCCCGGCATCGATCTCTCCACCGCGCCCGCCCCCGATCGCAGCCAGCCCGGCGTGATCGCGGTGGGCACGATCGAGCCGCGCAAGAACTATGCCGCCGTGGTGGCCATGGCCGATGCCCTGCCTGCCCCCTGGGTGGTTCGCGTGGTGGGCCGCAGTGGCTGGGGCCCGGTCGCTGCCGAATGGGAAAGCCAGCTTGCCACCCGCGCCGGCAAGCTGGAATGGCACGGCCATGCCAGCGATACCGCGCTGCTGGCGCTGTACCAGCATGCCACCTGCTTCGTCAGCATGTCGCTGGCCGAAGGGTTCAACATGCCGCTGGTCGAGGCGGGCAGCCTGGGCCTGCCGGTGGTGTGCAGCGACATCGAGATTCACCGCCGCGTGGCGCCGCCCTGGGCGCGCTTCGTGCCGCTGTCGATCGATGCCAACACCCTGGCGCAGACAGTGGCCGACGCCGCGGCCACGCCGCCGGCTGCCGATGCGGTGGCGGCCTATCGCCATCAGTTCAGCTGGCATGGAATTGCACAGGCCCTGCTGGCGCGGATCGGCTGAAACGAAAAACCCCGCTGCCGGCATGGGCAGCGGGGTTTTTTGCGTTACGCAGGGGCCGGAGAGATCAGCGGCCCAGCACGCGGCGGCAAGCCGCCGCCAGGCGCGCCCGCGCGGCCTGCGCCTGTTCGTGGATCGATGCCTTCACAATCTCGATCTGGTCGGTTTCGCCCAGCATCTTGGCGGCATAACGTGCCGCGGCGGGGATCGCCGTCGGGTTCTGGATGTGCTCGCGATAGATGTAGAACGGGCTGCCCAAGTATTGGGCGTAAAGGATTTCCTTCTTCTTGTCGCCCAGGGTGTGGCCCACGTGCTGGCTGCCAAAGCCGATGCACACCGCCGGAATGCCCAGATTCCAGGCATTGACGCAGAGGTGATACGTATCGGTGACCACTGCCTTGCATTCCAGCAGCTTGGCGATGGCATCCTTGGGCAGCGGCGGTTCGCGCGTGGCGGGAAAGCCGAACAGGCGTGCCAGCGGCAATTGGCGCGGCGCCGACCGCAGCCAGGGCACCCACATCGCCTCTGCCCCCATCTGCCGCGCCACGGCCCGGCCCAAAGCCAGGGGCTGGGCAATCCATTTCGATCGACCGAAGAACACGCCCAGCTTCTCGCCCGGCTTTTCGGGGAAGCTATCGACCAGCCCGTACTGGAGGAAATCGTCCTTTGACAATTGCAGCGCGCAGTCGCTGCCCAGCGTGGCCTGGTCGCCGCGCAGGGGCGAAGCCTTGACCGAGGAAAGCGCATCGCGGAAATAGATGCCACCGGCCTTGGTGATCAGGCGGCGCAGCGCCTTGGCATAGCGCGCATCGGCCAGGTCGTTGGCGCCGATGGTGATGATCGTGCCGCCGAACACCACGACTTTGGCCAGCAGTTCATCGCTGGCGTCTTCCAGCATCAACGCGCGATAGATCAATTCGCGGGCAGCGTCGCGATCGGGGCTGATCCCGTCGCGCACCAGCCAGCCACCAAGGTCTGCTTCCCAATAGCCCTTGGAGTGCAGAAAATCGCCCCAGTAGACGATCAGGTCCGCCTCGCGCACCGCGTCGACATGGTCGCTCAGCTGCTGGTATTCCTGGTGGGTTTCTTCCTTGGAATAGCCCAGCTTGGCCGTGCTGCCGAGGCAGTAGAACGTCACTTCGTCATCGGGAAAGGCCCTGGTGAAATAGGCATAGGCCGACAGATCCACCGTATACATGCCGGTGTTGCGGCTGGGCAGAAAGGCGCAGACGACTGCAATGCGCGCCATGGCGTGGCTCCTTCTTGAGTGCGATGACAAAAAGTGGATACCGGTATTTGTCAACAAATCGCACGGCAAACAAAACTAGCGCTTCGATTTGACGGCCATCAGGACAGTGCTGATGCGCGCGCGGAAGAACAGGAACGTGATCGCTGCATAAAGCAGCAGCGCCAGGGTGGTGGTGGCCAGCGTGGGCAAGAGCCGCGACAGATCGAGCGAAGCGATCCACGTCAAGGCACCGACCGCGCCCACCACGCCCAGGCCAACCACCGCTGGAAGCGAAGTCACCACATCCTTGGCGATGCGGATATCGGGCGTGACCTTGCGGATCACAAAGATCAGCGCCAGCCCGCCCAGCATGCAACGCAGGCTGAATGCGCCCGCTGCCCAGACGATACCGAAATAGGCACCCGCCGCGATCATCACCACGTTGGCGATGGTCTGGAAAAAGTTGTTCCACAGCGCCAGGCGCGGGCGGCCAGTGGCCACCAGGTAGGTCTGCAACGGCACGATCATCGCCACGAACGGCAGCGAGATCAGCAGCACCGTGACGGTTTCGGCCAGGTGCGGCCATTTGCCCTTGAACACGAGGTCGGCCACGAACGGCCCGGCAAAGGTGGAGGCGACGAACGGCACCGATGCGATCAGGCTGGTAATACCGCAAGCCTGCCACATCGCCTCGATCGTGCGTTCCCGGTCACCGGCCATGCGCGAGAAGATCGGCAGGAGCGTGTTGTTGACCGGGTTGAGGAACAGGCTGGTGGCCAGATCGAGCACGGTGCGCGCCAGGCGGAACACGCCCGTGGCGGTCGGACCGGCGATCATGCCGACGATCACGTCGACCGAGCGGATGTTGATCTGGTTGAGCACCGAGACGCCCAGGACCGCACCCGAAAAGCGGCTGACATCGGCCATGTCACCCAGCCGGGCAACCGCGGTGGGCCGCCAGCGCGCTGCAAACAGGCTGATGACGGTGGAAATGATCGGCGCCAGTGTCACCTGCACCACGATGCTCCACGCGCCAAAGCCATAGACCGCCATCGCGCAGCAAGCCACGCCGGCAATTGCCTGGCCGGCGGTCTTGCGGATCGCCAGCACGCGGTAATTGAACGTGCGCATCAGCAGGCCTTCGGGCACCACGCCCACCGCCGCAGACAGCGGCGCGGCCACCGTGGGCAGGATCATCAGCCAGATGTTGTCATAGCCAGGCAGGAGGCGAAAGATCAGCGCCAGCGCAGCGATCACCACGCCGGCGGCAATGCCGATCCCGATGAACAGGCCGAACGCGGTATCCAGAAACCGGGCATCCGCCTCTTCGCGTTGCACAATCAACTGGTTGCCAGATTGCAAAGTCGATGCAGCAATGATGGCCGGGGCGGTGGCCATTGCCGCAACGCCAAAATCGTGCGGCCCCAGGAACAGGGCTGCCGTAAGCATGACCACGGTCTGGGTAAAGCGCTCGGCGAGAACCTGGAGCAACGACCAGATTGCGCCTTTCATCGCGAGTTTGGAGTAGCTCATACCGTGTTCAAAACCGTCCCGAAATTGCAGCAAACCATGGTTTACGAAACAGAAACCAGCCTATCCCGCACAATTTGGCGCTTTTTGCCGCATCGCCATGCCGGATCGGGCTACGGCTTGTCCGTCCCTTGTGCACTGCGCAATGGCCGTTCCCCTGGCAAAGGTCTGTCGGGTCAACCTGTTCTTGTCAATGGATCGCCGACTTTGCCAAGCGCTGGTCAGCCATTTTATTTTGCAGCGCGGAAGATTTTACAAGTTCGCGGCATGACCAATTGCCGCAACGCAGCAAATTTCATGTCATGCCCCCTTGGCAAGACCCGGGGGAATCGCGCATGAAGCCAAAGCGGCGCCTGTGCGCGTCGTCGGCCCATCCGGCGCCAAACCACCGCCCGCTTCACCGACGGAAAACGCCATGACCGCTGACGCCCAGACATCTGCCCCCACGCCCACCACGCCATCGATCACGATCATCATCTGCACGGTGGAAAATTCCGGCCGCGAAGAACGCCTGCGCACCGTGCTCGACCATCTGCGCGAACAGTTGCACGTGACGGTGGAGATCATCCTAGTTTGGCAAGGCTGGGACGTGGCCAATGCCCCATCCTTCCCCGGGGTGCGCGTCTTGCCGCTCACCATCTGGAGTTCGTCGCTGGCACGCAACAAGGGTGCGGAACTGGCCAGCCATCCGTTCCTGTGCTTCCTCGATGACGATACCTATCCGGTGGGCGACACGGCGCTGCACGATGCCATTGCCCTGCTCGAGCGCGACAGGCTGGATTTCCTGGCCTGCAACATCCGGTCCGAGGGCGCCGTGCAGGCGGCCGACCCCATTGCCGCCGACATCGATTTTTCGCCCAAGACGATCATCGGCAACATGTGGGAGCCAGGCGTGACGATCCGAACCGATGCGTTTCGCGCCACGGGATTCGATCCCACGCTGGGCATCGGCTGCATTCACGGATCGAGCGAGGGTCTCGATTTCGGGCTGCGCCTGCTTGCGGCCGGCTATCGTGGACGCCGCGTGGCCGGGCTACTGGTCGATCATCCGCCCCTGCCCGCCAACGATACGATCAAACTGGACCGGTCGTTTTTCTATGCCCTGGGCAATGGCGCCGTGCTGGTCCAGCACAAGCTCTATTCCACTTATGCCTGGCAATTGACCAAGAGCATCGGGCGCTTTTTCGTCTCGCTGTTGAAAGGCGATGCCACGCGGACACGAGCGGCGGCGATCCGTTCGTTCTGCCTGGTGCTGGGGCCGATCGTGCCGCGCGGCACGCCACTGATCGTCCCGCGCCGCAAATAGCCGGATAACCGGCTGGCCTGGCTGGCTCAGCCCGTCACGCGCTCCAACCGCACATCGGCGATGTGCACCTGGGTGCCCGGCGCCAGCCAGAACACCAGCGCGCGGGCTTGGCAGGCATCGTCCAGCAGGTATTGCGTGGCAACCCGGCCGCCGGCTTGCGGTATCGGCGTCTGGGCGATGCCCTGGTCGAACGTGCAGCCCAGGCCCACTTTCAACGCGCGCAGTTCGGTCGCCGTGGTGCCAGGCATCGCCCACGAGAGGCGATAGCTGCCCGCCGGCAACACCACCACCTGGCGCAGCACCGAAAAGGGGCTGGCCCCGGAAACCCGCAGGTCGAGCTGGTGGGCACCATTGTTGCCAAAGTCGCTGACCAGCAGTTCCACGGTCCCGCTGCTCGGCACCTGCCAGTCGAACACCGAATTGTGCGCCTGTGGATCGGGATTGATGCGCAGGAACTGGCCATCGTGCACCAGGGCATTGCCCGGTTCGCATTCGCGGCTCCAGATATCCTGCGCCTCGTTGAACAGGCCCACCCGCATCAACCCGGTGGTCAACCCGCTCACCGCCGGGCAGCCCAGGCTGCCGGCGCGCATGTGCCGCACCACGGCATAGCGGTTGGC
This sequence comes from Novosphingobium sp. SG720, assembly GCF_012275365.1. NCBI lineage: Bacteria > Pseudomonadati > Pseudomonadota > Alphaproteobacteria > Sphingomonadales > Sphingomonadaceae > Novosphingobium > Novosphingobium sp. SG720. The sequence goes on along the minus strand of NZ_JAAZQN010000003.1, from coordinate 266,579 downwards.
AAAGTCCTGCTGCGCCATGGTGGAGGGTGCGGAGAGGAACATGCGCTGCCACGTGGGCGCCTCGGCCAGCCGGGGCACGATCGCGGCGCGTCCTTCGGGGCTTGCCACCATGTCGTTCAGCATGGTCTGGGTGCGGTCATCGTCCTGCACCTGGCGCAGATAGGCGTCCAGGCGCTGGGCGGCGACATCGGCCTGGCCCAGGTCCAGCCCCCGGTTGAACCAATAGATCTGCGTGGGCAGGTCGCGCCAGCCCATGCCGGCGGACAGGCGGAATGCCGCATCGGCATCGTCGGACTGGCCGGCCAGGAAGTGCGCCGCCCCGACCAGGCCCACCACCGAGGCATCGACCGGGTCTGACAGCAAGGCGCGCTGCGCAAGGGGCAGCGCATCCTTGGGCCGGGCTGCCGCGTTGGCATCCCCGGCCAGCGCCCGCGCGCTGAAGGTATCATAGGCCCAACCGGTCGGCGCGCGCACGTTGGGATCGACGATCGAAAGCCGATCCCATCCGCTGAAAGCGGCCACCCCGGCATAGGCGGCCAAGGCAAGCGCCGCAGCATAGCCCGACACCTTGCCAAGCCCCGACACTTTGCCCAACGGCGAGCCCGTCATGGCTTTACCTCAGGCCTCGTTCTCGGGCGTGTAGCGGTAGTAGTTGTAGCCATAGTATTCGGAGTAGCGGTTGCCCGACTTCGACGCGTCGAACATCGTCAGCACCGCCCCCAGGACATTGGGGTGCATCGCGCGCAGGCGGCGCAGCGAAGCGCGCAACGAGCCGCGGCGGCTACGGTCGGACTGGACGACGAGCATCACGCCATCGACAATGGCCGACATCAGCGGCGCATCGGCCAGGCCCAGCACCGGCGGACTGTCGAGGATGACCACGTCATAGATCTCGTTCAGTTCGCGCAGCAATTGGGTCAGGCGGCCCGAGCTGAGCAGTTCGGTCGGGCTGGGCGGCAGGGGACCCGAAGTGATCACCTGCAGGTTGGGCTCATCCGTTTCACGCACCACGTCGGCCAGCGTATCCTGCGCGGTAAGCAGGCTGGACATGCCGTGTTCGTTGGTCACCCCGATCACCGCATGGAGCGCGGGGCGGCGCATGTCGACGTCGAGCAGCAGCACCTTCTTGCCCAGGCGGGCAAGGCCCGTGGCCACGGCCAGGCTGGTGGTGGACTTGCCTTCCGAAGGCTGCGAGCTGGTGACCAGCAGCGAGCGCGGCAGGCCGGTTGCCGTCGAATAGAGCAGCGAACCGCGCAGCGAGTTGTAGCTTTCGCTCACCGCCGACTTCGGATCGGCCAAGGCCGCGGCCGGCGTGGTGTCTTCCGCCTTGGGAATGACGCCAAGCAACGGCATGCCCAGCTTTTCCTCGATGTCTTCCGGCACGCGGACCGCATCGTCCAGCTGGAAGCGGATCAGCACGACCAGCGCCGAGATCGCCAGGGCCGCAAGCAGCGCGATCAACATGTTGTTGACCAGCACCGGCGAGCTGGGGATCGACGGCGGCTCGGCCGCATCGATGATCGAGATGTTGCTGGCGCTGATGCCGGCCGCCGCGTTCAGTTCCTTGAAGCGCTGCAGCAGGCCGTCATACAGGCTGCGGTTGGTATCCGCTTCGCGGGCAAGCAGGTTGTATTGAACCGACTTGTCCTGCTCTTCGAGCGAAGTGCCCTTGAGCTGCGAGAGTTGCTGCTTGAGATTGTTCTCGGCTTCGACCGTCGCATCGTACTGTTCCTTGACGGACGTACGGATGCTCTGCGCCACCGAATTGATCTGCTGGTTGATACCAACGATCTGGGCCTTGACCTGCACCACCGACGGAAAGTCGTCGAGGTGGCGTGCGCGTTCGCGCTGCAGTTCTGCCTCGGCGCGGGAGCGGTCGGCCAGTAGCGACGTAATCGTGCTGTTGGCCAGCACTTCGGGCGCGCCCAGCAGGTTGCCACCCGACAAGGCCTTCCAGCGCTGCTCGGCGGCCATACGGTTGACCTGCGCCTGGTTCAACGCGGTGTTGATCTGCAGCAAGCTGGCCGTGGTCACCGAACCGGTGGTCCCGCCGCTGTCGGCGTCACCGGGCGTGGGCGCGGCATCGCGCGTGCGGATCAGGCCGACCTGCCGGGCATAGGCGTTGAGATCGCGTTCCGACTGCTCGAGCTTGGCCTTGGCTTCGGCGAGCTGGCCCGAAATGAAATCGCGGGCATAGGCCGAACTGTCATAGCGGCGCTGCAGGTTGGCCTGGATGAATTCATTGGCCCAGGCATTGGCGATGCGCGCGGAAAGCTGCTGGTCGATGCTGGTGAACGTGATCGTTGCCAGGCGCGAAGCCGGCGTCATGTCGGCCAGTTCGTTGTTGCTGAGCAGGTTGAGCGTATATTCGCGCACCTGCTGCGGGCTGGCCGTAGGCTTGGGCGCGGGCACGCCCATGCCGGCATAGAACTGCGGATTGCCGGTCAGGCGCAGGCGCTGGGCCACGCGCTCGGCAATGGCGCGGCTGTTGAGAATGGCGATCTGCGTCTTGAGGAAGCGATCGGTATCCTGCGGCGAGGCAACTTCGCCCTGCGAGGCATCCTGCTGATCGTCACCCAGCACCTGGGCCGACTGGTTGTTGATCTGCACCGTGGCAACCGCGGTGTAGCGCGGTGTCTTGAGCATGGTGAAGACCAGCGCCAGCGCCAGTGAACCTGCAATGATCAAGCCGATGAGCCACAAGTTGGCGCGGATGACGAGCAGGATCTTGCGAACGTCGATCTTGCTGCCCTCGTCGTCGTATTCGGCAAGATCGGCAAAGGCATCCGACATCGCGCGCGGCGCGGCGCTGCCAGCAGGAGCGAAGGAGGGGTTGTTGTGCACGGTACCGCCGATCATTAGAAACGGGTCAGGACGTTGAGGAGCCCGGCCATCGAGATGATGTCGCGGTAGATCGACTTCGACTGCGAGAAGCCGACCACGATCACGTCTCCGGCAAACACCTGCGGATCCGGGTCGATGCCCGCACGAATGCGCTTGATGTCGAACCGCGCCACCATGCGCTGGCCGTTCACGTTGCGGAACAGCATGGTCTCGTCCAGCTTGGCGATGCGCGTCGGGCTCTGCGCCATGGCGATCGCGCCCAGCAGGGTGGTGTTGGGCGTGATGGGATAGGAACCGGCGTGGTTGACCTGGCCTTCCACCGAAACCAGCTTTTCAGCGGCGGTGGTCACGTTCAGCGTCACCTGGGGATCGCGCAGATAGCGTGAGCCCAACCGGTTCTGGATTGCCTTCGTCGCCTCGTCGGGAGACATGCCGGCAACCACCACCGAACCGACGAGCGGCACCTGGATGCGGCCGGCCTCGTCCACGACCAGTTTCGCCGCGCTCAGGTCAGGCTCGCCGAACACCGCGAGCGAGAGCTCGTCGCCCTGGCCGATCTTGTACTGATCGGGCAGCTTGGTTTCCGCCTGGGGCTGTGCCACCTGGTATGCGTCTTGGCCCTGCTTCACGGTGGGGGCAACGGGCGTTGCACAACCCGACACGGCAGCGCTCGCAAGAAGAACCGCAATTCTGGGTGGAAGCTTCACTTGGATACGTGCTCCTGCTTTGGTCATTCGAAGCGATCGTCAGCGATCTGTTGCCGCCATGGAAGACGACAGCACACGCCTTTCTCCCTGCCGAAGAAATCTCCGGAACGGAGCGATGCCAGCTATTGCTGCTTTGCACAATAGCATTCTGCGCAGCTTGTCGTGCTGTGACATGGCGCCCCCCATGATTACCCCGGCGGTGTAACAATGCCATTGCAATGCCAGCAGTTCCAGCCGGCATATGGCAAAGCCCGCCTAAGTGTTTCCCCGCTCATCGCCTTTACGGCCCGTTTCGTCGCACAAGTAACGATATACCATTATCTCGCAGTGCAAAATTGATCGCTTCTGCTGCGCGGAATTCCGCACAGTACAAACCAGGCAATCCATCTCGCAGTTGCGTAAGAACGGCCGCGCAGGGACTCGCGCTACACCCCGTGGTAATCGCGATACCAGGCCACGAATCGGCTCACGCCCTCGCGCACCGTGGTGGCCGGCTTGTATCCCAGGTCCCGCTCCAGATCGGAAACGTCGGCATAAGTATCGGGCACATCGCCGGCCTGCAGCGGCAGCAGATTGCGTTCCGCCTTGCGCCCCAGGGCTTCTTCCAGCGCTTCGATATAGGCGGTCAGCTTGACCGGCGCGTTGTTGCCGATGTTATAGATCCGATAGGGCGCGTTCGACGTGGCTGGATCGGGCTGGTGTGCATCCCACGCCGGATCGGGCGCCGCCGGACGATCCAGCGCACGGATCACACCGGCCACGATATCATCCACATACGTGAAATCCCGGGTGTGATTCCCGTGGTTGAACACGTTGATCGGCTTGCCTTCGAGGATCGCGCGGGCAAACAGGAACAGCGCCATGTCCGGCCGGCCCCAGGGCCCGTAGACGGTGAAGAAGCGCAGGCCAGTGGTGGGCAGCCGGTAGAGATGGCTATAGCTGTGCGCCATCAATTCGTTCGCCTTCTTGGTGGCGGCATAGAATTGCAGCGGGTGATCCACGCCAACATGCTCGCTGAACGGCATGGCCTTGTTGGCGCCATAGACCGAGCTGGTCGACGCATAGACCAGATGCTCGATTCCCTGATGGCGGCAGGCTTCGAGGATGTTGGTAAAGCCGACGATATTGCTTTCGACGTAAGCGTGCGGATTCTCGATCGAATAACGCACCCCCGCCTGCGCCGCGAGGTTCACCGCGCGGCGCACCTGACCGTCTTCGAACGCACGCTCCACCGCCCCGCGATCGGCCAGGTTGGCGCGGAAGAAGCGATACGACGAACCCGTGCGCGCCGCCGTCTCTTCCAGGATTTTCAGCCGGGCTTCCTTGATCGCCGGGTCATAGTAATCGTTGACCACGTCCAGCCCCACGACGGCATCGCCTCGTTCGAGCAAGGTCTTGGCGGTGTGAAAGCCGATGAAGCCGGCATTGCCGGTAACCAGGGTAGCCACGCTGCGTCTCCACTTGCGGCGCACGAGCCTGTCCGCCTTGCCGCTGCCATAACCGGCAGAAGCGAAAAAAGGGTAACGCTTTTGCGCCGTTGGCTGGGTCGCGACCTAGGTCGTGAACTCATAAATGGCGCCCCCGAGGCGCCAAAATGGCGAACATATCGGGCCAAAGTGTGCGCCGCGAAGGCTGGTAGCCTTTGCAAGGGCACTTTGGGCTGAGATGGAAGCCATTTTGGCGTCCCTTCGGGATTTGACCCAAAGGCCCCCTCGCAGCGTCGAAAGCACTTGAAATATGTAAGATATTCCCGCGCGCTTTCTCCTCGCGACGGGGCCTTTGGCCTCAAACCTCGGGGGCGCCATTTATGAGTTCACGACCTAAACGCTCAGGTGCTCTTCTTCGCCACGTTGAACGTGCCGGTGACGCGGCCGCTCGGCGCGGTGGTGGTGCCCGTCCCACCCGGTGCCGGCGCGCTGCTGCGTCCGTCCACGCTGGAAAGGCCGGTGTTGAGATCGATCACCAGGCGCCCGCCGTTGAGCGTGTCCTTGCCGCGCCGCAGCGCGACATTGCCCACCATCGTGATGATCCGGCGCGGAATGTCATAGACCGCGCTGTTGCCGCTGGCGCGCTGGTCGCCACGCGTGACCACCACGCCACCGGCCGCATCGATGCGCTGCACCTGAACGGCATTGGTATCGGTATAGGCCAGCGTGGTGCGCGCCGCCTGAAGCCGCAGGTCTTCCTGCGTGATATCGACATTGCCGGTCAGCACGACGCGCTTTTGCCGGTCCTGCAATTCCATGCGGTCTGCGCCAAAATTCACCGGCGCGTTGGAATTGTGCTTGGCAAAGGTCTGGGCATCGAGATGAACCGCACCCGCCACGATCGCGGCCGACAGGGCAAAGCCCGCAGCCAGCGAGCGCAGCGCCAGAACGCGCGTGGAAACGCGGGGCGAGGAAGGGAGCGGGTCGGTCATCTGCGTTGTCCTCATCGAATCGCGCGTCATGGCTTGCCCGGCGTCAGGGCTTGGCTGGAAGGGGCAACTTGCCTTGGTCCATCCGCATGCGAGCATGCCCTTCCAGCGTTACCACCCGATCGTCAAGGTTGGCCGTGATGCGATCGGCCGAAAACGTGCCGGTCGGCAGGCGCCCTTCAACATGCCCATCGCTGACCATGCGCCGCTTGTTCAGGTCGATCGAAGCGCCGTCGGTGATCATGCGATAGCCATCGGAACTTTCGAAATTGACCACGCCGGGCACAGTGATGAACTGCTTGCCAAAGTCATAGGCCCCCTGCTGCGTGGTGAGGATCGCCGGCCCGTCCTTGAGCATGACCCGCGCGGTCACATCCTTGAGCTGCACCACATCCTGCGCCGCGGAATGCTGCACGGCGGTGCCAGCTGTCACCGAAAAGGTCCGCCCCTTGTTGTCCGCGCCGCGATACATCGCGCTGACCACGCGCAGGCGATCGGCCACGACTGCCACCTTGGTGCGGTCAAGCAGGAAGCTGATTTCCCCACGCGGGGCGAGCGGGCTGAGCACCATGACCGCCAGCATCGCCCCGATCAGGCCCGGCAACACAACCGCCAGCGTGCGCACGACACGATCGTGCCGGCCGCCGGGGGCGGCCTTGTGCTGGCGGCGATTGCGCATGCGATCGGCCTGGACTGTCATGGCGTCACAACGTTCATGGGCGTTACAGCGATCATCAGGGCGGGTTGATTACTCGTGGCTGAAGATATCCCGGTCGGCCCACCCGGCAATGTCGAGCAGGGCCCGCGTCGGCAGGAAGTCGAAACAGGCCTGGGCGATCTCGGAACGCTTTTCGCGTGCGAGACGTTCCACCAAGATGGAATGGGCCCCATGCAGATAGCGCACGTCGGATGCGGCATATTCGAGTTGCGCATCGCTCAACACCGCGCCACCCCAGTCGCTAGACTGCTGCTGCTTGGAGATTTCCTTGCCCAGCAATTCGCGCACGAGGTCCTTCAGGCCATGCCGGTCGGTGTAAGTACGCACCAGTTTGGATGCGATCTTGGTGCAGAAAACCGGCGTTGCCATGACACCAAGGTAATGATGAATGGCCGCCAGATCGAACCGTGCGAAATGATAGAGCTTGAGCCGGGCGGGGTCGGCCAGCACGGCGCGCAGATTGGGCGCGGCATAGTCGCTGCCCACCTTGAAACGAACGAGGTGCTCATCGCCCTGCCCGTCGGAAATCTGCACCACGCAAAGCCGGTCGCGCGGCGTGATCAGCCCCATCGTCTCGGTGTCGACGGCAACGATGCCCGGCGCCAGCAAATCGGCGGAAGGCAGGTCTTCTTCATGCAGGTAAACGGCCATGCCCGCGTGCTTAGGCCCGTTCGGCGCAAGCGGCAACCCCAAGGTCCGGCCGATCCCACCACCCGCACGCACCCGCAACCCGGCCAAGACTTTCTGCGCGGCGCACAATCGCCATGCCGTGGTGCAGCGTATTGGCGGTTGCCGCCCTTGGCGGCGTACACTAGGAATAGGGGGCGGTGCCGTGCCACCCTGCCGGAAGGCGCGGTCGATCCACCGCCCAATGCATTTTGGCAGAAAGAGGCATGTTACTGTAAAAAGGCCAGAAAATGGTACCTGGGACCACGCAATCAGGAACGTCTACTACGATGATCACACCGGTTATTCTGTGCGGCGGCAGCGGCACCCGTCTGTGGCCGCGTTCGCGCAAGATCAAGCCCAAGCCGTTCCTTCCGCTGGTTGGCGACACCACGCTGTTCGAAGCCACCGTGCTGCGGTGCAGCACTGAAGCAGGTTTTTCGCCGCCGGTGGTCGTGACCGGGGCGCATCACCTCGATCACGTGGTCGAACAGTTGCCCGATCCGGCCAGCAGCCAGATCATCGTGGAGCCCGAGGGCAAGAACACGGCTGCGGCCATCGCCCTGGCTGCGCTGCGCCTGCCCGAAGACGCCATCATGCTGGTGTGCCCCAGCGACCATCACATCGGCGATTGCGATGCCTTCCAGGCAGCGGCCACCGCCGCCGCCGCGCTGGCCGCTGATGACTGGCTGGTGTCTTTCGGCATTGCAGCGACGGCGCCCGAAACCGGCTTCGGCTATCTGAAGCAAGGCGATCCGATCGAGGGCAGCGGTGGCCGCCGCGTGGAACGCTTTGTCGAAAAGCCCGATCTGGAACGCGCCAAGAGCTTCCTGGCCGATGGCGGCTATGCCTGGAACGGCGGCATCTTCGCGTTCCGCGCAGGGCATTTCCTGGACGAACTGGAACAGCACCGCCCCGACATCGCCAGCGCCGTGCGCGCCGCGGTGGCCAAGGGCCATGCCGATGGCAACGCCTTCCACCCCGACGCGGCCGAATTTGCCAAGATCGCCGGCGAATCGGTGGACTACGCGGTGATGGAAAAAACCGGCCGCGCCGCCATGGTGCCCGCCACCATGGCCTGGTCCGACATCGGCAACTGGCAGGCACTGCACGAAGCGCTCGACAAGGACGAAGTGGGCAATGCCACCAAGGGCCGCGTCGAACTCAAGAACTGCAGCAACGTGCTGGTCCACACCGATGGCCCGCGCGTTTCGGTCGTGGGCGCCAGCAACCTGATCGTGGTGGTCGATGGCGACGACATCCTGGTGTGCACGCCCGAAGGCGCGCAACTTGTGGGCAAGCTGGAAGGTGCGGTGAATCAATGAGCAAGCTGCCGATCCGCTCGGTCGAAAAGCCCTGGGGCAAGGATGTACTGCCCGCGCCGTTCAGTGCGCCCGAAGGCCAGCGCATCGGCGAAATCTGGTTCGTGCCCCCGCCCGAAGTGCCCAGCCTCCTGGTCAAGTACATCTTCACCAGCGAAGCGCTGTCGGTGCAGGTCCACCCCAGCGACGCGCAGGCGGCCGCCGCCGGTGAGAAGGACCGCGGCAAGGAAGAATGCTGGCTGGTGATCGATGCCGAGCCCGGCGCCACGCTCGGCGTGGGTTTCCACGAGCATGTGGACCACGACACGATGCGCGCCGCCGCGCTCGATGGCAGCATCGAGGACATGCTGGTGTGGCATCCGGTCAAGCCGGGCGATTTCTTCTATATTCCGGCCAACACCGTCCACGCCATCGGCGCCGGCGTCAGCCTGATCGAAATCCAGCAGAACAGCGACATCACTTATCGCCTCTATGACTATGGCCGCCCGCGCGAGTTGCATCTCGATGCTGGCATCGCCGTGTCCAAGGGCGAGCCGCTCGATCCGGCGCTGCACAAGCACATCCCCGATACCGGCACGGTAGAGCTCGCCAGCGGCGCCTACTTCACGGCGCACCGCCTCGAAGGGCTGCCCGATGCAGCCCTGGCTGCCGACTATGCCGGCCCGCTGCTGGTGATCCCGCGCATCGGCACCGTGGCGCTTGGCGATGAAATCCTCAAGCCGGGCGATTGCGCCTGGGCGCCGGGGATCGATGCGCTGGCGTTCGATGCGCAGGGCCAGGCGATCGTCGTGCGACCGGCCGCTGCCTGACGGGGCGACGGGCGTGTCCGCGGTTCCTGAAAGCTGGGCACCCGCCCTCGATCCGGTGCTCGCCAGCCCGCTCTTGCGGGCGCTGGGTGGTTTCCTGCGTGCCGAGGAAGCCGCTGGCAAGACGATCTACCCGCCGCGAGGGCAGCGCCTCGCTGCCCTCGAACTGACGCCACTGCCGGCAGTGAAAGTCGTGATCCTGGGGCAAGACCCTTACCACGGCCCCGGCCAGGCGCATGGCCTGGCCTTTTCGGTCCAGCGCGGCGTGAAAGTGCCGCCCAGCCTGGTCAACATCTACAAGGAACTGGAAACCGACCTCGGCCTGCCACGCCCGGCGCATGGCAATCTCACCCATTGGGCGGAGCAGGGCGTGCTGCTGCTCAACAACGCGCTGACGGTGGAAGCCGGCCAGGCCGGTTCGCACCAGGGCAAGGGCTGGGAGGAATTCACCGACGCGGCCGTTGCCGCCGTCGCGGCACGGCCCGATCCGATCGTCTTCCTCCTATGGGGCAGCCACGCCCAGAAAAAGGCCGCACGCGTGCCCGGCCTCGCGTCCGGCCCTCATCTCGTGCTCAAGGCACCGCACCCCAGCCCCTTGTCGGCCCACGCCGGCTTCTTCGGCTGCCGCCATTTCAGCAAGGCCAACGCTTTCCTGGAAAGCCACGGGCAGGCCCCGATCGACTGGCGGGTAGACCCGGCATGAACGCGGCGGTCGACTCCGTCGGCCCTGCCTGGTCGCTGCCAGCAATGCGCGCGGCGCAGGCCCAGGCCTGGACCGCCATCGAACGCCTCGCCGCTGCGATCCATCCCGGCCTGCGCGAGAGCGAAGCCAAGGCGCTTGGCGAAGCAATCATGGCGGACCTCGGCATGGGCCAGGCCTGGCACGCGATGGTGGTGCGCTTCGGCGCCAACACCCTGCGCGTGTTCAGCGACCGGGGCGGCGAAGACCTGACCCTGGCCGAAAACGACATTTTCTTCATCGACATCGGCCCGGTACTGCTGGGCCACGAAGCCGATGTCGGCGCCAGCTTCGCGGCGGGCAACGACCCAGACATGCACGCCTGCGCCGCCGCCGCACGCGAGTTGTGGCACCGCATCGCGGCCATCTGGAACCACGGCGCTGTGCGCGGCACCGCCCTCTACGCCCGCGCGGAGCAGGAAGCCCAAGCCATGGGCTGGCACCTCAACCTCGACGTGCGCGGCCATCGCGTCGCCGATTACCCACACCCTTCGCGCCAGGCCGGCAAGCTTGGTGATCTCGACGGCTTGCCCACGCCAGGCCTGTGGATCCTGGAAATCCAGCTTCGCCACCCCACCCGCCCGTTCGGGGCGTTCTACGAAGATTTGCTGGCCTGATCCGGCGCGGGCGCTGGCGTGCCCAAGCCGCGCACCAGTGCGCCCAGACCGCCGGCAAAATTGCCTTCAAAATCCATCATTCCCTGCAGGAAGGCGCGCATCGGCCCGTTCGCTTCGAACGTTGCCCATCCCAGCGTGAAGGCGATCACCGCAGCCTGGAACGCCAGCGCCTGGTTCTGATCCAGCCCCAGGTCAACCAGCGGCGCGGCAATATGGCGGGCATGGTCTGCCGGGGCCGTCGGCGCGGTGGGATAGGCCAGCGCGCATAGCCTCGGGCCATCGCGCCGCCCCGCCAGGCTCGCACGCAGGGCCGTGCCAAACGCAATCAACCAGGCCTGCCAATCGGGCGCGTTGGGCACGGCGGAATACGCCGCCGCATAGATTTCGGCCGCCATCATGCCCAGCAATTCGGCCTTGTCCCCAATGTGCCAATAAAGCGCCGGCGCCTGCACGCCCAGCCGCGCCGCCAAGCTGCGCATGCTCAACTTTTCCAGGCCCTCGTCCTCCAGCACCGCAAAGGCGGCGGCTACCAGGCGCTGGCGATCAAGAGCGGGTTCGGGGCGGGGCGGCATGGAACCGTCTTGACTCCTTAACACTGTTAAGTCAACCTGCCGGACGGAGAGCGATCGGAAGGAGGCAACAGCCCATGACTTATGCCCGCGATGCCTGGTACGTTGCCGGGTGGAGCCACGAACTGGAACCACAGACCCCCTTTGCCATCACCATCCTGGACGAACGCATCGTGCTGTGGCGCACGCCGACGGGGGCACTTCATGCCCTGGAAGACCGCTGTGTTCATCGCCTTGCCCCGCTATCGCTGGGCCGGTGCGAGGGCGAGGCCTTGCGCTGTGGCTATCACGGGCTGCTGTTCGATGGATCGGGCAAGTGCATCGCGATTCCGGGGCAGGAAACCATCCCACCGCAGGCCCGCGTGCGCCGCTATCCCGCGATCGAGCGGCACAGCTGGATCTGGGTGTGGATGGGGGATCCGGCGCGGGCCGACGAAGACCTTGTCCCGCCGGCCGTGGGTCTGGACGATCCCGATTATATTCTCGGGCACGGTCATCTCGACTATGCGGCGCAGGCGCGACTGATCTGTGACAACCTGCTGGATTTCAGCCACCTTACCTTCGTTCATGCGCAAAGCTTTGGTGCCGGGTCGGAATTTGCCGATACGCCGGCGCGCATCACGCCACTGCCACGCGGCATCCGCTATGAACGATGGATCGAGAACAGCCTCGGTTCGTCCTCGCGCATGTCGGCCACGCCGATGGACAGCTACATGGCCTACGATTTCCTGGTGCCGGGCGTGCTGTTGATGAAGGGTGGCACGTTCGCACCCGGCACCGCCACGCGTTGCGGCTACGGTGCGCCCGATTATGCCGGGGCGACCGGCGGTGTCACCTTCACGAGCCAGGCCGTGACGCCGATGACCGGCGATACGGCGCGCTATTTCTTTTCCTGGGGCCCGCACCGCGCCCATGGCGATGCGGCCTTGCGCGATACCCTGATGGACATCGCGGGCCGCGCCTTTGCCGAGGACAAGACGATGATCGAGGCGCAACAGCGCGTGATCGCCGCGACGCCCGATCCCGCGGTCATGCCCACGGTCCATGACAAGGCGGTGATCTTGTACAACCGCCTTGTCGAGCGGCTGGCCCGACAACCGCAGCCGGCCTGAACCCGCACGAAAAAGGGGCGCTCGCTGCCGAGCGCCCCCTGTCCTGTTTTCGCGGTACGATCGGGTCGCTCAGCGCGGCAGTTCGGTCACACCCATCAGCGCTTCGTCCACGGCGCGGGCGCACTGGCGGCCTTCGCGGATCGCCCAGACCACCAGGCTCTGGCCCCGGCGCATGTCGCCGCAGGCAAAGATGCCGTCCACGCTGGTCTTGTAGTCCACCGTGTTGCCCTTGACGTTGCCACGCGGATCGAGATCCACACCGGCCTGTTCGAGCAGGCCCTGCTTGCGCGGACCGACAAAGCCCATGGCCAGCAGGATGAGATCGGCCTTGAGCACGAATTCGCTGCCCGGCACTTCCTGCATCTTGCCGTCGACCCATTCGACGCGGACGCATTCCAGCCCGGTCACGTCGTTTTCGCCCACCACGCGCTTGGTCAGCACGGCGAATTCGCGGGTCACGCCTTCTTCGTGGCTGGACGAGGTGCGCAGCTTGAGCGGCCAGTTCGGCCAGGTCAGCGCCTTGTCTTCCTTCTCGGGCGGACGCGGCATGATTTCCAGCTGGGTGACGGACAGCGCGCCCTGGCGGTTGGACGTGCCGACGCAGTCCGAACCGGTGTCACCGCCGCCGATCACCACCACGTGCTTGCCCGTGGCAGTGAGCGAACCACGCGGCGCGGCGCGGATTTCATCGTCGCCGGCCACGCGCTTGTTCTGCTGGGTGAGGAATTCCATGGCAAAGCGCACGCCCGGCAGTTCGAAGCCGGGAATACCCAGGGGCCGCGGATCTTCTGCGCCGCCGGACAGGACCACCGCGTCGAAGTTTTCCTTGAGCGAGTCGACCGAGACAGTCACACCCACTTCCACCGACGTGCGGAAATCCACGCCTTCGGCCATCATCTGGATCAGACGACGGTTGATCAGGTGCTTTTCCATCTTGAAGTCGGGAATGCCATAGCGGAGCAGGCCGCCCACGCGATCCGACTTCTCGAACACGGTCACTGAATGGCCCGCACGCGCCAGTTGCTGCGCGGCAGCCATGCCCGCCGGGCCCGACCCGACCACCGCGACCGACTTGCCGGTCTTCTTCGCGGCGACCTGCGGCTCGATCCAGCCTTCCTTCCACCCCTTGTCGACGATCGCGCATTCGATCGACTTGATGGTGACGGGTTGGTCGACGATGTTGAGCGTGCACGCCGCCTCGCATGGAGCGGGACAGACGCGGCCGGTGAATTCCGGGAAGTTGTTGGTCGAATGCAGGTTGTCCAGCGCTTCGCGCCAGTCGCTTTCATAGACCAGGTGGTTCCAGTCCGGGATCTGGTTGTTCACCGGACAGCCATTGTGACAGTAGGGAATGCCACAGTTCATGCAGCGCGAGGCCTGGCCCTTGAGCGAGCCTTCGTCGTGCGGAACGATGAACTCGCGATAGTGCTTCAGGCGCTCGGCCGGGGCATCATAGCCCCGGTCCTTGCGGTCGAGTTCGAGAAAGCCGGTTGCCTTACCCATTGTAGTCTATTCCTTATTCCGCAGCGACCGACGCGGCTTCAAGGCGCTCGGCCTCAAGCTGGCGGAGCGCACGCGCATAGTCGCGCGGCATGACCTTGACGAAACGCGACACTTCCTGATCCCAGTTGTCGAGGATCGCGCGGGCCCGCTTGGACCCGGTGTGCAGCAGGTGACGCTCGATCAGCACGCGCAAGCGTTCGGCGTCATGACGCAGCATGTCGCCCATGCCGAAGTCGTTGACGTCCACCCCGCGCTGCTGCGGTCGGCCGGCACCGTCGTCTTCGTCGCGCGCGGCCGAAACCGGCAGCACGTCGACCATGGCGCCGTTCACCAGCGAACCGAAGTTGCCATCCACGTCATAGACATAGGCCACCCCGCCCGACATCCCGGCGGCAAAGTTGCGCCCGGTCTTGCCCAGCACCACGACCACGCCGCCGGTCATGTATTCGCAGCCATGGTCGCCGGTGCCTTCGACCACCGCCAGGGCACCGGAATTGCGCACGCCGAAACGTTCGCCACCCACGCCGTTGAAGAACGCCTCGCCGGCAATCGCGCCATAGAGCACGGTGTTGCCCACGATGATGTTCTCGGCTGCCTCGCGCTCCACATGCGCCGGCTGGCGCACGATCACGCGGCCGCCCGACAGGCCCTTGCCGACATAGTCGTTGGCATCGCCCACCAGGTCGAGCGTGACGCCGTGGGCCAGGAACGCGCCGAACGACTGGCCCGCCACGCCCTTGAACGCCACGTTGATCGTGTTGTCGGGCAGGCCGGCATGACCATAGCGACGTGCCACTTCGCCCGAGAGCATCGCGCCCACGGTGCGGTTGACGTTGATCACCGCACGCTCGATGCGCACCGGCTCGCCCGCTTCAAGAGCAGGCGCCGCCGCCGCGATGAGGTCGTTGTCGAGCGCGGCATCGAGGCCGTGGTCCTGGTGCCCGGTCCAGTTGAGGCCGGTGCCTTCCACCGGTTCCACCTTGTGCAGCAGACGCGACAGGTCGATCCCTTGCGCCTTCCAGTTCGCCACGACCTTGCGCGTGTCGAGACGGTCTACCCGGCCGACCATTTCAGCCACCGTGCGGAAGCCCATCTCGGCCATGATCGCGCGCAGTTCTTCGGCCACGAAGAAGAAGTAGTTGATCACGTGCTCGGGCTGGCCGGTGAAGCGCGCGCGCAGCACCGGGTCCTGCGTCGCCACACCCACCGGGCAGGTGTTGAGGTGGCACTTGCGCATCATGATGCACCCGGCCGCGATCAGCGGCGCGGTGGCAAAGCCGAACTCGTCGGCACCCAGCAGCGCGGCAATCGCCACGTCGCGGCCCGTGCGCAGGCCACCATCGGCCTGCACACAGATACGGCTGCGCAGGTTGTTGAGCAGCAGGGTCTGCTGGGTTTCGGCCAGGCCGATTTCCCAGGGGCTGCCGGCGTGGGTCAGCGAGGTGAGCGGCGAAGCGCCGGTCCCGCCTTCATAGCCCGAGATCGTGACATGGTCGGCACGCGCCTTGGAAACGCCCGCGGCCACGGTGCCCACGCCCACTTCCGACACCAGCTTGACCGAAACGCGCGCCTTGGTGTTCACGTTCTTGAGATCGTGAATGAGCTGGGCAAGGTCTTCGATCGAATAGATGTCGTGGTGCGGCGGCGGCGAGATCAGGCCGACACCCGGGGTCGAGTGGCGAGTCTTGCCGATCACCTTGTCGACCTTGTCACCCGGCAGCTGGCCCCCTTCACCGGGCTTGGCGCCCTGGGCCATCTTGATCTGGATGTCGTCGGCATTGACGAGATATTCAGCGGTGACGCCAAAGCGACCCGAGGCGACCTGCTTGATCGCCGAGCGCATCGAATCGCCGTTGGGCAGCGGCTTGAAGCGATCGGGCTCCTCGCCGCCTTCGCCGGTGTTGGACTTGCCGCCGATGCGGTTCATCGCGATGGCCAGCGTCGTGTGTGCCTCGCGGCTGATCGAGCCGAAGCTCATCGCCCCGGTGGCAAAGCGCCGGACGATCTCGTTCGCCGGCTCCACTTCGCTGATGTCGATCGGCTGGTCGGCCGGCTTCAGCTCCATCAAGCCGCGGATGGTGAGCATCCGTTCGGACTGGTCATTGATGGTCTGGGCAAATTCCTTGTACTTTTCAGGAATGTTGCCGCGCACGGCGTGCTGCAGGCTGGCGATGTTGCCGGCCGTCCAGGCGTGCTCCTCGCCGCGCAGGCGCAGCTGGTACATGCCGCCCACGTCGAGCATCTTCTTGTAGATCGGGTTATCGCCATAGGCCGTGGCATGACGGCGCACGGTTTCCTCGGCCACTTCCTTGAGGCCGACGCCTTCGATCGAGGTCGCCGTGCCGGTGAAGTACTTGTCAACGAAGGCCGAAGACAGGCCAACCGCGTCGAAGATCTGCGCCCCGCAATAGGACTGGTAGGTCGAGATGCCCATCTTGGACATGACCTTGAGGATGCCCTTGCCGATCGCCTTGATGTAGTTCTTCTGCACGTCATAGGGCGTGAGCGGCAGGCCCTTGTCGATGCGGATGGCTTCGAGCGTCTCGAACGCGAGGTAGGGATTGACCGCTTCGGCGCCATAGCCGGCCAGCACGCAGAAGTGGTGCACTTCGCGCGCTTCGCCGGTTTCCACGACCAGGCCGGTCTGCATGCGCAGGCCCTGGCGCACCAGGTGATGGTGCACCGCGGCCGTCGCCAGCAGTGCAGGCATGGCAATGCGATCTGCGCTTTGCGCACGGTCCGACAGGATCAGGATATTCTTGTCTGCCAGCACCGCTTCGGTGGCGGCCCAGCACATTTCCTTGATCGCCATGGCCAGGCCATCGGCACCGGTGGTCGCGTCCCAGGTCGTGTCGATCGTGGCGGTGCGGAACGCGCCATCGAGCGCGGCCTCGACCGAGCGGATCTTGGCCACGTCCTCGTTCGTGAGGATCGGCTGGTCCACTTCAAGGCGCTTGTGGCTGCCGGCGTCATGGCCGAGCAGGTTCGGGCGCGGGCCGATCATCGACACCAGGCTCATCACCAGCTCCTCGCGGATCGGGTCGATCGGCGGGTTGGTGACCTGGGCGAAGTTCTGCTTGAAATAGTCGTAGAGCAGGCGCGAGCGCTTGGAGAGCACGGCAATCGGCGTGTCGGTGCCCATCGAGCCGATCGGGTCTTCCCCGATCGCGGCCATCGGCTCCAGGAACTTGGTCACGTCTTCCTGGGTGTAACCGAAGGCCTGCTGGCGATCGAGCAGGCTGTCGGTCGCGGTAGGCAGCGCCACGACTTCGGGCTCGACCACTTCAAGCTCCTTGAGCTTGTACTGGGCGGCACCGAGCCATTCCTCATAGGGTTCGGCAGCCGAGAGCTGAGCCTTGAGCTCATCGTCTTCCACGATGCGGCCCTGCTCCAGGTCGATCAGCAGCATGCGGCCGGGCTGGAGGCGCCACTTGCGCACGATGTCTTCCTCGCGGAACGGCAGAACGCCGCTTTCCGAGGCCATGCAGACCAGATCGTCGCGCGTGATCGAGAAGCGCGCCGGGCGCAAGCCGTTGCGATCGAGCGTGGCACCGATCTGGCGCCCGTCGGTGAACGCCACGGCTGCCGGGCCATCCCACGGTTCCATCAACGCGGCGTGGTATTCATAGAACGCACGGCGCTTGGGATCCATCAGCGCGTTGCCGGCCCAGGCTTCGGGCATCAGCATCATCATGGCATGGGCAATGCCATAGCCGCCAGCCACCAGCAGTTCGAGCGCGTTGTCGAGGCTGGCGGTGTCGGACTGGCCATGCGGGATCAGCGGCCACATCTTGTCGAGATCCGGGCCGAGCAGCTCGGATTCCATGGTGCGGCGGCGCGCGTTCATCCAGTTGACGTTGCCGCGCACGGTGTTGATTTCACCATTGTGCGCCACGAAACGGAACGGATGCGCCAGCTTCCAGCTGGGGAACGTGTTGGTCGAAAAGCGCTGGTGCACCAAGCCGAGTGCCGAAACGCAGTCCGGATCACGCAGATCGTCATAGAACGAGCCGACCTGGCCGGCCAGCAGCAGCCCCTTGTACACGATCGTGCGCGAGGAGAAGCTGGGCAGGTACAGTTCGGTCACGCCGGGCAGGCCATGCTTTTCGGCCATGGCTTCGAGCGGGTTCTGCGTCTGCTTGCGGATCGCCAGCAGCTTGCGCTCGAACGCATCCTGGTCGGCGCAGTTCTCGCCGCGCTTGATGAAGCACTGGCGGATCACCGGCATCGATTGGATCACGGTCTTGCCAAGGCCATCGAGCGTCACGGGCACATCGCGCCAGCCGATCAGCTCCTGGCCTTCCTTGGCCACGAACTTTTCGAACTTTTCGATCACGAAGTTCCGCGCCGCTTCGTCCTGCGGCAGGAAGCACATCGCCACGGCATAGTCGCCCGGCTGCGGCAGTTCCTTGCCTTCGCCCGCGGCCCACTTGCGGAACAACTGGTCGGGCAGCTGGATCAGCAGGCCGGCGCCATCGCCCAGCAGCGGATCGGCGCCCACCGCGCCGCGGTGGTCGAGATTGCGCAGAATCTCCAGCGCTTGGCCAATAATCGCGTGGCTTTTGACGCCTTTGATGTGGGCAACAAAGCCCATGCCACATGCGTCATGCTCGTTACGCGGATCATACAGGCCCTGAACCGGCGGAAATCCCATCGCGTTGATCGTCCCTACACCCAAAGAAAGAAAGCTCGCACGAATCACGGCGCCGGAAAGCGTCGAAAGTTGCGCGAGAATCCCCCATGACTGTTGGAAAGTTATTTTGCAACCGGGGAGGGCCGCCCAAATGGGAAACCGTGCCGGGAAATACGGATGCGATGCTTAAATGTCGCACCGCAGCAGGGCGATGCGATCACACCCCCTAGCGGTTCGCCGTCATCCGCTGCAGCGTAGCGAGGGCATCGCGCAAGGCCTGCTCGGTGCTTTCCGCATCGGGTGCCGCTGTGGTCTCGCTGCCATCAAACGCCTGGAATCGGTTGGGAACGGCGGCGAGATAGGGTCGTTCGAACGGCGCCGCCAGAGGGGCGGCCGCGCCCTGTTCATCGATGCGCTGGGCACGCGCCTGACCCGGGAAGATCACAACCGGCTGCGGCGTTGCAGCAGGGCTGCCGGAAAGGGCATGGCGGCTCGAATCCGCCCGACGCACGGCGGCGGCCATGTCGAGCAACGACGAATAGCGTTGTTCCAGCACCGCTGCCTCGCCGGTCGGCTCTCCCGCCTGGCCGGTATCAGCCGGGCCAACACGGTGGAGGCGAGGCATGGCCAGGACATCGCCCGGAGCATGGCCACGCGCCGCGTCCACCACAGGCGTACCAGCCTCATCGCCGCTGTCGAAGCCGGTCGGCGCCCGGGGCGTCAGGTGATAGGCCGGGGCGCTGTCTTCCACCGCATTGTCAAGGGCACGACGATGATCGGCAATGGCCAGCGCCAGGCGCTCGACCAGTTGCACCAGGCCCAGTCCATCAAGGTCGGCCTGGGCAACGGGGGAGCGGCCGCCTTCGCCAACGGCCTGGCGGGCCATGGCAAACAGCGAGGGTCCCGCCGGAACGGTCACGCGGGCAGGTTCTTCCGCTTCATCCGTCTCTTCGGCGGGCCGGGCGTCGCTGGCTTCGTCCACGGCCTCGGGCAATACCGGTTCCGGCTCCACAGCCGGAGAAACACTGTTGGCCGTGTCGGCCGCTTGCTCAGGCCCAGGCCCAGGCCCAAACTCGGCCTCAGGCTCAGGCCCAAGCCCAGGCCCAGGCTCGGCCACAGGCACTGTTTCCGCCACAGTTTCGGGCGCCGCTTCGGGAAGGGGCACGATGTCCTCGCGCGCCGCTTCGCCCAGCGCCTCGGCCAGGAATGCGGGTGGAACGAACGGCTCGGCACTCTCGGCCGTGCCTTCGTAGATGGCAAAGGGGTCAAAGGCGTCGCGCGCGAAATCGCTGCCGCCGGGCAGCAGGTCTTCCACCGGATCGATCGCCTGCGGCGCGCTGGGGCCATTCTGGGTCACCAGCGGGCGCCGGCGTAGCGCCAGCGCCGAATCGTCAGCCACGATCGTGGTCTCGGATTCATCGATCATGTCGGCGCTCACCACCAGCGGGCGGCGGGGCGGCGCATCGGGATGGGCGTCGCGGGCCCGCACGCGCGGCGCGGTGGCCACAACAACAGGCGCTGCGATTTCCAGGTCGCTTTCAGCCGGGTCCGCCATCGGGCGATGGCGCGCGCCCAGGCGCAGCCCGATCAAGAGGCCCAGCATGCCGCCAACGCCGGTCAACAGCAGCGCGACCAGCGCCCGCGCGGTAAAGCCCAGCGGCGGCGCGGCGGCCGCCACCAGATGGGGCAGGCCGCTGGCCACGACAACGCGCTGCAACAGATCCACCGGCACGGCAAAGCTGGCCAGCCCGAACAGCGCCGCAAACCACAGGGCGGCAAAGGCGGGAAACAGCCGATGCGCGGTGATCGGCTTGTGCCGGGCCCCTGCCTTGCGCTTGGTCTTGGTCACCTGTGCATACCCCCAATCGTGAACCGTCCACCCATCAACCACTTGCCATGGTGCAGGGCGAATCGGCCTTCAGGCAAGCCTGCCGCTGTGCCAATCCCCTGACATTTCAGGCAGCCAGAACGGGCTTGTCCAGTGCATGGGCTATCAGGCCTTGGTAAACGGGAAGATAACGCGCCGCGTTGGCCGCCCAGTCATGGGCCTGCTCGACAAAGGCGCGGGCGACCTGGCGCTGCTGCCCCCATTCGCTGCGCCGTGCGAACAACGCCACCATGGCCGCCGCCAGTGCGGCGGGATCATCGGGTGCAAACAGCGTGCCGGTCTGGCCATCGCGAATCAGTTCACGGTGGCCGCCCACGTCGCTTGCGGCCACCAGCTTGCCCTGGGCCATAGCCTCCAGCGGCTTGAGCGGGGTGACCAAGTCGGTCAGGCGCATGGCCTTGCGCGGATAGCACACCACATCGGCCAGCGCGTAATAGCGGTCCACCTCGTGATGCGGCACGCGGCCGACAAAGCGAATGGCATGCGCGGCCGGGCTGGCCGCCGCCTGGGCGCGCAGCGCCTCGGCCGCCGGCCCGCCACCCACCAGCAGTAGCCGGGCACCGGGCACTTGCGCCACGATCGCCGGCATGGCCGCGATCATGTCGTCCAGCCCCTCATAGGGATAGAAGCTGCCGAGGAAGCCGATCACCGGCCCCTCGCCCAGCCCAAGCTGGTCAGCCAGTGCCGGATCGGGCGCGGGCGGCGTGCCGAACAGGGCCAGGTCCACGCCGTTGGGCATGATCGTGATCTTGCCCGGTGCCACGCCGCGCGCCACCAGATCGTCCTTCAATCCCTGGCAGATCGTCACCACCGCGTCGGCCCCGGCCACGACGCGGTTCTCCAGTTGCCGTGTCAGCCAATAGCGGGGCGATCCTTCGCGGCCCGTGCCGTTGCCCACCGCCGCGTCTTCCCAGAAAGCCCGGATTTCATAGACCACCGGCAGCCCCAGCCGCTTGCCCGCACGCACCGCCGCCAGCCCGCACAGGGCCGGACTGTGGGCGTGAAGCACATCGGGCCGCCATTCGCGCGCCACGGCCACGATCCGATCGGCCAGCAGCCCCGCCTCGCGCCACTCGCGCAAGCCCGGCGGGCCGCCAGCCTCTCCGCCGGTGCGATGGAACAGCAGGCCGTCATGGCTTTCGGGATCGTTTCCCTCGGCCGGCGCGGCATGGCGCAGCCCCGTCACCCCGCGCACCTCTAGCCCATGCCCTTCCTGCGCCTTGAGGATCGCGCGCGTGCGAAAGGTATAGCCGCTGTGCAGCGGCAACGAGTGATCGAGAACGTGGAGAATCCGGGCCATGCCCCAACGCTTGGCACAACAAGCCTTAACGGCCAGCAAATTCTTCGCTTAACGCGCCGTCAACCGTGTCGCACTATGCCCGTGCGAAAGGCATTCGGGCGACGCAAGACGATGATCGACAAGATAACCATCTTCGTGCCCCATATCCTGATGGCACTGATGATCTGGAAACTGGTGCATCGTGCCGATCTCGACGATGACCCCGCCCTGCCCAACCGCCGCCAGCCGCTGATGGGCCGGCGCCCGCCTGCCGCGTCGTCCCCGCACGACGACAGCCAGGGTGCGGCCGGCGATGCTTGACCTGTTTTTCACCGCGTTCTGCCTGGCCTTCCTGGGCGCAGGGCTCAAGCGGCCGTTCCTGTTCGTGATGGCCTATGCCTATATCGATATCGTGGCGCCGCAGAAGGTGAGCTGGGGCTTCCTCACGCATATCCCGATCTCGCTGATCGCGTTCTCGTGCGCCTTGCTCGGCTGGATCGTGGCGGAAGACAAGAACGGCATCCGCATTTCCCCGCGCCAGTTCGTGCTGCTGCTGCTGCTGGTCTATTGCGGCCTCACCACGCGCACCGCCGATTTCCCGGTGGAAGCGGCGGCGAAATGGTCATGGGTGTGGAAAGCTCTGGTCTTTGCTCTGTTCCTGCCGCTCACCCTGCGCACGCGGCTGCGGATCGAGGCGCTGACGCTGACCATGGTGCTCTCGGTCGGGGTGATCGTGATCGGCGGCGGCATCAAGACGCTGGGCTCGGGCGGCGGCTATGGCGAATTGCGCCTGCTGGTGAACGACAATACCGGGCTCTACGAAGGCTCGATCATTTCCACCGTGGCCATGGGGATCATCCCGCTTGCGCTGTGGCTCGCCAACCATGGCACAATCTTCAAGCCGGACTGGAAGGCCAAGCTCTTTGCCGCCGGCATCTGCTTTTCCTGCCTGCTCATGCCGGTGGGAACCCAGGCGCGCACCGGGTTGATCTGCGCGGTGGTGCTGGCGGTGATGATGCTGCGCTCCACCCGGCGGCGCATGCTCTATATCAGTATCGTCTGCGCCGGTGCGCTGGTCGCTGTGCCGCTGCTGCCCTCCAGCTTTACCGAGCGCATGGGCACGATCAAGAACCACCAGGCCGACCAGTCCGCCTCGACCCGCGTGGCGGTGTGGAAATGGACCATCGAATTTGCCAAGACTCACCCGTTTGGCGGCGGCTTCGACGCGTTCCGCCAGAACAGCGTCAGCTATGATACGGTCAAGGCCGACTATGCCGGTGACAACAACGCCGCGATCGAGACCGACCATATCGAGGAAAAGGGCCGCGCCTATCACTCCGCCTATTTCGAGATGCTGGGCGAGCAGGGCTATCCCGGCCTCGGGCTATGGCTGCTGCTGCATCTGATGGGCGTGTTCCAGATGGAGCTGATCCGGCGGCGTTATCGCAAGAACCCGCCCGAAGGCTTTGCCTGGGTTTCGCCATTGGCCGATGCGCTGCAACAGGCGCAGATATGCTATCTCGTCGGCTCCACTTTCGTGGGCATCGCGTTCCAGCCGTTCTGCTACATGCTG
The DNA here is from genome assembly GCF_012275365.1 of Novosphingobium sp. SG720. Taxonomy (NCBI): domain Bacteria; kingdom Pseudomonadati; phylum Pseudomonadota; class Alphaproteobacteria; order Sphingomonadales; family Sphingomonadaceae; genus Novosphingobium; species Novosphingobium sp. SG720. The sequence goes on along the minus strand of NZ_JAAZQN010000003.1, from coordinate 243,187 downwards.
GTGGGGCTGCAATGCGGGCTTTCGGCCTATATCGGCCGGGTGCGGCGCGCCGCCCCCAAGCCCTTCGTCTCCCGCCGCGCAGTGCCCGCCCCGGTCTGAACCGGGAACGGGCCCAGGCGGCCGGAAACCGCGCCGGCTTCAGCTTACCGCCGTGAGCTTGCGCCCGCGCCGCGGTTTGGCGGCGGCATCGTCGCGCGTGGCAAAGCGGGCCATCCACGCTTCGACCACCGGGGCAATACTCTTGCGCCAGCGCGAGCCATTGAAGATGCCGTAATGCCCCACTTCGGGCGCCAGGAAATACTGCTTCATCTCGTCGGGCAGGCCCGGCGTCACCTTGAGCGCGGCACGGGTCTGGCCGATGCCCGAAATGTCGTCACGCTCGCCCTCGATGCACAGGATTGCCGTGTCGGTGATCGCGCCCAGGTCCACCGGCTGGCCGCGGTGGATGAATTCGCCTTGGGGCAGGGCATGGCGCTGGAACACCACGTCGACGGTCTGAAGATAGAATTCGGCCGGAAGATCGCAGACCGAGCGATATTCGTCATAGAACCGCTTGGTTGAATCCGCGTTTTCTTCCGCGCCCTGGACCATGTGCTGGAACAGCTTGTAATGGCTCATCATGTGGCTGCCCAGGTTCATCGACATGAAGCTGGTGAGCTGGACGAACCCGGGATAGACCTGCCGCCCCGCGCCCGGATAGTTTTCCGGCACGCTGGTGATCACGTTGTGCTTGAACCACACATAGGGCTTGGCCACCGCGTGGTCGTTCACCGCAGTCGGGCTTTCGCGCGTGTCGATCGGCCCGCCCATCATGGTCAGCGTCAGCGGGCGGCACGGATGGTCCTGGGCGGCCAGCACCGCCGTTGCGGCAAAGGCCGGCACCGAAGGCTGGCACACCGCCATCATGTGCGCGCCGGGGCCGACATGCTCCAGGAAGCCGATCAGGTAGTCGATGTAGTCATCGAGGTCGAAATGCCCTTCGGCCAACGGCACGTATTTGGCATCGGCCCAATCGGTGATGTAGACCACGGCGCGTTCCAGCAGGCGCTCCACCGTACCGCGCAACAGCGTGGCATAGTGCCCGCTCATCGGCGCCACCAGCAGCATACGCGGCGCATCGGCGGGCAGGCCTTCGTGGGTAAAGCGCTTGAGATCGCCGAACGGGCGATGCACCACGGTGGTCTCGTGCACGGCGTGGCTCTGCCCGTCCACCTGGATGGTGCGGATGCCAAAGGCCGGCTTGCCCCGCGGCGCGGTGGCGTGGGCAAACACGTCGAGCGCCGAAGCCAGCGTCTGGTTGGGCCCATAAGTGGCAAAGGGGAGCCGCGGATCATTGAGCACGTCGGCCATCATCGAGGCCCAGGCGCTGCTTGCGTTCATCAGCGACCGCTGAATTTCATAAGCCTTGTACAGCACGTCGATACTTGCCTTTCTGTCCGCCGGTCACCACCCGCTCCCGCCGCTAATGGCGTGGCGCATTGCGGCAACCATGCGTTGCTTGGCCCGATTGTGCCTGCGAATCGCGCTGGCCGCAATGCAGCAAGAAGGACAGGGGCGGCGGTAATCGCTCCACAACAGATGGGAACCTGCCAAGTGGCACGCAAGGCCCCTTCCGGTGCAGCCCGCCATCGGCTAGGTCCGCGCCATGGAAGAGGTTCCCCTGGAACGGCCCGCGCCGGACACGCCCGCCCCCGCCGATGCCCCTGCCCGCGGTCCGTCGCGCGCTGATCCAGCCCGCGCTGACGCGGCGGCGGAACCGGCCGGCGTCCCGCCAGGGCCGGTTTCGCGCCGGCTTACGCCGCTGCGCATGATCTGGCGGGAGGCGATCAAGTATCCCGGTCAGGTTGCCGCCGCGCTGCTCGCGCTGGTGACCACGTCCACTGCCACCATCGCCATCCCCGCCCGCTTCAAGGGCATTGTCGACCAGGCCTTTGGCCCCCACGCCCAGCCCGGCGTGATCGACCAGGCCTTCCACGTGCTGCTGCTGATCGTCGTCGTGCTCGGCTTTGCCACGGCGATCCGCTTCTATTACGTGTCGTGGCTGGGCGAACGCGTGGTGGCCGATATCCGCGCCAGGGTGCAGTCCAACCTGCTGCGCCTGCCGCCGGCGTTCTTCGAAAGCAACAGCCCCAAGGAGATCTCCTCGCGCATGACGTCGGACACGGCGATCATCGAGCAGGTGGTGGGCACCACGGTCTCGATCGCCCTGCGCAACACCATCACCGCGCTGGGCGGGCTGATCTACCTGTTCTTCCTCGCCCCCCGCCTCACCGCCGGGCTGGTCATCGGCATTCCGGTCGTGATCTTCCCGATCGCGTGGTTCGGCAGCCGGCTGCGCAAGGTCTCGCGATCGAGCCAGGACCGCGTGGCCGATATCGGTGCGATGACCGCCGAAGTGCTCGGCGCGATCCGCATCGTCCAGGCGTTTGGCCAGGAAGGGCGTGAGCGCGCCCGCTTTGCCGCTGCGGTGGAGCGCACGTTCGACACCGCCCGCCGGCGCATCATGATCCGTGCGGTGATGACCGCCGTGGTCATCTTCCTGGTCATGGGCGGGATCACCGCGCTGATGTGGCAAGGCGCCATGGGCGTGGCCAATGGCTCGCTCACCGGCGGCACGATTGCCGCGTTCGTGCTGACCGGCGGGATCGTCGCCGGATCGTGCGGGGCGCTGACCGAAGTCTATGGCGATCTGCTGCGCGGCGCGGGCGCGGCCGGGCGCCTCAACGAACTGCTGCTCGAACAGCCCGATATCGCGCCGCCAGCCCGCCCGATTGCCCTGCCCAGCCCGCCGCGTGGCGCGCTCGCTTTCCAGAACGTGGCGTTCCGCTATCCCAGCCGCCCCGAGATTTCGGCACTCACCGATTTCTCGCTGACCGTGGAGCCGGGCGAGACCGTCGCCATTGTCGGCCCTTCGGGCGCCGGCAAATCCACCTTGTTCCTGCTGGCACAGCGCTTCTACGATCCGCAGGGCGGCGTGATCCGTATCGACGGGGTGCCCCTGCCCCAGGCCGATCCGGCCGAGATCCGTGCGCGCATGGCGCTGGTGCCGCAAGAGCCCGTGCTGTTTGCCGCCAACGCCCGCGACAACTTGCGCTATGGTGCATGGGACGCTAGCGACGAGGCGATCTGGGCCGCCGCCCGCGCTGCCAATGCCGAGGATTTCCTGCGTGCCCTGCCCGAAGGGCTCGACACCTTCCTGGGCGAAGGCGGCGCACGCCTTTCGGGCGGCCAGCGCCAACGCATGGCGATTGCCCGCGCGGTGCTGCGCGATGCGCCGATCCTGCTGCTCGATGAGGCAACCAGCGCGCTCGACGCGGAAAGCGAACGCCTGGTGCAGGATGCGCTCGATCACCTGATGCAGGGCCGTACCACGCTGGTCATCGCCCATCGCCTCGCCACCGTGCGCGCGGCAGACCGCATCGTGGTGATGGATGGCGGGCGCATCGTCGAACAAGGCACCCATGCCAGCCTGATCGCCGCCGATGGCCTCTATGCCCGCCTGGCCCGCATGCAGTTCGACGGAGCCTGAGCGTCTGTTTGGAATCCGGCGTCGCCGGATTTGCGGCACCGGCCCGCTCCCCACCCAGCCTCTCACAAGGTACTATGGTTGCGAGGCCGGGTGGGGGAGCGGGCCGGTGCCGCGGTTCAAAACCCCAAGGTTACCAATTTGCCATGCGGCCATTGCATCGTAGCGCTTGAAAGCCGTGCTGCACTGCGGCAAGTCGGTGGCCCATGGACAGCCACACCCTTACCGCCGTCATTCTCGGCATCGTCGAAGGCCTCACCGAGTTCCTTCCCGTCTCCTCCACCGGGCACCTGATCCTGGCCACCGAGCTCCTGGGCTTCAATGCCAAGGAATGGGAAGTGTTCAACGTGGTGATCCAGCTGCCGGCGATCCTGGCCGTGGTCGTGCTCTATTGGCGCACGTTCGTGGACGTGGCCAAGGGCGCGCTGCGGGGCGAACGCGATTCGCTGCACTTCGTGCGCAACGTGCTGGTAGCGTTCATCCCCTCGGCCATCCTGGGCGTGCTGCTCAAGAAGAAGATCGACGCGCTGATGGAAACCCCCGCCGTGGTGGCCGCCGCGCTGGTGGTGGGCGGCATCCTGATCCTGGTGATCGAGCGCCTGGCCCGCCAGGGAGAGTACGAGCCCGTCAGCAAGCTGCCCCTGCCCAAGGCGCTCGCCGTGGGGGTGATGCAGTGCTTGGCGATGGTGCCGGGCATGTCGCGTTCGGCCTCCACCATCATGGGCGCGCTGACCATGGGCATCAACCGCAAGACCGCCGCCGAATTCAGCTTCTTCCTGGCCGTGCCCACGATGTTCGGCGCCACGGCCAAGCAATTGTGGGATAATCGCCACGAACTGGCCAGCGGTGCAGCCACCGTGGGCTGGGCCGATATCGCCGTTGGCGGCGTGGTGTCGTTCCTCGTCTCGCTCGTGGTGATCAAGTTCTTCGTCACCTACATCGGCCGCCACGGCTTTGCGCCGTTTGCCTGGTACCGCATCGTGGTCGGGGCAGGCGCGCTGGTGTGGCTGCTGGGCGCCTGAACCGCAGCATTCCAGCCCAACAAAAGGCCGTAAGAAAAGGCCCTGCTCACCCGTGTCACCAGGGTGGGCAGGGCCTTTGTGCAAGGGCAGGTCGCAACGATCCGTCGCATATGCGGAACAATCCCCCGGCTGGAGAATTATCCCCGGCAGACAGCCACCTCGTGGCATCCAATCAAGGGGTTTACCGTCATGGGCCTTATTGTTCTTCTGATCGTTGGCGGCATTCTGGGCTGGCTGGCCAGCATCGTCATGCGCACCGATGCCCAACAGGGCATCTTCCTCAACATCGTGGTCGGCATCGTTGGCGCGCTGCTGGGCGGCTTCCTGCTCGGCCCGCTGCTGGGCGGCGGCAGCATCACGAACGGCATCTCGGCCGGCAGCCTGATCGTTTCGTTCCTTGGCGCGCTGATCCTGCTCGCCATCGTCAATCTGGTTCGTCGCGGTTCGGTGCGCTGAGCGCCCGATCCCACGCCTGACCGCATACCTAAACAGGGAGAGCCAGTTATGAAGTTCACCGCCAAGCATGCACTGCTGCTGCCGATTGCCGCTTTGGGCCTGGGCCTTGCCGCCTGCCAGAGCAAGCAGGAAGACGCAGCCGACAAGACCGCCGACGCCATTGCCGAATCGTCTGACGCCGCTGCCGACGCCATCGATTCGCAGGCTGCCGATGCGTCGGGTGCTGCAGCCGACAAGCTGAACAGCAAGGCCGATGCCGTCCGCGCCGAAGGCAAGGACGAATCGACGGCGATCAAGGAAAAGGCGGAGAAGAAGGCCGACCAGGCCAACTGAGCTTCCTTTCAAGGATCGGTTAGCGGGGCGCAGGGCTTAGGTCTTTGCGCCCCGTTTCCTTTCGCCAAGGGTTGACTTTCCCGGCTGCCTCCCGCATGGGCGGCCACCTGTCAGGGCGGCGCGCGCCGCCCCGTTTTGTTTGAGCAGCGGCGCGCAGACGCCTAGAAGGAATTCAGGACAAGCCCATGGCAAAGCCAACTACCGTCAAGATCCGTCTGGTTTCGACCGCAGACACCGGCTTCTTCTATGTCACCAAGAAGAATCCGCGCAACACCACCGAAAAGATGTCGTTCCGCAAGTACGACCCGGTGGTGCGCAAGCACGTGGAATTCAAGGAAGCCAAGATCAAGTAATCTGATCGGCTTGCTTGCCAACGCGTAAAGGCCGGGGTTTGCCCCGGCCTTTCGTGTTTCTGCGGCACGTCCGGCGATGTTGCGATTCGGAACCGAAAGGTTCACGGGCAGTTCAAAGCGCCTGTCCCAAGGAGTGGCAATGAACAGCTTGACCAAGATCCTGAGCGCCGCCGGCCTCGTTGCCGCGCTTTCCGTTTCTCCGGCCCTTGCGCCGGCTCTGGCAGCCCCTGCGCCGGCCGCAGCCCCCTCCAGCGACGTGGAACGTGCCGTGGCGGCGCTGCGCGCGATTTCTTCGCTGCGCGCCGATTTCGTGCAGACCGATCGCAACGGCCAGCGGCTCACCGGCACGCTTACCCTGCAACGGCCGGGCAAGATCCGCTTTCAATACCAGCCCGGCGTCCCGCTGCTGATCGTATCCGATGGCGCGGCCCTGACCGTGATCGATTATGAAGTGCGCCAGGTGTCGCGCTGGCCGATTCGCAACAGCCCGCTCGGCGCACTGCTCAATCCCGACAAGGACGTGGCCCGCTATGCCCGGCTGCTTCCCACCACCAACCCTGACGTGATCAGCCTGGAAATCAAGGATCCGCGCCATCCCGAATATGGCACGCTCACCCTGATCATGGTCCGCAAGCCCGGCGCGCCCGGCGGCCTGCAACTCGATAGCTGGGTCGCGCTCGATTCGCAGAACCAGCGCACCACGATTCGCCTGTCCAACCAGCAGTACGGCGTGCCGGTCCCGGCCAACATGTTCCGCTACAACGACCCGCGTCCGCAAGTGCGGCACTAATCGCAGCGGGCGAACGGTTCATCTTCCTTACCAGCGGTTGTGCGACACTTTGCGAAGAACCAGAGGCGCCCGTTCATCCACCAGCAAGCGGCCCAGCCCTAGAGAGGTTTCAGACGAGACGGACAAGACGGGTTTCCCCCCTGTTGCCCAGTCTGACTTCATCCTCTCGTCGACCGCGTGACGAACGCACATGGAACCCTCGGACCATTGCCCCCGGTCCGAGGGTTTTCCGTTTTTGCGGTGTTGCGGGGCGTCCGGTGGGCTGCGAACGGCACCCGCCATCCCCGCAACACCACAAAAACCACGACTGCGATGTTGCCCCCTCGGACGTTACTCGTGATCCGCCTTGCCGGCCATGGCGGGGGCTCGTAAAGCGCATTCCATGGTTTCTATCGCCACCTGGAATATCAATTCCGTTCGCCTGCGCGCCGATCAGGTCGTGCGTTTTCTGCAAGAACAGCAGCCCGATGTGCTGTGCCTGCAAGAGATCAAGGTGGCCGAGCATCTCTTCCCGCATGATGTCTTCGAAGCCTTGGGCTATACCCACCGCGCGATCCATGGGCAGAAGGGCTATCACGGCGTCGCCACGGTCAGCCGGTTGCCGTTCCGCGAGTTCAGCCGCTACGACTGGCAGGACAATGGCGAAGCGCGCCATGTCGGCGTCGAACTGCTCGGCCCCACTGGCCAGGGGTTGATCCTGGAAAATGTTTACATTCCCGCCGGGGGTGACATCGCCGATCGCACGCTCAATCCCAAGTTCGGGCAAAAGCTCGATTTCCTGGAACGGATGACGCGCTGGGCGGACAAGATCGACCGTCCCACCCTGATCGTGGGCGATTTCAACATCGCCCCGCTGCCCGAGGACGTCTACGACCACAAGGCCCTGCTCAAGGTGGTCAGCCACACGCCGGTGGAGGTCGAAACGCTCCAGCGCTTTGCCGATGCGCACGGCTGGGTCGACCTGGGGCGCAAGCACCTGCCCGCGCCGGAACGCAACTTTTCCTGGTGGTCCTATCGCTCCTATTGGCGCCAAAAGGACCAGGGCCGCCGGCTCGACCATATGTGGGCCTCGCCCGAACTGGCGCCGCAATCGGTGGGCCATCGCTTCGTCGAGGAAACGCGCCGCTGGGACCAGCCGTCGGACCACGTGCCCCTGATCACCGAGTTTGCCCTTTGACCACGCCGGCCGCCGCCACGCGCCGCGTGGCGCGCGCGCTTGACGCGCTGCGCCATGGCTGGGCGATCCGTGTCACCGACGCGGCCGGCGCGTTCGATCTGCTGCCGGCGGAAACGGGCTTTGCCCAGCCGGGCCTCTATGCCGCGCAGATGCTGATTTCAGCCGCGCGCGCCGCCACGCTCAAGCTGACCAACCAGCGCGACGCCGCCCTGCCGCACGCGCCGGTGCTGATTCACGCGGCTGAACCGTTCACACTGGCGATGGCGCGTGATCTGGCCGATCCCGCGCACGATCTGGGCAGCCCCTTGCGCGGGCCGTTCCGGGCCACCCCCATCCCGGCGCCAGAGGCGGCCGGGGCAGCAATGGAGCTGGCGCGGCTGGCCGGCATCCTGCCGGCTTTCCTCGTGGCGAGCGGGGTGGATATTGCCGAAACCGTGGCGGTCGAAGACATGGCCGCATTCACCGACCCGCTCAACCTGACGATCCAGGCCCGCGCCCGCTTGCCCGTTGACGCTTGCGAGGAAGCCGAAATCATCGCCTTTCGCGCCCGTGACGATTTGCGCGAGCATGTTGCCCTGATCGTGGGGCAGCAGGACAATGCCGTTCCCCCCCTGGTGCGGCTGCACAGCGAATGCCTGACCGGCGATATCCTGGGCAGCCTGAAATGCGATTGCGGGCCACAGCTGCAAGCCGCCCTCGCCCGGATGGCCGCGCAAGCCAGCCACGGCGGGTGGGGCGTGCTGCTCTACCTGCGACAGGAAGGGCGCGGCATCGGCCTCATCAACAAGTTGCGCGCTTATCAACTGCAGGACCAGGGCTTTGACACTGTCGATGCCAACGAACGGCTGGGGCTGCCATCCGAAGCGCGCGACTTTCCCGTGGCCGCACGCATGCTCGACCTGATCGGCGCGCGCCGAATTCGCCTGATGACCAACAATCCGGCCAAGGTTGCCGCGCTCGAAGCGCTGGGCGTGACCGTGCTGGAACGGGTGGCGCACCAGTTGCCCGCCAACCCGCACAACGCCCGCTATCTCGATACCAAGCGCGATCGCACGGGGCATTTGCTGAAATAGTTTCGGCAACGTCGCGACAGGCTTCGCCCCCTCCTCTGACGAGGAGGGGGCGGGGGTGGTGCGGACCTGAAACCAGCGTCAAAACGCCCGGAACATCACCAGCCCCACGCACAGCACCAGCACGGCAGTGCCAGCCACGCCCTTGGCAAGATCGGCCCAGGTAAAGCGGTCGAGATGGTCGGCGCGGAAGCGGGCATAGCCGCGCCCGATCGTGTCGTTGCTGGCAATCATGCCCACGTCGAGCGCATTGGCCTCGCGCTTGAAGTAATGCACGAGCATGCCGTGCTCCTCGGGCGTGACATCGGGATAGGCCGCCAGCAGCGCTTCGACATGGGCACGGCGGGCAAGCGCCGAAGCGCTCTGGGTCTGAATCGTCATGGTCTTGGTATCCTGGCAAAAACGGGTTCGGCCCGCGCCTCAGGGGGCGCAGGCAATTCACGGTTTTGTCAGGCGTGCGGAGGGGCGCGTGGGGTTCCCGGTGCCCGCAGCGGCAGGGCGGCCAGCGGCGGCCCGGTCGAACGGGGCAGAATATGTGGAGCCCGCGCCAGCGCCAAAGGGGCCAACACCACGAGCACCAGCGCCACGGCCGGCACCAGCGGCATCGGCGGCAACGCCTCGAGCCGTGCCACTGCCACTTGCGGCCGCGCCGGGGCCACGGCCATTTCCACGGTATCGACCGAGAATGCCGACCCGCTGCGCATGCCGACCGGTGCCGCCCCCGGCGCCAGCGCCGAAAGAGCAACGGTCAGGACCAGCAGCACCGCCCAAAGACGGCCAGCCAGACGCGAAGGCAAACGGCTCAACACGCCAGCAAGGTAGGGGCCCAGGCGCGCAAGGGCAAGCTCAGCGCCGCTCGAACCGGGCAATGCCCGGTCCCAGCGCGTTCTGCCCCAGGTTGATCCGGTCACCCGACCAGTCGGCCACGAACACTGTCGGGCGATTGAGGCCGGGCACCAGCCGCGCGGTGTTGCCGGTAATCGTCAGGCCATCGGCGCTGTGCTCATGCCCTTCGGCCGCGTTGGCGATGAACGTGCTGTAGTTTTCCTTGTCGCGCCCCTGGACGAACCAGTTGCCCGAAATCAGGCCGGTGGCGCCGATCGACAGGTCGATCATGTAGTTGGTGGTGTGGCCACGGCTGTCGTCAAAGCTCGAATCGGTCACTTCGATGCGGCCGGCGTGGCTTTTAACATAGTGGCCGCCGGTGCCCTGTTCAAAGCGGCTGCGGCGAATCACAACGCTCGCCTCGTTCCCGAAATAAAGCGAGTGCGCGCAGGACAGGCCCCGGTCGCAGCGCCCCAGCCGCGTGAAGGTCGATTGCTCGATCACCACGTGCCCGGCCGGAAAGTTGGCGGAAAGGATGCCCTGCTCGCTGTCGCGGAACCAGGCATCGCGCACGGTCAGGTCGCCCCGCTCCAGCCGGATGCCGGCGCCGTTGGCATCGAACGCGCGCATGTTCTGGAATATCAGCCCTTCCACGCGCATCGATTGGCCGCGCATGACCAAGGCCGCCTTTTCCTCGCAGACCTTGCCATCAAAGATCGATTGCCCGGGAATGGCCGCGATATAGGCCACGTTGCCATGGGGTTGCACGCCGCAGTCATGCCAGGTTCCCGGCGCCACGCGGATCGTGCCATCCCCTTCGCCCAGCGAATTGATCGCATCCTGCAGCCGATCGAAGCCTTGGCCCGTCTGCACCACGGTGAACGGCGCGCTGGCCGCCCGCACCGGCGCGTTCTGCGCCAGCAATGCACCGGCAGGGATCGCCGCCAGCACGGCCACGGACAGGAGCATCAGGCGCGCCCGCAAGGTGCGGTGCCGGCTCAGGCGGGTTTCGATCTCGGTCAACATGGTTTGTTCGCTCGGCTCCCCACCTGTTGCAGGCAGCCTAACGAAAAATGGTTGACCGAGCCTTTAGGTTCCAGGGGCGCAAAGCTATGCGCCGCACCGGCGGTCAGACATGCGCGCGGATCACCGCCAGGAAGCGATCGCCATAGGCATCCCGCTTGCGCGTGCCGACGCCGCCGATCGCGGCCATTTCTGCAAGGCTGGTGGGCTTGGCCGCTGCCATTTCGCGCAGCACGGCATCGTGAAACACCACATAGGGCGGCACATTGGCTTCCTGCGCAATCTCGCGGCGCAGCGCGCGCAGCGCATCGAACAGCGGATCGCCCACGGGATTGAGCGCAGCGCCACTGCCCGCCTTGGCACGGCGACGCCCACCGCGTTCGCGCACCGGCGGCAGGACCACGTCCACCCGCGCCTCGCCCTTGAGAATTGCGCGGGCATCGCCGCCCAGCGCCAGGCCGCCATGCTCGGTCGGCACCAGACTGCCCCGGGCCTGGAGCGCGCGCGCCACCGCCTTGAGCAGCGGGGCCTGGTCTGCCGGCACGATTCCGAACACCGAAAGTCCATCGTGGCCACGCGCGGTCACGCGTTCGTCCGCCACGCCGGTCAGCACTTTTTCAAGGTGACCCAGGCCATAGCTTTGGCCCGTGCGATAGACCGCCGAGAGCAGCTTCTGCGCCAGTTCGGTCGCGTCGGTCAGGCCCGGCGGCTCCAGGCAATTGTCGCAGTTGCCGCAAGTGGCAGGCGGGTCCTCGCCAAAGTGGCGCAGCAGCACGGCACGGCGGCAGGTGGCCGTCTCGACCAGCCCGGCCAGGGCATCAAGCCGCGTTCGCTCGCCCTGCTGTCGGCTCTGGTCCACTTCGGAGAGCCGCTGGCGCGCGCGGGCAAAATCGTCCGCACCCCACAGCAACAGCGCCACCGAGGGATCGCCATCGCGCCCGGCGCGGCCGGTTTCCTGGTAATAGCCTTCGATCGACTTGGGCAGGCCGGCATGCGCGACAAAGCGCACGTCGGGCTTGTCGATGCCCATGCCGAACGCCACCGTGGCCACGATCACCATGTCTTCGCTGGTGACGAAGGCTTCCTGGTTGGCGGCGCGCGTTTCGGCCGGCAGGCCGGCGTGGTAGGGCAGCACCCGGCGCCCGGTCTCGCCCAATTGCTCCGCCAGCTTTTCCACTTGCGCGCGGGTGGGCGCATAGACCACGCCGGGCCCTGGATTTTCGGCGATGAAGCGGGTGAGCTGGCGCAGCGGATTGTCGCGCGGGGCGATGCGATACTGGATGTTGGGCCGATCGAACCCGGCCACGATCAACCCGTCGTGGGGAATGCCAAGCTGTTCGAGGATGTCTGCCCGCGTGTGCCGGTCGGCCGTGGCCGTCAGCGCCAGGCGCGGCACATGCGCAAAGGCATCCATCAGCGGGCGCAGCAGGCGATAGTCGGGGCGGAAATCGTGGCCCCATTCCGAAACGCAATGCGCCTCGTCGATGGCGAACAGGGCCAGCGGCGCACGGCTCAACAGTTCGCGGAAATGCGGCTGACTGGCGCGTTCGGGCGCCACATAGAGCAAGTCCAGCTCGCCATTGCGGAACCGCTCGATCGTCAGTTCACGATCGGTGTCCACGCTGGTCAGCGCGGCAGCGCGGATGCCGTTGGCCGTGGCCGAGCGCAACTGGTCGTGCATCAGGGCAATCAGCGGCGAGACCACCACGCACGTGCCCGGCAGCATCACCGCCGGCAATTGATAGGTGAGCGACTTGCCCGCCCCGGTGGGCATCACCGCCAGGGTGGATCGGCCGGCCAGTACGCGGCCGACCACCTGGTCCTGCACCCCGCGAAAGCCGGAAAAGCCGAAGACTTGCGCCAGACGCTGGCGCGCGGGCTCAAGATCGGGCGAAAGGTCGGGCAAAACGGCAGTCACGCGCCCGCCTATGGCAGATCAGGTGCCGCCCCGCTACCCCAACCAGGCGGCGAGTACCGGCGGCAATCCCACCACTTTGACCGCGTGCAGCGCGATACACAACAGCAACAGCGACAGCACCGCCCAGGCGCCCCAGGTGAACGGGCCCAACACCGTGGCCCGGGTGGGATCGGCCGGATCATACCACACGGTATAGGCGCCCGATGGCTTCCACCCGCGGTGCACCCAGCGGTGCACCAGCGCGCGCCGCTCGATCCCGTCAGAATCGCGAAAGCGGATTTCATCCTCGATATAGCGGGTATCGTCGCCATCGCGCCAGTTCCACCCGCGCGAGGTGAACATCGTCATGCCAAACGACCAGAAGTCTTCCGACTGCTGCCCTTCGGTATAATCGCTGCGCCAGACCATTGCGGGCGCTGGCTGCCAGGTGCCCAGCAGGCGCAGCGCCTGCCACACGCAGAACACGAAAAGCAGCCAGCACGCCAGCGCCGCAATGATCAGGATATCCGCCATGGCCACCCGCCCTAGCGCGAATCCGTCAAGAATTTGCTGATGCCGAGAACGCGTCTGCCAGCTTTTTCAACAAGGGCCGCACGATCGGCGTGGTCAGCATGGTGCTCATCACCGCCATCAGCAAAAGCGCGGTGAACGCTTCGGCCGTGATGATCTTCTTGTCGAGCAGCACGTTGACGAAGATGATCATGATCAGCGCCTTGGTCTGCAGCATCCAGCCGATCACGCTGGCCTCACCCTTCTTCCAGCCCAGGATGCGGCCGGCCAGATGCACGCCGGCCAGCTTGCCCGCCACCGAGGCGAGGAGCAGCAGCAATGCCGCGCCGATCACGGCGGCAAGGCCCAGGCCGCCAACCTGGCCCCACTGCGTGCGCAGGCCAGTGGACAGGAAGAACACCGGCATCACCGCCAGCAGCAGGAAATTGCGGAACGCATCGCGCCGTCCCTGTTCGAACCAGTGGGCATCGAGCACGGCCCCGGCAAGGAACGCGCCGACCATGAAATGCAGGCCCGACCAATCGGCGGCAAACCCCACGGCCGCCAGCCAGATCAAGGCGATGTGCCAGCGATCGTCTTCGCGCACCCAGGCCATCAGGCGCCGCAGGCCCCAGGCGGCCAGGGCGAAGCCCACCAGGAAAAGACCCTGGCGCCCGATACGCTGCCAATCGAGCAGGATCAGCGCCAGCACGCCCCAGATCGCCACGTCATCCATGCTGGCATAGCGCAGCAGGCGCTGGCCCAGCGCGGTGCGGAAAATGTCCAGCTTTTCCATCAGCAGCACCAGGATGGGCAGCGCAGTGACGGCACAAGCCATGCCGATGCCGGCCACGCCCTGGCCCCACGTACCCTTTTCGCCCAGCCAGCCAGGCATGGTAAGCAGAACGGTCGCGGCCAGGCTGCCCAGCACCAGCGGCGTCAACAGCGCGCATGAGGCGGTCACCAGCGTTTCGCGCGCATTGCCCCAGGCGTCGGCCAGGTCCAGTTCCACCCCGGCGATGAACACGAACAGGCTGACCGCCCACCACGCCACGCCGTTGAGCGCACCGATCACCTGCGGGTTGAACACGAAGGCATAATAGGCCGGATAGAGCGCACCCAGCACGCCCGGCCCGAGCAGGATGCCACCCACGATCTGCACCACCACCAGCGGGGCATGGTCGTCGCGGCGCAACAGGCGCCAGGCCAGCCACGGCACGGCGAGGATAATCGTCAACGCGATCAGGAAGATTTCACTGGTGCCCATGCCCATACCCCGTCCCTGCCCCCATACTGCCCCGGCGCTGTGGCCGTGGGTCACATCTTGCTATGCATCAAGGCCGGCTCCATCTCTGCTGTTAACGTGCTTGCGCAAGAAGGACCGACCACCATGGCGTTTGATCTGCGAAATGCGCTGTTGCGCAAGGAGGAATACGAATCCGCGCGAATAGCCGCGTATGATTTTGCAACAACGGTGCATGCCCTCAAGGCCGTGGCGGCGCAATGGGGACAGCACCCCGTGCCACTGCTCGATCGCATGGTGGAGCAAGGCCTTGCCGCCGCGCTAACCATGCTGGCCGGCCGCAGTGGGCAGCCTGGCACCGCCGTGGATGCCCAGTTCCTGCGGGCGCTGGCCGATGCACGCACGCGCTGGATCGCCCGCCACGGCGACCCCGCGCCCGTGCGGCTGGTTTAACCCCCTCCGCAATATGCCTATGCCCCGCCTTAAAGCCTCGCCCGTCCTGCAAATGTTAGCCTCTGCCCGGCAACAACGGCAGGAGCGACGGCATGGACATGCACCACAGTTTTTCCCCATCGGCAGAATGGCGCGCGGCGCGCGAAAGCGAGCTGGAATTCATCGAGATGGCCCGCGCGATTCGCGACATGGCGCGCGAACTGGGCATTCCCCCCGAAGTGGCGGTGGATCGCCTGGCCGAACGCGGCCTGCATGCCGCGCTTTCGATCCTGGCCGAACAGGCCGGGCCACAGGTGGAGGCCCGCTTCCTGCGCCGCCGCACCCAAGACGCCACCAGCCCCCGCCCCATCTGACAAGCCCGGGGTCCACGCCGCCCCGGCGCCGCGAAAGGACCCCGGCATGACCCCTACCATCGAAAGCGGCAGCATTGGCCGTATCGAGAGCGACAGCATCGGCACGATCGCCGTGCCGAGCAGCGCCTATTGGGGCGCGCAGACACAGCGCTCCATCGAAAATTTCCCGTTCGGCGCCGGTGAGCGCATGCCGATCGGCATCGTTCACGCCCTTGCCCTGGTCAAGCAGGCGGCGGCCCGCGTCAACCGCGACCATGGCCTGGACACGCGCCTGGCCGATGCGATCGAAGCGGCCGCGGCCGAAGTGGTGGCCGGCCGTCATGACGACCAGTTCCCGCTGGTCATCTGGCAGACCGGCAGCGGCACGCAGACCAACATGAACGTCAACGAAGTGATCGCCGGCCGGGCCAACGAACAGCTCGCCGGCACGCGCGGCGGCAAGAGCCCGGTGCATCCCAACGATCACGTGAACCGCGGGCAATCGTCGAACGACAGCTTTCCCACCGCGCTGCACGTGGCCGCGGTGGTTGCCCTCAACCGTGACCTGCTGCCCGCGCTCGACCTGCTGGCCGGCGCGCTCGACACCGCAGCGCGCGAATGGGCGGGGATCGTCAAGATCGGCCGCACCCACCTGCAGGATGCCACCCCGCTTACGCTCGGGCAGGAATTTTCCGGCTATGTCCAGCAGTTGCGCGATGCGCACGAGCGCCTGCGCGGGGCCGAACAACACCTCTTGCGCCTGGCCCAGGGCGGCACGGCAGTGGGCACCGGCCTCAACGCGCCCGAAGGGTTTGCCCCGGCGATGGCGGCAGAGCTTGCCAGCCTCACCGGCCATGCGTTCGTCCCCGCACCCAACCGCTTCGAAGCGCTGGCGAGCAACGACGCGCTGGTGCAGTTTTCCGCAACCCTCGCCACACTGGCCGTGGCGTTGACCAAGATCGCCAACGACATCCGCCTCCTGGGCTCCGGCCCGCGTTCGGGGCTTGGCGAAATCGATCTACCCGCCAACGAGCCAGGCAGCTCGATCATGCCGGGCAAAGTCAATCCCACGCAGTGCGAGATGCTGACCATGGTGGCCGCGCAAGTGATCGGCAACCATCAGGCCGTGACTTTGGGTGGGATGCAGGGACACCTGGAACTCAACGTGTTCAAGCCGATGATCGGCGCGGCGGTGCTACGCAGCGTCCATCTGCTGGCAGTGGGCATGGAAAGCTTTGCCGAGCGGTGCGTCGAAGGGATCGAGCCCAACACCCGCCGCATCGCAGAGCTGGTCGATCGATCGCTGATGCTGGTGACCGCGCTGGCCCCGGAAATCGGCTATGACAATGCCGCACGCATCGCCAAGCACGCCCACGCCGCAGGGCTCACCTTGCGCGAAGCCGGCCTGGCGCTGGGCCTGGTGGACGAAGCTACCTTCGATCGCCTTGTCCGGCCGCAAGACATGGTGTGAACTGATCCCATCGGGACAGCCGACAGATCAGCCGTCGAGCGCCTGCGTCGAACTGTCGCGCGGGCGCACGTAAACGCGCGCGACGATGGGAAACTGTTGCGAAACCTGGGTTTCAATCGCCAGCACGATGCGCTCCACGTCGCGCGCGGTGATGGTGTCATCGAAATCGGCGCTGATGATCACGGTGACCATGGTGGGTGCGCTGTGCACGGTCAGCACTTCGTGCACGCACACCACGCCAGGGTGGGCCGCCGCGCTGCTGCGGATGGCGGCCACCATCTGCGGATCGGCCGCTTCACCGATCAACAGGCCCTTGGCCTCGTAAAGCAGGATCAGCGCGAGCGCGCCCAGCACGAGGCCGATCAGCACCGAGGCCAGCCCATCCCACAGCGGGCTGCCGGTGATGAGGCTCAAGCCCAGGCCGAGCGCAGCGAGCACCAGGCCGACCAGCGCGCCCGAATCCTCCAGCAGGATGACCAACGTGGGCGCATCCTTGGTATCGCGGATCGCAGACCACACCGAGCCACGCCGCCCCCGGTTGAAATCGCCCAGCGCCGCCAGGATCGACCAACCTTCCAGGCCGAATGCCACGCCGAGCACGATAAACGCGATCAGCGGGCTTTCCGCCGGCTCGGGGTGCAGGATGTGCAGCACCCCTTCGTACACCGAAACCCCGGCGCCCAGGGCAAAGACTAGGATGGCGACGATGAAGCTCCAGAAATAGAGCTCGCGGCCATAGCCGAACGGGTGGAGGGCATCGGCCGGCTTCACCGCGCGCGAACGGCCGTGCAGCAGCAGCAGCTGGTTGGTCGAATCGACCATGCTGTGCACGCCTTCGGTCAGCATCGCCGATGACCCGGTTATGGCCGCTGCCATGAACTTGGCCGCGGCAATGCCGAGGTTGGCACCCAGTGCGATCAGGATGGTACGTGTCGATCCCCCGGCCATGGCGCGGTATGTTCCCCTAAATGTCATGCGTGACGGTGTCGGGGCGCTAACGCGTGAGGGCCGGGAATGTCACCCGAATTGTTAAGCGGCGGGGCGGCCGCCAGGTCAGGCGGCCAGGCGTTGATAGCCTGATGCACCGCCACCGCCGCTCAGGTCGAAGCGGCCGACAAGCTGGCCCAGAGAATTGGCCTCGTTCGACAGGCTGCGCGAGGCAGCGGTGGTCTCTTCCACCAGTGCGGCGTTGGCCTGGGTGATGCGGTCCATGTCGGATACCACCGTATCGACCTGGCGGATCGCGCCGGCCTGCTCCTCGGCCGAGCGGGCAATGGCCTCGATCATGTCGGACAGGCGCGAGGTGCGCTCCACGATCTGGCCCAGTGCGCCTTGCGTTTCGCCGATCATCTGCACGCCGTTGCCCACGTCGCGGTCGCTGGTGCGGATGATCGCGGTGATTTCCTTGGCAGCGTCGGACGAACGCTGCGCCAGGCTGCGCACTTCCGATGCCACCACGGCAAAGCCCTTGCCGGCGTCCCCGGCACGCGCCGCTTCCACGCCAGCGTTGAGCGCAAGCAGGTTGGTCTGGAACGCGATGCCTTCGATCAGGGCGACGATTTCCTGCATGCGATTGCTCGACTTGGCGATTTCTTCCATCGCCGCCACGGCCTGGGTCATCGTCTCGCCGCTCGCCCGCGCCTCGTGGCGGGTCTGCCGCGCGGTGTCGCTGGCGTCCTTGGCGGTCTGGGCGGTCTGCGCCACGGTGGTGGTCAGCTCGCGCACGGCGGCAGCGGATTCTTCCAGCGCGGCAGCCTGGTTTTCGGTGCGGCTCGACAGGTCGTGGCTGGCCGAGGCGATCTCGCTCGCCCCCACGCGCACGCCCTGCGCCGCCTGGGTCACCTGGCCCAGCGCATCGGCCAGACTGGCCATCGATTGGTTGAAGTCGAGCCGCAGCTGTTCGTAATCGCCGGGGAATGTCTCGTTGATGCGATGGGTCAGGCGGCCGTCGCGCAGGGCAGAAAGCCCGGCACCGAGCGCTCCCACCACCTGCTGCTGCACGGCCGCACGCTCTTCGCCGGCCCGCGCCGCGCGCCGCGCGACAAAGTCCTTGATGCCCTCCAACGCGCGGGCGATGTCGCCCACTTCATCGGCCAGGTCGTGGCCCGGCACGGTACGATCGATCTGCCCGGCGGCCATGTCCTGCATCGCGCCTGAAAGCCTGGCCAGCGGCAGGGTGACGCGGCTGTGGAAAAGGAACGCCACGCCCAAGCCGACGACGATCGCGGCCACCCCGCTCAGCGTGGCAAAAAGCTTGAGCCGATCGGCCTGGGCCATGCCCTCGGCCGAATCGTCCTTGGCGAGGCCCGCGTTGCGCTCTGCCAGGGCCGTGATCCGCTTGCCCAGGTCCAGGCCCAGCGGGTTCATCCGGTCGCGAAACTGGGCATAGGCCTCTGCGTTGCGGTTCTGGAGCGACAGGCCGCGCACCGGCCGTGCTTCCTGCACCCAGGCGCGGAACACGTCCTGCAATTCGCTCACCTTGGTCACTTCATCCCGGTCGTCGCCTTGCTGCTGGAACGCGCGGTAGTCGGCCAGTGCCTTGTCGAATTCGGCCACGCGCTTCTCGAAATCGGCGTCGAGCTTGCGCGTTTCCGTCAGATCGTTGGACAAGATGTGCTTGGCGATGGTGAGGCGCAAATCCCCCATCATGCCGCGCAGCTGTGCCAGCGCGGTGAGCGTCGGCACCGTATCCCCTGACAGCGTGGTCAGCCGGCCACCTAGGCTGCTGGTGGCCGTGATTGCCATCGCCGCGCCGCCAACCGCTGCCAACGCCAGCAGCAGTGTGCCCACCAGGGAAACTGTCCGGATCCGCAATCCACCAAGCACCGACATGCAAACGACCCCTGCAACCATGATCCCGCACGCCATGCGCGGCTTTGCAGGCTACATGGCGCCGCGCTGGTTAAACCTGCGAGCGGAACGGCATAGGGATATGTCCTAGGCGGCGTGGACGGGCCTAAAGCCAGCCGATCTTGCGGAAGCGCCAATAGAGCCCGCCGCAGACCGTTGCGATCAGGCCGAGCACGAAGAAATAGCCGTAGCGCCACTTGAGTTCGGGCATGAAATCGAAGTTCATCCCATAGATTCCGGCAATTGCCGTGGGCACGGCGAGCAGGCCGGCCCACGCGGCGAGTTGCCGGGTCATTTCGCCCTGGCGATGCTGTTCTAGCAGGCTGGCGGTTTCCACGATCGCGGCCAGCGTCTCTTTCAGCCCGCGCATGCGGGCCATGGCGCGGCGCACGTGGTCGAGCACGTCGCGAAACCAGATCCGCGCCGTGGGATCGACCAGGGCGAGATGCGCCTCGGCCAGGCGCTCGCACACTTCCTCCATCGGCCCGATGATCCGTTCGAACCGGCGCAACTGGCGGCGCAGGCGGAAGATGCGGCGGATCGTCTGCTGTTCGGGAAAGACGTCGATCGCGGCTTCTTCCATGGCATGGGCCACGGCTTCCAGCCGTTCCATGATCGGCAGATAGCCATCGACGATGAAGTCGAGCACCGAATGCAGCACATAGTCGGCGCCTTCGGCCAGGCGCTCGGGATCGGCTTCCAGCGCGGCGCGCAAGTCCAGGTGGGCGCGGCTCGAACCAAAACGCACCGAGATGATGAAGTCTGCGCCCAGGAAAAACGCGGTCTGGCCATAAGTAAGCGTTTCGCCTGGCTCCAGCGTCGCGGTGCGCGCCACCACGAACAGATGCTTCTGGTACTGGTCCAGCTTGGGCATCTGCTGCGGGTTGAGCGCATCCTCGATCGCCAGGGGATGCAGGCCATAGTGCCGGGCCACGCGATCCATTTCCTCGTGCGATGATTCACACAGCCCGATCCAGTCAAACGCCCCATCTGGCACGGGGCAAAATCCATCATCCAGATCGAGTGGGCCGGGAACACGGGCGGCCGATCGGCCCGTGGGATCCGGCACATAGCGGCGCGCGGCAATGATCGTCATGCGCGCCACTGTGGCAATGCCACGGAGAAAGCGCAATCGGGCTGGCATTTGCCCGGCTTTGCCCTACCTCGGACACTGTCATGACCAACACCCCGCGCCCACCCGATCTCGACGTGGCCATCATCGGCGCCGGCATCAGCGGCATCAGCATGGCCGCGCACATCGCCCGCGATTGCCCCGGCCGCAGCTTTGCCCTGCTCGAACGGCGCAGCGCGGTGGGCGGCACCTGGGACCTGTTCCGCTATCCCGGCGTGCGATCCGACAGCGACATGCACACGCTGGGTTTCGGCTTTGCCCCCTGGCGCGGCGCCGATGCCATTGCCGATGGAGCGGCCATCCGCGATTATCTGAACGAGGTCGTTTCATTGCACGGCCTTGCCCGGCACATCCGCACCGGCACGCGGGTGACGGCCGCCGATTGGGACAGCGCGGGCGCCCGCTGGCACCTGACGCTGGTGGACGAAGCCGGCCGGGCCGATCGTCTTTCGGCCCGGTTCCTGGTGCTCGCCGCCGGCTATTACGACCATGACGCCGCGCACGATCCGGCCTTGCTGGGCGAGGCGGACTTTGCCGGCCGCATCGTCCATCCCCAGTTCTGGCCGCAGGATCTGAATGTTGCAGGCAAGCAGGTGGCAGTGATCGGATCGGGCGCAACGGCGGCCACGCTGGTGCCGGCCCTGGCCGCGCGGGGCGCGCAAGTGACCATGCTGCAACGCACACCCACCTGGTTCATTGCCAGCCCCCGGCGGGACCGGCTGGCCCACGCGCTGCATCGCATGCTGCCCGCGCGCCTGGCCGCGGCCCTGGTGCGGGCACGCAACATCCGCCTCAACGCCTGGTTCTACAACCGCGCCCGCCGCGCGCCGGACAAGGTGGGCGCCTGGCTCAAACGCCGCGCCGCTCGCGCGCTGGGCCCGGCGTGGGATGAGGCCGCCTTTGCCCCACCCTATGGCCCCTGGCAGCAGCGGCTGTGCCTGGTCCCCGATGGCGACTTGTTCGCCGCGATCCGATCGGGCCGGGCCCGCGTGGTGACCGGCACGATCGCCAAGGTTGCACCTGCCGGCCTTGCCCTCGCCGATGGCCAGCACCTCGCCGCCGACGTGATCGTCAAGGCCACCGGCCTCAAGCTGGCCGTGGCGGGCAAGATCACGCTGAGCAAGGATGGCGCGGCGATAAACCTGGCTGACCATTTCCACTACAAGGACTGCATGCTGTCCAACCTGCCCAACCTGGTGCAGGTGTTCGGCTATCTCAACGCCTCGTGGACCTTGCGCGCCGATCTGGTCGCCGCGTTCACCGTGCGCATCCTGGACCACATGGCGCGGACCGCCACGCAAGTGGCCACCCCGGTCCTGCCAGCCGACCATGGCCTGACGATCGACGATACGCTGGCCTTTTCGTCAGGCTACCTGCAGCGCGGCTGGGCAATCATGCCACGCAGCAGCACCGAGCGGCGCTGGCGGCTCAACCACGACTACCTGGCCGATCGCGCGTTCCTGCGCCGCGATCGGCTGGAGGATGGCGTGCTGCGGTTTGACCGGGCGCCCGCCGCGCTTGCACCCGCGCCCGATTGCGTTATCGATACGCCCCGATGAGCGACGCTTCCCGCATATGGACTGCAGCCCTGCTGGTGATTGGTGACGAGATTCTCTCGGGCCGCACCCACGACAAGAACATCGCCCAGGTTGCCACCTGGTTGAATGTCCAGGGCATCCGCCTCAAGGAAGTGCGCGTGGTGGCCGATGACATGACCGCCATCGTCGAGGCGGTGAACGCCCTGCGCGCGCGCAACGATTACCTGTTCACCACCGGCGGCATCGGCCCCACGCATGATGACATCACGGTCGATGCCGTGGCTGCGGCACTGGGCGTGGACGTGGTGATCCACCCGGCGGCCCGCGCGATGCTGGAGGAATATTACGGCCCGCGCGGCGGCGTGAACGAGGCTCGGCTGCGCATGGCGCGGGTGCCCGCCGGCGCCAGCCTGATCGAAAACGCGCTGTCGGGCGCGCCCGGCATTGCCGTTGCCAATATCCACCTTTTGGCCGGCGTGCCGCACATCGCCGCCGAAATGCTGGCCGCGCTGACCGGCACGCTGGAAGGCGGGCTGCCGGTGCTTTCGGACACGATCGGCTGCTGGGTGGCCGAAAGCGAAGTGGCCGACCTGCTGCGCGAGACCGAAAAGGCGCACGCTGGCTGCCAGATCGGGTCCTATCCGTTTTTCCGCGAAGGCCGGGTCGGCGCCAACTTCGTGATCCGCGCCACCGACCAGGCGATCATCGATGCCTGCGCCACCGACTTGATGGCTGGCCTCGCCGCGCTGGGCCGGCAGGGGGTCGCTGGCGGGATCTGACCGAAACCGAGTGGAAATTCCCTCGACACCACGGGCACTTCCGGCATGATCGGCTGGCGCCGGGGTATGGCCAAGGGGGAATGATGAACAGCAGGCAGTGGGGACGGGCCGAGGCGGGCTGGCCGGCAAGGGCGGCGGCCACGGTGGCCATGGCGCTTGCCGCACCAGCGGCGTGGGGCGCGCCGGCGCCGGTGCGCACGGTGATCGTGGCCGACCCGGCCAGTTGGGTTCTGCCCCCGCCGCCGATTGCGGCCGCGTCGCCCACCACCGACGCGGCGCTGGCCGCCATCTACAGCGACGCGCAGTACCTGGCGGGGCCAGACGGCATGCAGGCCTATAACGCCGTGCGCTATCGCATCACCAAGCCGCAGGGGCTGGCGGCGGGCAATATCACGCTCACCTGGTCGCCCGATTCGGGCAGCATGGTGCTGCACCACTTGCGCGTGATCCATGGCGGCGCGGTGCGCGACCTGACGCGTACCGCGCAGTTCACCGTGATGCAGCGCGAACAGAACCTGGAACTGGCCGCCCTGGATGGACGGCTGACCGCCGCCTACCAGATTCCCGGGCTGGAAGTGGGCGACGAGATCGAACTGGCCACCACGCAGACGGTCAAGGACCCGACGCTGCCCGATGCGCGCGGCGATCTCTATCTGCTGCCCCAAGCCAGCGCCACCGGCACGTTTCGCCTGCGCGTGGCCTGGCCGCACGGGCAACCGCTGCGCTGGCAGACCACCCCCGATCTCTCGCTCCAGCCGTTTGCAGGTGGCAAGCTGGATGGAATCGGCGTGGAACTGCACGATCCCGCGCCGCCGGCCGACGTGCCGCAGGGCGCACCGCCACGCTATCGCTGGCGCCGGCTGGTGGAATTCACGAACTATCCCAGCTGGCCCGATTTCTCGCGCCGGCTCTTCCCGCTTTACGACAAGGCCGCCCGGCTCGCCCCCGGCAGCCCGGTGCAGACGGAAGTGGCGCGGATCGCCGCGGCGTCTGCCGATCCCGTGCAACGCGCGGAGGCCGCGCTGCGACTGGTCGAAGAACAAGTACGCTATGTCTATGTCGGGATGGATGGCGCCAACCTGACCCCGGCCGATGCCGACGTGACATGGCAGCGCCGGTTTGGCGACTGCAAGGGCAAGACCGTGCTCCTGCTGGCACTCCTGCGCGGCCTGGGCATCGAGGCGCAGCCGCTGCTGATCCAGAGCCGCGGCGGCGACGGCCTGGCCGATCGGCTGCCCAATCCGGCGCTGTTCGACCATGTGGTGGTGCGCGCGATCATTGCGGGCAAGCCGGTGCTGCTCGACGGCACGCGGCTGGGCGATCGCTCGCTGGCCATGATCCTGCCGCCACCCTGGCGCCAGGGCCTGCCGATCACGCGCGAAGGCGCCGCCATCCTGAGCCTGCCCACGCCGCCCCCCACCCTGCCACGCCTGGTGGCCGTGCTCGACATCGATGACAGCGCGGGCATGAATGCACGGGCCAAAGTGCGTGCCCGCCACATCGTGCGCGGTGACGAGGCGCTGGCGATCCGCAGCTACCTGAGCGGCCTGCCCGCGGTCGATGCCGAACGCGCGCTGCGCAAGTATTGGCAGGCGCAGGAAAACTGGCTGGTGACCGACAAAGTCGCCTGGGAAACCGACGAGGCCCACGGCGCCCTGGTGCTGAGCGCGCAGGGATTGGGCGACGTGGACTGGGAAGACCTGGGCGATGGGACCCATCGCTATACCCTGCCCGGCGCCGGCTTTGCCCCGCCCGACCGGCTACGCCGGCCCGCCGACCAGGACCAGACCCTGCCCTATGAAACCGACTACCCGGTGTTTCGCTGCTGGGTGACGACGGTGCGCCTGCCGCCCTCCGGGGACACGCGGATGTGGCGCTATCACGCCGCGCCGGTGGACCGTTCATTGGGAGGCGTGGCCTATTGGCGCCAGGTGGGGTTGACCGGCAACGTGATGCGCACGGTGATGAGCCGGCGCGTGCTCTTGCCCGAAATCACCGCACAGCAGGCCGCCGATCTCAATCGCCAGATACCCGGCTTCGACAACGACATGTCTTCGGTCTACGAGCAGGACACGTTCAAGGGCGCCGCGCGGCCCAAGGACGATCCCGCGCCGTTTGCCGACGATACCGACTGGCTGGCCGCGAGGACACCATGCAGCGGCCGATGACGCCAAGGTGGGCCGCGCTACCATTGGTGGCGCCCACGCTGGTCATGGTATTGGCGGGCTGCGTGCCCAGCCGCCTGCCGGCGCTGGAAGCCACCTTGGCGGCGCAGCCTAGCGCCACGGCGGCGCTGGCACAGTGGTGCAATACCCAAGGCCTGGCCGATCCCGCCACGATTCGCGCCGCTGCCGATCGCACGCCCCGCGCCGCCCCGCCCGCCGTGCGCAGCGCCCTGGGCGTGGCAGTGGGAGAGCCGCTGGGCTTTCGCCATGTGCGGCTTTCCTGCGGGGGCGTGGTGCTGTCGGACGCACAGAACTGGTTCGTGCCGGCGCGGCTGACCCCGGCGATGAACGACACGCTGGCGCATACCGACACGCCGTTCGGCACGGTGGTGGCGCCCTTGCAGTTTACCCGCCAGCGCCTGGCCGCGCGGCGCGGGCGCATGGCCGAATGCCCGGCGGGCACCGTGCTATCGCACCGTGCGGTGCTGCGCCGGCCCGATGGCGCGGCGATCAGCCTGGTGGTCGAATGCTACACCCGCGCCAGCGTTCAGACGCCGCCGGCCTCGCCGCGCTGATCGACCACGCCGCCTCCGCCACGCTCTCCGCCGCGCAGCTTGGCCATCGCCGCACCGACCAGCAGGACGGGCTCCAGCACGGCCATGCCAACCAGGATGCCGAGCAGGCGATCGTACCCCGGCGCGATATGCGCCGCTTCCCAGCTATCGGGCACCAGTACGACCAGGACCGCAAGGGTGAACTGCGTGCCGACATAGCCCCGGCCGTGGTTGCCGTTTTCGAGATGGCGCCCCAGGGCCACGCCCAGCGCGGTACCAGCCAGCATCAGCCCGGCGCGTGCCGGGCCATGAAGCAGCGCCGCCAGAGCCAGGACCAACGCCGCCAGCAGCCCGCCCGCCAGGCAACCGAGCAGGCGATACCACAGGCGGCGGCTGACCTGGCGCAGCCCGTTGGGGCCGGCAACGGCCGTGACCGGGATCAGCATGACCGCCATGATCGTGATCGCGCCCGACACCAGCGAGGGCAGATCCCACAAGTTGGCCAGGCCCAGCAGCAGCGCCAGTGCCACCCCGCCGCGCGCGCCATGCAGCATGGCATCGGGGCGCCAGCCCACGCCCTGGGGCTTGGGCGCGCGCAGTGCCGGCCAGCGGCGGCGCAGCGTCCAGGCAGATACCAGGCTGACCGCCATGCACGCGGTGGTGCCGGCCAATGTCTCGATCATCCGCATCACGGCAAAGGCCCGCGGATCGGCAAGCGGCATGGCCACGCGATCATAGAGCATCATGGCAAAAGTCAGCCCCATGAACAGCCAGGCATAGGCATGGCGGGCGGTGATCGCGCCATAGAGGCTGATCGTGCCGGCCAGCGCCATGGCCAGGGCCAGGGCAAGCATGTTGCCGCCCAGCGGGCTTTCCAGCAGCAGCAGGCACAGGAGCGCCCCCACCGCCGTGCCGACGATGCGCAGGATCGCGCGGCGCAGGGTTTCCAGCGGATAGCCGCGCATCACCATGTAACCGGTGAACGCGGCCCACGACACGTGCGTGGCGCCGATCAGATGCGCCAGCAGGATCGCGAGCAGGACCGAGGCGACGCATTCGGCCTCGTCCACCAGGCGGGGCGCGAGCGGATCGATGTCTGGCGGAACGGGCGCTGGGGAAGAAGCGGATGAGACGGTCACGACATGATGCCTAGCGCAAACGGAAAGGGGCCGGGAAGGCAAACCTTCCCAGCCCCGTAATCCTGTTCGCCTTGGCGAGCGGCAGCTTAGCTGCCGTGCACCTGGGCAACGTCGATCTTAAGGCCGGGGCCCATCGACGAGGACAGGCCGACCTTGCGGACGTACTTGCCCTTGGCGCCTGACGGCTTGGCCTTGACGATCGCATCGACGAACGCGTCGAAGTTGGCGCGCAGCGCTTCGTTCGAGAACGAGAGCTTGCCGATGCCGCCATGGATGATCCCGGCCTTTTCGACGCGGAATTCGATCTGGCCGCTCTTGGCCGACTTCACGGCGTCCGCCACGTTCGGGGTCACGGTGCCGAGCTTCGGGTTCGGCATCAGGCCCTTGGGGCCCAGCACCTTGCCGAGGCGGCCGACGAGGCCCATCATGTCGGGCGTGGCGATCACGCGGCCGTAGTCGAGGTTGCCGGCCTGCATGTCTTCCAGCAGGTCTTCGGCGCCCACGCGGTCAGCGCCAGCGGCCAGGGCCGCTTCGGCCTTGTCGCCACGGGCGAACACGGCAACCTTGACGTCCTTGCCGGTGCCCGAGGGCAGGCTGACCATGCCACGGACCATCTGGTCGGCGTGGCGCGGATCGACGCCGAGGTTCAGCGACACTTCGAGCGATTCGTCGAACTTGGCGCTCTTGAGATCCTTGAGCAGCTGGATGGCTTCATCCACGCCATAGATCTTCTGGTTGTCCCCCAGCTTTTCGACGAGGGCCTTCTGCTTCTTGGTCTGCTTTGCCATGGTCTCAGCCCTCCACAACCTGCAGGCCCATCGAACGGGCAGAGCCCTCGATGATCTTGGCGGCCTGTTCGATGCTGTTCGCGTTCAGGTCCTTCATCTTGGCCTGGGCGATTTCTTCCAGCTGCGAGCGCTTGATGGTGCCGGCCGAAGCCTTGCCCGGAGTCTTCGAGCCCGACTTGATGCCCACGGCCTGCTTGATGAAGAAGGTGGCGGGCGGAGTCTTGGTCACGAAGGTGAACGAGCGGTCCGCATAGACCGTGATCACGGTCGGCAGCGGCGTGCCCTTTTCCACTTCCTGGGTGGCGGCGTTGAATTCCTTGCAGAAACCCATGATGTTGACACCGCGCTGCCCCAGCGCGGGCCCGATCGGCGGCGAAGGCTTTGCTTCGCCGGCCTTGATCTGCAGCTTGATATAGCCTTCGATCTTCTTGGCCATGATGGCCTCCTTTCATCCTGTTGGGGCGTCATGCCCCGCAGAGTAAGCGGTGATAACGAGTGGCCCGAAAGCCGCTCTACCGCGCGGAATCACGGGCAGCGGATGCCGCCCGCGAAGGGAGCGCCCTTAGCAGGCATGGCCGCAATTGCAACCCGAAAGGGCTGCGGCCAGCGCCAGGGGCGGTAATTCGGGCAGGCCCGGTTACTTGACCAGTTCGACTTCGTCGAAGCCGAGTTCCACCGGGGTGGCGCGGCCGAAGATCGAGACCGACACCTTGACGCGGTGCTTGTCGAAATCCAGTTCCTCGACCACGCCGTTGAACGACGCGAAGGGACCGGCGTTGACCTTGACCGAATCGCCGATTTCGTAATCGACCGCCACCTGGCGGGCGGGCTGGGCCGCGGCCTGTTCGCGCGCGCCGAAATAGCGAGCGGCTTCCTTTTCGGAAATCGGCTGCGGCTTGCCGTTATGGCCAAGGAAGCCAGTGACCTTGGGCGTGTTCTTGACGAGGTGGTAGATATCGTCGTTCATCGCCAGCTTGGCGAGCACGTAGCCGGGCATGAACTTGCGTTCGACCGCGATCTTCTTGCCGCGCTTCACTTCGGTCACGGTTTCGGTGGGCACTTCCACCGCTTCGACCAGCTGCGACAGGCCGATGCGCTCGGCTTCGGCGATGATCGATTCGCGAACCTTGTTCTCGAAGCCGGAATAGGCGTGGATGATGTACCAGCGGGCCATAATGCGTCTCTTGTGCGAAAGTTTGAAGTTCAGGCCAGCTTGAGCAGCCACTGCACGATCATGCCGAACACGGTGTCGATGCCCAGAAAGAACACCGCCAGGATCAGCATCATGATACCCACGAAAATCGCGGTGGTGGTGGTTTCCTGGCGCGTGGGCCACACCACCTTGCGCGCCTCTGCCTTCACCTGATTGAAGAATTCGCCGGGGCTGGTCTTGGCCATGGCCGTGCTGCCTTCGCTGCCTGAATGAATCACATGCCTTCCGCCTAGGGGCCATCGCCGCCCCGGACAGGTCCGGGAGGGGCAGGTCAAGGCTCCGATGTCGGGAGGTTGGCCGTATCTAAGGCGAAGCGCGGCGCTTGGCAAGGGCAGGCCGTTTGGCAGGCCCTGCCCCGACTGCCGCACGCGCCGGGCAGCATGGCGCAACGATCGGAAACAAGCGGCCGCGCCGACCATTGACTGCGCGAACGGGGCGCACGCCAAGCGCCCGCACCAGCAACCGAAACACGACACGAGAGGAGCGCCCGATCATGCGCGCAATCGCCGCAACTGCTGCCCTGCTGCTGGGCACCGCGATCAGCTTGCCGGCCATGGGCCAGCAAGCCACCACCCCGCCGCCAAGCGCTGCTGCTGCCGCGCGCGGCGGCGCCACGACCACCGGCACCGGCGGCATCGCTGCCACCACGCAGGCCAGCCCGAATGGCGCCGCAGTTTCGGCAAACGGCACCGGCCGGGCCACCACGGGTGCGCGCACCGGAACCGCCACGACCGTGCCCGGCATGGCCGGATCGACCGCCAGTGCCGCCGGTACCAGCCTGAACGGCGGCAGCCGCGTGGGCGTCCAGGCCAATCGCCGCGGCGTGACCGCACAGGGCGGTGCCACCGGCTCTGCCCAGGGCGCGCTCGATAGCACGACGCGATCGGCCGTCGATCCGATGGGCTCGGCGATGGGCGGCGCCACGGGTTCGACGCTCGGCGGCACGAATTTGGGCAGCACGGGCCTGGGCGGCACGCTCGGCGCCACGGGCGCTGCGGCGGGCGGCCTGACCGGCGGCCTCTGACCTTTAGCCAAGCACATGAAAAAGGCCGCTACCCGATCGGGGCAGCGGCCTTTTTCAGCGTTCAGACCATCGCGCGGTTGCGATGGCAGGAGCGGAGGCCCTGTCTTAACCGTTTTAATTCGGATACTTGAGACGGCTAACCAGCCAGTGCGGACCCACGCAAACCCTGGGCATCCCGGTCGGCCTGTCTAACCAAAAGCCCCGCGAATCATAGGCGCCCAGGGTGCCTCCCGCGCCATCGCTACAGTCGCAATGGCGCGAACAGCCACGCGCATAAAATCGCAAAGCCTCGAGCCAGTCCGGCAGTGTCCTCGCGATCGCGGACTTTACGCGATGGCCTGCACCCTTGGGCCTGATTTCGA
Organism: Novosphingobium sp. SG720; assembly: GCF_012275365.1. NCBI lineage: Bacteria > Pseudomonadati > Pseudomonadota > Alphaproteobacteria > Sphingomonadales > Sphingomonadaceae > Novosphingobium > Novosphingobium sp. SG720. The sequence continues at coordinate 213,162 of NZ_JAAZQN010000003.1, read as the reverse complement.
GCTTTTTGGGGTGGGGTTCGCAACTCGGTTATCTCGGTTACATTGGCGGAAATCAGCCGTTTTTTGGGCAACATGAAGTGCAACACGGCGGTTATCTGGTAACCTCTATATAAAGGAATATTCCATCAAATTTATATGCAATAATTTCAATGATATAACCTTTTTGCCAAACTCATATTGCACATGGATAACCTCTAAGAGGTAACCTCAAAAACCGCAGATTTCCGCCATTTCTCGGGCCTGTCCGCAGGCATGTAACCGAGATAACCGACTTGCGACGATGGGGGTGCATCCTGGGCTTGCCGCACCACCGCACAGCCGGCCCGGAAAATGCAAAATTCGAGATGAAGAAGAGGCAAGCGAGGCGTGGGGGCGAGCGCGGCGCGCGAGGTGGCGGGGCGGTTGCCCCCTCGGCCCGCCTCACTGCGGTTGACGGCAATGTTCTACCTATGTTCTCAAACGCCGATGCGAATCGCGCCTGCCCAGATAGAACGCCTGACCACGCTCGCCCTGCGCGTGCTGGAGGAGGCGCTCGCCCAGGCCGAGGCCGAGATCGTCGAACCACACGTCGCGCACCGTCTCGCGCTGCAATGGCTGGTTGCCATCGGCGCCTTGGAGAACTGGCAAGCGCGATCATTCATCGAGGCGATGGGTGCGCCCATCCTCACGCCACACCTGCCCGGTGGCGAGCATTACATTCGGCCGACGCTCATGCGCGGCACACTCCTGGCTGCCTATTACGGCTTGGGAAATCGGCGGCCGCCCGACGGCCTGCGCGCCTCGCTCGCGCGCCGCTTCGCCACGGAATTGCTTGACCAGGAGACCGGCCAGCCACACCCCTGGGTGATGTGCAACCGATACCGCCCAGGCGAACGTGAGACGATCCGCCAGCATTTTGATGCCAAGCTGTGGCGCCAGGTCAACGATGGGCCGGGCATCGTCCATCCCAAAGATCCGGGCTGGGTTGTGCGCGCGGTGGACGGTGAGCTGGTGCTAGACCAAATGACCTGGGGGTTTCCGGTCGTGCTGCGCGGGAAGAAGGGCCAGCCCTTGAAGCCCAAGCCCGTGAACAATGCTCGGTTCGACAAGCTCTCGGGCTTCTGGGCGCGTTGGGCAGGGCCAGCCCATCGATGCTTGATCCCTGCCTCGGCCTATGCCGAACCCATGGGCGAATCCGGCTCCATGACCACCGGTTGGCTGACATTGCGCTCTACATCGACATTTGCCTGGGCGGGCTTATGGCGGGACAGCGGAGATTGGGGGCCGGTTTATACTGGCGTGATGACGCGCAATGCTCCTGAGTTGGCGTCGATCCATGATCGATCACCAGTGATCTTGGCGCGCGAGGACTGGGAAACCTGGCTCAACGCCCCACTGGAAGATCTGCAGCGGTTCGATCGGCCCTGGCCAGCGGATGACGTCTTCGTCATGCCCACCGACATTTCTTGGAAGGATGGCGGCCGTGAAGAGTTGGTGAGTTGGAGCTGGGAGGCGGGGCAGGATCGCGCCCCGCCTTCCACGAGCCCATTCAGTTCGAAATGATCACCTCTCCAACGACCTGGCTCTGCGCCATGCCACCGACCGTGTAGCGCACCGGCACCGCCTCGATCGCGAACCCTTCGAAGATCCGCCGCACCTCGGGCCGGTCATTCAGCGACAGGATGAACCGCCCTTTGATGCCCCGCAGCTGCTCGGCCATCGCCTCGAATTGGCTGCGATCGAACAGATCGCGGCCATAGTCCGTTTCGCAGCCAAAATATGGGGGATCGAGGTAGAACAGCGTTCCCGGCCGGTCATACCTGGCCAGAAAGTCCGACCAGGGCAGGCGCTCGATCACAACGCTGGAAAGCCGCTCATGCGCCGCCTCGAGCACCGGCCCAACCTTGGCCACGTCGAAACGCGCGGGGCCGTCCGTGGCAACGCCGAACGTTCGCTGTGCCACCTTGCCGCCAAACGTCAGCTTTTGCAGGTAGAGGAATCGCGCCGCGCGCTCGAGATCCGTCAGTGTCGCAGGATGCTGCGCCCGCAGCCGCTCGAACCCGGCGCGCGAGGTGACCTGCCAGCGCAGCATATCCATGAAGGCCACATAGTGCCGCTGCAGGATGCGGAAAAACGTGGCCACGTCTTCAGACCAGTCATTGATCACCTCGCATTTCGGCCGCTGGTCACGGCGGAAAAACACGCCGCCCATCCCCACGAATGGCTCTGCATAGAGCCGATGCGGCACGGCATTGATGCGGGCCACCAGGCGCTTGGCGAGCATCTTCTTGCCGCCGATGTAGGGCGCGGGTGGGCGCGTTGGGCTGACCGGTTCGAGCTGGTCCAGCGCGTTCGACAACATTGCAAATGTTCCTTATATGTTCTCGCTGCCGAGTCGGCAGGCGGGATGGCCTCGGATGGGCCTGTCTGGGGACATGACGATCTGCGGTCGTCGGAATGGGGCGTTGCAGCGCCCCTTTCCCCCGCCTCTGGCGGCGGGCGGGAATCCTATCGCGCGCCGGCCGCCACGCGGGTGCCGTCCTGCTTGATCACGCTGCCGTCACTGCACACGTAATCGCGGAAGGCGAGCACCGGCAGGCCTGCCCAATCGTTGACGCGCAGCATGCGGCGCATGATCGGCACGATCTCGGTCTCGAAGAAGGCATCGCGAGTCTGGCTGACATTACCCAGCCCGCCAGCGGCCTGGGGGATCACCCCGATCAGGATGGGCGGTGTCCGGTGCGCGGCCAGCATGTCATCGCGGCTGATGTTCTTCACCGCCGAGAATTCATCCTTCGCCGTCACGTCGGCAATCGGCATGATCTGGATGCCGTCCTTCTTCCCCTTGGGGATATAGACCAGCATGTTCTTGAAGTTGCCCACGCCCTTGGAGCTGCCAAGCTGCTCCTCGATGGCATCGACTGTGGCCTGGTCGGCAAGCGGCTCGCTCACATAGAACACGAAGCCCGCATGCGCACCGTTCAGGTAATAGCGACGGCGGAACAGTGTGGCATTTTCGGACAGTAGCCCGCTTTGCAGCGCTGAGAGCCATTCGGGCAGGCCATAGATTTCCTGCGCCACATCGGGCTGTTGCAACTGGAAGATGGTGCCAGGCGCATAGGCATGCTCGTCGCCGCGCGCGCAGTTGGTCCACCAGAACACGTCGGGATCGATCCCGGCCCGTGTGTGGATGGCCGGGCTGTGCGCTAGGGTTGCGATGCGCCCGCCCAGGTTCGGCACGCTCTCAAGATAGGCATTGCCCATCTGCAGGAAATCCAGCGCCCACCGCTCGAACACATCGGCCGCCAACCAGCGCGAAGGCGTCTGTTGCGCGACCAGCAGGTTGACCTTCAGGCCGATGGCGCTGCGGTGATAGGGCGAGACGTTGAACGTCTGCGACAGCCGCGCCATCGGCAGCGGCGGCTCATACCAGCGCCCGTTGTGCCAGATCTCGAAATACTGGGCGAGTTCGCGGCGATCGAGCACGCTTTCCGGCTCACCAAAGCGGAAAACCTTGGCCGGGGCGTGGCTGGCCTGTTCCTCGGGCTGATCGGCCAGGGCCAGGGCGGTCAAGCTGGGTTCGGTCATATCGGTCCTGTCAGTTGAGGAAGCGCACACGCCCGGCCGGGGCGTGTGTTTCGGCGCCAGCGTCGAGCGGTTCGTTGGAAAGCGCGTGGAGAATGGCCCAGGCGATATCGGCGTGGCCGATCTCGCCATTGCGCCGCGCGGTATAGGTCACGCCGCGCTGGCTCCCGGTGAGCGTTGGGCGGATGGCCATGAAGGCCTGCATCACGTCGGTCCAACCGGCATCGAATTCGATGCGGCCGGCGCGGAAAACGTTCTGACCCTTGATGACCAGAGCCGTCTTGCTCGCCACCGAATACTCGATCTTGCGGGCCAGCGGGAACCACTTGGACACCAGCTCCCACACCGCCTGGCCATGCCCGGTGGTGTCGATCGATATGTCGGTCACATTGTAGCGCTTGCAGACTGCCCGGATCGCGTCGGCCTGGCCCGCGAAGTCCAATCCGTTGAGCCGGATCTTCTCGAGCACCCGAAATTTGCCCCCCGGTTTTTCAGGGGGTGCCAGAACGGCCAGCGCTGCATCATCGCGCCCTTGCTTGTTCGGGTCATACCCAAGCCAGACCGGCTTTTCCCCGAACGGCCGCCCACCAGGGATCTCGATTAGCGCGGGCGCGAAATCGCGCCACTTGTAGAAGCTGTCCACCCGCGCCGGGGCGAGGCGCACATAGGGGAACGAGCTTTCGGAATCGTCGATGTCCTCGCATTCGAACAGGTTGCGGAACCGCTCGTCCGAATATTCGCGGCGCAGCTCGTCCACGTCGACCAGCTTGCCCAGGCCCTTGGCGACAGCGTCATGGATGGTGACCAACTGTTGCCAGCTGCCATCGGGCATGATCGCGCCGTTCCGCAGATTGCGGTGCGAAATATCGAACGGCTGCTGCTCGCCCTTCGCGCGCCCGGCGTTCCACTCCTCGCCAGACCAGAAGCCATAGGATTGGTGCGTCTTGGTCGAAGGCGTGGAGAAATAGGTCTTTTTGTAGATCTTGTGCGTGGCCATACCGCTGGCCACGCCGTTCAGTTCAGTGAACCCATGCACCCAGGCGAATTCGTCGAAGTAGAAGTCGCCGCTCTCGCCCTGCGCTGTCGCGCTGTTGGTGGACAGCGGATAGAAGCCCACCGCATCCATCGCCGGCAGCGCCTGCGGCTCGCCGTCCTCGTCCGTCTCGGCCGGGAACGACAGGTCGAGCATGATAGGGTTGCCCTTCAGCTCCACCCCGGTCACGCGCCGCACCCACTTTACGATCTCGCGGCGGAACTTGTTGGCCTGGCGCTGGGATGCGGACAGGAAAATCTGGTTGCGCGGCGCCGCGTCCCTTTCACCGTCCAAGGTCGCGATGATCGCCTCGGCTACCTTGGCGACCGATTCCCGGCTGAAATAGACGGTGGCGCCAATCTGCCGGCTCTTGCGGATCTTGCGCACGCGCTGGTTGCGCTGCTCCCACCACTCCGCCTGGTATTGGAAACACCAGTCGTGGAAATCATCGAGCAGCGCTTGCCACTGCTCGCGCGACAGGAAATTCTTGCGCTTGTCCGCTCGCTTGGCCTTGGCCTCCTCGTTGTTGCGCTTCTCGATCTTGGGGTTGAGATCGCCCTCCCGTCCGGTCTTGTCGAACTTGCGGATCCGCGCGGCGCGCTCGAGCTGGCGCATCATGAAGTCCACCCGCTTCATGTCGCCTTCGGTGAAAGGATCCTTGTCGAGCAGCGTGGCAAGGCGCGCCTCGAGCCGGTCCTCGACCACCGCGATCGGCGCGTCCTCGTCCCAGGCATCGCGGCTCTTCCACGCGGCCAGGGTGCCATATTTCACGCCCAGTTCGGCCGCGATCTGCGTCAGTTGCCACCCGCGATGATAGAGCGAGCGCGCCTGCCGGCGCTGGGCGCGCGCCACCTGCCGGCTGATCGCCGGGGCGTCGTCATCTGCGTCGGGATGGCTGGTCGGATGCATGGCCACAGCCATGCACCCCGAAACGGCGCCCCTGTCGCCCCGCTCGCTGGGTAGAGGCGGCCTCTACCGCGCGCCCGCGTTGCCGATGCCGCGCCGGGCTGGCTCAAGGGCAACAGCACACGGGTCGCCGCAGCCGGCCCAGCCAACAGGACCGCCCAGGAGCACCCGATGAAGACCAAGCCCTTCCTGCTCGCCACCGCCGGCTCCACCGTCGATGGCCGCACCATCGATGACGCGATGCTGCAGCAGATCGCCTCGAGCTACGATCCCAAGACCTATGGCGCCCGGCTCAACATCGAGCATATTCGCGGCGTCACGGGCGAAAGCCCCTTTCGCGCCTATGGCGACGTGGTCGAGCTGTCGATCGGCAAGACCGAGGTCAATTTCAACGGCAAGAAGGAAACGCGCACCGCGCTCTATGGCGTGTTCGACGTCAACGAAGACGCCAAGAAGCTCAATGAGGCCGGGCAGAAGGTCTACCCCTCGATCGAGATCGAGCCGAACTTTGCGGGCAAGGGCTTTGCCTATCTCATGGGCTGTGCCCTCACCGACAGCCCCGCGTCGATTGCCACCCAGCGCCTGGAATTCAACCGTTCGCTGCCCGGCGCGCTCACCGTGGCAGGCGAAACGCCCGAGCCGCTGGAATTCCCCGACGATCCCGAGGCGAACGGCCCCGGCCTGATCGCGGCTTTCACCGCAGCCCTGGATCGCGTCGCCTCCAAATTTTCGCCCGCGCCCAAGACCGACCCCGCGCCCCCGGCCGATCCCGCCCAGCCCGCCGCGATGGACTTCGCCCAGCTGCGCCCGCTGTTCGAGGAAATGGGCACCGGCTTCGCCAAGGCCATGGCCGATCTGCGCAACGAATTCCGCGCGGATACCGATGCCCTGGCGGTGAAGCTGCAGAAGCTCGAGGCCACCCAGGAAAAGACCCCGGCCCACGACTATCGCGCCCGCACCCGCGCGGACGGCGGCGCCGCGAACTACGAAGACGTTTTCTAAGCCGCCCCTCGCCCGCCCCGCACCCCGTCACCACAGGACCTGAAACACATGGGTTACAATCTCTCCGATCGCGGCCGCCGGGCGCTCGACGGTCTCTATGCCGCCATCGAGCAGCGCAACAATGCGCCGCGCGGTGTCAGCCACCAGTTCTCGCTGGATCCGACTTCGGAACAGCGGCTCGAGGATCTCCAGCGCGAAAACGTCGGCTTCCTGCAGCGCATCAACGTGCCGGGTGTGCGCGATCTCACCGGCCAGGTGATCGGCCTGGGCGCCACCAACATGATCGCCTCGCGCCGCAGCCGCGCAAATCTGCCGCGCCAGCCCCGCTATGTGGGCCAGCTGCAGGACCGCGAATACCTGCTCAAGAACACGCTGTTCGATACCTGGCTGCCGTGGGAAACCATCGACAATTGGTCGAAGTTTCCCGACTTCGCCACGCGCTATTCGCGCCAGGTCGCGATCTCGGTGGCGCTGTCGCGCATCATGGTGGGCTTCCACGGTGTGACGGCGGCGGCCGATACCGATGCCGAAGACAACCCGATGGGCGAAGACGTCAACATCGGGTGGCTGCAGAAGCTCCGGCTCGAGCGCGCCGATCACGTCATGGGCCGGGAAACCGTGACTGCCAACGGCGTGACCACCGCGACCGGCGCTGCCAAGCCGATCTACATCGGCCCCGACAGCAACGTGGCGCAGGGCGATTACAAGAACATCGATGCCCTGGCCTATGACCTGATCGCCGGCATGCCGAGCTGGGCGCGCGCTTCGACCGATCACGTCGTTATCGTGTCGCAGGATCTGGTGGACGAGAAGTATTTCCCCATGATCAACCGTCCGCTGTCCGACACCATCGATGGCGGCCGTTCCACCAGCGACCAGGTCACCAGCGACATCGTCATGTCGACCAAGCAGATCGGCGGGCGCCCGGCGGCAATCGTGCCGTTCTTCCCCGAAGGCACCATGCTGATCACGCCGCTGGGCCAGCCCAACGCGACCGACAGCAGCAACTTGTCGATCTACTACCAGGAAGGCTCGCGCCGCCGTTACATCGAGGACAAGCCCGAGTTGATGGCCGCGCTGGTCGACTACAACTCGGTCAACGAAGGCTATGTGATCGAGCACACCGATTACGCCGTGATGGCCGAGAACATCACCTTCGGCGACCGCCCGTAATACCCGAGGGCTTTGATGGGGAACCTGCCGTGGCCGGCGGCACCCCGGAGCCAGCGCACCGCAGGGGAGGCCACGCGCCCCTGCGGACCACCCGCAACAGGACCAAGCCCCATGAGCAGCCCTTTCCGCCGCCACAAGCAGCGGGTGCAGGCCATCCGCGCCGGCGCCGCCCCGTCCGTCGACAGTACGGCGCCCGCCGAGCCGGACACCAGCACGCCCGAAGGCAAGGAATACGCCGCCCTGCGCGTGCTGCTCCACGACAACCTGCGCGCCCTGAAGGACATTGCCAGCCACGAGGCGCGCATCCCCAAAAAGCGGGAATTTGCCAGCGCATTCGAAGCCTGGATCACTGGCGTCCTCGAGGCTGGCGATCAGGGCAAGGCCGCCCAGGACGAGATTCTGGTCACCAATATGCTTTGGGCGATCGACTATCGCGATTTCGATTATGCCCTGGCGCTGGCCGCGCATGCGATCCGCTTCCACCTGGTGCTGCCCGGCTTCACCCGTACCGTCGCATGCGTCGTGGCCGAGGAAATCGCCGGCATCGCGCTCGCCCAGGCCGAGGCCGTGCCGCACGAAGCGCTGTTGCGTACGCTGGAGCTGGTCAACGGCGCGGATATGCCCGATCCGGTCATGGCCAAGCTCTACAAGGCCATCGGCCGCAGCTTCGCGCGCAAGGCGGACGATTTCGATCCGGCCGCCGACAACGCCCCGGCCGGGGGCAAGGCCGCCTACATCGAAGCTGCCCTGACCACGCTTTCGCGCGCCCTGGTCCTCGACCGCAACATCGGCGTGAAAAAGGATATCGAGCGGCTCGAGCGCCAGAAGAAGTCCATGGCCGAGCAGGCCGCCGCTACCTGATCCACGTATCGCCCACGGCGCTGGGGGGCGGATGGTGGGCCGTGCAGCCGCTTTGCGGTCAAGCCCGGTCAACCATCCCCACCCCCCAAAACCTTCAAGGAACCGCCACCATGTCCACCGGCGTCATTGCAGTCCCTGCCGCCCCTTGGGATCCCGATGACGCGCAGGTTGTGGCCGATGGCTGGTTCCCGCCCATCAAGCTCGCCACCGTGCGCGATTCCGTGCGCCTGGGCGATGGCACGATCAGCACCGAACGCCTTACCATGGCGATCGAAGGCGCCATGCTGCACGCGTTCCGCGAGCTTTCCACCTGGCGCACTGCCAAGGCCAGCGCCGGGGTGGCGGAGCTGGCCGACGTGACCACCGAAACGCTCAACGGCGCCAACGTGGCGGTGAAGCTGTGGGAACGGATCGTCACCTATTTCGCCGCCGCAGATCTCTATGCCGCCTACCGCGACATCAGCGCCACCGACCAAGGCCTTGATCGCGCCCTCGAAAAGGATACCTCCGCCGACGAAGCCCGTCGGGTCGCACTGGGGGCCGTGGCCGATCTGCGTTCCATCGGTGGAGCGCAGGTCGGCCGCAATCGGGTGCGATTGATCTGATGGCCCGCACCGCGACCGCGCTCCAAGGTGAAACCGTCGACGAAGTATGCTGGCGCGTGCTGGGCTACACGCGCACCGTGGTAGAGCAGGTGCTCGAGCTGAACCCAGGCCTCGCCGCGCTTGGCCCCCGCCTGCCTGCTGGCACCGTCATCGTCCTGCCCGAGGCGTCGTCGTCCGCCGCCGCGCAGACCCTCGAAACCGTCAGTCTGTGGGATTGAGCCATGCGCAAGATCGATAGCCTGCGCCAGGTGCTCTCTACCTCGATCGAGGATCTGGCCAAGTCCAACGAGCGCCTGCGCGTCTGGATGGATCGCGGCACGGTGCAGTGCCGGCAGACGGCCACCTTTGGCTTCGCCATGGCCTATCGCGTCAATGTCCTGCTGATGGACATGACCACCGACATCGCGTCGATCGGCTATGTCATCTGCGCCTGGCTGCGCATCAACCAGCCCGACCTGCTGACGCCCGGCAAGGATGCCTTCGCGCTGGATCTCGATGTGCTCGACAACGGCAAATATGACGCGCTGATCCAGATCGACTTGAAGCAAAACGTCACCTGCGCCCTAAACGCGCAGGGCAAGATGCAGGTGGACTATCTGCCCGAGCCGGAGCCGCTCTTTGCCGACGATCTGCCCTTCCCCGGCCTCGACGCCGTGCCCGTGCTCAAGGCCGTGTCCGTGAGCGGTGACGGCCAGATCGCCCCCTTCGATCCGGCCGCCTGATGGCTGACGATGATCTGACCCGGCTCGACGAGTGGTTCGGGCAGATCCTGCAGGGCCTTGCCCCGGCCCAGCGCCGCCGTGCGGCCATGAAGCTGGGCCAGGCCCTGCGCCGCAGCAACCTCAAGCGCATCAGCTCGAACACCAATCCGGACGGCACCCCGTTCGAACCGCGCAAGGCCCGCTATGACCGCCAGGGCCGGCTGCGGATGAAAGCCGGCGCCAAGATGTTTCGCGGCCTGCGTATGGCCAAGCAATGGAAGATCGATGCGGACCAGGACGGCGTGGAAATCGCGCCAGCCTCGCCCGTGGCCGCGCGCATGGGCCGCGTCAGCCAGTTCGGCGAGACGATCACGGTCGGCCGCCTGCGCAACGGCAAGCGCATCCGCGCGCGCTACCCCGAACGCCGCCTGCTGGGCCTGTCCGATGAAGACGAGAATCTGGCCATGCTCATCGCAGCCGAAATGATCGATGTCGGCTCACCCAACAACTAATTGGAGAGCACGTCATTCGAACCGGCTACCGAGGTCATGGTCGCGCGCATCCCAATCTCGAATACTCTGTTCGAGACGCTCGCCAGCCGCACGTGACCAAGCCCGAACCTGAGGGTCACGATGGTCCGCTAGGGCAGCAACCAACGGGCGTCGACGCACGAAGCGCTGCGAGAACGGGCCCCATCCCGCCCCCGACAAGAAGCGCCGCTCGAAGCGAAGCAGCACCGCAGCCGGGTCGGGGCTCGCATCTACCAGCGAAAGCGCGATTGGTGTCCAGCGCAGCGTGTCACTGGTTGCGTCCTTGACGAAATAGGGCACGAGCTCAGCGACGCGCACCGACCGTTTCTCAGGGGCCTCCGCAACCCAGGCGAGCAGCGTTTCATTGTCGAGTTTGTCGCCGCTGCCGTCGCGACCATCGTCATCGGCGTGCCTGCCGCCAAAAAATTGCTCGACCAGATAGTCATTAACCTCCTGCCCGACTATTTCGTCGAGGACGACTGCAGGGAAACGATTCATCAGCAGAGTGCAGAGTTCATGGAAGTCCCGATAGCTTCGGTACTTGCCCCGCGCCAGCGAGCGCAGTGTCGCGCACACTCGGCCGGCAGCATCAGTTGCGTCCTTTCCTACTAGGACTGTTCTAGCAATCTGGGCCAATTCGTGTCCGTGGCGCTCAAGGTCGTTGGAATAGCTTTGCGGATCACAAAGGAAAGTCCGCCCCAACGCGATCAGCGCCGGATCGACGGTGCGGTTGTCGGTTCGGTCCGCAAAAATGCGCATCTGCAAAACCTGGATGGCGGGCAATATACCACCGTCTATGCCGTAGAGTTCGGCCAAGAAACTGGCGAGGTCGGCTGCGGGAATCGGCTCTGTGGCTCGGCCCATCATCAATGCCTCAAAGGCGGCAGGCGCGATATAGCCCTTTTCGAGCGCATGGCTGAAACGGCGAAGCGCGGCTACATCCAGTGGGATAGCACTGTGCAACCGGACCAGGTGAGGAGCCAGGTTGGGGTTGTCGGCGACGATATCAAGCTTGGCGTGAACCCAGTCCGGATCTCTTCCATTCATGCCGGCGAAGATGCCGCCAAGCAGGTGCGGATCCACCTGCTCGGGGGATGCTGTAAACAGTCCAAACGCTACGGCCCACAATGGGTACGGATCGTCGCTATGGCGAGTAAGCCCGGTCATGAATTGCCAGACACTGTTCTGCCCCTGGGACACGGCCGCGCGCGCGATAAAAGGCGAGGGATCATGTTTGCACCTTGCTAGGTGGCGGCCGACTGCTTGAGCAAGCAGCCCAGCATTGCGCACCGGATTTTTAGAGCGCCCGCTTGGATGCCAGTGCCGCCACGGAGCGCCAAGAACGAAAGTTTCAAACAAGTCATCGAATGTGCGGGGTCGGAAGTCCTGCTCGAGTTCATGGAGTTGCGTGAGCAGTTCCTTGTCGGTGGTGTTCTCGCCCTCATCAGAGCGGCGGGCCGAGAAGTGGAGCGCGTCGTTCACCGCGCGCCAGCCTTCCTCCCAGTAGGTGCCGCCCTGCAGTGCGCGCATCGCCTCAAAGGCCAGCGTGCCAATCCCGTTGTTGAGGTGCTGACGGAAGTGTTTGGCGATAATCTTGCGCGCCTGTGCCGCATGCGGGCCACCGTCCTTTGCAACCTTGAGCAGGCGTTGGTACGCCGCCTCATACCATGCGTGAAAACCGGCACCATTTGGCGGGCGCCATTCGGTGAGCACCTGCCGCGCCCCGAATTCGAGATTGAGCGATGAGCTTAAATGACCCGTAGTCAACATTTGGTCGAGAGCTTCGACACCAATCTTGCCGATCGACTCTTTAGGGTCGCCTAGCAGCCGATCGACGAAGGCAAGCCGGGCGTTTTGGTCGGCGAGCGTGAATGAGAGGACGGGCGAGAACCGCTCCAACAAATGAATCTTGGCTGTGTCGTGTCCCAGCGGGAGTTCGGCAAGCGCAAAGGCAAGCAATGCTTCAACCGCACGGGCAAATAGCATAGGATCATGTGCGATCAGCACGAGCAGTTGGGTCAGTTCGCTTCGTTGATCACGATTGGGATCAACAAGCGTTGCACAGGCAGGGCCAGCTAGGCTGCGCTCGATTGCCCGCAGCGCCGCGTTGGGTGCCGCGGGCGCAGCGCGCAGGAACGCGCGCTGCATATCGCCGGACAGCAGCTCAGGCCGCGACAGCGCTCCCCCCTCCCCAAACATCCTCTCCGCCAACCGAACGGCAGCCACCTCATCGTGAAGGTTTCCGATCCGCCGCGCAAACGAGGCGAAGAGGCGCGACGGCCCTGCGAGGAAGCGCGCCAGCAAAGATTCCGGATCGCTTCTGCGGATCAGCGGCGCCGCAAGCATGTTGGCGAGAGGCGGCGGCATCACCGCTCGTTGCGCACCGCGCTGCTGCGTCACGCCCCAGTCGAGGAAGGTCGCGATGTTCCGATAGAAGTGATCGGCATCGACGCCCGCGATTCCCGCCAGCACACCATGTTCGCTCGCATGACCGTCGCCTGCCGATGTGTAAAAGGCGTAGACGAGCGAGGCCGCCTCGGCGCAGATCCGAGCCGATGGTTCCCGCTCCTGTCGGTTCGCCTGGAACAATCGCTCCACGAGCTCACTGTCGTTGAGCTTGGACAGGTCGCCGCCCTCGGCGCCGGTCTCGGCAATCTTTAGTGCGATTCGCGCGTTGCCGCCTGAAAATTGGGCGAGATGCCGCCACTCCGCGTCTGTGAGCTGAGGGAACCGCTGCTTGAGCACCGCATACAAAATATCCTCGCTGTTGTTGCCGAGAGCAACAAGGCGTCCGAGGGGCTGTTCGCTGCCGATATCATAGTCGATCGTTAACAGGCTGGCCCGGCTCAGTTTGTGGCCAACTATCTGGGCAAGCTGATTGTGCGTGCGTTGCGCGCAATTATCGACGACGATCACCGCCTCGGTTCCTGACATCGCGATCTGTTCGGCAAGCAGCGCCGGGCTTGTCGCTAGGTCGAGACCGGCGTCGCCATAAATAGCTCGCGAGGCAGCAAGCGGCGGTCCAACGTCGATCCTCTGATCGAACAAGGCTTCAGCGAGGCGCGTCTTGCCCATGCCGGAAATGCCGATAAGACGCACCACGCCCCCGGGCTGCACGAGGACAGATCGAATCTCGTTGATCGCGGCCTCAATGCTCGTTTCTGCTCCGTTGCTCGTCACTCGCACCGTGGCGTCGAACAAATAAGGCTTGGTTTCCGCTTCCGGCGCCGACCAACCACCATAAGGGCGCCATCCCCTGATGGGCCTCCCGATTTGGCCGAGCAGCCATATCGCAACGCCGAGATGCGCGTTGGTCCAGCGCGCCACGCGGTCGGCGCCGTAGAAATCGAGCGCGACCTTATCTTTGCCGGGGACATCCGCGAGAGCGGCGCGCATCGCGATCAGACGCTGCTCACGTGCCGATTTGGATGGGTCATCAGTCGAAAAGATGATGTAGGCGCCACCCTTATCCGCAAGTTCGGCAAATATCGGTCGCACGATACCCTTCGGGCGCATTTCCTTCGCGAGCTTGCGTGGTGCCATTGCCTCGGCTTTGCATTGGAAATAGACGGTGCGGCGCGGCAGCCAATCGCCTGGCTCGGGGCTGCCATTCCATTCGATTGCGCCATCGACACCGCCATCGGCGGCGATTTGGTTACCGCCGACTTCGATGCCCGACGCCAATATCCCATTCTTCTTAGCCTCGGCCATGAGCAAGCGCTCTAGCAATTCACGCAACAGTACGTCCGACACCGCGCGGACCATTTCCTTGGTGACTTCGAACGGACCCAACTTATCTATCCTCCATCGCTGCCTGTCCCTTACCAAGATTTTCGGCTCGATGCTTGGTTAGGGGCAGTCGAAAACTTGGACTGCTATTTTCATAAGGTTTTCAAAGCAAATCGGGATATGGCTCAAATACTGCTCGGCTGCAAACGGCCTCTTGTCGCCGTATATGAGGCGGTAGAGCGGACCCGCAACGGCGGCGCATTTGACATAAAGCGTCGATCGGCAGGCCGCGTGGCTCTGCGCTGGACAGGTAGAGCCAGCCTCTACCCGTCCAGCGCCTCCCCGCGCGCGCGAAGCCGCGCCATGCCGGGGCCATGGCCGACAGCACCACCGCAATTGACCTTTCCCAGCTCCCCGCCCCCACGGTGGTGGAGCAGCTGTCCTACGAGGACATCCGCGCCGCTGCCGTGGCCAAGATGGTGGAGGATTTGCCCACCTTCGACGCCACGGTAACCAGCGATCCGGCGGTCAAGGTGCTCGAGGTCTATGCCTACCGCGAACTGCTCCTGCGCCAGCAGTTCAACGAGCGGGCCAAGCAAGTGATGCTGGCCTATGCCACCGACACGAACCTGGACCAGCTGGGCGCGCTGCTCAATGTCGCGCGGCTGAGCGGCGAGCAGGACGATGCCTACAAGGCGCGCATCCAGCTGGCGCCCGAAGCCTTTTCGGTGGCCGGGCCGGCCAGCGCCTATCGCTATTATGCGCTCTCCGCCGCCAGCACGGTTGCCGATGCCAGCGTGACCAGCCCCAAGCCCGACGACATTCGCGCGCTGGTGCTGGGCATGCTGGCCGACCATGGCGCCGAGGCCGGGCTGGTGGCGGCGATGACTGCCGCGCTCGATGGGGCGACCTGGCCGGGCACGGTGATTGTCGCGCTGCTCTCTGCGCAAGGCGACGGATCGGCCAGCGACGATGAGATCGAGGCCGTCGAATTGGTGATTGCCGAAGACGAGGACGTGCGGCCCGTCACCGATCTGCCCCAGGTGCGCTCGGCCGAGATTGTCGAATACGAGATCGATATCGATCTGACGCTGTTCAGCGGCCCCGATGAAACCGTGGTGCTGGCCGCCGCGCAGGCCGGGGTGGAAGCCTACAAGGCCACCTCGCGCAAGCTGGGGCGCTCGATCACGCGGGCCGGGCTTTATGCCGCTGCTGTTGTGGCGGGCGTGCAGAACGCCCTGGTCAACAAGCCGGCGGCCGATGTGACCGTGGGCCGCACGCAATGCGCCAATTGCGTGGGCACCGCCGTGAGGATTGCCGGCCGTGTCGAGTGACAGCCTGCTCCCGCCCAATTCCACGCCGCTCGAGGTGGCCTTGGCGCGCCTGGGCTTGCGCTTCGACGATATCGACCTGCCGATCGAGCAGCTGTGGGATCCGGCGACGTGCCCCATCGCGGTGCTGCCCTGGCTGGCCTGGTCGCTGTCGGTCGACAAGTGGGACGCCGATTGGTCGGAAGAGCAGAAGCGTGCCGTCACCGCCCGCGCCATTGCCGACCAGCGCCGCAAGGGCAGCGTTACGGCGGTCAAGGCTGCGCTGGCCGGGATCGATAGCCTGTTGACCCTGGTGGAATGGCACCAGACTGCCCCGCGCGGCGTGCCGCACACCTTTGCCGTGCACTTGCCGGCGATCGGCGCCGATGGCGTGGCGGGCGGCGCGCGGGTTTCGGCCGCCACCACGGCGCAGATCATTGCCGATGTCGTGCGTGTCTCGCCCGCGCGCAGCCATTTCGACGTGGTGATCGACCTGGCCGTGGCGGGCGCCACCGCCGCCACCGGCGCCGCCCATGCCGCGCTCTATCGCCGCGTCGCCGCCGGGCCGGACACCAGCGGCACCGACTGGGCCGCGCTGATCACCGACGAGATCGGCGAACCGCTGACCGACGATACCGGCCAATTTCTCGATGGGAGTGCCGCTTGATGACCGCGCTTGTCCTGCAAATCACCGACGCGGGCCGCGCGGCCATGGTCGATCCGGCGGGCGGCACGCGCACCGTGCGCATCGCCTCGGCCGGGCTGACCGCCGCCACCTTCATCGCCGCGCCCACGCTCGAGGCGCTGCCGGGCGAGTTCAAGCGGCTCGACACCGTTTCCGGCCAGGCCGTGGCGCCCGACACCGTGCACCTCACGCTGCGCGATAGCGGCACCGATGCCTATGCCGTGCGCGGTTTCGGGCTTTACCTCGAGGACGGCACGCTGTTTGCCGTCTACGGCCAGGCCGATGCCATCCTTGAAAAGGCAGCGGCGGCCACGTTCTATCTGGCCATCGACTGGACGCTGGCCGCTGCCGACGTGGCCGCGATTACGTTCGGCGACACCACGTTCTTGAACCCGCCCGCCACCGAGCAGGTGGCCGGGGTGGCCCAGCTGGCGACCATTGCCGAAGCGCTGGGCGGCCTGGTGGCCGACAAGATGATCACCCCCGCCACGATGGCCCAGGTGCTGGCCGGCTATGTCAATGCCGCGCAGCTGGGCGCGGCCGGCGGGGTGGCAACGCTGGGCGAAGATGGCAAGCTGGCGGTGGAGCAGCGCCCGGCCATCGACCTGATCGACGTCTGGCCGGTGGCCGACCAGGCCGCGATGCTGGCCAAGGCCGATGCGACGGTGGGCGACTTCGCGGTGCGCGCCGACAACGGCCTGGTCTATGTGCTGCAGGCCCTGCCGCCCAGCACGCTGGCCAACTGGCTGGAGATCACCACGCCATCCCCGGTCGGCTCGGTCAACGGCAAGGTCGGCGCCGTGGTGCTCAATGCCGGCGATGTCGGCGCGGTGCCCAGCGGGCGCAAGGTCCAGACCAGTGGCGGCCTGCTGTCGGGCGGCGGCACCCTCGCGGGCGATCTCACCCTGTCGCTCACTGCCGCCAGCGCAGCCGAAGCGGCGGCGGGCGCGGCGGGCGACAAGGTGCTCACCCCGGCCAGCCTCGCCACGATCCTCGCCACCCTGGCGGCCAAGGCCAATGGCGCGGCCACCGTTTCGGCGGGCGGGCTGCTGACCGGCGGCGGCGCGCTCTCGGGCAATCCCACGATCAGCCTGGCGGCGGCCAGTGCGGCCGAGATCCTCGCCGGCACCGAGGCGGGCAAGGCGGTGACCCCGGCGGGCCTGGCCGGTCTGCCCAAGAGCCTCACCCCCAATGGCCTGTGGACCTTCCCCGGCGGGCTGAAGCTGATGTGGGTGCAGGTGCGCCAGCTGATCAACACCGAGCGGGTGATCACCGTCGCCTATCCCGACAGCTTTGCCAGCTTCGTGGTGCCGCTCGCGCTGGTTGGCTGGAACAACGCCTTCTCGATCAGCCGCGATCTCTGGCTCCAGTTCGTGGGCGATCCCGGCCTGTCCAGCTGCACGATCCAGACCCAGTCCGACGACGGCCAGGACATGCGCCTCGACGGCTTCAACGCTCTTTTCCTGGGGGTGTGACCATGTCCCACATCTATTACAGCGCCGCACGTGGCGGCTTCTTCCACGCGGCCAACCACGCCACGCTGCCCGACGATGCCGTGCGCGTCTCGCGCCAGCGCCACCGGCAGTTGTTGGACGCCCAGGCCCAGGGCTGCCAGATCGTGCCGAACGACAAGGGCCGCCCGGTGCTGGCCCCCGTGGCGCCGCCCAGCCTCGAGCAGCTGCGCGCCCAGGCCACCGCCGCCGTCAACCGCGAAGCCGCGCGCCGCATCAAGGCCGTGGCCACCATCGAGCGCCAGACCAACGACAACGCCCTGATCGCCCAGGCCGCCCTGGCCGCCGCCACCGGCGCCGCGCAACCCGCCGGCCTCGCCGAAGCGCTCGCCCGCCGCGCGGCGATCGACGCCGTTCGCGCCGCGTCCAACCGCATCGCCGCTCTGATCGCGCAGATGCCGGCGGCAAACCTGACCGACTTTGACGCCACGGCCGAGCGCTTGTGGGTGGAGGGCTGATCCATGGCCAAGATTTCCGACCTTCCTTTGGTCGCGGAGCCCAGCGGCACAGAAACCGCCGTCATCCTCAAGGACGGCGTGGCCCAGCGCGCGCCGCTCGATCAAGTGGTGATGGCCGCTTCCGCGCCCGCGCTGGCGGCGATGCAATTGCTGCGCAATCAGACAGCCGACCAGGCTGCGGCGGCAGCGGCCAGCGCGGCGGCGGCCGGCGCAGCGGTCGATGCCCGGCTCGGTCTGCTCAATCCGGTCGAGTTCGAGGCTTGTGGCTGGCTCGATGTGCTGGTCGATGCCGATTTCCGCATCATCGCGGGCGTCGATGATACCGGCGCGATCTACATCGAGGGTGTGCGCGTCGCCGCGCCCGCGCAATACAACTACGGCGGCCAGGTCGTGGTCTATCTCGACGCGGTCGAATATGAGGCTTGCGGCTATCTTGATGTCGAAGTCGATGCCGATTTCCGCATTCTGTCCGCTACGGAATTGCCGGGCACCGCCACGCCGCCGCCGGTCGATCCGGCCACGCTTTACGACCTGATCGACCTGTCCGACGGGGTGAACACCGCCACCCATTCGCTTGCCCGCGCCGATGGTGCGCTGGTCAAGCTGGCGCCGGCGGGATCGGATCACACGGCGCTGGCGATCCGCCCCGATGGCTTTGCCGTCTACCGCTCCACCCGCGCCAATGGACCGCCTGGCGGGCTTTTCGCGCGCGATCTGGCCGGGCTCGGCCCGGAACGGCCGCTCGTGCCCTATCGCCGCATCGTTGCCGTGGGCGATAGCCTCACTTACGTCGCGGGCATTGCGGCCAATTCCTATTGGTACAAGCTGGGCCAACGCCTGGGGTGGCCCGCCGTTGGCTTCGGCGTCAACGGCCAGACCGCGCGCCAGGCGGCGGCTCGCTATGGCGCAAGGCCGGTCTATGTGGCGCTCACCGGCGACCAGATTCCCGCCACGGGCAGCGCCGCGCTGACCGCGATCAGCGAAAGCCCGATCACCCCCGGCCTGCCGAACCTGGTCATTGCCGGCACTCTGGCCAACGTGGCGGGCAAGCTGTCGTGGGACCAGAACACGGGCATCTTCGCTTTCACCCGCAGCGCGGCAGGCGCCGCAGTGGCCGTGGCACCGGGCACCCGCTTTTATCCCACCGGTGCGGGCGTCGGCTCCGGCGCCATCGTCCCCTATCAGTGGGACGGGCTGCTGATCGCCTGGGCGGCGCGCAATTCGTACTACGAGGCCGAGAGCATCATCGAGAACCTCGAGCTGATCGTCGCCGCGCAGATGCCGCTGTCGAAGCGCTTCTTCGTGCCGCTGTGCCTCTATTCCAACGAGGACGGCATCGGCACCAGCAACCGCCAGGTGATCGACCGCACCAACGCCATGATCAAGGCGCGCTGGCCCAAGAACTGGATCGATTTCAACGGTCCCCTGCAGAATGCCGGCAATGGCAGCGCGCAGGATCTGGCCGATATCGCCGCCGGCTACACCCCCACATCCCTGCGCATCAAGGACAGCGACGGCACCACCGTCGATTTCCTGCACACCAATGCCGCCGGCAACGCCGTCCAGTCGGACACCCTCTACAACGCAATCGTCGCGAAAGGCTGGAACCTGTGAGCACCGCCGTCAACGCCCGGCAATATGCCGAACTCCACACCAACAACCCCGCCTACAAGGTCTTGCAGCGCGACAAGATCATCGACGAAGGCACCATCGGCCTGTTCGATTTCGGGTACAAATGGGGCTACGCGGCAAGGGTTTCGCCCGTGGTTGGCGGAACCAGCTTTGCCAACTTCGTGAAGGGCGGCGCGCCTGCGGTGAACGGCCCGCTCGCCAAGGCTTGGGCTGGCAACCAGATCGCTTTTCCCATGGGCCATGCCAGCGCGAATGTCGCGCTTCCCGCCGCGTGGAAAATGCCGGCCGGCGCCAGCCATTTTGCCATCGGCTTTTTGGGCAAGGTCGCCACGTCGGGCTATCCCACCGGGGCGGCGGGCACCCAGAACGCATTGATCCTGGGCTGTCGGGCAGGCGGGAACGCGCAGTATCAGTTCTATTTCCAGTACGACAAGACGACCGGGGCGATGACCAGGGCGTTTCTCGGGTTCAACCTGCAGCTGTTCGACATCACGGCCTTCATGCCCACCGATGGCCTGGAGCATCACTTCGCCATCGAGTTCGAAGTGATCACCGCAAGCACCTGGCAAGCGCGGTTCTGGGTGGACAATGCGATCAAGTACACCAGCCCCCCGCAGGCCTGGTCCGGAGCGCTCAACCAGGCCGGCGCCGCCGTCCCGGCAATCGGCGCCTATTACCAGGCCAGCACCTATGAAACCGCCGCGTTCTCGATCGGGCGCATCTGGTTGCAGGATCCCACGATTGCCGGCGCCAAGAGCATCGCGGCGATGAACGCGGCCGATTTCGCCAGGAACTTCGCGCGGTTCGGGTAAGCGGTAAGCCCCGCCTCTACCCACTCACCCCGTCCCCCCGCGCGCGCGATGGCCTTACCACTGGCCATCGCGCGCGTTTGCGCATGTGCCGCCAGGGACCGACCCGTGAAACACTATTTCGATGCTCTGCCCGACGGCGTGAAGCACGCGCTCGATCTCACATCCATTGCCGCCTTGCTCGGGAGCCTGATCAGCGTGCTGCCTGCCATCGCTTCCGTGCTCACCATCGTCTGGACCGCCATCCGCATCTACGAGACGCCCACGGTCCAGGGCCTGATCCATCGAAAGGAACGGCTATGACCAGCATTGCCGATTTGCAGGCGCGCATCGGCGCCAAGCCCGATGGAGACTGGGGGCCGAAATCCAAGGCCGCCCTGCTCACCCGCTTCGCCAACCGCACCGCCCCCGCGATCACGGCGGCCGATGTCGCTGCCATGGCCAAGCGCCTGGGCTGCTCCTATCGCCAGCTCGATGCCGTCCGCACCGTGGAATCGGCGGGCAAGGGCTTCGACGGCGATGGCCGGCCCAAGATCCTGTTCGAGCGCCACAAGTTCCATCGCTTCACCGCTGGCAAGTTCTCGCCCGCGCCGTTCAGCCAATCCGCTGCAGGCGGCTATACCATCGATGCCGATCGCAACGGCGTGAACGACAACTGGGACAAGCTCTCGGCCGCCATCGCCACGGGTGCGGTCGATGGCGCGTTCATGTCGGCCAGCTGGGGCGCGTTCCAGATCATGGGAGAGTGGTGGGACGAGCTGGACTATGCCAGCCCGTTGGACATGGCGCTCGGCTGCGTCGCCAGCGAAGCGGCCCATCTCGAAATGCTTGGCCGCTATATCGAGCATTTCCGGCTGAACAGCGCCCTCGCCGCGCTCACCAGCAACCCCGTCACCTGCCGCGCCTTCGCCGCCGCCTACAACGGCCCCGGCTATCGCGCGAACCGGTACGATGAAAAGCTCGCCGAAAGGATGGCCGGATGATCACGCGCATCCTCACTGAACTGCGCACGCTGCAGCGCTATTGGAGCGTGCGTCTCGCTGCCCTGGCCGCCTTGATCGCCGCCTGGCTGGTCAGCGATCCCACTGTGCTCCCCCGCCTGGTCGATACGCTGCCCGAGGCCTGGCGCCCGGTAGCCTCGATCCTTGTTGGCTTCGCCACCTTCGCCTTGCCCACCATCGCGCGCTGGCTTCCCCAGCCCGGCGCAGCGCCAACGGAGGCAGGCGAATGACCTCGCTCATTACCAAGGTTCTCGCCCTGATCCGCCAACGCCCCGGCGCTTCCCTTGTCGCCCTGGCGCTGCTGGCCTGCGCCGTCGCCCTGGGATGGCTCCTGGTCGACCGCGCAAACCTGCGCGCCGATCTCGCCACCGCTCAGACCGAGCTGGCCAAGGTCAAGGATGCCCAACCCGCCGCCCGCGCTGCCCAGGCGGCCGTCAACCATCAACCGGCCGCCGTCTCGGCCACGATCGCGGAGATCTCCGATGCGCAAGCCTCTGCCTATTACGAGCGCGGCCGCGCTGCTGGCGCTGCCTATGCTGCTGCTCACCGCGTGCCAGCATCCTGTCCTGCAAGTCAGCCCGGACACGCCGATCTGCCCGGAGCCGATCACCCTGCCCCGCTCGATGACGGCGCCGGTTCAGCAGCCGACGATGTTGCCCTCTCCCGCGCCGACTTCGAAATCCTCACCGGCAACAGCCTCCGCCTCGCCCAGGTGTATCAGGATGCCCAAGCCCTGATCGCCGCCGGCATCGCGGTCGCCCCGCCGGACGCGCCCGCGCCATGACCGACGACGAAGACATCCCGGCCGACCCCTCCACCCTGATCCGTCTGGGCACCATCGTATCGGTCACGCTGTCCCCGCCCCGGTGCGTGGTGCGCTATGGCGACCCGGAGACCGACGAAGACTGCGAAACCCCGCCCATCCGCTGGCTGGCGGGCCGCGCTGGTAAGACGCGCAACTGGTCCCCGCCCAGCGAGGGCGAAGAAGTCGTGCTCCTCTCCCCCGATGGCCAGATCGGCAACGCCGTCGCGCTCCTAGGCCTCAACAACGACAACGCGCCGCCCCCAGGCAACACTCTCGCCGAAGTGGTCGAATATGAGGACGGCGCGCGCGTTGGCTATGACCCCGAAAGCCACGCCCTCACAGCTATTCTGCCCGCGGGCGCCACTGCCACGATCGAGGCGACAGGTGGCATCGCCATTCACGGAGACGTGACGATCGAGGGTAAGCTAACCGCCAGCGAAGATGTGATCTGCGGCGGGAAAAGTTTCAAGAATCATACGCATGGCGCCGTTCAGGGGGGTTCCGGCCATACGGCTCCGCCGGACTAGAAGCAGCATTATGATCACGAACACTGGACCAGTCCAGCTACGCACCGGTTCTGGATACCTTGCTGACAAACCGTTTCGATCAACTATACTGCAGATCGATTCTGCAATGGGGGCGGTATGGCAGTGGGCGTTGATGAACTTGTTAGTTGGATGCTTGGCAAAAATAGATATTTTTACCACTTCACGGATACGCGCAATCTACCATCCATCGACCAGTTCGGTCTATTGCCGATGTCACGGCTCCGCCAATCAGGCATCGCTCCTGTCACTGGTGGGAATGCCACCAGCCTGAGCATCGATGCGACAAAGGGGTACGATAAGTTCGTACATCTGTGCTTTCGAAGCAGCCATCCGATGGCGTATGCCGCGTGCAAAGAGGGACGAATTGCCGAGGCCCGATTTTTGAAAATTTCGCCAAACGTGCTGAAGGAAAGCGGCGTTCTCGTTTCAGATATGATAGTGACCGCCAACCAGGCCACCCTAGGGCCACCAAGTGAAATGCTTGCCAAGCTAGATTTAGAAATTCTTTACAAAACGCTCGATTGGAAAATACCTGAAGTCAGAGATCGTTTAAAAATTGCGGAAAAATACGAAATACTAGTGCCTAATTATGTAAAAAGAGAATTTATAATCGGACTATAGATGGCAAAACGTCCAATATTCATTCCAGTTCTAGACAAACATAGGTTTGTTTTGGAGAAGTATGTCGATTTTCATTGGCATGCTGGATTTTCTGTAAGCCAAAAGCAAAAGTCAATATCTGACCTGCATGAGATGGCTAAAAGAACTTGGCCGGTAAAAAATCCTTTAGAGATTTCGTCAAAATCAGATGTCCCGGCGGGAAAAGCCCTTTCCTCCTTTAATCTTACATTTTTTACGAAAAAAGGCCGCCGATTAACGGTTGAGTCAGCTTTTCAAGGAAGCAAAGTTTTTGAGGACGGTGGCCCCTATTTGGATATTTTCGAAAAATCCCCGTTAGAGGCCAAACGAGATGAAAGACTGAAAAATTCTGGTGGTCTTGTCGGATTTCAATTTTATGGTGTTTACTGGCCCCTAGAACCAAAGACGTGCTTTTACGACTGGCTATACATTAATGCATTGTTAAAAAATACAGAACTAGCAGCAGAAACATTACAATACGATTGCTTTACCGACATTGAGTTTAATCCAGAGAAGTCCATAAATTGCCAAGCGCGATCTGCTGCGCTCTACTGCGCCTTATACAACACCGACATGCTTGATTATTATTTGGAATCTCCCGAGCGTTTCCGCTCCCTCTACGCCGGCCGCGTGTCCGAACCTGGAATCAAAAACCCAAAAAATCTGATCTAGATTTTCGCCTCGCGCAAATCTGATGGTGAATTACACGGTAAAGCCCGCCCTTACCCGTACCCCGTCTCGCCTGCGCGCGTGGCGGGGGGCATGGCGCTGGGCATGAACGGCATGGACGCCACCACGGGAAAGCCCCTTTCGGGCGTTGCGCACCTGGCGCAGCGCGTGGGCCAGATCCTGTCCACGCCCATCGGCACCCGCGTCCAGCGCCGCGATTTCGGCTCGCTCTGGCAAGAGCTGATCGACCAGCCCACCAACGCCGCCACCGCGCACCTGCTGCGCGCCGCCACCGCGCTGGCCATCCAGACGTGGGAGACGGAATTGACCGTCACCAAGGTCACGCTTTCCGGCACCCCGGCCGAGGGCAACCTCGCGGCCAACATCACCGGCAAAACCGCCCAGGCCCTCGGCAACAGCCTGGTCACCCTCACCATCCCGCTCCCCGCGCCCACCCGCTGAAGGATCTTGGCCATGGCCCACGGCATCACCCTTATCGAATCCACCACCGGCACCCGCACGATCAGCACCAAGTCGAGCGCCATAATTGGCCTGATCGGCACGTCCACCGCCGTGGCACCCGAAAACCAGGCCGCGATCGATGCGGCGTTTCCGCTCAACACCCCGGTTCTGTTCACCTCGGCCGCTGTCGCCGCCGGCAAGGCAGGCAGCGCCGGCACGCTCAAGGCCGCGCTCGAGGCGATCGACGATGTGGTCACCCCCACTATCGTCATCGTGCGCGTGGCCGTGGGCGTGGACGAAGAGGCGCAGGATGCCGCCGTGATAGGCGCGACCGATGGCGCCAGCTACACCGGCATGCAGGCACTGCTCACCGCCGAGGCTGTCACCGGCTACCGCCCGCGCATCATTGGCGCCCCTGGCCTCGATACCCAGGCGGTGACCACCAAGCTGGCGATCGTGGCCAAGAAGCTGCGCGGCATTGCCTATGCCCGCGCGATCGGCGCCACCAATGCCGAGGCTCGCACCTATCGCGAGGAATTCGGCGCGCGCGAGCTGATGCTCATCTGGCCCAACAGCTCGGCCACCATCACCGGCGACGCCGTCGCCCGCGCGCTCGGCATGCGCGCCTATCTCGATGAAACGGTGGGCTGGCACAAAACGATCAGCAATGTGACCGTGCCCGGCATCACCGCGATCACGCAGGACGTGCATTACGATCTGCTCGACAACGACACCGATGCCGGCCTGCTCAACGATGCCGATATCACCACGATCATTCGCACGTCGGCGGGCTATCGCTTCTGGGGCAACCGCACCTGCGCGGGCGACGATCAGAGCCAGTATGTCTTCGAAAGCGCGGTGCGCACGCTCTACGCGCTGCAGGATGTGATCGCCGAAACCTTCAGCCCGTTCTTCGACCAGCCCATGACCGTGGGCCTGATCAAGGACCAGCTCGAAACGGCTAACGCGCAGTTCCGCAAGCTGGTGCGCGACGGCAAGGTGATCGGCGCCCAGGCGTTCTTCGATGCCGATGCCAACACCTCGGCCGAGCTGGCCGCCGGCCGTCCCAATTTCCGCATCCAGTTCACCCCCTGCGCCCCGATGGAAAACCCGCAGGTCAACCTGGTGATCACGGACATCTACTACACCGGCTTCGCGGCAAGCGTGACCGGCTGATCCCCTTCCCACCCGCGTCACCCCTGAAAGGATCCGGCCATGGGCCTCCCGCGCAAACTGAAGAACATCAACGCCTATGGCGCCAACCAGAGCTGGCTGGGCGTGATCGGCGAATTCGAGGAACCCAAGCTGGCCCTCGCCACCGACGATTGGCGCGGCGGCGGGATGATCGGCCCGATCAAGATCGACAAGGGCCTGGAAGCCCAGGAGGCCACCGTCACCATGGGCGGCCACACGCCCGAGCTGATCCGCATGTTCGGCACCACCGACGTGGCCGGCGCGCCGATGCGCCTGGTGGGCGCCTACCAGGCCGACGATGGCAGCGCCGCCCAGGCGGTGGAGATCTACCTCGGCGGACGCTTTAGCGAAATCGACCTGGGCAAGTCCAAGGCCGGCGACGAGACAGAGCACAAGTACAAGTGCGCGGTCGCCTATTACCGCCGCGTTGTCGATGGCGTCGAAGAGGTGGAGATCGACATGATCGCGGGTGTGTTCCGCGTGGATGGCGTCGATCGCTACGCCGAAATCATGGCTATCCTCACCAGCTGATCAACCTGATCCGCCGGCCGGTCCTGTTGCGGGGCGCCGGTCTGCGGTGGCCGGGGGCGCTTTGTTCGTTTCCCGCCCCCGGCCTTCCTGCCCCGCCCAGCCCAGCACAGGAAGCCCCGCACATGGCCGATACCCCGCCCGAAGCTGCCGAAGCCAATCCCGGCACCGCCACCGTCGAACTGTCCGAACCGATCAAGCGCGGCGAACAGACCATCGCCTCGATCACCCTCACCAAGCCGCGCGGTGGCGCCCTGCGCGGCCTCTCGCTGCAGGATCTGTTGCGCACCGACGTGGTGGCCATGCTCACCCTAATCCCGCGCATTTCCAATCCGCCGCTCACCGTGCCCGAGGTGAACAACCTCGGCGCCGATGACTTGGCCGAGATCGCGGGAGTCGTCCGGGGTTTTTTCATGTCGGCGACGGAGCGGAAGATCATGACGACGATGATCGAGGAATTCGCGCCGAAGACATGATCGCCGATATCGCCGCGATCTTCCATTGGCCCCTGGCCGAGATCGAGGCGCTCGACCTGGCCGATCTCATGCTGTGGCGCAGCAAGGCCATCGACCGCTGGAACCGCATGTGGGGCAGTAAGGACAAGCCGTCATGAGCAATAAGCTCTCCCTGCTGATCAACTTCATCGGCGTGGACAAGATGTCCGGCGCGCTGCGCAACATCGTGGGCCTGGGCCGCCAGGGCAGCACCTCGATCAAGGCGCTCACCGGCGAGCAGCGCAAGCTGGAGAACCAGCTCAAGGCCACGCGCCGCCAGATCGAGCAGGGCAACGGCGACCTCACCGAAGCCAGGAACCGGGAAAACGAACTGGAGCGCTCTCTCCGGGGCGTGAACAACCAGCTGCAACGCCAGCGCCGCCTGGCCGCCGTGAATGCCGATGTGGCCGCGATGGCCCGGCGCGGACAGGATGTGAAAAGCAAAGGGCAGGACAACATGCTCGGCGGCGTGGCCATGGCTGCGCCGTTCATCCTAGCGGGCAAGGCCGCGATGGATTTCAGCAGCGGCATGGTCGATATCCAGCAAAAGGCCCAGCTGACCAACGCCGAAACCGATCGCATGGCGGCCAGCATCATGCAGCTGGCCCGCGCCTCCCACCAGCTGCCCGAAGATATGCGCGCCGGCATCGATGTGCTGGCGGCCAAGGGCATGGACCCGCGCCAGGCCATCCAGATGATCGGCCCAATCGGGCGCCTCGGCACCGCGTTCAAGGTGGAGCTGGCCGATGGCAGCGCCGCCGCCTTTGCCAACCTCAACAACCTCAAGGTGCCCCTGGCCGACACCGCCAAGGCGCTGGACATGATGGCGGCGGGCGCCAACGTCGGCAGCTTCGAAGTGGCCGACATGGCGCGCAACTTCCCCGCGCTCACCGCCCGGCTTCAGGCGCTGGGCGACACCGGCACGCCCGCCGTGGCCGATCTTACCGCCGCGCTGGAAATCGCCATGAACACCGCCGGCAGCGCGGACGAGGCGGCGAACAACATCGGTAACCTGCTGTCCAAAATCAATTCGCCCACCGTGATCAACGCCTTCAAGACCAAGTTCGGCGTGGACCTGCCGGCGGCCATGAAGAAGTTTCAGGCCCAGGGCATGACGACAATGGAGGCTTTCGCCGCCGCCACGCAAAAGGCCACCGGAGGCGACACCAAGAAGCTGGGCTGGGTGGTGGAAGACCAGCAGGCGCAGATGGGCCTGCTCGCGCTGATCCAGAACATGGACAAATACCGGCAGATGCGCGGCCAGATCCAGAACCAGAGCGCCGGCACTGTCGATGGCGCGTTCGGCCAGCGCGAGGCGCGCGACGCCAGCGTACAATGGAAGGATTTCACCGGGCAACTGCAGAGCCTGGCGATCGTGGTAGGCACCAAGCTCCTGCCGCAATTCTTGCCCTTCCTCGGCGCAATCACCAACGTGATGGACCGCGTGGGCCAATGGGCAGCGGCCAACCCGCAACTCGCCAGCTCTCTCGCCTCGCTGCTGGCTGGCACGGTTGCCGCGCGCGTCGGCATCGGCGCGCTGCAGTTCGCGTTCGGCAGCGTGCTTGGGCCGATGTCGACAGCTTGGGGCCTATTCAAGAAGTTCCGGGATGCTGGCGGTATCGCAAATGCCGTTACCCGCGTCTCAACCGGGTTTATGGCTGTCTATTCCAACGCCTTGAAAGCTGGCTCTGCCGTGGCCAGCGCGGGCCGTTTCGCCTGGGCGGCCGGCACCCGGTTTGCCGTCGCCGCTGGCCAGGCCACGGCCATGGCGGCGCGCTTTGCGGTGGGCAAGATCGCCAGCTTCGGCGGCGCCCTTCTCAATGCCGGCCGTGCCGCCATGGTCATGGGATGGAACTTCCTGCGCGCCGGCCTGATGATGCTGGCCAACCCAATGGTGCTGGCAATCGTCGCGATCGGCGTTGCCATCGGCGGGCTGGCCTATCTCGTCTATACCAACTGGGACAAAATCAAGGCGGCGTTTGGCGCGGGCTGGCAGTGGGTGAAAGACACGCTCTCCGCCGCGCCGGCATGGCTCAGCAACATCGGCAGCATGATGATGCAGGGCCTCTTGGCGATGATCGACCCGTTCGGCCTGCGCAACCGGCTGCTCGAGGTGGCGCGCAACGGTGTGCGGGCATTCAAGGATTTCTTCGGCATCAAGTCGCCCTCGCGCCTGATGATGACGATGGGCGGCCATGTCGCCAACGGGTTTGCCCTTGGCATCGATGGCCAGGGCAAGAATGCCGCGCAGGCCGCGCGGCGCATGGCTACCGGGGTGGCCGCTGCTGGCGCGATGGCGCTATCGCCCGCCTCGGCCACGCCCAGCGCGATGGGCCGCGCGGGCGGCAGCGCCGCGCCCTCGATCGTCATCCACGTCCACGGCGCCCCCGGCATGGACGTCAAAGACCTGGCCCGCCAGGTGCGCCGCGAGCTGGAAGCCGCCCAGGGCGTGGCCGCGCGTTCGCGCTATGACACGGACGGCCGCTGATGGCGTCGGCGCCCACCCCCGGCCAGCTCCTGACGCTGGGCATGTTCGTGTTCGGCATGGACACCCTGGCCTATTCGGAGCTGCAACGCCGCATCACCTGGCGCCACGAAGCCAGCGAGCGCTTCGGCGCGCGGCCGGCCGTCCAGTTCATCGGCCCCGGCGATGACGACGTGACCATCGGCGGCAGCTGCATCCCGGAGATCGCCGGCAAATACAGCGCGCTAGATACGCTGGTGGACATGGGCGATACCGGCCAAGCCTGGGCGCTGATGAATGGCCTGGGCGAGGTCTGGGGCTATTACGTGATCGTCGGCCTCGATCTCACCCACCAGACCATCATGGCCGGCGGCATCCCGCGCAGCATCGATTTCACCGTAACCCTCAAGCGCAAGGCCTGACCCATGGCCGCGAACAAGGCTGGCATCCGCCTCACCCTCGACGACGGCACCGATCTGGCCGACAAGATCGACCCACGCTTTCTCGAGCTAACCCTCACCGAAAAGCGCGGCGGCGAGGCCGACGAGCTATCGCTCACCCTGCAAAACCACGACGGTCTGCTCAAGGTGCCCGAAACCGGCCGCTACATCCGCCTCGCCCTGGGTTGGGAAAGCGGGGACGGCGTGACCATCGGCCTGGTCGACAAGGGCGCGTTCCGGGTGGACGAAGTGGAAGAGAGCGGCCCGCCCGACAAGATCATGATCCGCGCCCGCTCGGCCGATTTCACCGGCACCGCACGCCAGCGCCGCGTGAAGGTGTGGAAGGACACCACGGTGGGCGCCATCCTTTCCAGCATCGCCGCGCGCAACGGCCTGTCGGCCCAGGTGCATCCCGATCTGGCGGGCCTTGCCGTTGCCCTGCTCGAGCAGCACAACAAGAGCGACCACGCCTTCGTCAAGGATCTCGGCCAGCGCTATGATGCGGTGGCGACGTGGAAGAACAAGCAGCTCATCTTCATGCCGGTGGGCAGCGCCACCACCGCCACCGGCAAGACGATCCCCACCATCACGCTCACCCGCCAGGATGGCTGGCAATGGTCCTGCCGCCAGGCCGATCGCGGGCAGTATGATGGGGCAGAGGCGCAATGGCACGATTCCGGCACCGGCCAACGCCGCACGCACAAAACCGCCGGCACCAACCGCAAACGCCTGAAGCGCGTCTATGCCAGCGAGGCCGAGGCCCAACAGGCCACCACAGCAGAGGCCAAGAAGCGCGCGCGCGGCAAGCGCACGTTCACTTACGAGCTGGCGATTGCCGATGTGCAGATCCAGCCCAATGCCAAGGCCAGCCTGTCAGGCTGGACCGGCGCGATCGATGGCACATCGTGGCTGGTGGAAAGCATTGAAACGACCGCAGGCGCTGGCGGCCTAAAACAGCGCCTGACGCTAGAATCACACTAGGATTCGATCCGATAGATGTCAGAGCGATATTCGTCGGGTGTCTGTATATCAGCAAGGTCGATCGAAAACGCATCCCGCGCCGTTCTATCTCTGGCAATTGCCTCAACTCGAGCCATCGCGCTGTTCAACTGAAGAAGGGATACCAAGCCTTCATATGCTGGATATAGCCGAGCCATTACGATAGCTAATCCACTACCGGCTAATGCTACGCCGAATGCGGTGACTGTCTTTTCACTGCAATTCAGCCAATGCAGATCAATGCTCACATGCACATCCTGCGCAGAGAATATCTTGGCGATGACGATGCCGAGCGTTGAAAGGGCTGCCGCTGCAAATAGGCTACCCCAGAAACGCATCTGTGCGCGCAGGGCGCCCGTGTATTCCTCGACTCTCCGGGCTGAAATGCCTTCTCCTCTTAAAACGGTCGCGGTTACCGTCATGGCCGGCAATAGTCCCGCCATCAGCAGGGCCAGGAAGCCGATGATTTCCTGAGTTGCAGCAAGAACGCCTGGTCGCGGCAGATAGATCATCAAAACCGCGCCTGATACGCCTGCTATGATGGTCCTGACCAATCCGCCCATAGCTACAACTCGATTGCTTTCTTTGCCTCCCAAGCCAGCATTGCCGATTTCAGCGCGGCGGCTGCATGGTCCCATTCCAACAAGCCGCCAGACTCGGCAACCTCTGCCTTGTGCACCAACTGCACCAGCTTACCATCGTTCCGGCCGTTTTCATCTACGATATCGACACTGCCATCGAGCGCCAGTTCAGCTAAAGCCTCGTGAACGGTTTCACTGGAAATTTCGGCAGTCGATTTTTGCCTGATCGACTGCACGGTCAACTCCAGTTTCGCCTTCAAAATCAGGTCGGAGCTCATCCCTGCGCGTAGATCCTCCAGTTTGGCTTGATCCGCACCGACGGCTTCCAACATCCCAAAGATTCTTTCGCCATAAACGGCCAAGCCCTCGAACCTCGAGGCGGCGCGGCGCAATCTTCCGCGCTGCCGCCGTTCCTCATGAGATTGCGTTGGCCCGTCGCCCATGACAGCAGCGTATGGCTTGACGATGATCTTTTTGACGCCGCCGCCCTTTTTCAAGCTACCTTGCAACTCGATTTTCGGCACCAAGCGACACCGGGCATTGGCTGAAACTAAACCTGACTTGTGCATCAAGCCGTTAAGATAAACTGCGAGATTTGTAGTCCGGAAACCCAACCTTTCAATCGCCGCAACATGGTTATCACGGACCAAAATATAGGCAGGTTCCCCCAAGGAACGCTCTCCAACGGGAAGTTGCCGCGGGATGACTTTGGCCACGGGTTTCGGCTCGGTTGGATCGATCCATGTCGGCAAGACACTCCGCCCGTCCAAGTGCATGATATCAGCCAGGAGGGCTTCGGATCGCGGCACCGAGAAATTCAAGCACCCCTTGTGCTGCCCGTCGTCGGTCACGGGGATAATCCGTTCACGGGCATCATTGCCCAATTGCCCGGCTAAAACAGACGTCAAGATCTGCTGTAGAGATTCGGTTGGAAGATCAGTGCCGTCCCATGTCGCGCGCCTATAATGGACTCTGACCTTTTTGATGATGTCTTCAGCCACTATGCCTCCTCGCCCTTAGCTTGCGCTCAATCCCAGAGGTTGGTTGTTTTCAGCTCTGGCGTTGCCGGCTGTTTTGGCGGTGCAATACAAAGTTGAATCTTCTTGTCGAAATCGCGGATCAGACCGTTCCGGCCGATCTCCGGGAGTTTTGGTCCATACTGCCCGACATATTCCCCGGTCTTCAGCGCGGTAAGGCAGGCATCGGTGACACCCCCCTTGCCGAGCGGATCGACCATCAGGCCCTTTGTGCTACAGGCAACCACCGCGCTGGACAGATCATTATGCACCGCTGCCGAGCAAGCAGACGGATCCGCTGTGACAGCGGCAGCCGCCATGAAAATCAAAAACATTTCGCCCCCTGTTACGCGTTCACTTCACAGCATCAAATCTTCCGCACAATCGCCACCACGCGGCCGATCACGTTCATCTCGCCATCGTAGGCGACCTCTTCGGGATAGTCGGGATTGAGCGACAGGATGCGCATGGCGCCATCCTTACCCGGTCGCAGGGCCTTGATCATGCCCAGGCCGTGCATTTCGATGGCCCAGACATGGTCCCACATGCGCGGCGTTCGCTGGCCGGTGTCGATCAGCAGGATATCGCTGTCGAGGATCGCGGGCATCATCGATGTGCCGCTGCTGGTGGCCCAGAAAAGCTGCTCTATCGGCGATTGCGTGAATTGCCGCACCCAGACCTTGGAGAACGGGCGCATCACCCGGTTGACTGGCGCCTCATGAATATATGTGCCGCCCAAGCCATAGGCGAGGTTGAACTCCGCAATCTCGACCATGTCGGGATTTGCAGTCTGCACGGGGACCAGCGCCACAGGGTCCGACGGCGATCTTTCAGGATCATCCGTTTGCCCCTTCAGATAGGCCGGCGAGGTGCCCAGCACTGCGGCAATCCGATCAAGTGCCCTCGTTGTCTTGGTTTCTCCGCTCAGCAAACGCCCGATCGATGGCTGTTTGACCCCTACCGCAGAAGCAAGCTGTGACTGGTTCATACCGGCCCGCAGCATCGCAGCGATCAGGTTTTCCGGCACGATTTCCCACATAACGCTACGGTTATACGGAACCGAATAACAGTTCATCCAACTTTCCCGTTGACCTTTATGCATTCACGTATATACGTCAGCGTATGAAGACACCGACGCGCTTTGAAGCCCTGATGCAGGTGGCCGATTGCTTCTCGACGCAGGAGGCTATGGCCGAAGCATTCGAAGTATCTCAGCCCACTGTTTGGCGGTGGTTGAACCAATCGAAACAGCTCCCCGCCGAACACGTCCTGAAAGCGGAGGAGGTTACCGGCGTCCCTCGTCATCATTTGCGCCCCGATCTCTACCCTGTTGATTTGGCGCCGGGACCGCGCTGGCACGGCGTCGATCAGCGCGTAGATCGCTACCAGGCGGCCGTCCTCTTCAATCAGGCGCGCCCTTCGAAGCGGGGTGCAGCGGCATGACCAAACGGCGCGAACCCCTCACCTATGAGGCCACCCTCACCGACGTTGCCGCCGTGATTGGCTGGGACCAGTGTGGCGCGATCTGCGGCGTTTCCGGCCGGGCCGTGCGCCTCTGGTCCGACCATGATTGCGAAACCGAGATCCGCATGATCGATGCCGAGCGCCTCGACCGCGCCTTTCTGGAGCGCGGCGGCGGTTATGCGCCGTTCCACCGGCTGATGGCCTTGCGCCTCGATGTCGCCGCGCACGATGTGGCGGGGCATTCCCTTTCGGAGATCGCCATGGGCGCCGCCAAGGAAGCCGGCGAGGCCGTTGCCGCGCTGATCAAGGCCAGCGGCCAGCCCGACAACCCGGCAGCGCGGCGCGAAGCCACGAAGGAAGTGCAGGAAGCGATCGACACGCTCACCGATGGCCTTGCCGCGATCAAGCGCACCGAAACGGGAGGGAACCAATGAGCGGCGAAGGCCACCTGCAATCGCGGCCCCTGATCCATGCGCCGCTGGAATTCCGCATGCGATCGAGCGGCACCCAGGCCAACCGCGCCTTCGTGCTGTGCCCCAAGTGCGAGGCGCCCGGCTTCATCCGCCGGTCGGAGCGCATCACGGTGACGGTCAAGCACCTGCATTGCCACTGCACCAACACCGGCTGCGGCCACACCTGGCTGAACGAGCTGACCTTCGTGCATAGCTTCAACCCCGGCCTGATCGACCGGCCAGACCTCAACCTGAAGGTCTGCCCGCGCGAACAGGTGCCCCACGTCATGCCCCCGGAAAAGGGCACGGATGACGGGCAGATGAGCATGTTCACCGGCTGACCCGGCCGGGCGCCCGCCCGCCAGCCACCCACACCACAGCGAATTTTCAACGGCGGCGATTCCGTCGGAGGGGGACCTATGCCCAGCGCACACCGCGCCACCAGCCAACCATCCCTGCCCACACCGGGCAGGATTTCCTTTGACCACGCCCTGCGCCTGACGGCCCCCCACCTGATCGCGGCCGAGCGGGCCTTTCTCGCATCGGTCGCCGGCTTTGCCGAGCTGCGCTTCTGGGCGCCCAGCGCCTATGCCGGCATCGAGGGCGCGCCATTCGGCCGAGGCGAAGGGCTGGTGACATTCACCGATGCCGCCTGGAAGCGCAGCCTGCAAAAGCTGGCGCGCGAGGCGGTGCGGCACAGCAGCGCCCGCTTTGCTCTCACCCCCGCCGGCCGCGACCTGGTGCTGCGCACCGTGCGCCTGATCGAGGGCCGCGCCGCGTGAACCTGGAAGCCGAAATCCTGAAAGGCCTTCAGGCCCAATACCAGTTCCGCAAGACCAAGGGCGCCTGGTTGCAGGAGGGCACCTGCCCGGCCTGCGGCAAGCGCGAAGCATTCTGCGCCGCCAAGGATCCCAAGATCGTGCGCTGCGGCCGGCAAGACCGCTGCGGATGGGAAATCACCGTGCGCGATGCCCTGCCCGATCTGTTCGAGGATTGGTCCAAGCGCTTCCCCGAAACAGAGGAAAACCCCACCGCCACCGCCGATGCCTATCTGCAGCACGAGCGGTGCCTCGATCTGCGCTTGCTGCGCGGCAGCTATACCCAGGAACTCTACCGCGATCACAAGACGGGCCACACCTCGGCCACCGTCCGTTTCGCCGTGGGCGATACCTATTGGGAACGGCTGATCGACCGCCCCGGCCGGTTCGAGAAGAAGGCCCATTTCCGCAAGGGCGGCACCTACAAGGGCCATTGCTGGATCCCGCCGCGCCTCTCGATGGAAGAGATCGCCAAGGCCGAAGAAATCCTGATCACCGAGGGCATTTTTGACGCCGTCGCCCTGTGCCAGGTGCGCAAGGTGGCGGTTTCGGCCATGTCCACCAACAATTGGCCCGAGCTGTTCCTGGCCGATCTGCGCGCCGAGCTGGAGCGCATCAAGCGCACCGTGCGCCCCCGCCTGGTCTTCGCGTTCGACGTCGGCCGCGCTGGCGTCGAATACACCATCAAGTATGTGAAGCGCGCCACGGCAGAGGGCTGGGACGCCAGCGCGATGCAGGTGCGCCCCGATGGCGAGGGCACCAAGAAGGACTGGAACGACCTTCTCAAGGAACACCTCGACTGGGCCGGTGACCCGGAAAAGGCCCCGCTCTCCGACTGGGCCTTCGACCAATACCGCTACAACGGCGCGATCACCATCGCGGAGACGGCCCGCGACAAGGCCCGCCTGATCGCGGACCATAAGCAGGCCGTTTCATCCTTCGAATTCCGCCACAAGAACCGGCTGTGGTCCTGCAAGGTTTCGTTCGACGACGAGACCCAGAAGCGCCGCATCGTGGTCGAGGAAATCGCCAACTGCGCGTTCCGCCTGCTCTACCGCGAGCGCGACGAGATCGCGGACGAGACCAGCTACTTCCTGCACATCGATTTCCCGTTCGAGGACCGGCCGGTGAAGGCCCGGTTCTCGTCTGCCGCTTGCGCCAACAGCGGCGAGTTCAAGAAGCGGATGATGGCCTTCGCCGGCATGTGGAGCGGCACGGGCGAGCAGCTCGACCGCATGATGCGGGCGCAGACCCGCGCCCTCAAGGTGGTCGAGCCGATCTACTTCACCGGCTATTCCGCCGCGCACCGCGCCTGGCTGCTGGGCGATCTGGCCGTGCGCGAGGGCCGCGTGGTGGAGATCAACCGCGAGGCCTATTTCGATTTCGGCAAGGCAGCGGTCAAGCCGCGCAGCAACGAGCGCCTGCTCGACATCGAATACGATCCCGAGCGACTCGATATGGCCTGGGTGCCCGATCTGTGGACCGCCTGGGGGCCAAAGGCCATGGTCGGCCTGGCCTTCTTCGTCATGTCCCTTTTTGCGGTGCAGATCCGCCAGCGCGAAAAGTCCATCGGCTTTCTCGAGATCACCGGCCAGCCCGGTTCGGGCAAATCCACGCTGATCGAGTTCCTGTGGAAGCTGCTCGGCCGCAGCGGATACGAAGGGTTTGACCCCAACAAGGCCACTCCCGCCTTTATCGCGCGCAGCCTGATCAAGGTGGCCAATCTGCCGGTTGGCCTGATCGAAAGCGGCCGGAACGATGAAAAGCGCGGCGGCGGGCGGCAGTTCGATCACAACGAGCTGCTGGTGCTGTTCAACGGCCGGTCGCCGCGCGGCACCGGGCAAAAGAGCAACGGCGTCGAAACCAGCGAACCGCCGTTCCTCGGCACGATCTACCTGGTGCAGAATGAGCGGATCGACGCGATCCCGGCTGTGCTCGAGCGCCTCATCTCCATGTCGATCGACAAGGGCGGGCGCAACGAGGCCACCCGCGCCGCCGCGATCCGACTCGAACAATGGCCGATGGAAAGCCTCTCGGGCACCATCGTCCATGTCGTGCGCAACGAGGCGAAGTGGCTGGAGCACTATTTCGCTCGGTCGGAATTCCACGAACGTGACCTGCGCACCCGCGTGGAAGGGCTGCACAACGACCGCGTCATCAAGAACCATCGCCAGCTTGCGGCGGCGGTGGAAACCCTGCCCCACCTGTTCCCCAATGTCCGCCCCGAATGGGTGGCCGAAACCCTGAAGCTGATCGAGGCGCTCGCGCTCGATCGCCAGTTGAGTGCCGGCGGTGACCATCCCGCCGTGGCCGATTTCTGGGAAAAGGTGGATTACCTGCTCGCCCGCGAAAAGCCAGAGGACCACGCCGAAGGCAAATCCCTCAACCAGGCGCGCGACAAGGATCGGCTGTTCGCGATCCAGCTCCCCGAGTTCGAATCGCGCTGCCGCAACGCGGGCCTTTCCGCTCCCAACGTGGAGCAGCTCAAGAAAGTGCTGCGCGGCAGCAAGAGCCGGAAGTTCGTGGACCGCAAGAAGGTCAACAACCCCGCCGGTTCCATCGTCGCCTGCTGGGTTTTCGAGCAGCCCGCCACCAAGGCGGAGCGCATCATATGACCTGGGCCAATCAGGAATTTCGCAACTGGCACGGCATCCAAAGCCCCGAGCCGCCCGCCGCTGCGTTCGACTATGCCGAGATCCGCGAAATGGCGGAACGCATGCTGGACACGCGGCGCAACCGCTTCCCCCAGCTGGTCGCCAAGGGCCGGATGTCCGCCGCCGATGCCGACGCGCAGATCGCGGTGTTCGAAGCCCTGGCCGCCGAATGGCGCTGGATGGCCACGGGCGAAGGCGCCCCGGCCGAGGCGGAGCATATCCCGGCCATGCGCGAGGCCCTCGACCAGAGCATCGCCACCATCGCCGAGATCGCCCGCGAGGATCGCGGCTTCTCGGCCGAGCTGGCCGCCCAGGCCGAATGGGTGATTGCCATGGCCTGGCACCTCGAACCCGGCCGTCGCACCCGCGCCTGCCGCGCCCGCACTTTCGTGCTGCGCCAACTCATGGCCGCCGAGGCCGCCCAGGTGGAGGCGCCCCTTGCCGCGTGACCTGCACCCCATGGCTTGCCCCTGCCGCGCCTGCCTCCCGGCCGCTGGCCGCAAGCCTTCCCGCTTCCCCATCCCCGCCGGCCCGCGCCGGTGGCTCACCGCTGCCAGGGCGCATCTCCTGGCAATCCTCACCCGCTGACCGGAGATTGCCCATGTCGACTGCCCAACGCCTCGCCCCCGCCCTCTTCGAATGCCGCTGCGGCAACCAGCACAGCGCCGCCGACAATCAGATCCCGGTGGGCTGGACCACCCGCGCCGGCCAGGTCTGGTGCGAAGACTGCACCCGCGCCGGCATCCCCGTGCGCGAGGCCACCCAGCCCCGCCCGCGCCGCCAGCGCCTCGCGCCCAGGTATGCGGCCCAATGATCGCCCTCGGCCCCCGCGACCTCGCCCGCGCCGCGACGCTCACCCTCGCGCTCGGCGCCACCCTCCACATCCTCGATCGCGTCATCGCTGGCTTCGCCCGCTGCCCGCTCGAGCACTGCCTCCCCTGGTGACATTGGCCGTTACCCGTAACGAAAGGAAGCCGGCCCAAATGACCGAATATGCTTCAATAGTCGGCCTTGCCCTGGCGCTCGCCTCTTGCTCGCCGAAACCAACCGGTTACGACAACAGATACGCAATTGAGATGCTGCGACGCGGGTATCCCGAATGGGTTGCCCGCTGTGCTTGGTCTGACGGGCGCGAGGGGATACCCTTGCAATCCGCATTGCGCCGTTGCCAGATGGACCTTGGTCTCCGATCGCCGTCACTGCAAACCGCCGCCCGAATTGAAATCGACGCAGCAGAACTTTCCCACCAAAATGGAGGGAAACGGTGACAAGCAAGGCTCCCATCAAGCAATCTCACATCGAACGAACGGTGAAAGCCGTGATTCGAGCCGGCGTCCCGGTCGGCACCGTCGTCGTTTCGCCCACCGGCGAAATTAGGATTTATACGGAAGGGGCAAAGGATGTGCCCCGACCAAACCCGCTGGATCGACTGCTACCCAATGGCCCGTAAGGAAAAGCTTCCCGTCAACGTCAGCTCCTTTGTCGACCGCCATGGCAAGCGCCGCTATCGCTGGCGCCTTGCCGGGCGGTCTGCCTATTTCAAGGCGCACCCCAACACGCCCGAGGGGAAGGCGGAACTGGAAGGCTTCATCGCCCAGCGTACCGCAGAGCCCACCCCGCGCTACGCGCAAGGGACAGTTGGCTGGGTTGCCGGCCGCTATTACACCTCGGCCGCATTCCTTGGCAGCAAGAGCCCGGCCACAGCACGCACTGCCCGCCTCATCCTCGAAAAGTTCGTGGCCAGCGTCGCGCACGACCTGATCACCAATTTCCGGTTCGACCACATCGAGGCGCTGTTGCTGCGCGCGGCCGAGAAGCGGCAGAACGAAAAGGGCCGGATGATCGGCGGCCCCAGCGCGGCGAACAACCTGCGCGGCGAGCTGAAGCCGTTCTTCGACTATGCGATCAAGCTGCTCGGCCTGCAGCGCCCCAACCCGGTCGACCAGGCCGCATCGATATCCGTGCCCAAGGGCGGCTTCCACACCTGGACCGAGGACGAGATCCAGCAATATCGCAATTACCATAAGCTGGGCACGAAAGCGCGCCTGGCGCTAGAGATCTTCCTCTGGACGGCCCTGCGCCGTGGCGACGCATCGACCTTCGGCCGCAAGCATCTGAAAGACGGCAAGATCGAGGTTACCCCGTCCAAGACAAAGGACAGCACCGGCCAGGTCCTGTGGCTTCCGGCTGCGCCGCAGCTGATCGAAGCGATCGAGGCCATGCCCGTCACCGGCACCGAAACATTTCTCGTCACCGATTACGGCGTACCCTTCACGCGCGCCGGCCTGGGCCAGCGCATGCGCAAATGGTGCAACGATGCCGGCCTGCCCCATTGCAGCGCCCACGGCCTGCGCAAGGCCGCCGCGCGCCGCGCAGCCGAGAACGGCGCGTCGAATCAGGAACTCAAGGCTGTGGGAGGCTGGACGACCGATCGCCAGGTGGCGGTCTACACCGCTGCGGTTGAGCAAAAGCGCATGGCCCGCCAGGCCATGGCCCCTGTTATCGACTTCGATTTGGCTAACCGCCCGAAGGCGTGATTGGCTAACCTCGCAACAGGTGCCTGTACTTCCTGGCTTTTGCCTGGGAAGTGGCAGGAGCGGAGGGACTCGAACCCCCGGCCCTCGGTTTTGGAGACCGATGCTCTACCAACTGAGCTACGCTCCTGTGCTGGTGAGGGCCCTTAGTGGGTTGACGCGGGCAGTGCAACCGGCGGATGAAGATTTTCGACCGTCATGCTGCAATCGACCTCTTCCCTGATCCCGCCCGACTTGCTGCTGCGGGCTTATCGTGCCGGAATCTTTCCCATGGCCGATAGCCGGGACGATCCCGAAATCTATTGGGTGGAGCCACGGCTGCGGGCGATCCTGCCGCTCGACGGGTTCCACTGCTCGCGGTCCTTGGCGCGGACATTGCGGCGGGAGCGGTTTACCGTGACGTGCAATACCGCCTTCGATGCGGTGATCGATTCGTGCGCGGCGCCGCGCGATGGCGCGCAGGACAGCTGGATTTCACAGCGCATCCGCGAAAGCTATCGCGCGCTGCACGCACTGGGCCATGCCCACTCGGTCGAGACCTGGATCACCGGGGCGGACGGGCAGCGTGAACTGGTGGGCGGGCTCTATGGGGTGGGCTTTGCCCGCGTCTTTTGCGGCGAGAGCATGTTCAGCCGGCAAAGCGATGCGTCGAAAGTGGCGTTGGCGTGGCTGGTCGCGGCGCTGCGCCAGGCGGGCGCGGTGCTGCTCGATTGCCAGTTTTCCACAAGTCATCTCGCCTCGCTGGGCGCGGTGGAAATTCCACAAGCCGAATATCTGCGCCTGCTGGACGAAGCAGGGCGTTATGCAGCGCCTGGTTATTCCGTGGTCGAATCGCCCGGAGTGCCCGCGTCTTCCTCCACCGGCGCATCGTCGGCCGCAGGAGCATCATCGGGTTCGGGCGCCGCAGCAGCGGGCTTGCCAGCCGGCTTTGCCGCGCTCTTGGCCGCAGCGGCCGAAGCGGGGCTGTCTTCCTCGCCCGGGAACTTCATCGCGCAGTCCTTGACCCAGACATCGTAGACCGGGTGCTCGACCACGTTGAGCGAAGGCGAATTCTTGAACAGCCAGCCCGAAAACACCTTGTGCCAGGTGAGCTTCTGTTCGGTCGTCGCACGCTCTTCGACATAAAGCTGCACGAAAGCCCCGGTTTCGGCCGGGTCTTCCCATGGCGCGGTGCGCTCGCAGGTACCCAGGCGCACGATGGCATTGCCGATGCGCCGCGCCTCGCCCGAACGCAGCACGATGTCCTGCGTGATATTGTTGCGCTTGTTGAGGAAGCCGAGCGTGGCCACGCGATCCTTGACCGGTGTGCCCAGCGCGCTTTCGGCTACGCCGCCGCTGGCTGCGGGCACTGGCGCGGCCGCCGTCGCCTCACCGGGCGGGGCCGTTTCGGCCGGCTCGCGATTGCAACCGGCCAGGGCGCCGCCCAGCAACAGGACGCCGCCAGCCAGCACGACCGCGACCGACGGCGCGCGGGCGCGCATCAGCCTTCGGGCGACCAGGCTTCGTAATCGCCGGTGGCGGCGGCGCGATGGCCGCCCCGCT
Organism: Novosphingobium sp. SG720; assembly: GCF_012275365.1. NCBI lineage: Bacteria > Pseudomonadati > Pseudomonadota > Alphaproteobacteria > Sphingomonadales > Sphingomonadaceae > Novosphingobium > Novosphingobium sp. SG720. The sequence continues at coordinate 171,349 of NZ_JAAZQN010000003.1, read as the reverse complement.
CCAGCGCGCCCTGGGGGCGATAGGCCTGGGCCGTTCCCGTGGCATTGGGCGTGAATTCCACCTCCCAGATGCGCGGCGGCGGCAGGTTGCTTTCCGGCACGCCATCAAGCGTGCCGTGCAGCCAGCCGTGCCATTCGGCCGGCACGCGGCTGGCATCGTTGGCGCCGTTGTAGATCACCCAGCGACGCTCGCGCCCCTGGAACGGGTGCCCCTTGGGGAACGGCTTCTTCGCCCGGTAATACTTGTTGCCCTGGGCATCGTGCCCCACCAGTTCGCCATGGCGGGCGCTGTCGAGCAGGGTGCCGAAGGTGGCGCCGTTCCACCAGGTGAAGATCTTGCCGAGAATGCTCATGAAGCTCTTGTTCCAGTTGCAGCCCGCCGCTGACGGGCCTTTTCGCCCCTAGCCCCTGAAAGGGGGAGTCGGCAAGGGTCTGTTGAAAGGGCTTGGGGTCCGTTTGGGAAATGCGCGATCGTGCAGTTTCAGCGCGGCCCCGGCCCGCTTACCACGCCACCTTGTCACCGGGCTTGAGCCCGATCTGCGCGGCGCGGCCGCCGTTGAGTTCGAGCACCGCCCCCGCCGGGCCGGACGACGGCAGTGCGGTCAGATCGTAAGGCACAGCGTTGGCCGCCACATTGAGCACGCGGTGGTTGGCGCCGATGAAGATGATGTCGAGCGGGATCACCGTGTTCTTCATCCAGAACGCGGCCATGCGCGGCGGGTCCATCGGAAAGATCATGCCTTCGTCAGCGCCCATCGCGGTGCGGAACATCAGGCCCTTTTCCTGCTCTTCGCCCGAAGCGGCCACTTCCACGCGGAAATCATGGCGGCCGGACTTGGTGGCGATGGCCAGCGGAATGACCTTGAGGCCCGAAATCGGGTGCACCGTCACGGCGCCCGTGGGCGCCGCCAACGCATCGGACTTGTGGTGCCCGGCATCCGCAGTTGCCGGCGAGCATGCCATGGCGCCAGCGGCAAGAGCCAGCACCGCGCCCGTCATGCCCATCTTAATCGTCTGCTTCATAAACCCAATCTTCCGCTTCGCGTTCGCCCGCTGCATCCACCAGCGCGCGGGCCATGGCAAGGGGGTGCCCTGCCCTGAGAAAAATGCCGACCTGCTTTTCGCGCAAGGCCGGCTCGATCCGCCCCTCGGCATCGCGCGGGCCGAACGGGCCAAGCCGCCGCTTGCGCGCCAGGGCCAGCGCGGCGGCCCGCGCATCCTGCCGCGAACCAAGCGCATCGTCGCGAAGATCGGCGGCGATGCCGGCATGGCCCAGATCCTGGGCAATGCGGCGCGCGCCCAGCCCGCGGCGGCGCAGACTGGCCCCGCGCATGCGGGCATAGCCTTCGTCGCTGACATAGCCGGCATCCGCCATCCGGGCCACGATCGCGGCCACATCGGGCGGGACGGGCGAATCTTCTGCCCAGCCCCGTTCGCGCAGCTTGCGATTGAGATAAGCCGCCAGCTTGCCCGTGCTGGTGGCAAACCGCGCGACGTATCCCAAGGCCATTTCATCGAGCAGGGCAGCATCGAGCGGCCGGGCGGGACGGGACTTGCGACGATCTGGTACAGGAGGGCGGTTCACGCCATATTCGTGCCACACTCCGGATTAAATGAGAACCTCGGCTTACGGTTTCTTGACCAATGGGGCTTGCGTCCAGACGTTCCCCAAGCAAGGAGCCACGGCCAGTCAGCCGCCATTCACCGCATCGCGCGGAAGTGGCGGGCCTGGCACAGACTGTTTTCATTTCCGGGGTTCCGCATGACCGTTTCGGCCGCCGTCGCAGAAAAGATGGCTCTTGTTCCAACGCCCAATGACGATGCGCAGCCGCGCCGTTACGCGGACTTTGCCACGTTTTGCGATGCGCTGGACTATGCCGCGCAAGGGGAGCGGGGGTTCAACTTCCACGACCCGCGCGGCACGCTGAAGCAGGTCTATCCGTTTTCGCAGCTGCGCACCGATGCGCTGGTCGCCGCTCGCCGCCTGGTGGCGCGCGGCGTGAAGCCGGGCGACCGGCTGGCCCTGATCGCCGAAACCGGCCCGGAATTCGCCGCGCTGTTCTGCGGTGCGGTCTATGCCGGCGCCTGGCCGGTGCCGCTGCCGCTGCCCACCAGCTTTGGCGGCAAGGAAAACTACATCGACCAGCTGGCCGTGCAACTGGCCAGCTCGGATCCGTGCCTGCTGGTCTATCCCGGCGAGCTGGCCGAGATGTGCGGGCAAGCCGCCGCGCGCCAGGGGTGCCCGGGGCTGAGCTGGGCACAGTTCGATGATGGCGCGCTTTCGGATGACGCGCTGCCTGCGGCCGATCCCGACGCGATCTGCTATCTGCAATATTCCAGCGGCTCCACCCGCTTTCCCCATGGCGTGGCCGTGACGCACCGCGCGCTGCTGGCCAACCTGGCCGGGCATTCGCACGGCATGGAAATCGGCGATGGCGATCGCTGCGTCAGCTGGCTGCCGTGGTATCACGACATGGGCCTGGTCGGCTGCTTCCTCTCGCCGATCGCCAACCAGGTTTCGGTCGATTACCTCAAGACCGAGGATTTCGCCCGCCGCCCGCTCGCCTGGCTCGACCTGATCAGCCGCAACCAGGGTACCACGCTCTCCTACTCGCCCACCTTCGGCTATGACATCTGCGCCCGCCGCATTTCCAGCCAGACCAACGTGGCCGAACGGTTCGACCTGTCGCGCTGGCGCGTGGCCGGCAACGGCGCCGACATGATCCGCCCCGACGTGATGCAGGGCTTCGTCAACGCCTTTGCCGATGCCGGGTTCAAGGCCAGCGCCTTCCTGCCCAGCTATGGCCTGGCCGAAGCGACGCTGGCCGTGACGATCATGCCGCCGGGCGAAGGCATCCGCGTGGAACTGGTGGAAGAAGAACGCCTTTCGGGCACCCCGCGCGACTTGTCGCGCCCGGCCCGCTATCGCGCCATCGTCAACTGCGGCTTGCCCGTGCTGGGCATGGACGTGGCGATTCGCGGCGAGAATGGCGAAGCGCTGGAACATCACCACATCGGCAAGGTGTGGTGCCGCGGCTCGTCGGTCATGCACTCGTACTTCCGCGATCCGGAATCGACCGATGCCTGCATGGTCGATGGCTGGCTCGACACCGGCGACATGGGCTACGTCAACGCGCAGGGCTACCTGTTCATCGTCGGCCGCGCCAAGGACATGATCATCATCAACGGAAAGAACCACTGGCCGCAGGATATCGAATGGGCGGTAGAGCAGTTGCCCGGCTTCCACCAGGGTGACATTGCCGCCTTCTCGGTGGAAACCGAAAACGGCGAAGAGACCCCCGCCGTGCTGGTCCACTGCCGCGTGTCCGACCCCGAAGAGCGCGTGAAACTGCGCGACCAGATCCGCGACAAGGTCCGCTCGATCACCGGGATGAACTGCGTGGTCGAACTGGTGCCGCCGCGCACCCTGCCGCGCACCAGCTCGGGCAAGCTGTCCCGCGCCAAGGCCAAGAAGCTGTACCTTTCGGGCGAGATCGAGCCGTATAGCCTGGCGGCTTGATCGTTAGCGGATCCCGCCAGGGGCTTCGTTTCAGAACGGAATTTCCGCGCCATCCCAGGCCCACAGCTTGCCTGTGTCGGCCGGCTGCAGCCGTTCCAGCACGTCCAGCATGGCCGTTGCCGAATAGGCGGGCGTGAACAGCTTTTCAGGCTTCACCCCGCGCTGGAACGGCGCGGACAGCAGCGTATCGACGGTGCCGGGATGGAGCGCGGCGGCCACGGCCTGCGGATGGCTGCGCGCCAGTTCGATCGCCAGGCCGCGCAGGAGCATATTGAGCGCCGCCTTGGCCGCGCGATAGCCGTGCCAGCCGCCCAGGCGGTTGTCGGAAATCGAGCCGACCCGTGCCGACAGCACGGCGAACACGCCGCGCCGATCGCGCGGCAGCAGCGTGGGGATCTGGGCCATGACCAGGGCCGGGCCGATCGTGTTCACGGCAAACTGCTGGGCCAGCGCCGCGCCGCGCAAGCCGCGCACGCTTTTTTCGGGGCCACTGCCATCGGGCAGAGTCAATTGCCCGGTGGCGACGAGCACCATGTCGAGCGGGCCGGATCGGGCCAGGGCTTCACAGGCCTGCGCCACGCCGGGTTCATCGCCATAATCGAACGTGAAGGGTCTAACCTTGGCCGTGGCAGCGATGGGGCGGCGCGCGCCCGCGTGAACCACCGCAATATCGTCTCGCGCCGCCAGTGCGGCCACCAGGGCCGCACCGATCCCACCCGATGCGCCGAATACCGCAACCTGCCTGCCACCGTCCGTCATGCCAGGAATGTGGGAGCGCAGGCCGGCACTGTCGACCAGCCCGAAAGGACGGATCAGGCCACGTCGGCAACGCCCGCCGTGTCCCCGCATTCGTCGAGCGGGAGGTCTTCACGCAAGCGTGGGTGATCGAGCAGGAAGCCCTGCACCTGGGTGCAGCCGACCGAGCGCAGGAACGCCAGTTGCGCTTGGGTTTCAACCCCTTCGGCCAGGATCGGCACTTGCAGCGATTCGCCGATGGTGATGATCGCTTTCAACAGCATGCGGCCCTTGGGCTCCACGTCGTAGGTCGTCACGAACGAGCGATCGATCTTGATCTTGTCGATCGGGAACAAGTTGATCGCCTCGAGCGAGGAATAGCCCACGCCGAAATCATCCACGGCGATCTGCACGCCCAGCGCTTTCAAGCGGCGCATCGCATGCAACGCGCGATCGCGATGGGTGATCAGCGCGGTTTCGGTGAGTTCGAGTTCCAGCCGCGCGGGCGAAAGGCCGGTATCGACCAGAATCTGGTGTACCAGCCGATCGAACTGCGGATCGCACAGCTGCACTGCCGAGACATTGACCGCCACGCGCACCGGTTGCGGCTCACGCGCGGCGAGCTGGCAGGCCTCGCGCAGGACGAACGCCCCGATCGGGCCGATCAGGCCGGTTTCCTCGGCCAAAGGAATGAACACCGCCGGGCTGATCAGGCCGCGGGTGGGGTGGATCCACCGCGCCAGCGCTTCATAGCCCACCACCGTACCGGTCATCGTGTCGTGCTGGGCCTGGTAATGCACCACGATCTGGCCCCGCGCCACGGCAAGGGCGAGATCGTCGAGCAGCGCGACCCGCGTGCGCGAGGGCTCGTCGCTCTGCGGGTCATAGCGGGTATAGGCAACGTGCGGATCGGCCTTGGCCCGGCGCATGGCAAGATCGGCATTGCCCATCAATTCGTCGACGCACGAGCCATCTTCGGGTGACAGCGCATAGCCGATGCTGCCACCCGTGCCCAAGACCAGATCACCGTCGTGCAGCGGCGTGGCCAGCGCGCGGGCGAGGCGCGAGAGGAAATCGTGGATGCCTTCGCTCTGCGACACCAGGCGGCAGGCGGCAAATTCATCGCCATGCAGCCGCGCGACATGCTCACCAGGCTGCAGTGCCTGGCGCAGCGCGCGCGCGACGGTGCACAGCAGGGCATCGCCCGCCTCGCGCCCATGGCGATCGTTGATCGCCTTGAAGCGCACCAGGTCGATCATCACGCACAGTGCCGCCGGCGGTTCGTCTGCCGTACCAGACAGCCCGACCGGCGCCATCGTCGGCCCAGCGCGGGCAGTGCCGGCCTCGACCAGCAAATGCTTGAGTCGCTCGGCAAAGGCGCCACGATTGGGCAGGCCCGTCAGGCTATCGTGCGTGGCGAGGAAGGCATTGTATTCGGACAGCGCGCGCTTTTGCACCAAGGCCTGGCGGAACTGCTCGAGCGCGGTGCCGATCCGTCCGAATTCGTGGCTCGTGGCCAGACTCTCCACCGGTCGGTCGATGTTGCCATGGGCCATGCGCAGGGCAATCCGCTCGACCCGCCGCAGCGGGCGCAGCAAGGCCCGCCGCAGCCAGAGCGAGAGCGCCAGCAACGCGGCCAGCGCCACGCATACCAGCCACGTCACTTCATCAAGGAACATGCGCCGCCAGTGCGCACGCTCTGCCGCCATGTTCGCCTGCGCGCTGTAGACACCGATGACCTGCCCCGGGCGCAACGCGCCTGGTCCGGCGCCATGGCAGGCAACACAGCGCGCGTCGGCCGCGACGCCCTGGCCCAGGATCACCGGGCGCACGATGCGCACCGTGCCGCCGCGCGTGTCGATCAGTTCGCGCCTGCGCGCAAGGCCTGCCTTGTCGAGCGCATCACGCGGCGGTTCGATCGTGGCCGCGCCGCGGCGCGCCTGCCAGTACATCGTCTCGGCGCTCATCGCCATCCACACCTGGACATGGCCTTCATCGCGCGAAAAGGCGCTCATGGTCGCATCGAATGCGCGGGTTGCACCATCGTCGTCCGACAACGTCGCGCGGTTGAGCATGGATTGCACATGGAGCGTGGAAAGCAGATCGATGGCGCTTTGCGCCCGGCGCGTGGCGGCGTCGCGGATACTGTTGTCGGCCCGGACGATGGAAAAGACCACGCTGGACAGCAGCATCGCCACCAGGATCATCGCCACGCCAGCCAGCACCCCGCCGGCCAGCGAGCCGGGCCGACGGGTACGGGCTTCGGCCCCAATCAATCCGGCAGAAACTGCTCCAGGCATGACATCGCTTTCCCCGTGCCTTGCGCGCAAGGCCCCACTCCAAGGCGGCTTTATCCATCGGGGTTTCACGTTGCCTTGCCGGCCATTTCCGCAGGCGCGCGGATGCCGGGGCTATGCCCCTGTTAACCTTGCCACAGTTGCCGCCGGGCGAAATGCATGGGCCGTTCATCCGATCGGCCTTGCGCCGGGCGCATGCCGGGGCCATCTTCCCGCGGGGCGGCAAGCCCATGCCCGCCCATGCAAGACAGGATCGCTTGATGGCCTCGACCCCTTCCGCCGCAACCGCAAATCAGGCTGACATCGGCCAGGCTGCCACCATCACCCTGACCCCGCCCGATCCCGTGCCCGTGGTCGCGCCGCACCAGGCCGCCGGGCTGGTGCCGGTGGCCGAGGAAACGCGCAGCAAGCTGGAAGCCAAGGCGCAATCGTTCGTGGACGAATTGCTGGCGCAGGATGCCGCCAGCCCCGAATTCGGCAAGCGGGTGGACCAGTTGACCGCCATGGGACGCAAGGAAATCGCCCAGGCGGCGGGGATGTCCAACCGTTTCCTGGACCGGCCGATCCGGGCGATGGACAAGGATTCGGGCGTGGGCGCCGATCTGGCCCAGCTGCGCCGGACGATCGAAGACCTCGATCCCGCGCGCAAGGGCGCGCTGTCTTCGCCGCGCAAGTTCCTGGGCATCATCCCCTTTGGCAGCAGCATGAAGAAGTACTTCGACGGCTATGTTTCGGCCCAGGGGCACATCAAGGCGATCCTGGAACGGCTGGCCGCCGGCAAGGACGAACTGCTGATGGACAATGCCGCGATCGACGTGGAGCGGCAGAAGCTGTGGGAAGCGATGGGCCAGCTTGAGCAGATGATCGCGATTGCCCGCCTGCTCGACACCAAGCTGGAAGATGCCGCTGCCGACCTCGATCACACCGACCCGGCCAAGGCCAAGGCGATCCGCGAAAGCGCGCTGTTCTATACCCGCCAGCGCGCGCAGGACCTGCTCACGCAGATGGCCGTGACCGTCCAGGGCTACCTGGCGCTGGACCTGGTCAAGAAGAACAACGTGGAACTGGTCAAGGGCGTGGACCGTGCCAGCACCACCACCGTGGCCGCGCTGCGCACCGCAGTGACCGTGGCCCAGGCGATGACCAACCAGCGCCTGGTGCTCGAACAGATCACCGCGCTCAACACCACCACCGCCAACATCATCGATTCCACCGGCAAGCTGCTGCGCGAGCAGACCGGGCGCATCCACGAGATGGCGGCTTCAAGCACGATTCCCTTGGAAACCCTGCAGCGCGCGTTCCAGAACATCTACGACACGATGGACACGATCGACACGTTCAAGCTCAAGGCGCTCGACGCGATGAAGCAGACGGTCGATACGCTTTCGGGCGAAGTGGAGAAATCCAAGGGATACATCGCGCGCACCGAAGGCGCAGCGCGGAACCAGGCGCAGGCCAGCGCGCCTTCGCTGCTGAGCTTGGAGGGGTGATGATTTCTGGCGTTGCCGGTGGCGCCCACCACGCCCCGACTCCCTCTTGTGAAGAACAGGGGGAGCAGACTGCCCTGAAAAGCCGCCTACTGCTTCGGGTAGGGAGATCAGGGTGGTGGATACCGAGCGCAAACTTTTCACAGGCCCAACCATGACCGCATCCCAATCAGACCTTATCCTGCGCGAAGCGCGTGCCAGCCTGGCGCACCAGCGCGCCGGGGGCCGGCGGCGCTCGATCGGCGTGCGCTCGGCCGAGCTCAAGCGGCAGCACGTGGCGAAAAAAGCCGCGCGCATGGCCATGGCCGTCGGCGCGGTGCTGGTGGCGGCGATGGCCGTAGGCCTGGTGATCGACGGCATCGGCCTGCTCGGCCTCTTGCTTACCATCCTGGCGGTAATCGGCGTGCTGGGTTTCTTTGCGACTTATCCGCGGCTCAAGGTGCCCGACCTCGCCAGCATCAACCGCGGCGACGTGCGCACCATGGTGGGCCGCACGCAATTGTGGCTGGAAGCGCAGGCACCGGCCCTGCCCGCCCCGGCGGTGCGGCTGGTGGACCAGATCGGCGGCCAACTCGATGGGCTGGGCCTGCAGCTTGAAGGGATCGACCAGGCCGAGCCAGCCGTGGCGCAAGTGCGCAGCCTGGTGGGCGAGCATCTGCCCGGCATGGTGGAATCCTGGCGGCGCATTCCTCCCCACTTGCGCCAGGAAGAGCGCGGCGGGCGCAATGCCGACCAGCAACTGGCCGATGGCCTGGCCAAGATAAGCGGCGAGATCGACGAGATCACCCGCCAACTGGCCGCCGGTGACATCGATGCCCTGGCCATTCGCGGCCGCTATCTTGACTATCGTTATGGCAATGCGCTGGAAGGCGCGGACGCGGCGCCGGCCCAATTGCCCCCCCTGGATCCGGCTCGGCCGGTGGAGACGAAATAATGCGCATTGCCCTGCCCCATACCCTTGGCAAGGACGAAGTCCGCACGCGCCTGCACACGCGCCTGGGCGATGCCTCGGGCAAGGCGAGCGAACTGATCGGTGGCATGGCCCAGGTGGAAACCGCCTGGACCGACGAGGATCACCTGACCATGACGGTTTCGGCGATGGGCTTTACCATCCCCAGCCATGTGACCCTGGAAGAAAGCCAGGTGCTGTTCGACGTGGATATCCCGGCCGGGCTGGGCTTTGCGCGCGGCATGATCGAAGGCATGATCCGCGAAAAGGGCGAAAAGCTGCTGGCCTGAGTGTTGGGGGAGCGGGCCGGTGTCGCAACGCCGAAACGAAGTTTGGGCACAGAGAATCACAAATCCTTGCGTTCCAGCTCCAGCAATTCAGGCGGCAGGCGCAGCGTGCTGGCAACCAGGCGGGTTTCCAGCAGCAGGTAGATCAGGGCGATCATCAAGAGCGCGATGGCGATGAAAAAGGCCGTGGCCGTCACGTCACCCAGATGGGCGATGCCGGTCATCTGGGAAAAGAACAGCGATCCCACCGTCACCCCGATACCCAGCCCCGAAAGCACGAGCAGCAGGAGCGCGCGGCCGATCAGCTGGATGCGGCGATCGACATAGCGCATTTCCACCACCACGGCATCGTGGGCAAGGCCGGTGGTTTCCGCGTGCAATTTCTGCAGATGGCGCGAGCGATCGACAATCCGGCCCAGGCGGGTGGTGAGGATATTCATGATGTTGCCGATCGCCACCAGCACGAAGACCGGGGCAAGCGACAACTGGATGGTCTGGGCGATCATGCGGCCCTTATTGCCGCGATGACCGCCCGATGCGCAAGCGCGCTCATTCCATCAGTTTGAGGATATCGTCCACACCGATCGTGGCAAAGCCCACCGCGCTATCGGAAATGCCATAAGGCACCAGCAGGTTGTCTTCCACCATCAGCGCACCGCACGTGTAGACGACGTTGGGCACATAGCCATAGCGATCGGCGTCGATGGCGGTCAGCAGCGGCACCTTGCTGCGCGCGATGACCTTGGATGGATCATCGCGATCGAGCAGCGCACAACCCAACGCATACTTGCGCATTGCCCCCACCCCGTGGGTAAGCAGCAGCCAGCCCTGGTCGGTGAGGATCGGGCTCCCGCAATTGCCGATCTGCACGAATTCCCAAGGGAACTTGGGCTCCATCAACAGGACGCCGTCATCGTCCCAGCAATCCAGCCGGTCAGAGCGCAGCAGGAACAGGTTCTTGCCATCCTGGCGGCCGACCATCGCATAGCGCCCGTCGATCGTCTGCGGAAACAACGCCATGCCCTTGTTGCGCCCGGCGCGGCCCTGGATGGGCTCCAGCCGGAAGCGGCGGAAATCGCGGGTGCGCAGCAGTTCCGAACGGATCGCGCTGCCCGAATAGGCCGTGTACGTGCCGATCCACTCGTATTCGCCATCGCCATGGTCAAAGCGCACGAGGCGCAAGTCTTCCAGCCCGCCGCGCTGTTGCTCGGTAATCGGGAAGATCACGCTGTTCGACAGGCTGCTTTCGGCGTGGCGATGCAGCCAGACGCCCTGGTCGCTTTCGTTGCTGCCAGCGGCAAGCGGCGCGCTGGCATCGGGCAGCATGGCGGTGGCAAAGGCACTCTGCGGCCAAAGCTGGAACGTACCGTCTTCGTAAACCACGCCTTCGCGGAACACGATCGAGCTGATGTGCCCTTCGCCCACGGCGCGCAGGCTCATCACGAAACGCTGCGCACCATCCACCATGCCCGACTGGTCGGGATGGGGCACGATCGACGGGTTCATCAACGCGGCGGCCGCGTAGGTGTATTCGTGGCAGAAGTACGCACCGATCAGGCGCCGCCGGATGGGCGGAATGGCGCCATCGTCCAGATCCAGCGCCTGGCGCACTTCGGCATAGCGCTCTTCGAACAACTGCTCGGTCTGCCAGTGACGCTCCTCGAAATCGTGGAGCACCCGGGCATATTCGTCGGCCGCATCGGCTTCGTCGAGCGAGAGAACGTCCTTTACCAGGCGCGCGGCGCGCGATCCCCCGCCAGCGCCGCCCTGCCAGCCCAGATGAAAGGGCCGCAGGACAACGCGCGAAGGATCGGCATGGAGCCGCTGCTCAAGAATTCGCAAGCCGTTGCTGGCCGAGGGCGGGTTGGCCCCCGATCTGGCCGGCGAGAGGCTGGGCTTTGTATGCTCGGTCGCCAAGGACACTCCTTACCTTGCTGGTTTGACCAAGGGCCTGGGTTTCGCTGCCAACGCGCGGCGCCGCTGCGCGTTCCAGCCCGGCCAGCGCATAATGCGCCAGCTGGAATGCCAGGATCGATTCGGCCCCGCAATTGGCATTGACGCCGCGCGGCGTGATCCCGTCGCGACAACGCCCGCTGACCAGATCGCCCAGAGCCAGGCTCCGGTCGTTGGCACCCAGGAACCAGCGATAGGCCGCCTGGGCATGCCCACGCCACAAAGCGCGGGCCGAACCATCGGTATCTGCCTCACCATCGGCGTCAAGCGCGTGCCATGCCGCGGCGCAGGCTTCCACTGCGGCCCAGGCTTCCAGCGGCTGCTGGTCGAACGGCTTGGCTTCGTATGTGACGGCATGGGGAGGGGTAAAGGTTTCCGATCCGATGGCACGGAACTGTCCTTTGGCGGTGGTCTGTTGCGCCACGATGAACCGCAAGGCCTCGATGCCGCTTTCCAGCCAATCTGCCCGCTTTGTCAGATGGCCCGCCCGAATGAGGGCCTCGGGCAAGCGCGGATTGTCATAGCCCAGCATGGCCTCGAACCAGGCCCAGTCCGGGCGCCGGCCCTTGGCCAGCAACGCGTGAAGCAGGGCACCACCACGTTCCACCAAGGCGCGGCTGGGCCCGTGATCGGGCTCCACGGCGAGCACGTGGACCGCGCCAAGGATGGCAAAGGCCATGCTGCGCGGATAGTCCACCTGGCCTAGCGGCCCGACGGCAATATCGTACCACTGGCGCGCCCACTGCCGGAGACCGGCATCGGGGGCATGGGCCACGGCGTGGCCCAAGGCCCACAGCGTGCGGCCGTTGCTGTCTTCCGAGCCCACGTCTTCGCACCATGAACGATCGAAGGCCATGAAATTGCGGAAGCGCCCGGCATCGGGATTCCACGCATGCTGGATGAACGAGGCGAATACCGTGGCCCAGCGCTGTCGCTCTGCCAGGGGAATGCCATCGGCCACGCCCATGAGCATCAACGCGCGCACGTTGTCATCCAGGCAATAGCCATGGCGGCGGTCGGGCACGGTGCCGATCGCGTGCTGGAGCATGCCGGTGCTGTCGCACATCGCCCAGACGCCGCTGGCGCCCGGCGTAGCGGTGAGCGGAACCTGCAGCGGTGCGATCGCCGCCACGGTCTTGACCAATTGCGCGCAGCCCTCGGCAAAGCGCGGCCAGATGGTTTCGCGCCCGCGCGCATAGGCACGGCGTTGCATCGCATCGAGCGCCTGCGGATCGCCAAGCAAGGCGTTGACTGCGCGGGCGAGCGCGGTGGCCGAACGCGGCGGCACCAGGGCGCCCACGCCATCTGCCAGCAACTCGCTGGCATGGAGATAGGGGGTAGACACCACCGCCTTGCCCAGCGCCACCGCATAGCTCAGTGTGCCCGAGGTGGACTGCTGAAGATTAGGATAGGGCGTGAGGTATATGTCGCAGGCTTCAAGCTGGTCGAGCAGTTCGCCGGTTTCGAGGAAGCGGTTGTCCCACAGCACATGATCGGCCACGCCCAGATCACGGGCAAGGTCCATCAGGCTTTCGCGATAGGCTTCGCCTTCGGCGGCAACCAGGTTGGGGTGCGTGGCGCCCACGATGCGATAGACCGTGTTGGGATGCTGGGCGGCGATCGCCGGCAGTGCCTCGATGGCGGTTTCCAGACCCTTGCCCTGGCCAAGCAGGCCAAAGGTCATGATCACGTTCTTGTCGGCCAGGCCGGCGCGTGCCTTGAATTCGGCACTACGCCCGAACGGCCGATCGGGTGCGCCATGGGCAATCACCGTGACCCGGGCGGGATCGACGCCATAGACGCGTGACAGAACATCGCGGCCGTGCTCGCTCATCACCATTACGCCGCTGGCGCGGGCCAGGATATGTTCGAGCACCGCACGCTGCTGGGCGGAAGGGTCGGCCAGGACGGTGTGCAGCGTGACGATCAGCGGCGCTGCCACACGGTCGACGAGTTCGAGCACCAGCGCGCCCGAGGCGCCGCCGAAAATGCCGTATTCATGCTGAAGCCACACGGCATCCACCGCATCCTCGTTGATGCGCCGCGCTGCGGTACGATAGTCCTCGGCACGGTCAGAGCGGATCACGCTGCGCGCCTGGGGATAGGCATGCGGCTCGGTCGGGCTATCGATTACATGGAGATCGACCGACAGCTCGGGATGGTGCAGGCCCAGTTGCTCGAACAAGTCGGTGGTAAAAGTGGCAATGCCGCATTTGCGCGGCGCAAAACCGCCGATCAGCGCCAGTCGGCGGGCCGGCTGGCGAGCGCCATCGGCGGCGAAGAAATCAAGCACGGCCCCTGCCACAGGGGTGGCGCGCCGCAGGGAATTGGAAAGGTCGCTTGTCATCTGGCTGGCTCGCCCCGAAATCTGTCTGTTCGATGAACCAAACGATGCAGACCGGATAAAGTTGCATTGCGCTGCAACGCCATCCGATCGCGAGCTACTGATTTTGTCGCTGAAAAAGGGCAGTTCAAGGGTGTGGCGATGCAAAAATTATCGCATGTTGGCAAATGCCGCGCCCCGTCGCTAGGGCGCCCACCAGCGCTGGCGCCAACCATAGTCGGCGGCCACCGGCTGCCCCTGTGCATCGCGCGCCGGACGGAAGCGGAAGCGTTGCATCGCCAGGCGGCAGGTGATGGCATCGGCCTCATCGTTGCCGCTGGGCTGTTGCACGCGGCAGGCGGAGGGCGTGCCCTGGGTATCGACACGCAGCACGATCACCACTTGGCGGCCGGCACGATCGGCGCGCCCGGCTGCGGGATAATCGCGCGTGGCGGTAATGTCGCCGGCGATCTTGGCCACGGCTCGGGCCAGGCCAGCGCCGTCGCCCGTGCCGCCCGCACCACTGCCGGTGCCGCTTCCCGCCGTGCCACCGCCCGTGCCGGTGCCGGCTGCGCCTGCGCCCGATCGCGTGGCATCGCCATTGGCAGCCACCGGGGCCGCGGCCAGCGCGGGGATGACGATGCGCGGGGGCGGCGCAGTGATCGCCTTGGGCCGGGCCTTGCGCCCCGTCGCGCCGGTTGCCCCCGCTTCCGCGTGGCTGGGCGCGGGTGGCGGCGTAGGCTGGGGTGTTGGGCTGGGCACGGGCGCGGGCGGGGTAAAGACCACCAGGGCCGAAACGGGCAAATGCAGCGCGGGCATGCCCCCCGCAAGGCCCTTTACCAAGGCCAGAATCAGGCCCACGTGCAACAAGGCAACCGCGCCGCCAATGGCCAGATGGCGTTTCCAGCGCGCGTCCCTGGCGCTTTGGCGAATCACGTAGGAAGCCATGGCGGAGGCATAATCGTTCGCAGGCCAATCGGGTTCCCGGCGGCACGACACGGGCAAAAAACGGGACAAGGCGTTGCAACCAGGGGATAGACCCCCGCGATGCCACCCATTTCGTATCATCGGCAGTTTCGCCAATCCCCCATATGCGGTAGGCTTTGGCAAAGATGGGGTGCTGCCAGACCGTGCGTTCGGCCTGCGACAGGCGCCACCAAGGATTGAGCGCATGAGAATTCTGGTTGTCGAGGACGAGCCCTTGCTCGCAATGCTGCTGGAGGAAAACCTGGCAGACCTCGGCCATGACAAAGTGACAGCGGTGGCCACGGTGGACCAGGCGCTTTCGGCACTGGACGAAGGCCCGGTGGACGCCGCGCTGCTCGACTTCTCGCTGGGCAGCGACACCACGTCAGTGCCCGTTGCGTTGCGCCTGCGCGAAGAAGGCACGCCGTTCTTCTATCTTTCGGGCCACGCTTCGTTTGATCCCGATTCCGGCGCGCCCGAAGCGCCGATGCTGCCCAAGCCCGTCAGCCTGAGCGCGCTGCGCGAGGCCCTCTCGTCGCTGATCGAGGCGAACTAAGCGGGCGTCGGGGCTGTTCCCCGCCTCTCAACTTTCCAGAAAACTGTCTTCCCGCGCCAGGCTGACCAGTCGCAGCCCGTGCGCCTGCGCGCGCTCTGCCGCCAGGGTAGAGGCAGCCGAAACGGTGACAAGCAGGGGCACGCCAGCGATCACCGCCTTTTGCACCAGTTCGAAGCTGCACCGCGCGGTCAGCACCACGAAGCCATCTGCCGGGTCCCGCCCGACGCGGGCCAAGGCCCCCACCAGCTTGTCGAACGCGTTGTGCCGGCCCACGTCTTCGCGCAACAGCACGATCGCACCATCGCGCGTGCAAAAGGCGGCGGCGTGGGCCGCCCGCGTCGCCCGGCCCAGCACTTGGCGATCCCCCAGCGCGGCGGTGGCGCGAAAGATTGCGGCATCGTCCACTGCCAACTGCACCGGTACCTGCGGGAGCGGGCGCAAGACCTGCTCCAGGCTTTCGATCCCGCACAACCCGCACGATCCCTCGGAAAGGCGCAACCGCGCACGTTCCAGCAATGGCGCGGCATCGCCCGTGGCGAGCGTGATGCGCAACATCCAGCCGCGCCCCTCGATTTCGGCAGCCTGTGCCGCAACGAACCCGCTGGCATCGGCAATCAATTGTTCGGCAAGGCAAAAGCCCAGCGCATAGTCTTCCAGATCGGTGGGCGTGGCCATCATCACGGCATAGCCCAGGCCATTGATCTCGATGGCCACCGGCGCTTCTTGCGCCAGGGCGCGTTCGTGCGCGGTCGCCGCCCTGCCATCGACGAAGTGTTCGGCAAAGCGATGCGCGGTGGCACCTGGCGGCAGGCTATCCGGCATCGGCGCCATGGTGCGCGGGATCGGTCGCCTTGGTCTGCGGCGGCGGGGCATGGCCGGCGGCCAGTTCTGCCAGGGCCGCGCGCGCCACGGGATCGATCCCATCTTCGCCCTGCATGGCAAGATGGGCAAAGACCTGCCGCAACATCGCCGGGCTCCAGAACGCGCGGATATGATCGGCCACGGCGGCGACCGGGTGCGGCTCGTGCTTCAGATTCCGCGCGATCTGGTTGGCCATGTAGACCAGCTTGGCTTCGGTCTGCCCGCTCATTCGGCCGGCTCCATCGCGCTGCCGGCAATGCGGCGCGCCTGGCGGGTCTGCTCGGCATAGTCCTGCTGCCATTCGCTCGGCCCGTTCGACGGGGTGATCTGCACCGCCGTCACCTTGTATTCCGGGCAATTGGTGGCCCAGTCGGAATAGTCGGTGGTTACCACATTCGCCTGCGTCGCAGGGTGGTGGAACGTGGTATAGACCACGCCCGGCGCCACGCGATCCGTCACCGTGGCGCGCAGCGTGGTCTCGCCCGAGCGGCTGGCCAGGCGCACCCAGTCCCCGCTCTTGATCCCGCGATTTTCCGCGTCGGTGGGATGGATTTCCAGCAGGTCTTCGGGGTGCCACACGCTGTTTTCGGTGCGCCGGGTCTGCGCACCCACATTGTATTGCGACAGGATGCGCCCGGTGGTGAGCAGCAGCGGGAAGCGCGGGCCGGTGCGCTCGTCAGTGGGGACATAGTCCGTCACCACGAACTTGCCCTTGCCGCGCACGAAGCCTTCGATGTGCATGATCGGCGAGCCATCGGGCGCGGCGTCATTGACCGGCCATTGCAACGATCCCTCGGCATCGAGCCGGGCATAGTTGACCCCGGCAAAGCTGGGGGTGAGGCGGGCGATTTCGTCCATGATCTGGCTGGGGTGGGTGTAGCTCCAATCCAGGCCCAGCGCCCGGGCCAGTTCCTGGGTCACTTCCCAATCCTGATAGCCATTCAAGGGCTCCATCACCTTGCGCACCGGCTGAATGCGGCGTTCGGCATTGGTGAACGTGCCGTCCTTTTCCAGGAACGAGGAGCCGGGCAGGAAGACGTGGGCATAGTTGGCGGTTTCGTTGAGGAACAGGTCATGCACGATGACGCAGTCCATCGCCGCGAGGCCCGCCGCGACATGCCTGGTATCCGGGTCTGATTGGAGGATGTCTTCGCCCTGGATGTAGAGGCCCTTGAACAGGCCGTCGGTGGCCGCATCGAGCATGTTGGGAATGCGCAGGCCCGGTTCGGGATCGATCCTGACGCCCCATTCCGCCTCGAACAGCGCGCGCGTGGCGGCGTCCGACACATGGCGATAACCCGAAAGCTCGTGCGGGAAGCTGCCCATGTCGCAGGCGCCCTGCACATTGTTCTGCCCACGCAGGGGGTTCACCCCCACCCCGCGCCGGCCAATGTTGCCCGTCGCCATGGCGAGATTGGCGATCGCCATCACGGTGGACGAGCCCTGGCTGTGCTCGGTCACGCCCAGGCCATAATAGATCGCACCATTGCCGCCCGTGGCGAATAGCCGAGCGGCACCGCGGATGAGATCGGCCGGCACGCCGGTGACGGGTTCGAGGAATTCGGGGCTGTTGCGTTCTTGCCCCACGAATTCGGCCCAGTGCTGGAACTCGTCCCAATCGCAGCGTTCGCGCACGAAAGCCTCGTCCACCAGCCCTTCGGTAACGATCACGTGGGCCAGCGCGGACAGCACCGCCACATTGGTGCCGGGGCGCAGCGGCAGGTGATAGTCTGCCTCGATATGCGGGCTGCGCACCAGATCGGTGCGGCGCGGATCGATCACGATCAGCTTGGCCCCCTGGCGCAGGCGGCGCTTCATCCGGCTGGCGAACACGGGATGGCCATCGGTGGGATTGGCGCCGATCACCAGGATCACGTCGCTGTCTTCCACCGAATCGAAATCCTGCGTGCCGGCAGAGGTGCCGAACGTGGTCTTGAGGCCATAGCCAGTGGGCGAGTGGCAGACGCGGGCGCAGGTATCGACATTGTTGGTGCCGAAACCGGCGCGCACCAACTTCTGCACGAGGAAGCCTTCCTCGTTGGTGCAGCGGCTGGAAACGATGCCGCCCAGGGCGTTGTTGCCGTGCTGGGCCGCGATCGCCTTGAACCGGCTGGCGGCAAAGCCGAGTGCTTCCTCCCAGCTCGTTTCGCGCCAGGGCTGGTCGATGGATTCGCGCACCATCGGCTTCAAGACGCGGTCCTGATGCTGGGCATAGCCCCAGGCAAAGCGGCCCTTGACGCAGGAATGGCCGCGATTGGCCTTGCCGTCCTTCCACGGCACCATGCGCACGACCTGCTCCCCGCGCATTTCCGCGCGGAACGTGCAGCCCACGCCGCAATAGGCGCAAGTGGTGACCACGGCGCGCTCGGGCTTGCCGATCTCGGTGACGGCCTTTTCCATCAAGGCAGAGGTGGGGCAGGCCTGGACGCAGGCGCCGCACGAGACGCATTCGGAAGAGAGGAAATCGTCGGATTTCACGCCCGCCGAAATCTGCGAGCCGAAGCCGCGCCCTTCCACCGTCAGGGCCAGGGTGCCCTGCACTTCATCGCAGGCGCGCACGCAGCGCGAGCAGACGATGCACTTGGTCGCGTCGAAATCGAAATAGGGATTGCTGGCGTCGGTTTGGGCTTCCAGATGGTTGGCGCCTTCATAGCCGAAGCGCACATCGCGCAGGCCAACGGCGGCCGCCTGGTCCTGAAGCTCGCAATCGTTGTTGGCGCTGCAGGTAAGGCAATCGAGCGGGTGGTCGGAGATGTAGAGCTCCATCACGCCGCGCCGCAGCTTGGCGAGCTTTTCGGTCTGGGTGTGGACCTTCATGCCATCGGACACCGGCGTGGTGCATGAGGCGGGCGTGCCGCGCATGCCGTCGATTTCCACAAGGCACAGGCGGCACGAACCGAACTGCTTCAGATTGTCGGTGGCGCAGAGCTTGGGGATGGAGCCACCCGAAACCGCCGCCGCGCGCATCACGGTGGTGCCGGCCGGCACGGTGACGGCGCGGCCATCGATTTCCAGCGTCACCTGGGTATCGGAACGAACCTCGGGGGTGCCGAAATCGGCCTGGCGTTCATAGCCCATGGGCATGCTCCTGCGCGGCGGCAAGATCCGCCGGGGTGTTGATATTGTGAGGAATGCTGTCGAGCGCAACGGCGCGCGCGCCGAGCGTTTGGGCAAAGGCGCGCAAGCTGTGCTTGCCGGTGCCGGCGAGCAAGGCATCGAGCGCGGGGGCGGCGCCGGCCGGCCACAAGCCGATCACCGGCTGGCTGGCGCAATAGGCCGGCGCGGGGGAAAGCTGGATGGCGAGATCATCATCATAGCCGAAGCTGTCGACGGCCGTGGTCAGAACTTCATCAAAACCATGCCGTGCGGCATAATGAAGCGCGGCAGCGATCCCGCCCAATGGTCCCATGCCGCCGCGGGGCCAATCGGCCAGGCATGGCGCGGGCGCTTCACTGCGCCCAACCACGACCACGGCATCGCACTGGCGCTTGAGCGTTTCCACCGCACGCAGCAGCAAACTTTGCCCGGCCAGTTGGGCCAAGGCTTTGTCACTGCCAAAGCGGGTGGACTGACCACCGGCAAGAACGGCGCCCAGGATCATGGTTGCACCGAGACGCTGGTGCCAATGGGCGTCGACAGGCTCAGGGCGAACGGACGTGGGGTTTGCGAACCCTTGAAACCCGTTCGGGCTGAGCTTGTCGAAGCCCATTGGCTCAAGAACGCACTCACTCGGCCGCCTCCACCGCATCAGGCACGGCGCCGAAATCCTCGGGAAAGCGGCGCAGGGCAGAGAGGACGGGATAAGGCGTGAAGCCGCCCAGCGCGCAGAGCGAGCCGAACTTCATTGTCTCGCACAAGTCTTCGAGCAGGGCGATCTCGTCAGACAGCGTGCGCGCACCCTTTCGCGCGTTGTGGATCTGCGGCAGTGCTTCCACCGCGTCCGCCGTGCGGCCCTGGCGGGCACGGATGCGGTCGATCACTTCCACCCCGCGCGTGGAACCAAGGCGGCAGGGTGTACATTTGCCGCAGGATTCGGCGGCGCAGAACTGCATGGCAAAGCGGGCCTGCGCGCTCATGTCCACGCTGTCGTCGAACACGGTAAGGCCAGCGTGGCCGATCAGGCCATCGGCGGCGGCAAAGCTTTCATAGTCGAACGGCAGATGGAAATCGGCGGGCGGGTGGTAGGCGCCCAATGGCCCGCCCACCTGCACCGCGCGCACCGGGCGGCCCGATGCGGTGCCGCCGCCGACAACCTCGACCAGTTCGCCCAGCGTGATGCCGAAGCCCACTTCGTAAAGCCCGCCATACTTCACGTTGCCCGCGATCTGGATCGGCATGGTGCCCTTGGACCGGCCGAAGCCGACATCGGCATAGGCGGCGCCGCCGTTTGCCAGGATCCACGGTACGGCGGCGAGCGTCAGCACATTGTTGACCACGGTGGGCTTGCCGAACAGGCCTTCCAATGCCGGCAGCGGTGGCTTGGCGCGCACTTCGCCACGCTTGCCCTCAAGGCTGTTGAGCAGCGAGGTTTCCTCGCCACAGACATAGGCGCCGGCACCCACGCGCACCTCGACTTCGAATGGGGCGATATAGGGCCGCGCGGCTTGCGCGGCGGCCTGCATCTTGGCGATGGCATGGGGATATTCGCTGCGGATATAGACATAGCCCTTGGCCGCGCCCACGGCATGGGCAGCAATCGCCATGCCTTCGATCAGCATGAAGGGATCGCCTTCCATCACCATGCGGTCGGCAAAGGTGCCGCTGTCGCCCTCGTCGGCGTTGCAGACGATATACTTGGGCGCGGCAGCAGCCTTGGCCACTGTGGTCCACTTGATCGCGGCGGGAAAACCCGCGCCACCCCGGCCGCGCAGCCCCGATGTCATGACTTCGGCGATGGTCGCTTCGGGCCCGATCTGGCGCGCCTTGGCCAGGCCGCTCCAGCCGCCGTGGGCCTCGTAATCCTCAAGGCTCAGGGGCCGGGTCTTGCCGGCGCGGGCAAAGGTGAAGCGCTGCTGGCTGGCGATGAACGGATGATCGGCAATCGGGCCGATGCCCTTGTCACTGCTGCCGGCCAGCACGGCCGCCGCGTCGGCGGGTTCCAGCGGGCCGAAGCCCTGCCCGTCGATCTCGGCCAGCGGTTCGAGCCAGTGCATGCCCCAGCTGGACACGCGTTCCACCGTGCACCCCGCCGCTTCGAAAGCGGCGGCCACGGCATCGGCACCGCAGGCCAGCGCCAGCGCGTCATCGGAAATGCGCACGACCGTCATGCCAGACCTCCCATCAGGGCGCCCAGCTTTTCAGGCGTCAACCGCGCGTGGAGCGTATCGCCCACCATGGCGTTCGGCCCCACGCTGCACAGCCCCAGGCAATAGACCGTTTCCACTTTCACCGGACCATCGGCCGGCAGCCGTGCGGCCAGCGCTTCCACGCCGCGTGCCTGACAGCTTTCGGCGCGGCACAGCTTGACCACCGGGCGCGGTTCGGGCCGGGTGCGGAAATCGTGGTAGAAGCTGACCACGCCATGCACTTCGGCGCGGCTGAGGTTGAGCGCATGGGCAATCGCCCGCTCTGTATCCTCGCTCACATGGCCAAAGACGGCCTGCACATCGTGCAGGATCGGCAGCAGGGCGCCTTCGCGCCCGGCGTGGGCGGCAAGGATCCGGTCCAGTTCGGCAGGTTCGGTCATGGCCCGAAATGTCGCGCAGGAGACCGGCAGCGTCAAATCGAATTGCGCGAAGTGTGATAGAGAATGTCTATCAAACCGACAGCGTCCGTGCCACGTCGAGCGCGGCGAGAGCCAGCGGTCCCATCGGCTGGCGATCGAGCACCACCAAGCCCAGGCGGCGTGCCGTTTCGGCGCCAGCCATGGGGCAGAGCGTGGCCCAGTCCAACCCGGTCAGCAGCGCGGCATAGCCATCGGGAATGATCGTGGCAAAGCGCCCGGACTGCACAAGCGAGAGCAGCGCGACATAGCTGTCTGCCACCGCGCGCGGGGTCACGCTCAAGCCGCGCGCGGCAAACTGCGCGTCCAGGATACGGCGATATTGCATGCCCTGGTGCAAGAGGCACAGCGGCTGCGCCGCAGCCTGCGCCCAATCCATGCTCGCCGGTGTCCCTTCACCTATTTCCTCCCCCGCATCCCGCCGCGTGACGAACAGATAGCGTTCCTCCGCCAGTGGCACCGCCACGACATGGGCGGGCGGTTCGTGATCCAGGTATGTCAGCCCGGCATCGCACGAAAGCGCTTGAAGATCCTGCTCGATTGCGCGGCTGGTGGCCTGGTGCACGGCCAGTTGCAGCCCCGGATGACGGCGCAGCAGCGCATCGCCAAAGCGGCCCACCAGCGGCAGCGCGGCGGGAATTGCGGCAAGGCGAAACGGCCCGGCCAGCGGCGCCGCGGTGGCGGCCACGGCCTGCGCCATGCTGCCCATCGCGCCCAGGATCTGTTCGGCCCAGGGCAGCATCGCCTGGCCCTGCGCCGTCAAGCCGATGAAGCGGCGATCGCGCTCCACCAGCCGCTTGCCCACCTCCTGTTCCAGCGCCGCCAAGCCAGCCGAAAGCGTGGGTTGCGACACCCCGCATTCCGCCGCCGCGCGGGCGAAATGGCCATGGCGGGCCAGCATCACGAAATAGCGCAAGTGGCGCAGTTGCATCGCCCCGCCCAACCCCCTCGAAAATTGAGAGGCCGTTTCTATCACAAACGGCGCCGCAATGCATGGCCCGTGCCGTCACGAACGGCCAAGGCGGCGGGACTATCGCTTCATTTCCGTGGGAACAGCAGGCCTGAAGCGGCCGAGGTGGGACTACTAAGGGCCAACCCCGATGGGCGGCGGCACGGATCGCGCTGGCGGGGGCAATTGGGGCATGCGCAAGCGGCAAGGGATTTTCGATGAAGCCAACGGGCCAGATCGCAGCACACCAGATCACGGCGCAGGCAGCGCCGGGCATGATGCCGGCCATGGAACTGCTGGCGCGGGGCCGGCACGTGATCCAGGCAGAAGCCGACGCGCTCGATCGCCTGGCGCTGACGCTCGACGCGCGCTTTGCCGATGCGGTGAACCTGTTGCTGGCAACGCAATCGCGAGTGGTGGTCAGCGGCATGGGCAAATCAGGCCATGTCGGGCGCAAGCTGGCCGCGACCCTGGCCGCCACCGGCACGCCCGCGTTCTTCATCCATCCCGCCGAAGCCGCCCATGGCGACCTGGGCATGATGACCGCGCACGACGTGCTGCTGGTGCTGTCCAATTCGGGCAACACGCCCGATCTGCGCCAGATCCTGGCCCATGCCGCGCAGTTGGGCTGCCCGGTGATCGGCATTTGCGGCCAGCCGGATTCGATCCTGATGCGCGCGGCCACGGTTGGCCTGGTCCTGCCCCCGGCGCGCGAGGCGTGCCCGGCCAACATCGCGCCGACCACATCCTCCACGCTGATGCTCGCCCTGGGTGATGCGCTGGCGATTGCCACCATGGCCGCGCGCGGCGTGACCCATGCCCAGTTGCGCCAGTTGCACCCCGGCGGCTCGATCGGGCTGGGCCTGGTGACCGTGGGCGAGATCATGCACCGGGGCGAAGCGCTGCCGCTGGTGCCACGGGCCATGCCGATGCGCGAGGTCCTGCTGGAAATGACCGAAAAGAGCCTGGGCATTGCCGGCGTGGTCGATCGCACCGGGCGCTTGCTGGGCGCGATCACCGACGGTGACCTGCGCCGCCATGTCCATGGCCTGCTCACTGCCCGCGCCGAAGACGTGATGACACCCGCGCCGCGCACCGTGCGCACATCGGCCCGCGCGGGTGAAGCGCTGGCCCTGATGTCGCAAGCCCAGGTTTCAGCGCTGTTCGTGGTGGAAGACCATGGATCGGACCTGCCGGTGGGCGTGCTGCATCTCCACGATCTGGGCCGGCTGGGGCTGAACTGATGGACCGACGCTGCACCACCCGGACCGGTTTTGCCGCCTGCCCTAATCCTACCCCGATGACGAAAGAACACGCGTGAACCTGCTGGGCCACTCCATCGACGTCGACGATACCGGCCGTCCGTTCCTGATCGCCGGGCCTGGCACAATCGCAAGCGAGGCGCGGTGCGTGGACGCGGCGCAGGCCTTGCGCCAGCTGGCCGATCGCACCGGCACGCTGGTGATCTTCCAGGCCGACCTGGGCCCAACTCACCTTGGCGCGCATTCGGGCCATCACGGGCTGGGGCAGGATGAAGCACTGCGCGTGCTGGAAAAGGTGCGCAGCGAAACCGGGCTGCCGGTGCTGGCCCGCGTGCACGATGCCGCGCAAGTGGCCGCCGCAGCCCAAGTGGCAGACATGCTGCAAACGCCTGGCGTCCTCGCCGGCCAGGCAGACCTGATCATGGCGGCCGCCGCCTCGGGCCGGCCGGTGAACCTGGAAAAGGGACCGTCCATGTCTCTAGCCGGCGTGGCCCGCATGGTGGGCATGGCACGCACCGCTGCCCAGGCCGCGGGCCATCGCCAAGATGCCTTCACGGTGTGCGAGGGTGGCACGCTGTTTGGCCCCGACAATCTCGTGGTGGACATGCGCAACCTGATCCAGTTGCGTGACATCGGTTGCCCGGTGGTGTTCGATGCCACGCATGCCCTGCACGATCCTGTCAGTCAGGGCGGGTCATCGGGCGCGCAGCGCGAATTCGTGGCGCCGCTCGCACGCGCGGCGGTGGCGGTGGGCGTCGCAGGGCTGATGCTGGAAATCGACGCACAACCCGATCACGCGCCATCACGCGGGCGCCATGGGGTGTCGCTCCCGCAGGTGCCCGATCTTGCCGAAACCTTGCTGCGCCTGGCCGATTGCGCTGCATTGGCCGCTGCACCGACACCAGCGCCGTTGTTTGCCTGGCACCGGCGCAGGCCGGTGGCAGTGGCCTGAGCGCCATGGCCGGTTCCCCTCCCCGTTCCTCGTTGGCGGTCACCTGGTCGGTCTGGCGCGCGTTGATCCTGCGCGAGGCGCTGACCCGGCTGTTCGCCACCCGCATTTCCTGGGCCTGGGTCTTGTTCGAGCCGGTGTTCCATGTTGCCTACCTGCTCGTGCTCTATTCCGCCGTGCAAGTGCGCAGCGTCGGCAACCTCGATACGCCGGTGTGGATCATGGTTGGGATCCAGGCCTTCTTCCTGTTTCGCAAGACGGCCGACCACGTAGCCGGCGCGCCGGCCGACAATTCCGCCCTGTTTGCCTATCGCCAGGTCAAGCCGGTGGACACGCTGGTTGCGCGCGGGCTGCTCGAAGGGGCGAGCTGGCTGGTGATCACGCTGTTGCTGATCGCGTTCCTGGCGATGTGGGGCCACCCGTTCATGCCGCAATTCCCCTTGGCCATGGCCGGCGCCAGCGCGGCAATGTGGCTGCTGGGCGTGGGGTTCGGCATGGTGGTTTCAGCCTGCACCACGATGATGCGCGAAACGCGCCAGGTGCTGCAGATCGTGCTGCGCCCGCTCTACATGATTTCGGGCGTGATGTTTCCCATCGGCTCGCTGCCGGCCGATTGGCGCGCGCTGCTCATGCTCAATCCCCTCGCCCACGGGGTGGAACTGGTGCGCATGGGGCTTTCCGACAATTACCAGGCAGTGCCCGAAACCGATGCCGGCTATCTCTTCGCCTGGGTGCTGGGGCTCTTGCTGCTTGGCCTGGCGCTGCAACTGCGGCTGGCACACAAGGTGGGTGCGCGATGATCGTGGGGCGCGGCCTGAGCAAGCGCTACATGACAGCGCACGGTGCCGGGCCGTGGGTGCTTGATGACGTGAACTTCGTCATTCCGCCGCGGGTCAGCGTGGGCATCCTGGGGGCCAACGGAGCGGGCAAATCCACCCTGCTGCGCATCCTGGCAGGGGTGGACAAACCCACGCGCGGCGCGGTGGAGCGGCATTGCCGTGTATCCTGGCCACTCGGCTTTGGCGGTGGGCTGCAAGGCACGCTCACCGGGCGGCAGAATGCCCGTTTCGTCTGCCGCATCCATGGGCACGAGGATGACATCCCCGAACGCCTGGCGCGCATTGCCGAATTTGCCGCGCTGGGCGACCGCTTTGACGAGCCGATCCGCACCTATTCCACCGGCATGGCTGCGCGCCTGCGCTTTGCCATCTCGCTGGCGTTCGATTTCGACGTGTACATTTCCGATGAAGCCACATCGGCCGGTGACGCCAGCTTTCGCGCCCGCGCTGCCGAGGAATTCCGCCGCCGCGCCAACCAGGCCAGCGTGATCATGGTCAGTCACGATCCCGGCACGCTCAAGCGGTTCTGCACCGCAGGGATGCTGTTGCACGAAGGCAAGCTGACCTGGTTCGACCGGCTGGGCGAGGCGATCACGGCCTACAAGGAAACCCTGCCCGCATGAGCACCGAGCTTGCCTTTCCGCCGCCCCCGGCGAAACCGGAAACCGATCCTGCCCCGCCGGTTGCCCGCACGCGGCCAGCGCCCGACAGCGAGCCCGACCAGGCATTCCAACCCGGCGTCCCCCCCCCATCGAGCGATGAAGCCGCGCCGGCCGTGCCGCTGGCCGGCCCACGCCGGCCCGCAAGCGACACGCTGGCGCCCCCTTCGCTACCCCGCCGGCGCTGGCGCGCGGCAAAGGTGCGCAACCTGGTGCTGGGCCTGGCGGGCGCGGCAAGCCTTGGCGCCACGGCCTATTGGTGCCTGATCGCGTCGGATCTCTATGTCTCGGAAACCGACGTGGTGGTGCAACGGGCCGACATGGGCGCCATCGATCCCGGTGGCTTGGGCGGGCTGCTTTCCGGCCTTTCCGGCGCTGGCAATCGCAATGACCAGATGCTGCTGCGCAACCACCTGCTGTCGCAGGACATGCTCGCCCGGCTGGATGCCAGCCTGCATTTGCGCGCCCACTATGCCGATCGCCGGCACGATTGGCTGTCACGTCTTTCGGCGCCCGACGTGCCGCTCGCCCGCTTTCGCAACTATATGAAGGCTCGGGTGAAAGTGGATTACGACGACAACCAGGGCGTGCTGCATGTGGAAGCCAGCGCCTATGCCCCCGGCGTGGCGCAGGCCATCGTGGCCGCCATGCTGCGCGAAGGCGCTGCGTTCATGAACGCCAACGACCATCGCCTGGCCCAGACGCAAGTGGATTTCCTGGCCGGCGAGGCGGCGCAGATGGGCCAGCGCAACGAGGCCGCGCGCAAGGCGGTGCTCGATTTCCAGAGCAAGGCCGGCATGGTTTCGCCCGATGGCACGCTGGAGGCCGTGGCCGGCACGATCACACAGCTGGAATCGCGCAAGAGCGCGCTGCAGACCCAGCTCGGGACGCTGGAAGCCTATCTCGTGCCGGCCCATCCCGATGTGGTGGCCGTGCGCCAGCAGATTGCCGCGATCGACGCCGAACTCGCCCGCGAACGGGGCCGCGCCACATCGTCGGATTCGCAGGCGCTCAACCGCCGCGCCGATGCCTTTCGCCAATTGCAGCAAGAGGCGCAGTTCAGCCAGTCGCTGTACCAGACCACCTTGGCCGCGCTGGAAAAGGGGCGGATCACCGCGATGCAGGCGATGAAGCAGATTTCCGTGGTCCAGGCGCCCACCCTGCCCGAATACCCCGCCCGCCCACGCCGGCTCTACAATTCCCTCGCGTTCACCCTGGCCGCTTTCGTCGTGGCAGCGATCCTGCTGCTGCTGGTGTCGGTGGTGCGCGACCATGTCGACTGAATTGCAACCCTAAGGAGCGCCACCATGCGCCGTGATTGCCATTCCATGCCCAGCCGCGGCCGGCTGGCGCTGGGCCTTTCGCTTGCCTTGCCCCTGCTGGCTTCGCCCGTGCAGGGCTCGGCCCAGGGACTGCCGCCCGGCCTGGTCAGCCAGGTCTTGCAGAACGCCGACCCCACCACCCTGGCCACGATCGCCAATGCCATGGGCAATGCCGGCATCGGCAATGGCGGCAGCCTGCCCAGCGTGCCATTGGCCGTACCGACCGCCAGCCCGACGTCGCCGCCGGCGGCTCTGGTCGATGCTGGGGCACCGCCCGTTACCCCCGGCGCGGCACCGGCGGCCAGCTATGCCGCCAATTCGGCCAGCCCGGTGTTTGGCGCGCAGCTGTTCACCGGTGCCTTTGCCCGCACGGGCGCAGCCCATTTCAACCCCGATTACGTGGTCGCGGCGGGAGACCGGGTGGTGCTGCGGCTGTGGGGAGCGTTCCAGTTTGCCCAGGTGCAGACGGTGGACCCGCAAGGCAACGTGTTCCTGCCCAATATCGGCCCGATCCACCTGGCCGGCGTGCGCAACCAGGATCTGCAACGGGTGGTCACGGGCGCGGCGGCCGCGACGTTTCGCAGCAACGTCTATGTCTATGCCTCGCTGGCCGAAGCGCAGCCGGTGCGCGTGTTCGTGGGCGGCTTCGTGCGGCGGCCGGGGCTTTATGACGGCACCAGCATGGATGGCCTGCTGCATTACCTGGACGCAGCCGGCGGCATCGATCCCGATCGCGGCACTTTCATCGATGTGGAGGTCAAGCGCGGCGAGCAGGTGCGCGCCCACGTGAATCTCTACCAGTTCCTGTTTCGCGGGGTCATGCCGCCGGTGCCGCTGGGCGATGGCGACGTGATCTTCGTCGGGCCGCGTCAGCAGACGGTGAGTGTGCTGGGCCTGGCCAACAATGCCAACGTCTTTGAATTTCCGCGCAATGCCCACCCCACCACCGCCGATGTCATGTTGCTCGCCGGGCCGCAGCCATCGGCCACGCACATGCGCATCACGCGCAACACCGGGCCGGTGAAAAACGTGGATTATCGCCCGCTCGCCGATGCCGGCGCCCTGCCAGTTGGCAATGGCGACACGATCGAATTCACCGCCGACAAGAAAGCGGGCACGATCACCGTGCGGATAGAGGGCGAGCATGAAAGCCCGCAGGAATATGTGCTGCCCTATGGCGCGCACCTGGGCGATCTGTTGCAGCAGATCCGCTTTTCGCAGCGATCGGATGCGGGCAGCATCCAACTGTTCCGGCAGAGCGTGAAAGACCGGCAGAAGACCATGCTGGACGCCAGCCTGCACAGCCTGGAACAGGCCGCGCTGACCGCGCGATCGGGCACCAACGATGAAAGCCAGTTGCGCCGCAACGAGGCCGACCTGATCCTGCAATGGATCGATCGCGCGCGAAAGGTGCAGCCGCTGGGCCAGGTGGTGATCGGCCAGGGCCCGGCGCGCGACGACCTGCTGCTGGAAAACGGCGACCTGCTGCACGTACCCACGCGCGATGGCCTCGTGCTGGTTAGCGGCGAAGTGCTGTTCCCCAATGCCGTCGCCTGGCAACAGGGGCTGGACGCCAATGGCTATGTCAGCCGTGCAGGTGGCTATACCCAGAAAAGCGCCGCCCGCCGCATCGTGGTGGCCCATGCCGATGGCAGCTTCGAGGAAGTTTCCGCGCAGAGCCACGCCGTGCGCAGCGGCGACGATCTGCTGGTGCTGCCCCGCATCGACACCAAATCGCGCCAGATCCTCAAAGACATGACGCAGATCCTCTACCAGATCGCAGTGAGCGCGAAGGTGGTGCTGGGGCTTTGACCAACGGGGTTTTGCGCGTTCTGCCTACAGGCAGCAATCGCACCCCGTTGCAGCGCAACGGTCCTTGCCGGGAACTGTGAGCAGAACCATTCGACCTATTTGCAATCATCATGCGTCAGGCAGCATCCCGAACGCTAGGCATGCGTCTCTTTGAAGAGTGACCCTGCCCATGTCCCTGATTGCCGAGCGTCATGAGACGGCCGACCGGTATTGCCGCGCCGAGGTGGTTGACCGCACGCTGCACGTGCTTCCCCCCTTCGGCGCCAGCTTGTCATGACCCGCTATTCTGCTGCCCATTGGGGCGTCTATGAGATCAACGCCGGGGCGGGCGATGATGCGCCGCACCTTTCGCCGCTGCGCGCCGACCCCGATCCCAATCCCATCGGGCTCGACCAGTTGGACGACAGCATGACCCGGCTGCGCATCGCCCGCCCGGCCGTTCGAAAAGGTTGGCTGGAGGGACGAAAGCGCGCGGGACGCGGCGAAGAACCGTTCGTCGAGCTCTCCTGGGACGAAGCGCTGGACATGACCGCCGCCGAAATAGCGCGGGTGCGGCATAACCATGGCAACGAGGCGATCTTCGGCGGCTCCTACGGATGGGCCAGTGCCGGCCGCTTTCACCACGCGCAAAGCCAACTCCATCGATTCTACAATGTGCTGGGCGGCTATGTGCGGAGCGTAGACAGCTATAGCCTGGGCGCGGGGCGGGTGCTGATGCCGCATATCGCCACCAGCATGGACGAAAGCAACGCCTCCCATACGAGCTGGGACGTGCTGGAGGCGCATTGCAGCCTGTTCGTCAGCTTCGGCGGTGTCCCGCTCAAGAACACGCGCGTCTCTTCCAGCGGTGCTGGCCGTCATCGTGCGCGCGCTGGCCTCAAGCGCCTGCGAGAAGCCGGCGCACGGATCATCAACATTGGTCCGGTGGGCGATAATCTGGGCGACGGTGATGCAGGGGAATGGATTGCCATCCGCCCCAACACCGACACGGCCATGATGCTGGCACTGGCGTGGGTGGTGCTGCACGATCCGCTGTTCGACCGCAGCTTCCTGGACAGTCACACGGTCGGCTTCGACATCTTCCGCGCCTATCTGCTGGGACAGGCGGACGCCACGCCCAAAACACCGCAATGGGCAGCGGCGATCACGGGCGTCCCCGCGGCTCGCATCGCCGCCCTCGGCCATGACCTGCTGCGCCATCGCACCATGCTCAATTGCGCCTGGGCGTTGCAGCGCGCCGCGCACGGCGAACAGCCATTCTGGGCATTGGTGGCTTTGGCCGCAATGGTCGGCCAGATCGGTCTGCCCGGGGGCGGCTATGGCCTTGGCTATGGCGCGATGAATGTCATGGGCAGCGCCCACCCGCGCCTGCCCGGCCCGGTCTTTCCGCAGGGGCGCAACAGCGTTGTAACGTTCATCCCTTGCGCCCGCATTGCCGACATGCTGCTGCATCCGGGGGAGCGCTTCACCTATAATGGCGGGTTGCACAGCTATCCCGATATCCGCTTGGTGCATTGGGCCGGTGGCAATCCCTTCCACCATCACCAGGATCTGAACCGGCTTCGGCAGGGATGGGCGCGTCCGGATACGATCATCGTGCAGGAACAGCATTGGACTCCGGTCGCGCGGCAGGCCGACATCGTCCTGCCTGCAACCATCTCGCTGGAACGCGACGATATCGGCTTTGCCACGCGCGAAGGGCTTTTCGTGGCCATGCGCCAGGCCACGCCGGCGCAGGGGGAAGCGCGCGATGATCACGAAATCTTCGCCGCTCTCAGCCGTCGTCTTGGCGTGGAGCAAGCCTTTACCGAGGGGCTAGACACGACCGGCTGGCTTCGCCGCATCTATGGCGAATGCGCGGAAAAGATCGCAGCCAACGGGATCGACCTGCCCGACTTCGATCAATTCTGGGAAGACGGGCTGATCGATCTGTCAGTCCATGACGCCCCCCATGTGATGCACGCCGATTTCCGCGACGATCCGCGCGCGCATCCACTGCCGACGCCATCGGGCAAGATCGAAATCTTTTCGGAGCGGATCGCCGCTTTTGACCTTCCCGACTGCCCCGGCCATCCCGTGTGGCTCGAGCCGTTCGAGTGGCTTGGCCATGAAAAGGCCGAAACGTATCCGTTGCACCTGCTGTCCGATCAGCCCGAGCGGCGATTGCACAGCCAGCTTGACGCAAGTCCTTATAGCAGAGCGGGAAAGGTTGCCGGGCGCGAGCCGGTCTACCTCAACCGTGCCGACGCGGCCGCGCGCGGCATCATCGATGGCGATCTGGTCGAATTGTTCAATGATCGGGGCCGCTGCCTTGCCGGCGCGATCCTGAGCGACGCGATCATGCCGGGCGTCGCGCGGCTGGCGACCGGCGCCTGGTTCGATCCCGGCACGGACCTTGAACGGCATGGCAATCCCAACGTGCTGACGCTCGACCGGGGCGCCTCGGGCTTGTCCCAGGGGTGCGTTGCGCAAACCTGCCTGGTCCAGGCGCGGCTGTTCGCAGGAGAACCGCCGCCCGTGACGGTGTTCGATCCGCCGCCGATCGCGCAACGCGATGGCAACCTCTAGAACCGGGAACTTTCGGCGCCAGATCAGAAAGTTGTCCAAACAACCTTGTTGCGCGCCGCGCATGACAAATTCTTCATGGAACTCCACCGCCCTTCCCACGCTGTGTCGCGACGAAGGAGATAGATGATGCGCAAAGGTCTTGTTCTGATTGCCGCCTTGGCCACCGCCACCCTTTCCGTCCAGCCGGCCATGGCCAAAGGCTGCATCCGGGGTGCTGTGGCAGGTGGTGTGGCCGGACATTTCGTGGGCAAGGGCCATGCGCTGGCCGGTGCGGCGGCGGGCTGCGTGGTGGCGCACCATCACTATGCCAAGAAAGCGCGGGCGCAGGCACAGGCAGGCCATCCCGGTTGAAGATCACCCCCGATCGCCGTGACGCCGCGCTGGAGGCACGGCGCGCGTTGAAGATGGCGCGGTCGGTCCATGCCTATGTGCGGGGCAACACGGCGCAGTTCTACCAATGGCTGCAAGCCTCACCCGCCATGGCGCATGTACCGGCTGGGCCGGACGTGTGGATTTGTGGCGACTGCCACTTGGGCAACCTGGGCCCGCTGGCTGATCGGCACCACGATTTTGCCATCCAGATTCGCGATCTGGACCAGACGGTGATCGGCAACCCGGCGCTCGATCTCATTCGCCTGGGACTGTCGCTCGAAACCGCCGCACGCAGTTCCGATCTGCCGGGCGTTGTCACCGCGCACATGCTGGCGGCGATGATCGATGGCTATGCCCGTGCGCTGTCCCCCGAAACTGAAGACGACCCGACCGAGCCCAAGGTGGTGCGCGCCGTGCGCCGCCGCGCTGCGGGCCGCCGGTGGCGGCATCTGGCCAACGAGCGGATCGATGGCCCCGCCCCCACGCTGCCGCTGGGCAAGCGGTTCTGGCGCCTGGCCGATCACGAGCGTGATGCGGTGGATGCGCTTTTTGCCGATCCGCACGTGCGAACGCGGGCCCTGGCGCTCGCCGGCTATGGCGAGGAAGGACACCTGCGCGTGCTGGATGCGGCCTATTGGCGCAAGGGGTGCAGTTCGCTGGGCCGCTTGCGCCATGCCGTGGTATTGGGCGTACGCGCCGACAAGCATGGCCCCGAATACCTCGCCTTGGTCGATATCAAGGAAGCCATTCCTTCAGTGGCGCCAGCAGCGCCGGGGGCGACCATGCCATCCGATCCCGCGCAGCGCGTGGTCGCTGGCGCCCGCGCGCTGGCGCCCAACCTGGGCGAGCGGATGATCCCGGCCCACCTGCTGGGCAAGTCTGTGGTGCTGCGTGAACTGGCACCGCAAGACCTCAAGATCGAGGTGGCACAATTCTCGCGCCGGCAGGCGGTCGCAGCAGCTTCTTACCTCGCCTACATCGTCGGCATGGGCCATGCCCGGCAGATGAGCGATGCCACGCGCCGCGCCTGGCGCGACATGCTGCTGCCGGACCTAGCACAGGCTGATGCGCCATCCTGGCTGTGGCAAACCGTGGTCGACCTGGCCGCGCGGCACGAGGCCGGCTACCTTGAGCATTGCCGCAACCTGATGTGACCGGCCCGCCGGCTGCCTGCCTTCCGGCCAGATAGTCCATCCTGCGCCGTGACGGCAGATTCGCCACACGTCGCGCTTTCTCGACCGGGCAAGGCGAGGATGCGCTTTTGGCGTGTTCCTGCAAGGATTGCGCGGCCCAAGGCCGCTTGAAATGCCGGCGCGCTCGCCGGTCTGCTCCGAAACGAAAGTAAATACTGAGTATTTGTGCGGATAGTGCATTTCGCGGCGACGCGATTCATTGCTTCCGGAGGTTTCTCGGCTCGCACCGGGGGCGGAAGTGAGGAATTGTTGTTTCACCGGCAGCAAGACGCAGCCGAAAAAATGCAAACGGTCGCCCGCGCGGCGGTGGCTCCGGTCTGCCATCCACTGGCCGAACCACCGCCCGCCATGGCGCCCGATGCACACGGATTTCAGACCTGTCGCCACGCAAAGGCCCGCCAATATTAAGGCTTTTGCCACGGGATATCACGTATGAAAGGGGGCATGCGCCATGGCCACTGCGGCGCCTTTGAGGGATGAAACCGAAGAGATGATGACCCCTGCCCACCGCTTCAAGCGGGTTTCCGTGATCGGCCTTGGCTATATCGGCCTGCCCACTGCCGCCGTCTTTGCCTCACGCGGGATCGATGTGATCGGCGTGGACGTGAACGAAATCGCAGTGCAGACGATCAACAAGGGCCGCATCCACATCGTGGAGCCCGACCTGGACATGGTGGTGCATGCCGCCGCACGGGAAGGGCGCCTGCGCGCGACATTGAAGCCCGAGCCGGCCGACGCATTCCTGATCGCCGTGCCCACCCCGTTCCGCGATGGCCACGAACCCGATCTTTCCTACATCGAGGCAGCAGCGCGCGCGATTGCGCCGGTGCTGGCCAAGGGGAACCTCGTGGTGCTGGAAAGCACCTCGCCCGTGGGCACGACTGAACAAATCGCGGCCTGGCTGGCCGAAGCGCGCCCGGACCTGAGCTTTCCGCAGGAAGCGGGCGAAGCGGCGGACGTTGCCGTCGCCTATTGCCCCGAACGCGTGCTGCCCGGCCATGTGCTGCGCGAGCTGGTGGAGAACGATCGGGTGATCGGCGGCCTCACCCCGCGCTGCTCGGCCGAAGCAGTGGCGCTCTACAGCACGTTCGTGAAAGGCGAATGCGTGGTCACGTCGGCTCGAACGGCCGAGATGTGCAAGCTG
This sequence comes from Novosphingobium sp. SG720, assembly GCF_012275365.1. NCBI lineage: Bacteria > Pseudomonadati > Pseudomonadota > Alphaproteobacteria > Sphingomonadales > Sphingomonadaceae > Novosphingobium > Novosphingobium sp. SG720. Next base: position 136,625 of record NZ_JAAZQN010000003.1, on the reverse strand, counting down.
ACCGAAAACGCGTTTCGCGACGTGAACATCGCCTTTGCCAACGAGCTGTCGATGATCTGTGACAAGCTGGACATCAGCGTGTGGGAACTGATCCGGCTCGCCAACCGCCATCCGCGCGTCAATATCCTGCAGCCGGGGCCGGGCGTGGGCGGGCACTGCATCGCCGTTGACCCGTGGTTCATCGTCAACCGCAGCCCGGACGAATCGCGCCTGATCCACACCGCGCGCCAGGTGAACGACAGCAAGCCGCACTGGGTGGTGGAAAAGGTCTTGGCCGCGGCGCGCGCTGTGGCCGCACGCAAGGGCTGCGCCCCCGAACAGGTGCGCGTGGCCACGTTCGGCCTGGCGTTCAAGCCCGACATCGATGACCTGCGCGAAAGCCCTGCGGTGGAAATCGTCAAGGACCTGTCCACCCATTTCTCGCGGCCGCTGCTGGTCGTTGAACCGAATATCGCCGTGCTGCCGCCTGCGCTGGCGGCCTGCGGCGTTGAACTGATCGATGGCTTTGCCGCTCTCGATCAAGCCGATGTCTGGACCCTGCTGGTCGATCACCGCCCGTTCAAGACCGTTTCGCCCAAGCGGCGCGACGGGGTGGAGATCGTGGACGCACGCGGGATCTGGACGGACTGAGCGCCCGATCCGCAACCCCGCCTTGCGCGCGGCTGACGAACTGACCTTCGTCACGCGCCAGGCGGCGGGGGCCAGCCGCCAGGGGGCGGACGGCAGCGGATAACGCAGCGGCGGTGGCCGGGGGCCACCAGACCAAGCCGCCAGCGTTTCGGATCGGGCTCTCTTCCACAACTGTGCAAGCCCCGGTCGATCGGGGCGCCGTGGGGAGCCGATGATCGAAACGCCAACCCGAGACGCGTCTGTACCCGGCCCTGCGGCAAATGCCGTGCTGGCGCCCGCCGCTCCAATGGCAACGGCAGACGCAGCACAGCGTGCGCAAGTGGCACAGAGTGGCCGTGCCTTAGCAGACGGCCTCCAGGCTGGCGCGGCTGGGGCATTCTTGCTGGCCGGCTGCGCCACGCCGGGAGATGCCACCCTGCTGGCAGCCGATCTGGCCGCCACTAAGGCCGAAAGCGCAGCCTGGCGCGCGGCCGCCGAACATGCCCGCCTTGCCACCATGCGCCAGGCCGAGCGCCACGAACGCACCGTGGCGGCCTATGAAACCCGCCTGTGCCAATTGCAGGGATCGCCGGCCTATCGCCTGGGCGAGACGCTGCTCCACGGCTTGCGCAAACCGGGCCGCTGGTTGGCGCTACCCGGTGGACTGCTGCCGCTGCGCCGGCCTTCGAGCAAGCGCGATGCAGACTTGCCGCTGCCCGGCCTTCCTCTGGCAGAAGCCGCCATCGATCCGCCGGTCGGCCCGCCTGATGTCGTGCCCGATCGGGACGAAGCACCAACCGCAGCGCCGCTCGCCCCCCTGCCGCCGATGACCCCTGCCACTCTGGCTCGAACAGAAGAGCGCGCCCGCAAGAAAGCGCAGCAGCAGGAACAGCGCGCCCGCGCCGCACGGGCCGATGCCCATGCCGCCCGCGCCCGCGCGCTGCGCCATAGCGATCCGGTGGCTGCGGCCCAGGCCGCGCAAGCCGCGCATGACGCCGATCCGCAGCCGTGGCGGGCGAAGTGGCTGGCGTTTCGCCTGCACGATGCGGGGGAACTGACGCGGCCGGCAGCGCTGCTCCAGGGCCTGCCGCAGGACGTGGGGCTGAGCGCATCGGAAAGCAGCCGCGCGCAGCAGATCCTGGCGCTCGCCGCCATGGCGCAAGCCCTGCCCGAACTGCCGCCGGTGGCGGCGCCGGCCTATGACCCGCGCCCGCAAAGCCTGCTCTATTGCGCCGCGAGCGCCCTGCCCTGGCACACCAGCGGCTATACCACCCGCACCCAGGCGCTGTTGCAGGCGCTGGCCGCGCAAGGCGTGGACCTGGTCGCCCTTACCCGCGCCGGATATCCGTGGGACCGCGCCGATAGCGCCGGCACGCCCGAGGCGCTGGCTACCCGCCATGATGGCCTCGATTGGCAGCACTTGCGCCAGCCCAGCCAGTCGTTGCCGCTCGACATCTATATCGAGCGCGCCAGCATCGGCATCGCCCGCCTGGCCAAGGCCCGCCGCGTCGCCGCGATCCAGGCTGCGTCCAACCACGTCAATGCCCTGCCTGCCCTGCTTGCCGCACGCCGCCTGGGCATTCCCTTCCACTATGAGTTGCGCGGCCTGTGGGAAATGAGCCGCGCGGCCAATGTGCCCGGCTTTGCCGGCACCGAGCGCCATGCCCTGGGCCTGGAGCTGGAAGCCTTCGTGGCCCGTGCGGCGACCCGCGTCTTTGCCATCTCGCAGCCCCTGGCCGATCATGTGATCGCGCAGTGGCGCCTCGATCCCGCGCGCGTGGCGCTGCTGCCCAACGGCATCGATAGCGCCGGCTTTGCAAGCATTTCGGCCGATCCACTGCCGCGCACCACGATCGGCTATGCCGGGGCGCTGGTCAGCTATGAAGGGCTCGACCTGCTGATCGAGGCCTTGGCCCTGCTCAAGGCACAAGGCCTGGATATCGACCTGTTGGTGATGGGCGATGGGCCCTTGCGGGCGAGCCTGGAGGAACAGGCCCAGCGGCTGGGCCTGGCCCAGGCCGTCACCTTTACCGGCCGCCTCGATCCGGCGCAGGCCCGCGCGCGCATGGCCGCCTGCCACATTGCCTGCCTGCCGCGCCGGCGCAGCGACGTGACCGAACTGGTGCCACCGATCAAGCTGGTCGAGGCCATGGCCCTGGGCCTGCCCGCCGTGGTGCCGGACCTGCCCGTGTTCCGCGCCGAGGCGCAGCACGGCGAGACCGCCCTGTTCTTCACCCCCGACCACGCCGCAGACCTCGCCCACGCCATCGCCACGCTCGCCACCGATCCCGCCCTCGCCCAGCAACTGGGCCAGGCCGCGCGCTCCCACGCCGCCGCAAATCGCGATTGGAACACCATCGCCAACGCCGTCGTGCAAACCTTGCCACAAGCAGAGCCAGAGCCGGAGCCCGAACCCACGCCCGAACCGGCCGTCTTGGCCGCTGCCGAAGAAGCGCAGCGCCGGGCACAAGCGCTGCAACGCGCCGAGGCGCTGACCCGCCAGGCCCGCGCGCTCTATGCTAACGACCTGCCCGCCGCGATTGCGCTGGCGGAAGAGGCGCAGGCCCTCGACCCGCAACCCTGGCGGGCCAAATGGCTGGCGTTCCGCTGGCATGAAGCGGGCGATACGGTGCGCGCGGCGCAACTGCTGCAAGCCCTTCCGGCCAATCTGGCGCTGAGCCGTTCGGAACGGAGCCGCATCGACAAGATCCTCGCCCCACGCACCATAGCGCCAGCGCCAACTCCCGAACCGGCTCCCGACCCGGCCGCCTTGGCTGCCGCCGAACAAGCGCAGCGCCGGGCACAAGCGCTGCAACGCGCCGAGGCGCTGACCCGCCAGGCCCGCGCGCTCTATGCCATGGATCTGCCCGCCGCGATTGCGCTGGCGGAAGAGGCGCAGGCCCTCGACCCGCAACCCTGGCGGGCCAAATGGCTGGCATTCCGCTGGCATGAAGCGGGCGATACGGCGCGTGCGGCGCAACTGCTGCAAGCCCTTCCGGCCAATCTGGCGCTGAGCCGTTCGGAACGGAGCCGCATCGACCAGATACTCGCCCCACCCACCGTGGCGCCAGCGCCGACAGCCGAACCGGCTCCCGACCCGGCCGCCTTGGCTGCCACCGAACAAGCGCAGCGCCGGGCGCAGGCACTGCAACGCGCCGAGGCCCTGACCCACCAGGCCCGCGCCGTCTGTGCCAGGGATCTGCCCACCGCGATTGCGCTGGCGGAAGAAGCGCAGGCCCTCGACCCGCAACCTTGGCGGGCCAAATGGCTGGCGTTCCGCTGGCACGAAGCAGGTGATACGGCGCGGGCCACGCAGCTGTTGCAAGCCCTGCCCACCGATCTGGCGCTGAGCCGTTCGGAACGGAGCCGGATTCGCCAGATTCTCACCCCCCTTGCTTCCAAGCCGATGCCTGACCCGGCCGAGGCAGAAGAAGCGCGGCGCCGGGCGCAGGCACTGGACCGTGCCGACGCGCTGACCCGGCAGGCGCGCACGCTGTACACCAGCGACCTGCCCGCCGCGATTGCCCTGGCGGAAGAGGCGCAGACACTCGATCCACAGCCTTGGCGCGCCAAGTGGCTGGCGTTCCGCTGGCATGAAGCAGGCGATCCGGCCCGCGCCGTGCACCTGTTGCAATCCCTGCCGGCCGATCTGGCGATGAGCCGATCGGAACGCGGCCGCATCGAACGGATTCTCAATCCACCCGCGCCCGAACCGGCACCCGATCCCGAAGCGCTGGCCGCCGCCGAGGAAGCGCACCGCCGCAGCGAGGCCCAAGCCCTGGCCCGCAGGCTTACCGAACAAGCGCGCACGGTGCAGGACACAGACCCACATGAAGCCGCACGGCTTGGCCTGGCCGCGCACGACGCCGATCCGCAGCCGTGGCGGGCGAAGTGGCTGGCGTTTCGCCTGCACGATGCGGGGGAACTGACGCGGCCGGCAGCGCTGCTCCAGGGCCTGCCGCAGGACGTGGGGCTGAGCGCATCGGAAAGCAGCCGCGCGCAGCAGATCCTGGCGCTCGCCGCCATGGCGCAAGCCCTGCCCGAACTGCCGCCGGTGGCGGCGCCGGCCTATGACCCGCGCCCGCAAAGCCTGCTCTATTGCGCCGCGAGCGCCCTGCCCTGGCACACCAGCGGCTATACCACCCGCACCCAGGCGCTGTTGCAGGCGCTGGCCGCGCAAGGCGTGGACCTGGTCGCCCTTACCCGCGCCGGATATCCGTGGGACCGCGCCGATAGCGCCGGCACGCCCGAGGCGCTGGCTACCCGCCATGATGGCCTCGATTGGCAGCACTTGCGCCAGCCCAGCCAGTCGTTGCCGCTCGACATCTATATCGAGCGCGCCAGCATCGGCATCGCCCGCCTGGCCAAGGCCCGCCGCGTCGCCGCGATCCAGGCTGCGTCCAACCACGTCAATGCCCTGCCTGCCCTGCTTGCCGCACGCCGCCTGGGCATTCCCTTCCACTATGAGTTGCGCGGCCTGTGGGAAATGAGCCGCGCGGCCAATGTGCCCGGCTTTGCCGGCACCGAGCGCCATGCCCTGGGCCTGGAGCTGGAAGCCTTCGTGGCCCGTGCGGCGACCCGCGTCTTTGCCATCTCGCAGCCCCTGGCCGATCATGTGATCGCGCAGTGGCGCCTCGATCCCGCGCGCGTGGCGCTGCTGCCCAACGGCATCGATAGCGCCGGCTTTGCAAGCATTTCGGCCGATCCACTGCCGCGCACCACGATCGGCTATGCCGGGGCGCTGGTCAGCTATGAAGGGCTCGACCTGCTGATCGAGGCCTTGGCCCTGCTCAAGGCACAAGGCCTGGATATCGACCTGTTGGTGATGGGCGATGGGCCCTTGCGGGCGAGCCTGGAGGAACAGGCCCAGCGGCTGGGCCTGGCCCAGGCCGTCACCTTTACCGGCCGCCTCGATCCGGCGCAGGCCCGCGCGCGCATGGCCGCCTGCCACATTGCCTGCCTGCCGCGCCGGCGCAGCGACGTGACCGAACTGGTGCCACCGATCAAGCTGGTCGAGGCCATGGCCCTGGGCCTGCCCGCCGTGGTGCCGGACCTGCCCGTGTTCCGCGCCGAGGCGCAGCACGGCGAGACCGCCCTGTTCTTCACCCCCGACCACGCCGCAGACCTCGCCCGCGCCATCGCCACGCTCGCCACCGATCCTGCCCTCGCCCAGCGACTGGGCCAGGCCGCGCGCTCCCACGCCGCCGCAAATCGCGATTGGAACACCATCGCCAACGCCGTCGTGCACACCTTGCCCAGCCGCGATATCGACGCGCAGGATGGAGGGGGCGACCTTGCCGAACCGAGCGGTGACGGGTGGATCGTGCCGGATGCGGAAAGCCTGATCGCCGCTTTGGTACAGGCAAATCCGGCACCGGCGCGTGCCGCCATGGCCACCGCGCCCTTTACCGATGCCGCCCAGGCCGCGCGCGAATGGCTACGGCTGGGCAAGGCCGCAGGCGAAGCGGGCGCCGGAACTGCTGAGTTGTGCGCCGCGGAGGAAGCCGTCGGGCTGGACCGCGGGCTTGCCACTTTGGCAGGCGCCTATGCCGCTGCCCAGCGTGCCGGGGCGTTTGACCATTGCGCGCAATGGATGCTGGAAATGCGCCATCATCCCGATGCGCGGGCCGACCGCGCAGCCCAGGCCCGTATCGAGCGGTTGGCCCAGGGCCTGGCCGGACAGCTTGACCTGTTGCACCTGATCACCCCGCGCCGTGCCCGCGCGCTGGCCCCGGTGCCGGGCCGGGTGTGCTATATGCTGCACAACAGCCTGCCCTATGCCACCGGAGGTTATGCCACGCGCACCCATGGCCTGGCCTGCGGCATGGCCGCGGCGGGGTGCGAGGTTCTGGCAATGACCCGGCCAGGCTTTCCCTACGATGCCGTGGCGGGCCTGGCCGATGGCGATGTGCCGGAGGCGGAGGTGATCGACGGGATCACTTATCTGCGCACGCCCAACCCCGCGCGCATCGACATGCGCTATGTCCATTACATTCCCGCTGCGGCGCGCGCGCTGGAGGAACGCTATCGCGCGCTGCGCCCGGCGCTGGTCATGGCCGCGTCGAACCACCTGGTGGCGCTGCCCGCGCTGATCGCGGCGCGGCGGCTGGGCATTCCGTTTGCCTATGAAGTGCGGGGCTTTTGGGAAGTGACCAAGATGTCTCGCGAGGAAAGCTATCGCGCGACGCCAGCCTACCAAGTGCAGGAAAGGCTTGAAGCGGCCATCGCCCAGGCGGCCGACCAGGTCTTTACCCTGACCGGCCCGATGGCGGAAGAACTGGTGGCGCGCGGGGTGGAGCCGGGCAAGATCGCGTTGCTGCCCAATTCCTGCGACCCGGCCCGCTTCACCCCCCGTCCGCGCGATATTGCCCGCGCGCATGCGCTGGGGATTCCCGCCGACGTGCAGGTGATTGGCTATGTCGGCACTTTCGTGGATTACGAAGGGCTGGACGACCTGGCGGCCGCCTGCGCGCTGCTCAAGGCGCAGGGCCATGCGTTCCGCCTGCTGCTGGTGGGCAGCGAAAACACCAGCGGCAGCGAGCGCGGACCGATTGCCGAGGCAATTGCCGATATTGCCGCGCGAGGTGGCTTTGCCGAGTGGCTGATCATGCCCGGGCGGGTGCCGCACGACGAGGTGGAAAGCTGGTATTCGCTGATCGACGTGTGCCCCTTTCCGCGCAAGCCCTGGCCGGTGTGCGAGATGGTTTCGCCGATGAAGCCGCTGGAAGCGCTGGCCATGGAAAAGGCGGTGGTGGTGTCCGATGTGCGCGCCCTTGCCGAAATGATCGCGCATGAGGACACCGGCCTTGCCTTTGCCAAGGGTGACGTGGCGAGCCTGGCCCAGGCGTTGGCGCGCTTGATCGGTGATCCGGCGTTGCGCGCGGCGCTGGGGCGGCGCGGCCGGCGCTGGGTGGAGGCAGAGCGAACCTGGCTGGGCGTGGGTGAGCAGGCCGTGGCCCTGATGCAGCACGATCTGGCGCAGGCCCCCGGCAACACTCTGGCAGAGGCAGCGGAATGACCAACATGACCGCATTCGTGCGCAGCCTTCGGCGCAAGTTGGGCCAGGCGACGCCGGGCGACAATCGGTTCAATGTGCGCACTGGCGGCTTGCTGAGCACGGGCCGGCCGGACTGCCTGCCCCTGCATTTCCGCGTGCGTCATGTGCCAGGCGCCACGCGCATGCTGGTCACGCTACATGGCGCCGCCGATGCCGCGCGGCGCGGACGGCCGGTGTTCAACGGCTTCAATCCCGATCTGGCCGATTGCATCCAGGTGGCGGTCAGCGATCCTTCGCTGCAATTGCCCGGCGATTTCGGAATCGCCTGGTTTGCCGGGCACCAGGATTTCGACACCCCGGCCCTGCTGCGCCGCGCCTTTGCCGAAATGGCCAAGGCCTGGGGCGTGGAACGCACGATCTTTTTCGGCACGTCTGGCGGTGGGTTTGCCGCGCTGGCGCAATCGCATGCCATGCCCGGATCGATCGCCGTAGTCGGCAATCCGCAGACCCGCATCGCCCGCTATCATGCGCCCTCGGTCACGGCCTATCGTGAAGGGTGCTGGCCGGCATTGGCCGACAATGCCGCGCTGGAGCGCGTAACCCTGGCCGATTGCACGGCACTTTATGGTGCGGGTTTTGCCAACACGGTGATCTATGCCCAATCGATGGGCGACCGCCATCACTGGCGCGCGCACATGCTACCGTTCGCAGCGGCTGTGGCTGGCCGGGGCAATGCCGATCGGGTGCTGTTCCACACCGATTTTCATGGGGTTCACGGCCACGCCCTGCCGCGCGAAGCCTATGCCACCTGGCTGCGCGCAGCGGTGATCAGCCCGACCACGATGCCGGCCGACCTGCTGGATACCTGGCACGCCTTGCGCCAGGCGGGTGTGCCCCGAAACGCCCCCGCCCGCCGCCGCGGCAAGGCGAAGGCCCCCGGCGACACGGCGCTCCTCAACCCGCCCCAGACGCTCTCGGCAAGTGCCCGCCTGGAAGCCTGGCTGGCGCGCCACCCTGCCGCCGCAGCACCGGCAGCCCAGCCCCCACACGAACCCGAAGATGAGCCGCCCGCACCGGTCAACCCGGCCGATGCCAGCAAGGAAGCCGCCTGATGCACAATCCCTATCGCGGACGCGATGCCCGCGCCTTTTGGAAAAGCGCCGTGGCCGAGCACCACCTGGCCGATATGACCGATGTGTGGGACCCGATCGCCTTGAACCCGGAGGATTGCATCGCCACGGCGGGCAGTTGCTTTGCCCAGCATATCGGCCATGCCCTGGCCACGCGTGGCGCGCATTTCCTGGATTGTGAACCGCCGCCACCGGTCTTTGCCGATGCAGCCGAAGCGCGGCGGTTCGGTTATGGCGTGTTTTCGTGCCGTTATGGCAATGTCTATACCGCCCGGCAGATGCTGCAACTGGCCCAGGAAGCGCTGGGCCTGCGCCGCCCGGCCGAAGTGGTGTGGGAACGCGAGGGGCGCTTTTACGATGCGCTGCGCCCGGCGGTGGATCCGGCCGGCCATGCCACCCCGGAAACCGTGCATCTGGCCAGGCGGCTGCACCTGGGCGCGGTGCGCACCATGCTGGAAACCATGGACGTGCTGGTGTTTACCCTGGGGCTGACCGAATGCTGGGAAAGCCTGGTGGATGGCACGGCCTATCCCACGGCGCCGGGCACCATCGCGGGCAGTTTCGACCCCGCCGCCCACGCGTTTCGCAACATGCGGCATGGCGAGGTGGTGGCTGACATGACCGCGTTCTGGGCGCTGGTGAAAGAGATCAATCCCGGTGCGCGCATGCTGCTGACCGTTTCCCCGGTTCCGTTGATGGCCACGGCCAGCGGCGGCCACGTCCTGCCCGCCACGGTCTATTCCAAATCCGTGCTGCGCGCGGCGGCGGGAGACCTGGCAGCCGACCTGCCCGACACCACGTATTTCCCCAGCTACGAGATCATCGCGGGCCATCCCAGCCGGGGCCTGTTCTTCAACCCCGATCTGCGCACGGTGAACCCGATGGGGGTGGACCTGGTCATGCGCCATTTCTTTTCAGGACCGCTGGCCAATGTCTTTGCCCCGCCCGGCCACACCGCCGAGCGAGCGCCCGAAGCAATCTGCGAAGAAGGCCGCATCACCGAAACGCTCTGAACCACAAGGACGATAGCCCTGTGCCCGTGCCCCAACGCCTGCCATTGGAAACGTTTGTCGTGCTGTGCGGGATGCCCCGCTGCGGGACGCGCCAGTTTGCAGATTTCCTCAATGCCCATCCGCGCCTGTGCCTGCAGGGGGAAATCCGCAGCGCCCTGGTGGGCACAATCCGCGCCACGCTGGAGGTGGGCGATCGTGCCTATGCCAGTGGCTATGCCGCCAGCTATTACCGGCAAAAGCGTGCGCAGGGGGCGATCGATCTGTTCGCGCTGCTGTCCAAGGCCAAGCGGCTGACCAAGCCGGGCGCCGACATCCACGGGTTCAAATGCCCGCAGATGGAGCGGCAGAGCGCGGCGATCGCAGCCATCGCGCGCCCTGCCTTCCGTCGCCTGGCCTGGTTGCACTGCGTCCGCAATCCGGCCGATTGCTGGCTCTCGCTCAAGGCAATGCCGTGGTTTTCCGATGGCATGGACCAATTCGTGGAACGCTATTGCAACAGCCTGGACCAAGCGCGCGCCATTGCCGATGCGCGATCTCCTCATGACTTGGCGCCAGATGGCCTGGAAACGGCGATCAGCCCGCTCGATCTCGACGCGTTCATCGCGGCCGCCAACAAGCCGGCTTGGCTGGGCCGGCATCTGTTCGCGCCGCTGGGCGTGGTGGCAAGCGAAGAAGAACTGGCGCGGTTCGTGGCCACGGTCGACAATCGCAACGCCACCGAGCGTGCCACCGGCAGCGCGCGAGCCAAGCTGCTGTGCAGCGAGGATCACGCCGCCATGGCATGCCACGCCACGCGGCTGGGCACGGCCATCGCGGCCTATAACGCCAGGTTTGGCACGGCGCTCGCGCTGCGCCTGCCACTGGCGGAGGCAGCCTGATGCGCCGGCTCTTGGCCGCCATGGCGCTGGTACTGCTGCCAATGGCGGCGCAAGCGGCCACGCTCTATCTGGCCCCGACCGGCAACGACCAGGCCGATGGCCGCACTGCCCAGACACCGCTGGCCACGCTGGCCGCCGCCGTGGCGCGCGCGCAGCAAGCGCCAGCGGGAGAGGAAACACGTGTGATCGTGCTGCCCGGCGTCTATCGCGGGCAAAGCGTGGACATCGACGGGCGCCGGCTGCAAGGCCGCCTGACGATTGCCGGGACGGCCAGCGACCCGGCGGCCTTTCCCGCCTTCCTGGGCGATGGCACCAGCGCCTGGCTGCACTATCGCGGGGCCGAAGGGCGCGATACCGGCCTCACCGTGCAGGCCTTGCGCGTGGCCCGCTATGCCACCGCGATCAGCCTCAACGGCAACCGCAACGATCCGGCCGCGTTCAACCGCGGCACGGTCCTGGAAAACCTGGTCCTGGCGCAGATCGGCAGCGATGCCGGCACAGCCAAGCCATCGACCGCCGCAATCCGCCTGGTCAACGCCAAGGATACCGTGGTGCGCGGGGTGTTTTTCCACACCATCCGCAACACGCCGCGCGACACTTGCGGCGGGCTCCACGCAATCTATCTGGCCAGCCATTCCACCGGTGCCCGGATCGAGGGCAACACGTTCCAGGATTTCTGCGGCAGCGCGATCAAACTGCGCGATGATTCGGGGGGCGCCACGATCCGCGCCAACCATTTCCGCGATGCCGACGGCGCGCCGGGAATCGAGGAATGGTTCTGCGACATGGACCGCACCAGCGAATGCACCAAGGCTGGCGGCGAATGTCCATCGACCGGCATCACCGTGACCGGCAACGATTTTGGCAATCTGCCGGCAGACCGCCGCGTGCTGGTGCGCGGATCGCGCGTGCCCCGCCCGTGGTGCCCACCCGGCAGCGCCGGCGCGCCCCGTTTTCTGCTCGACCGTGGCCAGACCCTGCCTTGAAGGAGTGCCCCGCCATGCCGAACGCTTCGCTCAAGATCGCGCTGGTGGCCGACGAGTTGACCCGCGCCTGCCTGGTGCCCGAATGCCGCATCTTGGACGTGCCCGCGCTGGCCACCGCGCAGGGTTTCCATCGGTTGCTTGCTGCCAACCGGCCCGATCTGCTGCTGGTTGAAAGCGCCTGGGCGGGATGGGAGCAGACCTGGCGATACCGCGTGGCCAGCTATCCAGGCTCTTGGCTGCGTTCGATCAGGCGGCTGCGCGTGCTGGTGCACACCGCGCGCGACATGGGCATTCCCACGGTGTTCTGGAACAAGGAAGACGGCGTCCACTTTCAGCGTTTCATCGCCAGTGCCAGGCTGTTTGACCACGTGTTCACAGTCGACGCCAATTGCCTGGCCCGTTATCGCACGGCGATGGGCGCGGATGCTTCGGTCCACGTCATGCCGTTTCCGGTGCAGCCGGCCTATCATCGCTTCACCGGGTTTGCCTTTGCCCGCAACCAGGCAAACTTCGTGGGCAGCTATTCCACCCACGTGCATCCCGCCCGCCGTGCATGGCAGGACATGGCCTTTTCCGCCGCACTGGACACCGGGCTGGGCCTGACCGTGTACGATCGCAATTCGGAACGGCCATCGCGCATCTATCGCTATCCGGCACGGTGCGGGCTGGAAGTGCACCCGGCGGTGGCGCACATCGAAACGGCGCGAATCTACAAGGAAAACCTGGTCTCGCTCAACGTCAACACGGTGACGGATTCGGCCACGATGTTTTCCCGCCGCCTGGTGGAAATCCTCGCCTGCGGGGGCATTGCCGTCACTTCAGCGGCGCGATCGGTAGACACGCTGTTTGCCGAATTTTGCCACGTGGTGCGCGATGCCGCCCATGCGCGCGACCTGTTTGCCCGCCTGCGCCACGGGCCCAGCGCGCAAGACTTGGAGCGCGCGCGCGCCGGCGCCGCCCATGTGGCCGCGCATCACACTTGGGATAGCCGGCTGGCGCAACTGGCGGCAGTGGCCGGCGTCTGAAAGACCGACCCTTGCCCATCTCCACGGGATGCCGTTGGGTCCATATCGAAGCGGTCCTTGCGCTTCATCGGGCGCCAGCCTGATTGCGCGACGCTCTCGCCCAGGCCGCATGCACCATCGCAGGACGCACCTGCGCCGAAAAACCAACCGCTTACTGCCTGCGAAACGGTTGTTTCCGCACTGGTTGGTGCCCGCGATGGCCGCCATCCTGCCTGGCCTGAACAACAAGGCATGATGGATCGGGAGTGCAAAGGTGAACGACCATGACCGCGACGGCTGGGCGCAGTTTGCCGGCAAGCGGATCTTGCTGTTGCAAGGGCCAGTGGGACCGTTCTTTGCCCACCTGGCGCGGGACCTGCGCGCCGCCGGGGCCCAGGTGTGGAAAGTCAATTTCCACGCCGGGGACCAGGTGTTCTTTCCCGGGGGAATCGCCTGGCGCGGGCAAATGGCCGATTGGCCAGCTTGGCTGGAGCGGCAACTGGACCAATGGCAGATCGATTGCGTGCTGCTGTTCGGCGATTGCCGCCCGGTGCACCAAGGCGCGCGTGCGGCCTGCGCCCGGCTGGGGGTGGCGGTGGGGGTGTTCGAGGAAGGCTATCTGCGTCCGCACCATGTGACATTCGAATGGGGTGGGGTGAACGCCGACAGCGCCTTGCCACGCGATGCGGCGGGCATTCTGGCCGCACCGGCATCGCCAGCGTCCCCGTCCCTGGTTCCGGTGCCGGCCACGTTCTGGCGCATGGCTTGGTGGGCGGTGCTCTATTTCGCGGTGGGTGCGCTGCTCGCCTGGCGGTTTCCGCACTATGTCCACCATCGGCCACTGGCCCTGGTACAGGCCTTGCCCTGGTTACGTTCGGCCTGGCGCAAACCGCTTTGCGCCTTGGCTCAGCGCGGCATGCTGGCGCGCCTGACCGGCCCGGCGAGCGGCCGCTGGTTCATGGTGCCGTTGCAGGTGCACAACGATTCGCAAGTGCTGCATCATGCCGCCACCGGCGGCGTGGCGGGGTTCATCGCCAGCACGATCGCCTCGTTTGCCCGCCATGCCCCGCCCGATTGCCTGCTGGTGATCAAGCATCACCCGATGGACCGGGGATACCGTGATTATCGCGCCATGGTGGCCGATGAAGCCGCACGCCATGGCTGCGCCGGGCGGGTGCTGTGCCTGCACGATCAGCCCACGCTGTTACTGTTGCAGCATTGCCGTGGCGTGATCACGATCAACAGCACCGTGGGGTTGAGCGCGCTGGCCCAAGGCCGCGCCACCAAGGCCGTGGGCACGGCATTCTACGACATACCGGGATTGACCTATCAAGGGCCGCTACACCGCTTCTGGCACGAAGCGCCGCTGGCCGTGCCCGATCCGGCGTTGTGGCGCCGTTTCCACGCGCTGATCCTGGCGCGCGCCCAGATCAACGGCAGCTTTTACCGCCGCGTGGTGCAGGGCACGGCCACGGGCCTTGCCCAAGCTCTCCCGCCGCCGCCCGGATGGGCGGCGGCGGCGGGATGGCGGCCCATGGCAAGACCGCCGGTGCCGCTCACAGGCTCCAGTATTGCACCCCCTCGGGAAGCGCTTGTGGCTTGAGCGCCGATTTCACATCGACCAGCACACCACCCGGGCGCAGCATGGCGGCAATGGCATCCCCGCCCAGTGCGGCATATTCACGATGCGAGACGGCATAGATGACCGCATCAAGCCCGGTGAAATCGTCCAGTGAAGCCAACGTGATGCCGAATTCATGCGCTGCGGCGGCCGGTTCGGCCAGGGGATCGTGAACCAGGGGCGCGATGCCGAAGTCCTTCAATTCACGCCAGATGTCTTCCACCTTGGAATTGCGGATATCGGGGACGTTTTCCTTGAACGTCAGCCCCAGGATGCCCACCCGCGCGGTCTTGAGGGCGCAACCGGCACCGGCCAGCATCTTGACCGTGCGCTGGGCAATGTACGCCCCCATGCCGTCGTTGATGCGCCGCCCGGCGAGGATCACCTGCGGGTGATAGCCCAGCTGCTCGGCCTTGGCGGTGAGGTAATAGGGATCGACGCCGATGCAGTGGCCACCGACCAGGCCAGGATAGAAGCGCAGGAAATTCCACTTGGTGCCTGCGGCCGCCAGCACTTCGCTGGTGCGAATGCCAACGAGGTCGCAGATCTTGGAAATCTCGTTCATCAAGGCGATGTTGATGTCGCGCTGGGTGTTCTCGATCACCTTGGCGGCTTCGGCTACCTTGATCGAGCTGGCCTTGTGGATGCCGGCCTCCACCACCGCGCCATAGAGATCGGCCAGGAGGTCCAGCGTTTCCTGATCTTCACCGGCCACGACCTTGACGATCTTTTCGAACGGGTGATCCTTGTCGCCTGGATTGATGCGTTCCGGGCTGTAGCCCAGCTTGAAATCCTGCCCGGCTTTCAGGCCCGAAACCGCCTCGATCGTGGGCGCGCAGACTTCCTCGGTGGCGCCGGGATAGACGGTCGATTCGAACACGATCACCGTGCCTTTGCGGATCACCTTGCCCAGCGTTTCGCAGGCCATGCGCACGGGCGTGAAATCAGGGCGGCGGCTTTCGTCCACGGGCGTGGGCACCGTGACGATGATTACCGGGCAATCGGCCAGCGCGGCGGCATCGTCGGTCACGACCAGCGAAGACGCGGCCAGATCCTGCGCCGAAACCTCCCCGGTATAATCGTGATGCGCGCGCAGCGTGGCAATGCGGTGCGCGCTGACGTCAAAGCCGACCACGGCAAACTTGCGGGCAAAGGCAATGGCCAGCGGCAGGCCAACATAACCAAGCCCGACCACACCGATCTTTTGCGAAAACACCCCGTTGCCCTGCACGCCTGTTCCATTCCTGCTTACGCCAACAATCTTTGGCCATAATCCCATGGCGTTACCAATCCGCAAATGGATTGGATTTTGGCGCAGCCTTTCAAGGCGTGCAACGGTGGGCCTTCCCCTGTCTGCGCAGTTTGACTAAGGGCACGATTAAACCGTTTCCCTCCCGCTCATTCCGAACGGAGTCGCCCGATGTCCGACCTTGCCACGCTCGAAGCCCCCGCCACCAACCCGGCGGTGCGCACCGACTGGAGCCGCGAGGAAATCGCCGCGCTGTTCGACCTGCCGTTTACCGAGCTGGTGTTCCGCGCCGCGGCCGTGCACCGCGATCACCATCGCGCGGGCGAAGTGCAGCTGTGCACGCTGCTGTCGATCAAGACCGGGGGCTGCCCCGAAGATTGCGGCTATTGCTCGCAGAGCGTGAAGGCCGACAGCGGCGTTGCCGCCAGCAAGCTGATGGATGTGCAGGCCGTGCTGCAATCGGCGGCCCAGGCGCGCGATGCCGGTTCCAAGCGGTTCTGCATGGGCGCGGCCTGGCGCAACCCCAAGGACCGCGACATGGGCGCCATCGTGCAGATGGTGAAGGGCGTGCGCGAAATGGGCATGGAAACCTGCATGACGCTGGGCATGCTCACCCCCGATCAGGCTGCTCAACTGGCCGAAGCCGGCCTGGATTACTACAATCACAACATCGATACCTCGCCCGAACGCTATAACGAGGTGATCACCACCCGCACGTTCCAGGACCGGCTCGATACCTTGAGCGTGGTGCGCGAAGCAGGGATCAACGTCTGTTCGGGCGGCATCGTGGGCATGGGTGAAACCCGCGCCGATCGCGTCGGCTTCGTCCACGCGCTGGCCACGCTGGAACAGCACCCGGAAAGCGTGCCGGTCAACGCGCTGGTGCCGGTGAAGGGCACCGTGCTGGGCGACATGCTGGCCGATACGCCGCTGGCCAAGATCGATGACATCGAATTCGTGCGCACCGTGGCCGTGGCGCGGATCACCATGCCGCTCTCGATGGTGCGCCTTTCGGCCGGTCGCGAAAGCATGAGCGAGGCGACCCAGGCACTATGCTTCCTGGCGGGTGCGAACTCGATCTTCACCGGCGACAAGCTGCTGACCGCGCCCAACGCGGGTGATGACAGCGACGCAGCAATGTTCGCGCGCCTGGGCCTCAAGCCCATGGAAGGCGAAGAGCCGCTACGGGCGATGAAGGCAGTGGGTGGTTGCTCGGGCGGCTGCGCGGCCTGAGCCCATGGACAGCGTGATCGCCACGGATCTGTGGCAGGCCCAGTCCGCCGATCTGGCGGCACTGGAAAGCCGCGCCCGCCTGCGCGCGCTGACCCCGCGTTCCGGGGTGGATTTCGCCAGCAACGATTATCTCGCCCTGGCGCAATCACCGCGCCTGCGCGCCGCCGTGGCCGATGCCCTGGCGCGCGGAGTGGCGGTCGGTTCGGGCGGATCGCGCCTGCTGCGCGGCAACGATCCCGAGCACGAGGCGCTGGAGGCCCAAGCCGCCGCGTTCTTTGGCTGCGAAAGCACGCTGTGGTTCAGCGCGGGCTATGCCGGCAACGTGGCGCTGATCGCCACCCTGCCGCAGCGCGATGACCTGGTGATCTGTGACGAATTGATCCACGCCTCGGTCCATGAAGGGCTGCGGCTGACGCGTGCGCAAACCGCCATGGCCGCGCACAACCAAGCCGATGCCTTTGAAACCCTGGCACGGGAATGGCGCGCGGACGGCCACAAGGGGCGCCTGTGGCTGTGCGTCGAAAGCCTCTATTCGATGGATGGCGATCGCGCGCCGCTGGATGACCTGGCCGCCGTGGCAGAACGATACGGCGCCATCCTGATCATCGACGAAGCCCATGCCACTGGCGTATTTGGCCCGGATGGCCGGGGCCTGGCCGCGCATCTCGATGGCCGGGAAGACGTGATCGTGCTGCGCACCTGTGGCAAGGCGCTGGGCTGCGAAGGCGCGCTAGTGTGCGGGCCGCGCGTGGTGCGCGATTTCCTGGTCAACCGGGGCCGCCCGTTCATCTTTTCCACCGCGCCCAGCCCACTGATGGCAAGTGCTGTGCGCGAGGCCTTGCGCATCTGCGCCGAGGAACCGGAGCGGCGCGCGGCGCTGGCCACGTTGATCGACCATGCCGCACGGGTGCTTGGTCCCTTGGGCGCCAGCGTGAGCGGCAGCCAGGTCATGCCGCTGATCTTAAAGGACGATGCGCGCACCATGGCCGTGGCGACACGGTTGCAACGGGCGGGGTTCGACATTCGCGGCATCCGCCCGCCCACCGTGCCGGACGGCACCAGCCGGTTGCGCATTTCATTGACGCTCAACGCCAGCCCCGCCGATGTGGACGCGCTGGCTGCCACGCTTGAGGAGGTGCTTTGACATGCCCCGCTATGTCGTGACCGGAACCGATACCGGCATCGGCAAGACCGTGTTCAGCGCCGCGCTGGCCAATGCGCTGGGCGCCCATTACTGGAAGCCGGTGCAATCGGGCCTGGATGACGGCGCCGACCGCGATGCCGTGGCCACCCTGGCGCAATTGCCGCCCGAGCGCGTGCTGCCCGAAGCCTATCGCCTGACTCAGCCACTTTCCCCCCATCGTGCGGCAGAACTGGACGGCTTGCAGATCGATCCGGCCCGGCTGGCCCCGCCCGAGCTGGACAACCTGGTGGTCGAGGGCGCCGGCGGCGCGCTGGTGCCGATCACGCGCGGCACGCTCTATGCCGATCTGTTCGCCTGGTGGAACCTGCCGGTCATCATCGTTGCGCGCACGGGCCTGGGCACAATCAACCACAGCCTGCTGACCGTGGAAGCATTGCGTGCGCGCGGGGTGCCGATCCATGGCATCGCCTTTGTCGGCGCGGCCAACGAAGACAACGAGCAGACGATTGCCGCCATGGGCAAAGTCCGCAGGCTGGGCCGGCTGGACCGGCTTGATCCGCTGACACCGCAAACCCTGGCCGCTGCCTTTGCCACAGGCTTTGCGCTGGAGGATTTCGCGTGAGCCAATCGCCCGTCTGGCATCCGTTCTGGCAGCATGGCCTGGGCCTGCCGATCCCCACGGTGGCGCGCGGCGAAGGCGCGGCGCTGGTGCTGGAAGACGGCAGCCGGGTGATCGATGCGATCTCGTCTTGGTGGGTGACCACGCACGGGCACAACAACCCGCGCATCATGGCCGCGATCCGCGCGCAAACCGAAAAGCTGGACCAGGTGATCTTTGCCGGGTGGACGCATCAACCGGCCGAAGAGGTGGCGCGCGGCCTGGTGGCCATGTTGCCCGAGCCGCTGACCCGCGTGTTCTTTTCCGACAGCGGCAGCACTTGCGTGGAAGTGGCGCTGAAAATGGCGCTGGGCTTCTGGGCCAACCGTGGCGAGCCGCGCCACCGCATCCTGGTGATGGAACATTCCTATCACGGCGATACCATCGGCACGATGTCGGTGGGAGAGCGCGGGGTCTATAACGCGGCCTATGCCCCCCTGCTGTTCGACGTGGGCACGGTGCCGTTTCCGCATGCCGATGGCGCCAACACCATCGCCGCGCTGGAACTTGCCTGCCGCGAAAAGCCGGCAGCCCTGATCGTGGAGCCGCTGGTGCTGGGCGCAGGGGGCATGCTGTTCTATCCGCCCGCCATACTGGCCGAAATGGCGCACGTCTGCCGCCGCCATGGCGTGCTGCTGATTGCCGATGAAGTGATGACCGGGTTCGGCCGCACCGGCACGCTGCTGGCCTGCGACCAGGCCGGCGTGGTGCCCGATATCCTGTGCCTGGCCAAAGGCCTGACCGGCGGATCGATGCCGCTGGCGGTGACGGTGGCGCAGGAGCCGATCTTTGCCGCGCACTGGTCCACCGACCGAGCCAGGTTGTTCTACCACTCGTCGAGCTACACGGCGAATCCGATCGCCTGCGCGGCGGCGGTGGAAAACCTGGCGATCTGGCGCGAGGAGCCGGTACAGGCGCGGATCGACACGCTGGCGCAGAACCAGCAGGCCTTGCTGGACCGGCTGGCCAGCCTGCCGGGCGCCAATAACCCGCGCCGCTGCGGCACGATCATCGCGGTGGACTTTGCCACGCCCGATGGCGGCTATCTCTCTGCCCTGGCACCGCACCTGATGGGCTTTGCCCGCGACAACGGCGTACTGCTGCGCCCGCTGGGCAACACCGTCTATGTGCTGCCGCCCTATTGCATCACGCCAGAGGATCTGGCGCGCGTGGGCGATGTGGTGGAAGCAGGGCTGGCAGCCCTGCCCCGCTGACCACACAAGCTCAGTAAGCGCTGCGCGTCGAAGCCCCCATGAAGGGGAAGCGAACCACGCGGCCGGTCAGCATCGCGGACTTGAACAGGATGCGCGCCTTGTCGGCCTCTTCGATCGTCAAGAAAACCACGTGGGTGCCGCCCGACTTGAGCGGTTCGATCGAACTGATGCGCAGCGACTTGGCTTCGCATTGCTTGATCGCAGCCGTCTCTTCGACCGAAATGTTGAGCGCGCGGGTGGTGACAATTGCCGTCATGGGGAAATCTCCTGGCCGGAAGACCCGGTTCGCAAGGCCTGCGAAACGGGCAACGTGGGCAAATGCGCCCGATTGCGTTTGGGCGATCAGGCCGCCGCGGGCGCGTCCGGCTGGGCAAACCATTCGGGATAGGCCGCAACGCCCAGCTTCTGGCGCAGCCGGGCAATGCGCGTTTCGTAATGGCGTACGAGATCGTAACGGCTGCCCGCACGGCGATCACGCGGCGCTTGGGCATCCATCACCGCAACCTGATGCTGAAAAAGAAGATGATTGAGGTCCACGGTCGTTCTCCTGCCAGATGCGGGAGCGCGATGGTCTCTCAGGCGCCTGATGCATCCAGGATATTTGCATCCATGACAGGGGGCGATGCGCAGCTTATGGCAAATCACGCCAATAATTGCAAGTGAAATTTAAAAATCGAATTTCAAGTACATTTCGATCTTCAATTGGTTTATATTTATGATCTATTCGAATTATGCCGAATTTAATTTCGCAAGGTTCAAATAGACAGGATAAATTCTAGATTTCAGCGTAACATCACCTTTAAGCTAATTTTCCTGGCAAGCAGACTCGCGCCGCAAGGTTCCAAACTGCATTCCGCCGTCTTGCCCCCCGCAGAACCGGCACGGTCTGCCACCGCCTGTCTTGCGCGCGAGACTGCCCCTGGACACCGCCGCCCGTTCAGGATCGTGGGAAAGCAAGTTGGACTCTCAACAGAAATCGAGAACGGGTCGATTAGATGGCACCGTTTCAGTGCGATCCCACCATATCCCACGTATTTTCCCTTACTGGTCAATACGGTTACAGCAACGAAGACTGCCACGGCGTCAACCGCGTCTGGAGCGGGCATGTTAAAGGAAAACGGCAAGATTGTGCAGACCGGGCGGCGAATCCCTGCCGCCCTTTGCTGGCAACTTGCAGGACGGCCGCACATGGCGCTTTTTAAGAACACCCGTTTTCGCCAGTCACTGCTGGTCACGGCTGCCATCGTGGCAGCGCCGGCACTGGCGACAACGGTCATCCTCACTGCGGGGAAAGCACCAGCGTCCCAATCCAGCCAGCCGGTTGCGGCGGTCACGCTTGCCGCCAGCACGGGCACCGCAACCACGGCGGTGGTGGCCGCTTCGGCAGCCGCCACCGCCGCCTCGACCGGCGGCAGCCCGCTGCTATTGGGCGCGCAGACGCATTTCAGCCAGGGTTGGGCCACTGGAGTGGGCGATCTGGCCGCGCAGGCGCAAGCGCCGCTCTTGCGCGATTCACTGCCCTGGGCGGCGGGTGAGGTGACCAAGGGGCAATATGCGCTGGGCAGCGCAGCGGCGCAGAACTTGGTGGCTGCGTGCCAGGCAGGGCGGCGGCTGATCCTGACGGAAATTCCGGTCAACCCGCTTTACGACAATGGCTTGTGGGTTTCGTCCGAACAGGGGCGCACGGCCTATGCCGCCTATCTTGGCGCTCTGAAAGACAAGTTCGGATCGTGCCTTGCCGCGATCGAGCTGGGCAATGAGATCAACGGCAGCCGGGCGATGGTCTTCGCCAGCGGGATCGACAGTGTGGCGGCCTATGTGCGCATTGCCGCCGCCGCGCGCGCGCGGTTGGGCGGCAATCCCGCGCTGCTGGGCGGATCGACCAACATGATCGGCACCGGCTTCCTGCGCCCGCTGTTTGCCGCCGGGCTGCTCTCACAGGTCGACGGCCTGGCCGTGCACCCCTATCGCAACCGGGGCGAAGGGTTGGACGTGGAAATGGCGCAGCTCTGGGCGGCCATGGATGCCTCGGGCCGGCGCGTGCCGGTCTGGGCCACGGAATTCGGACTCGCCACACCAGACCAGGGGTTGGCGGCCGGCGAACTGGTCAAGCAGGCCACGCTGCTGGCGGCAAACGGCGTGGGCCAGGCCAGCTGGTATGCGCTGATCGACCAGACCGGCTTTCCCACCATGGGGCTTTTTGCCGGCACCGCGATCAAGGACCAGGGTCGCGCGTTCCGCTTCCTGCAAGCAAGCGTGCTGCCCAAGGGGCGCCCGATGCGGCTCGACCTGGGCGATCCGCTGCTGTTTGCCTATCGCTTTGGCAGCGATACCACGGTGGTGTGGGGAAGCCCGCGCGGGCTGGTACTGGGCAATGGCACGCGTGCCTATGGCCCCACCGGCGCCGCGCTCGCCGCGCCCTTGATCGGGGACCAGCCGATCGTGCTGGTGGGCAAGGGCTATACCATCGGGTCTTCGGCCGTGGTGGCCGATACGCTGCTTGGCTGGGGCACGCCGGCCTGGCGCTATTTCGTGCGGGGCAAGACCGGCGCCGATACCGCGCTCGATTGGCTGGACGATACCTGGACCGGCTATTTCGGCAACAAGTTCAGCAAGCCCTTGCGCATCAACGCGACAAGCGCAGCGCCTGCGGGCGATGCCAGCGCACCGCTGCGCGCGGTGTGGCGCTATACGGCACCGGCGGCCCAGGCGGTGGATCTGCGCGGCTGCTTTGCCAAGGCGGCCAACGGCGACGGGGTGGACCTGTCCGTGCTGCGCAATGGCAAGGTCTTGTGGCAAGGCACGGTCACCACCGCGCTCCAACCCGGCCCGGTGGCGGTGGACCTCGCCGCAGGTGACAAGCTCGACCTGGTGGCCGGGCCGAACCAGACCTTTGGCGGCGACGCGTTCTTCTACCGCGTGGTGCTGTTCCGCCGGGGCCAGAGCACGGCGGTACCCTGCCCCAACTGATCAAGGCGTGGCTGGGACGGGGGCAGGCGCGGGAACGGTAGCGGGTTGCGGTGCCTGGTTGGGCACCCGGCGCGCGGTGATCACTTTCACCGGCTGGGCCAGCATCTGCCCGCGCATGGCCCCTTCACCCAGCGTGGGGGAAATCGGCATGTCCCAGATCTTGCGCACCACATCCATGCCCGAAACCACGTGGCCGAACGCGGCATAGCCCAATTGGGTATCAGTAACGGCTTTGGCGGGATCGGCGCTGGCCGGATCGGCATCCAGACTGGGAATATCCGACAACAGGATCGAAAAATCCGACGTCGCCGTGCCCGGTGCCAGCCGCGCCAGGGAAAGCGTGCCGGCCTTGTGCAGAATGCCGGTCTGGCTGGTGGGTTCGTGCGCCACCGGCTTGAACAGCTTGGCACCGTCGCGGATGCCGCCCTGCAAGAGCCCGTTGGGCTGCTGCCCCCATTCAAGGTGCATGGCGCGGTAGAACATCATCCCGTCATAGCGCTTGCTGTCCACGTAGTGCAGGAAATTGCCCACGCTGACCGGCGCATGCTTCCCGTCCAGTTCCACCACGATGGTGCCCTGGTCGGTCACCAGCGCAACGGTCGCGACATCGGGAACCGGGGCCGGTGCCGCTTCGACCGGCGCCTTGGCAGGTGCGGCGCGCAACGCGGGCTTGCGCACAGGGGCCGCACCGGCGGCGGCGAACATCAGGTGGGAAGCGGCCAGGGCCAAGGCCAGGCGAGGGATATGGAAAGCGAATCGCGTGATCATCGGGCAATCCTGCCCGAAGTTGACACGGCCGGACATCCCAAAGGCGCATCCCACGGTCAGGCTGCGCACCATGGATCATGGTTAACGCCGGCCTAGCAATCAACCACGGGGGGTATGGTTACCAATCCCTGAACGTGCGCAGCCTAGGTTTCCCGGCATATCCGCCCCATCGCCGGAGGCTGCCGCCATGCTTCGTTTGCGTATTTCCGCCAAATTGATCTCTGCCTTTGCCGTGATGCTGATAACGATCGCGGCCATCACCGTGGTGGGGGTCGATCACATCGGCGCTGTCAACGGTGTCGCCACCGAACTGCGCCAACGCTGGCTGCCGGCCACGCAATCGCTGGGCGAGTTGCACAGCCAGCTTGCGCAATACCGCGTCCTGCAGGCCGAACTGGTCGACACGCCGGACCCAAGCACGGCCAAGCGGGCGCGCGATATGCAAGCGGCGGTGGACAAGACCCTGGCTGATTATCGCGCGGCCACCACCGCGCCCGAGCAGCAGGCACTGCTTGCCACGTTCGAGGCCGGGTGGCGCGACATGACGGCAGACACCGATCGCCTGATCGCCGCGTCGGAAAGCGATCCCGCCGCGGCGCGGGCTGCCTTGGGCGGGCCATCGCGCGAACACTACGCCATGCTTGAAGACCTGATGCAGCGCCTCAGCGATGGCCAGGCCAAAGGCATGGCGACGATTTCCGAACAGGGTGCGGCCATCCATACCGCTGCCCAAAGCTGGATGGTGGGCACGGCAGTGGCGGCGCTGGCCGCGTCGGCGATCCTGTTGACGGTGCTGATCGCCGCTAGGGCGAGCCCGGCCCGGCGCATCCGCCCAGCAGCGGACCGCCCCACCCCCGGCCAGATCGCCCGCGACAGACAGCGCGCGCAGGCGGATCAGGCGCATGGCGAGGCCGAAAACGCCGCCCGCGCGGTGGAGAAGCTCGCCAGTGACGGCAATCCAGCATCAGGCGACACAGGCGATGTGGTGGGCCGCATCGTGGCAGGATGCCGCACGATCCAGCAGGGCATCGACGACGTTGCGGCCGCCTCGTCCGATCTGTCCCTGCAGTCCGCCCAGCAGCGCAATGCCCTGGCAGACACCGCGCGGACGCTCACCGAATTCACCGGCACCGTCAGGATCACCGCCGAAAATGCCCGCCAGACCAGCGGCCGGCTGCGCGTGGCGCGCGACACTGCCGGCAAGGTGGAAACCATCGCCCACGATGCCGTGGCGGCGATGCGCTCGATCGAGAGCAGCTCGCGCCAGATGGCCGAGATCATTGCCGTGATCGACGGCATCGCATTCCAGACCAACCTGCTGGCACTGAACGCCGGGGTAGAAGCCGCCCGTGCCGGGGAGGCCGGCAAGGGCTTTGCCGTGGTGGCTGGCGAGGTGCGCGGCCTGGCGCAGCGCAGCGCGAACGCGGCCAAGGACATCAAGAGCTTGATCAATGCCAGTTCTCAACAGATCACCGATGGGGTGGCGCTGGTGGAAAGCAGCGGCGACGCGCTGCGCCAGATCGTGGGCGAAGTGAACGCGGTGTCGGGCCTGGTCGAAGAGATTGCCGACGCGGCCCAGCGCCAGGCCGACGGCATCGGCGCCATTTCACGCATGGTATCGGGCATGGATGCGGGCCCACGGCGCAAACCGGCCATGGCGGCTCACGATACCGCCGGCGCCCGCGTTCTACCGAGCGAAGCCGACAGCCTGATGGAGCAATTGGCTCGGTTCCGGCTGCACGGCGGCAATGCCTCTCCGGTGCAGGCACCGCGCGTGGCGCCGGCTGCCGAATCCGGCGATTTTGCCTGGACGCCGGTTGCAGGGCCGGCCAGGCCCGCCCTGGGCCTGGCTCCAGAAGCCCGGCGCGCGGCGCCGGCGCAAGGGTTTGCCCTTAAAGGCACCCCCCTGTTTGCGCGCGATCAGTAGCCCGCTTCCACCGCCATGCGGATGGCGTCGGCGCTGGTGCGCACGCCCAGGGTGCGGATCACCGAGGAGCGGTGCATCTTTACCGTGCGTTCCGACAGGCCCAGCTCATAGGCGATCTGTTTGTTGAGCTTGCCCGCAGCCATGTGCACCAGGATTTCGCGCTGCCGGGGCGAAAGCAGCGCCACCGCATCGCGCGCCGCCTGCGATCGCGCAGTGGCCACGTTGTGCCCTGCTTCCAGATCCGCCGCCTTGCTAACATCCACTTGGGAACCAAGGAAATATTCAAGCTCGCCTTGCGCATCGAAGATGGGGGCGACCATCACCGCGTTGCGGAATGGGGTGCCATCTTTCTTGTAATTGATGATCTCCACCAGCACCGGGCGCCCTTCGCGGATGCCCGCGCGCAGTTCCTCGGTCAGGTCTGCTTCGGTACCGGGCCCGCGCAGGAATCGGCAGTTGCGGCCGATGATCTCGTCCCGCTCATAGCCGGTCAGCGCTTCGAACGCGGCATTGCATTCCACGATCGGGTTGTCGGGCAAGCGGGGGTTGCTGATGACCGCAGCGACCGGGCTTGCCGTTATCATCTCGGATATCAGCATGTTTCCTCATGTGGCACGGTGCGCGCTTCGCTCCAGTGTCCTTTCGGCCATGTTGTAGCTGCGCGCCGCCAACTGCAAGTCCCAAGTATATGCCCGGTCTTGCCCTGATGCGCATCTTCTGCGTGCAGCCTCCCCGGGCCGGAGACTTCCGCCATGAACCTTATCACCCTCGATTTCGCTGCCGACCAAGGCACTCACGATGGTTGCGACCACGCCGCCCATGATCGTGTCGCGCATGACAACGCCGTGCGCCACCATGCATCTGCGGCCAAGCCCCCGGTGCCCGAGCAGGTGCAGGAAGCAATCCGCACGCTGCTGCGCTTTGCCGGCGAGGATCCCAGCCGCGAGGGACTGATCGACACGCCGGCCCGCGTGGGCCGGGCCTGGCTGGAATATTGCCAGGGCTATCGCGAAGATCCCAGCGTGCACCTGACCCGCACGTTCGAGGAAGTGGGCGGCTATGATGAAATCGTGTTGCTGCGTGACATTCCGTTCCAATCGCACTGCGAGCACCACATGGCGCCGATCACCGGCAAGGCCTCGATCGCCTATCTGCCGCACAACCGCGTGGTGGGCATTTCCAAGCTGGCCCGCGTGCTGCACGGCTATGCCCGCCGCCTGCAGGTGCAAGAGCGCCTGACCGCGCAAGTGGCGCAGTGCATCTGGGACCATCTTCAGCCCCAGGGCGTGGCCGTGGTGATCGAAGCGCAGCACGGCTGCATGACGGCACGCGGCGTATGCACGCCAGGCGTGGGCATGGTCACCAGCCGCATGCTCGGCTGCTTCCTCAACGATGCCAGCTCGCGCCGCGAAGTCATGTCCCTGATGGGCCGCAGCTGACGCGGCAGGGAGGGGAAGCGGTGCATTTCGGGATCATCGGGGCCGGGCTTGCCGGGTTGACCTGCGCGGCCAGGCTGGTGGGGGCCGGCCACGCGGTCAGCGCTTTTGACAAAGGGCGCGGACCGGGCGGGCGCATGTCCACGCGGCGGGTCGAAACGCCGCTGGGCCAGGCCCGGTTCGACCATGGCGCGCAGTTCTGTGCGGCCACCACCCCTGGCTTTGCCCGGCAACTGGCCGACTGGGCGGCACGCGGCGTCGCCGCCCCCTGGCCGGCAGCGGGGCCCGATGCCCATGTCGGCGTGCCGGGCATGAATGCCCTGGTGGCCGATCTGGCACAGCAGCACGACGTGACTTTTGGGTGCCTGGTCAAGGGCCTGGTCCACGATGGCCGGCAGTGGTGGCTGGTGCTGGACGGTGAGCGGCGCGGGCCATTTGATGCCGTGATCGTGGCAACGCCGGCCGAACAGGCGGCGCCACTGCTTTCGCTGCATGCCTTTCCGATGGCGCGCGCGGCGGCAGGCACTGCCTCGCAGGCCTGCTGGACCGCGATGTTGGCCTGGGCCGATCCGCTGCCGCTGGACTGGTCGGTGTGGCAGGCCAAAGACGCAAAGGGCAATGGCGCGCTGGCCTGGGCTGCACGCAATTCGGCCAAACCGGGGCGCGGCGGCCCCGCGCTGGGTGATCCCGAATGCTGGGTGGTTCACGCCGCGCCGGATTGGTCGCGTCGCCACCTGGAAATGGAGCCCGACGCCGTGATCGGGCTGATGGTCGAGGAATTCGCCGCGCTGGCCGGGATGGCCCTGCCAGAGCCGCTGGTGGCGCGCGCGCACCGCTGGCGCTTTGCCCGCCCCGCCGGCACCGGCAACACCGCGTTGTGGGACCATACGCTGCGCCTGGGCGCTTGCGGCGATTGGTTGACCGAACCGACGATCGAAGGCGCATGGCTTTCGGGCACGGCACTGGCCGACCGCATCCTGGCGCCCGTTGCCGCCTGAAAACAGCGCAAAACTAGGCAGAACCGGGCCGGGACGACAACCCCGGCCCGGTTCTTGCGCTGGTTATTGCGGCAGCACGGGGTGCTTCACAATCGGTGGCGGCTTGGGGAACTGCTGCGGCGGATTGGCCTGGAGCAAGGTAAGCGCCTCGGCGACAGCCCGCTCCAGTTGCGGATCATGGCCCTGGCGGATCAGCGCGGGGTCCTGTTCCACCTCGATATCGGGCGGGATGCCGATCCCTTCCACTTCCCACTGCCCACTGGTGCCATAGATCGCCCAGCGCGGCGCCGTGACACTGCCGCCATCGATCAGCGGCGGGTAATTGCCGATGCCGACCAGGCCGCCCCAGGTGCGCTTGCCCACCAGCGGGCCCACCTTTTCCTTGTGGAACAACCAGGGTAGCGCATCCCCGCCAGACCCCGACATTTCATTGATGATCATCACCTTGGGGCCAAAGATGGCCGCCGCCGGCTCAATCTGGTCAGCCCCTTCCCTGGTCACGTTGATCATCTGCGGCGTGCGCTTCAACTGATCGACGATGTAGTCTGCGATCTGCCCGCCATGGTTGAAGCGCTCGTCGATCACCGCGCCCTGCTTGCCCACTTGCGCAAAATAATAGCGGTTGAAATTGGCAAAGCCACCCGCCGCCGTATCGGGCACATAGACATAGGCAAGCTTGCCGCCCGAAAGGCGATCGACGGTGCGGCGGTTGCCCTCCATCCAGCTGCGCAGGCGCAACTGCCCCTCGCTGGCGATCGGGACCACGGTGACCTTGCGCGCGCCAGCCCCGCTGGCCGTTGTGGCCACGGTCAAGACCGTCTGCTTGCCCGCCGTGCCATCGAGCGCGCGGTCGATTTCAGTATCGGTGGTCACACTCTGGCCGTTTACCGCCAGGATGAACTCGCCGGCATGGACATTGACGCCAGGCTGGCTGAGCGGGGCAACCAGCTTGGGATTCCAGTTCTCGCCCAGCAGCACGCGGGCAATGCGCCAGCGCCCGTCCACCGCTTCATAATCGGCGCCGAGCAACCCGCCCTTGGCCGTCTGCTGCTCGGGCACGTCGCCGCCGTTGATGAACGTGTGGCCGATCGAGATATGGCCGGTCATCTCTTCCAGCAGCACATTGAGATCCTGCCGCGCGGCCAGGCCCGGCAGGAAGCGGGCATAGAGCGCTTCGGCCCGCGCCAAGTCCAGGCCATGGTGGTTGGGATCGTAGAGGAAGTCACGCTCGATGCGCCAGACCTCGTGGTAGATCTGCTTCCATTCCGCCTGGGGATCGACCCACACGCGCACGTCTTCGAACTTGACCGGCTTGGCGCTGTCGCCGTCCTTCACTTCCTTGTCGGCGTCGGCGACCAGCCAGGTGCCGCTCCGCTGCAGCAGGATCTTGGTGCCGTCGGCGGAAACCGAGAAGCTGTCGGGCAGCACGCCTTGCGCAAGTTCCTTGTTCTTGCGTTCCTTCAACTCGAACCGGAACAGCGTGCGCGGCGGGCCGGCCTCGTCGCCTTCCAGGTAATCGGCATCGGTCGCGGCGGGCGGAATGGTCAGGGTGTAGACCACGCCCTCCTTGCCGGTTTCCAGTTGCACGATATTGGCGCGCGGGATCGGCAGGGCGAGGATGCGCTGGTCCAGCCCGTCGAAATCGATGCGCACCGGCGGTGGCGGGGCATCCTTTTCGGTCTTCTCGTCTTTATCGTTCTTGCTGTCCGCCTTTTCATCGGGCTTTTCGGCGGCAGAACTGGCACCGTCGTCCTTGGCGCGGGCCTTGCGCTTGGCCGGCTTATCGCGGCCGGGCATCGTATCGGCCGGGCTTTCCTCGTCGCTTTCGGGGGCGATCGGCGAGGCGGTGTCCTTGCGCAAGACCATGACATAGGCTGCCCCGTCGATAGCGCGCCCCATGCTCGACATATCGAGCCAGCCCGTCGCCGGCCCGGTGGCGGTGGTGGCCGCGAAGTAGAGGTACTTCCCGTTGCGATCGAACCGGGGGGAGATCACGTCGCTCAGCCCGTCGGTGACCTGGGTGTTCTTGCCCGTGGCCAGCGAATGCACCCAGGCGGCGTGCAAGTGGCTGGGCAACTGCCGGGTGTAGACGATCCACTGGCTGTCGGCCGACCAGGCCGCGTCGAAATTTGAACCGGGCGCGTCATACAGATTGGTGTCGATCTTTGCCGGCGCCGCGCCACTGGCGAGGTCGATCAACCACAGGTTGAGGCGCTTGTCCTCGAACACGATCTTCTTGCTGTCGGGCGACCAGCGCGGGTTGTAGAAGAACGACGGCGGCGTTCCCAAGGCGATCTTGCGCACTGGGCCCAGGCCGTCTGCGGCGCCGACATGCAGCGCATATTCGCCCGATTCATCGGAAAACCAGGCGATCTTGCTGCCATCGGGCGATGGCGCCGGATCGCGGTCGGCCACGCCGGGCGAGTGGGTGATGTTGCGCACGTCACCCTTTTCGGCCGGCGCCGAAAGCACGTCGCCGCGCGCCTCGAGGATTACGCGCTTGCCCGTGCCGCTCAGCCGCGCATGCGTGACGCCATCCGGCTTGATCTCCACGAAATGGGCCCGCCGCTGCGGCAGATCGGCATCGATCGTCACCGGCACCGGGCTGACCTTGCCACTGGCAATGTCATAGATCTCAAGCCTGCCGAAATGGTCGATCACCACTCCCCCAGGCCCCGCGCCGATCGCCGCCATGTCGAAACCCTGGGCGTTGTCCACCAGCCGCGTTACCGCGCCATTGGCCGGATCATAGCTGTAGAGCGTGACGGGGCCATCGCGATCGGACAGGAAATAGACCTTGTCGCCGATCCATAGCGGGTGCGTGTCATTGCTGTTGGGGCGCGGGATCGGCGTGACCGCGGAATCGGAAAGGCGGGCAATCCAGATTCGAGCGGTCTGCCCACCACGATATTGCTTCCACGCGGGCTGCCACCGCTCGATCGGGGAATAGGCGATGCGGCTGCCATCGGGGGAAAAGGCGCCTTCCTCGCCGCTGGGCAGCGGCACGGGCGTGGGCGCGCCGCCGCTGGCGGGCACCAGGAACATCTGGTGCGCATCGCGCACCGCCACGCGTGGGGAGCGGAACAGCACGCGGCTGCCATCGGCCGACCAGCCCAGTGCCACGTCGGCACCGGGATGCCAGGTCAGGCGGCGCGGTTCCCCGCCAAGCGCGGGCACGACATAGACATCGGTATTGCCGTCATAGCGGCCGGTAAACGCGATCTGGCTGCCGTCGGGCGAAAACACCGGGCCCGACAGGGCGCCCTGGCCGCTCACCAATCGCACCGCGCGCCCGCCGCTGCGCGGCACAATCCAGATTTCACCGCCATAGACGAACGCGATCTGCGTGGCCGAAAGCGTGGGTTGTTGCAGCAACAAGGGATCGGTGGCGGCCCGCGCCGCCGGCAGGGCGAAAGTGGTGGTTGCCAGCAAGGCCGAGGCCAGCACAATGAGGTTGCGTCGCATGTTCCCCCCGGGGGCCGAAATGGCCGGCGCGCACGCTAGCGCAGGCAACAGCGGGCCACAATTGCCGAAAACCGGGGCAGCGCATGGTAAAGGATGCGACAAGGCCAAGGCGCCGCGCCTAAATCTTGAGCGCCCGCTGTAGCGCCGCAATCGTACGCGTTATTTCAACGGGCGTCCCCACAGTGGGGCGCACCCAGTCATCAAACGGCGGGAAGGTCGCGCAACCTGCATGCCAACCTCGGCCGGTCTTGCCCGCAAGCCTGTGGCGGGAACCGGACTGGCAAAGAACATGAAATCCGCCTCGCTGGCACCATACCTAAACCCAGCCTGTCGAGCGCGGCACCAGAGCACAAGGCGCGGTCCTGCCGGTGTTCCGACGCACCGGCCTTACGTGCCCTTGCGTTCTGCCAGATAGGTCGCGATCCGCTTTGCCGTCTCGTCATCGATAGCCGCGCCATAGACGGTGCGCATCTTGGCGACTTCGGCAGTCCAGAAGGCGATGCCCATGCCCGGTGGCTGGTTGACGATATAATCGAGCGAATGGCACGCGGCGCAATGCGCCTCGGCCAGCTCGGCCTCGCTGCCGGTGCCCAGCCGCACCGTGGGTTCTGGCGGCAGGCGATAGGTGGCCGCGCAGAGCGTGACCAGCGCCGCCACGGCCAGGGCTGCAATGCCCAGCCGCCGCATCATGCCCGTGCCTCGATGTGGACGGTTTCGACCACGTTGCGGCGATAGCCTGCGGGGTTCCATTGCGGCTCCAGCGGCTGGACCTCGCCGTTTTGGCTGGTGGCACGCGCGCCGATGGCATGAACGCCGGGCGGCAAGGCCACTTCTGCCTGCCAGCCGCGAAACGAATAGCGCCCGAGATCTTCACCAAGCTGCGCAGGTTGCCACGTGCTGCCGCCATCGCGGGTGATCGCCACGCTGGCAATGCCGCTGCCCCCGTCGAACGCGATCCCGCGCAGTCGCACCGGCGCGTTGGCGCGCACCACCGCGCCATCGGCGTGGCTGGTCACGAACGAGCGAACGTTGAGCCTGCCGATCGGGCGGGTGCGATCGGGCTTGGCGCCAGGGGCCACGCAGCCGCAGGCGGTATCAGGAATGCGATAGGCCTTGCTCATCCAATAGCCGTCGAACACGCTGTCGGTCACCGTGATGCGGGACAGGTGCTTGATCCAATAGGTGCCGTAATAGCCCGGCACGACCAGCCGCAGCGGATAGCCATTGAGAAAGGGCAGCGCCTGGCCGTTCATGCCCCAGGCGAGCAGCACTTCGCCCTGCAGCACATGATCGAGATCGAGGGCCTTGATAAAGTCGGGCACGGAGGCGGCGGCCGGCTGGTCCAGCCCGTCGAACACCACCTGCCGCGCGCCAGCCTTGACGCCCGCGCGTTCGAGCACGGCGCGCAACGGCACGCCATGCCAGCGGGCATTGCCCATGGCCCCGTTGCCAAGCTGCCCACCCGCCACGCGTGGGGCAACAAGACCCCGCCCGTTGCCCGAGCACTGGTTCACCGCCACCAGTTCGACCGCCGGAAAATCGCGCTGCAGATCTGCCAGCGACAGCGACAGCGCGCGATCGACCAGGCCGCCCACGTCCACGCGATGGCTGCGCGCATCGAGATCGGTGGGCAGGTCGCTCAGGTGATAGCGCACGAAGAACGCGTCGTTGGGTGTCAGCAGCCCTTCGTCGAACACGGCGAAGGGTGTTTCCAACTGCGGCGGGCGGCTGGTCTGCAGGATCAACGGCCGCTTTTGCGGAAAGCGGGCGAGCGGCCGTTCACCATTGGCAAAGGGCAGGTGAGCAGTGCCATGGGGCACGGCCGCGTGCCCATCCACAGCCATGGCGGCGCCGGCAGCGGTTGCCAGCAGGCCAGTCGTCACCGCCCGGCGCGCGAGTGGAATGGCACCGCCTGCCTCTTCGCCATCTGCTTCGGATCGCACCATCGCCTGCTCTTCCCCCGACTATGCCGCAAGAGACTAGCGCGGTTGCCATGCGATGGAAATCGGCATGGCAATGTCCAATATACCATGCAGCAAAACTGGACGATCGCCGCTGCGCTTGGTCAACCAGCTGCATGACGTATCATGAACGCTGAAGCACCCACGTGCCGAACTCGTTTGTCCCGCCACGCCGGCAGCCATAGCCTTGGCCCCCTTGGCTAGGAGTGGTTTCCATGGGTCTATTCGAACCGGGTCGGCTTGGCCGGCTGACCGCGCCCAACCGTATCGTCATGGCGCCGCTCGGCCGTGCCCGCAACGATGCGGACACCCGCGAACCGGGTGGCCTGTGGGTTGAATACTATGCCCAGCGCGCCAGCGGGGTGCTCAATCCGCAGGATGAAGCCACTTGGTATAGCGGCGGCGCCCACGGCTGCACCGACTATCCCACCCTGCGCGCAACGCACGGGCCCACGCTGCCCGAACCCGCCTGATCGCGGCACCAAACGCAAACCTGGAGCGCAAACATGCCCGTGCAGTTCATCGGGGCCATCGGCACCAGCGGCGGATCGGAAAGCCGCGCGCCACATGGCCCGGTCGTCGACAAAGTCTATCTGGGCGCGATCGCGCGGGCGCACGAATTGGCCGGTTTCGACCGCGTCCTGATCGGCTATTTCAGCAGCGCCCCGGACGGGTTCCAGATCGCAGCCTATGCCGCGCAGCAAACCGAGCGGCTCCAGTTCCTGCTCGCCCATCGCCCGGGCTTTGTTGCACCGACATTGGCCGCACGCCAACTGGCCACGCTGGACCAGTTCATCGATGGGCGGCTGGCGGTGCATATCATCACCGGCGGCTCTGATGCCGAGCAGCAGCGCGACGGCGACTTCCTGGGCAAGGCTGAACGCTATACCCGCACCGACGATTATCTGGACGTGGTGAAGCGCACTTGGACCGCGACCGAGGCATTCGATCACGACGGTCCGTTTTACCAGGTCCGCCAAAGCTTTGCTGCAGTAAAGCCGGTGCAGCAACCGCATCTGCCGGTCTATTTCGGCGGCTCGTCGGACGAGGCCATCGCCGTGGCGGGCAAACATGCCGACGTTTTTGCACTGTGGGGCGAAACGCTGGAGCAGACCGCGCAACCATCGCCCGCGTCCGCGCGGCAGCCGCGCGGCACGGGCGGTCAGACCAGATCGGCTTCAGCCTGTCGCTGCGCCCCGTGCTCGCCCGCACGGAAGACGAAGCCTGGGCGCGGGCCGATCGCATCCTGGCCGCAGCCAAGGCGCAGCGCGCCAAGGCCCAAGGCGCATATCCGGTGCAACTGTTCCGCAATGACGATGGCACAGTGCCCAATGTCGGGTCCCAGCGCCTGCTGGACGCCGCCGCCGGCGGCCGTGTGCGCGACAAGCGGCTGTGGACCGAAATTGCCGCGCTGACCGGAGGCAGCGGGAATTCCACCGCGCTGGTCGGCACTGCCGAACAAGTCGCGGAAAGCCTGCTCGACTATTACGATCTGGGCATCGACACTTTCCTCATCCGCGGGTTCGACCCGCTGGAAGATGCCATCGAATATGGCCGCGATCTGCTGCCACTGGTCCGCGCCGCGGTGGCGGAGCGGGACATGGCCCGCGTCGCCGCAGAATGATGGCGTCGATTGGTCGATAACTGCCGATCGCGCCGGCCAGCACGCCCGAGTGCCTGGCACGGCAGGTCGTCTATGAGGCATGCCGCGATCCGATCCAAGCACCGCATGCCGCCGTGAAAACCTGGACATTCAACCACACCGCAGGGCAGATCGCATGAGCGAACAGATTGATCAGGAATGGGCCGACCGGTTGGCCCCAACGCGCCGCGCGGTGCTGGGCGCCGGAATTGCCGGGCTTGGCGCTGCGGCCGCCGGCACCATGCCACAGCAGGCGCAGGGTGCTTCGCCCGGTGGCCAGGCAATCACCGCAGGCAAGCTGCAACCGAGCACGACGACAGGCGACAGCGAGTGGGGGTATGAGACCTTTGCCGAGCCTACCGGTCGCCCCGGATCGACCCGGCCGGGAGAGGCGCAGTTGCCCGCAACGCCCCGGCCCTACACCGCGATCAAAAGCTATCACGCGCACGTCTATTTCGACGAGGATACCTATCACAAGGCCGCCTTGCTGCGAAAATGGGCGGCAGAGCGCTTTGCCGTGGAACTGGGCAACTGGAACAAGGAACCTCGCGGGCCGCATGTCACCCCGTCGTTCTATTTCGGTTTTACCGTGGAACAGTTGCCGGTGATCATTCCATGGCTTCAGCTCAACAGCCTGGGCCTGACGATCCTGATCCATCCGAACACCGACAACCCGCGCGCCGATCATCTCTACTATGCGCTGTGGGTCAACCGGTCGCAGCCGGTCAATGCCTATGGCATGGCAACGTCGTTGACGCCGGGCAAGCGCAACGATCTACCGGTCTATCCCAACACGCGGCCTTCGGTCATCCTCGAGGTCTGATCGCGCGGCACGCTGGAACCGGCCGGCACGATCGGCTTTATCGGTTGACGATCCGTGTCGCTGGTTTCAGGTATCCCGATGAAAAAATTTCTCTTTTCCGCCGCGACTTTGGCTGCGGCGTTTCTTGCCACGGCAAGCGCGCATGCGGGCGCGCAGAGCGCTGGGCAACAGGAAAACCAGGATCCCGCCCTGACGCCCCAGGCGCTGGGCGAGGCGCTGTCGTGCCGATCGCGCGAGGCACTCGAAGCCTTTGCCGGCGCGCTGTTTCTCGGTGATACCTCGCCGGCCTGGATGCACGAGATCAAGGACGACGACAAACAGACGCAAGGTATGCTGGGCCTCTATGGCTATACGCTGTCGCGGCCGGTCCTGATGTTGGAGGAGCCGGTCGACCGCGTCTATTTCCTCCAGAACTGGGTGGTCACGCTCTGGCCGCGCAAGAAGGCCGAAGCGTTCATCGCTGCCCAGAAAATGGCGCGGGCGCCGATCAAGGGCACCGAGCAGTATTATCGGTTCATCGATCCGGACAGCGGCCCGATGCTGGGCGCGTTCGAACCGACCGGCAATGCCACGGCCGCCATGCTTGCCAAGGCTTTCGGTGGCGAACTGCCGGACGCCGGGCCAAGCGACAGCCTGTTTGTGGGATGCAATTATACACCCGCATCGCAAGTGGACTTCCTGGAAGCGGCGCGCCAGTCGGATGCCACAGTCCGCGACACGGCCCGAAGCCTGGGCGAGGCGCTGCAGGAGAGAAAGCAGCCATAGCCACGGCAGCCCGGATCACGCGGCCAACGGCGATCCCGGTGCTGCCTGGCGGCGTTGCAAAGTGACCAGCAGAACCACCGCCGCTGCCACGCCCATGATCCCGGCGGCCACGAAGGCAGGCGCATAGCTGCCGCTCTGTTCGCGGATGACACCGGCAGCAAAGGCCGCGCAGGCCGCGCCGAGTTGATGGCCGGTCTGGATCCAGCCGAACACGATCGGCGCTTCCTGTTCGCCGAAGGCCTGGTTGGCGAGCTTTACGGTGGGCGGCACCGTGGCGATCCAGTCCAGGCCATAGAACACCGCGAAGACGCCCAGGCTGGTGGCATCGAAGCTGAGGAAGGGCAGCGCCAGAAGCGAAAGGCCGCGCAGGCCATAATAGACGATCAGCAACACGCGCGGATTGTAGCGATCGGTCAGCCAACCCGAAGCGGTGGTTCCGAACAAGTCGAAGAGGCCCATGGTCGAAAGCAGGCCGGCCGCCGCCACC
Organism: Novosphingobium sp. SG720; assembly: GCF_012275365.1. Classification (NCBI taxonomy): domain Bacteria; kingdom Pseudomonadati; phylum Pseudomonadota; class Alphaproteobacteria; order Sphingomonadales; family Sphingomonadaceae; genus Novosphingobium; species Novosphingobium sp. SG720. The sequence goes on along the minus strand of NZ_JAAZQN010000003.1, from coordinate 99,647 downwards.
GGCGCGATGCCGTGGTCACCGCAAAAGGCGATCATGTGCGTGCCGACCAGTCCATTGGTGGTCAAGCCGCAGACGAAGAATGTGCCGAACAGCAGCCAGAACATCGGCCGCCGGCCGGCACGCAACAACACGCTGATCGCCAGGCCGGCCGTGCGTGCCTGCCTGGGTGCGGGTGCCGGCGCACTGTCGGGGCCTTCGCCAAAGCGGCGCGTGCCGATATCGCCGGGATGCTCGGGCAAGACCAGCGCCACGATCGGCACCAAGGCGAGGCAGGCCAGGCTCACGGCCAAGACCACCGGCCGCCAGGCTCCCTCGCGCGATAGCCAGGCCAGCAGGGGCAGGAAGATCAAGGCGCCGGTCGCGGTGCTGGCGCTCAGCAGCCCCATGACCAGCCCCTGCCGCGTGGCGAACCAGCGATTGACCACTGCGGCGCCCAGCACCGATGCGACCGCACCGCTGCCGATGCCCGACAGCACGCCCCAAGTCAGCAGATAGTGCCAGGGCTCCCGCATCCACAGGCTCGCGAAAGTGGATGCCGCCATGAGCACGAGGCCAGCCAGCATGGTTCGGCGAATGCCGAAGGACACCATCAGCGCTGCAGCGAACGGACCGACCAGGCCATAGAGGAAAATGCCGATCGCCGCCGACAGGGAAATGGTGGCCCGATCCCAGCCGAAGTGGGCCTGGAGCGGCACCATCAGCACGCCCGGAGTGGCGCGCAACCCTGCAGACACGAGCAACGCAAGGAACGTGGCCGCAACGACGAGGATGATATGCGCGCGGGCAGGCACCAGCCCGGTCTTGTGGAGCAGACGGCTCATGCCCGGCCTCCTTGCGAGATTGCCACGAGATCCTGCAGGGCGGCCTCGACATCGGCCCAGCGCTGCAGGCCGAACTGGCCGATCAGCCGCTGCTGTGCCTGGTCCCAGGCATCCTTGGCAGCAGCGATCGCCTTATGGCCCGACGTTGTCAGCCTGGCCTGCTTGGCACGCCCCTTGCCCTCGTCGATGGCAACCCACCCTTCCCGCTCCAACGGTTTGAGCGTGCGATAAAGCGTCGTGCGATCCATCACCAGGATATGCGCGAGGTCCATCAGCGGGACGGGCTCGTGCCGGGCGATGTTTCGCAGGACGGCAAATTGCGCGAGGGAAAGCGCAGTGTCTTCCATCACCTCGTCATAGAAGCGGGTAACCGCGCGCGACGCCTTGCGCAGCGCATTGCACGCGCAGGCAAGGCCATCGATGGAGATCGAATCTTGATGCATATGCATCATATGCCGCCGGCCATCAGGACCTGTCAACGCCGCACGCCATGGCGTGCGGCGCGGCGTGGCGCGGCGCATCAGATAATAGAACGTGGTGGCCGGCCGGCGCGCACGCCTATCGGGCTTGGCCTGTCATGCGATGCCCTGCTTGCCGGGCGAGAGAATGTGGTTGGGATCGAGCGCCTGCTTGAGCCGGGCATTGAGCGCGCGGTTCGCCTCGCCATACTGGCTGGCTACCAAGTCCATCGTCGCCACGCCAGTGCGATAGGCCGCCCAACCGCGCTCGCCGAACGTCGTCACCATCTCGCGGATGCAGGCGTCGGCCTTGCGCTCTTCCTCGGGCACCGATTTGTCATAGAGAATGAAGATCAGGTGGTGCAGTTCGCGCCCGCCGATTGCATAGGCCACGGAATAGTCGAGATCGTATTTGCCCAGAATCTGCTTGGCCAGTTCGGTCTGCGCGCTGGTTTCCTCGCCCTTGGCCGGGGCCACCGGGGCAAAGCAGGTCATCCCGCCGCCGCGCCAGCGCATGATGCCCTTTTCCTCCAGCGAGAGCTGGCCGCTCATCAGGTTCTTGTGGTGGTTGAACCACTTGTTGCCACCCATCTCCTGCTCGGTCAGCACTTCGCCACCCGAACTCTCGAACGCGTGGCGCACGATCGGTTCGACCGCAGCGATGATCTCTTCGGTGCCGTAGAGGGCAAAGTAGGTATTCCACATGCCCAGGCCTTGGCGGCGGGCGAAGTCATGGATCACCGCATCGGGCACCGGGCCGGGTTTGTCCCAGATTTCCTCGCGCCGGTGGAACATCGCCAGTTGATAGGCCGCGCCCATCATCAGCACGACATTGGGGATGAGATTGTTCATGCGGAACGGGCGCATGGCATCCACGATCCGGGCCACATCGCCCATTGCATCGTGGCGCACCATGAACGGCTTGAACGCCGGCGGCTTGGGCATCAACCAGAAGCCCAGTTTCGTCACCACGCCAAAGTTCGACTGGGTGAAAATGCCATCGACATAAGGCCCATAGCCCCACTTGAACGCCTGCCAGGTGGTGGAGTTCTTGACCGAACCCATCCCGGTGCGCACCAGCGTGCCATCCGCCAGCACGACCTCCATCCCGCACTGCATGAAGAAGTGATCGCCATAGGGGGTATAGCCGACCCCGCGCTCCAGCGTATTGCCGAGCGGCGAGACGATCGGCCCAACCGTCGGCACGTCGATCCAGAACGGCAGGTCGTGCGCCACCAGATAATCGTGCAGGTCCTGGTAGGTCACGCCCGGTTCGACCAGGGCAGTGCCAAGGTCTGCATCGATCGCGATGATCCGGTTCATCCGCTTGAGATCGAGGATCATCTGGCCGCTGCTGGCCGGCGTGGCACAGCCATAACCCATGTTCTTGCCGGTGCTGACCGTCCACAGCGGCAGCTTGTGGCGATTGGCCACTTTCAGGATCGCCTGGACCTGCTCGACCGATGCAGGCGCCACTGCCCCGCTCGGGATATGCTCGCCACGCGGATCGGGGGTAAAGCTCTTGGCATAGGGCAACGTGCTTTCGGGATCGGCAAAGACCCATTCCGCCCCTACGATCGCCCGCAATTCGGCCACGACCGAAGCAAAAGCCGCACGATCGAGATGGACTGGCAGCACCCGCGGCCCATCGAGCGGGGAGGCTATCGCCGGCGTTGCCAGCGCGGCGGCACCGGCCACGCCGGCACGCATCATGTCACGTCGGGACAGGCTGCTCATTGCGCCAACTCCTTGGGATCGGCTTTGGACCGGCTCACCCAGACGGACAGCGCCCGCAATTCCGCGTCGGTGATTTCGGTGGGACGAAACGCGGGCATGGCAAGCGGCCCGGAACGGACCATTTGCGCGATGTAGGACGCAGGCAGCTTGCGGCCCCGGATAATCGGGGCCACATGGGCGCCGTGGCAATAGCCGCAGGTCGTGGCATAGATTCGCTCGGGCGGACGCGGCGTTTCCTGCGCCGAGGCACTGGCGCCCGCTCCGCACAGGCCGGCCGCCACCATAGTCCTGACCATGAGCAAGGCTGCCCTGCGTGCAGCCCGCAAGCAGGAACCCTCGCCGCTCCATTTCGGCATCATCCCGTCTCCCAATCGTCAGATTTTGTTCTGATCGCTGCCGCGCCAACTCAAATCAGACGCTTCGCAAGATTGGTGATGGCTAGGCACAATCTTTCATTGTGTCAAGTTTCAGTCTGCAGGACTCGGCGTCACGCAAAGGCGCGGCAGGGGGCGGCCGGCGATCTGTGCTGCCAGCACCTGATCAACCCCAAGAGATACAAGGATGATTTCAACGGTCTGCTCGGGATAGTCAGGCAGCACGAGGCCGCGCAGCATCGATCCCATCGCCGCCAGCGAGGTTCCCAGGATGCAATCGCGCGCGATGGCGCTGCTGACCGGACGCAGCAGCCCCGCCTTGATTCCATCGATCGCGGTCAGTTCGGCCTGCTTGTAGGTTTCCGCACCGAAAATGATGCCGTTGGCGCTGAGATTGACCATCGACCAACCCCAGCGCGGATCCTCGCGCGTCTTGTGCAGATAGAAGCGAATGGCGGCGGCTGCCCGCTCGCGCGGATCTTCCAGCATGGAAACCGCGCTATTCACCGCCGTCAGGAAATCGTGCGTCACTTCATAAGTGACCGCCTCGCGCAGTTCCGCCATGCCGGTGAAATGATCGTAGAACGTGGCCCGGGTAATGCCGGCACGCTGCGAAACTTCCTCGACGCGAACCTGAAGGCCATCCTGGCTGCCGAACAGTTCGAAGGCGGCCGCGATGATGCGGGCGCGGGTCTTTGCCCGGCGCAGTTGCCCGATTTCGATCCGCCGTTCGCTCGAATGCTTGGGGTCGGCCACGCTTGCTTCCTGTTGCTGATGCCCTTTTGCGTCTATCGCCGGCGCCGCCGGGGCAACAGGCGTAAAATGTGCCGCCACCCTTGGGCGAATAGGCTTCTATGCCGCCCTCGCCACCCGTTTCAGCAACGCTGGCATTGCCAATCCGAGTGCGATCGCGCGATAGGCATAGCTTGCCAGGAGCGCGAGCCAGATGCCCATGTCGCCAAGCGGTTTCAGCGCAAAATCGGTCAGCAGGTAAAGCACCAGTGCCACCAACGCAGCGTTGCGCAAGATGCTGCCCGCGACGGCGCCGATGAAGATGCCGTCAAGCAGCCAGCTGGCCACGCCGACCGTGGGGATCGCCGCGCACAACGGCAACATCGCCTCGGCCGATGCGCGGATGGCCGCGTCGGGGGTGAGGAATGCGATCGCATCGTTTCCGAAGATCAGGATCAACACCGAAAACAGCACGCCGCCAGCCAGCGAAAACTCGCCGGTCAACCGGATCGCGCGCAACAGGGCCGGCCGGGAGCCCGCGCCGATTGCAGCACCGACCCGCGCCTCGGCCGTGAAGGCGAATCCGTCAAGCACGAAGGCACTGATGCTGACGAACTGCATGAGCACGTGGTTGGCCGCCAGCGGAACCGGCCCCAACATGGCGGCCGACCGCGTAAACCATGTGAAGATGCCCAGCATGGCGAGCGTTCGCACCATGATGTCGGCATTGACCACGACCAGACGCCGGATTGCCGCTGCCTCGAGCAGTCGTGCCTGGCCAATGGCGCCCATCTGCCCCCGCCACGCCGGGCCAAGCACGAGGCGGATCGCAACGATGCCACCGCCCAGTGCGCTCCATTCGGCCAGCGTCGTACCGAGGCCAACGCCGCGCGCGCCCAGGCCCAGCCCGCCAACGAACAGCAGGTCGAGCCCGATGTTCACCCCGTTCATCACCGCCTGCACACCCAGCGCCAAGCGCGTGCGCCCAAGGCCCAGCAGCCATCCGTTGATGGCGTAGAATCCCAGCGCTGCAGGCGCACCGAACAGGCGCATGGTGAGAAACGCCCGCGCCGCAGCGCCCACGCCGCCCGGCGGCGCCATGATTGACAGGCTCATCGGCACGATCACCGGCGAGAGCGCCAGCACCGCCGTGCCCAGCGCGAGGCCGAGGCCGAGCCCGCGCAGGATGGTGGCGAGGATTTCCGTTTCGTCACGCGCTCCGTGCGCCTGCGCGGTGATGCCCGTGACCCCCATCCGCAAGAATCCGAAGGTCCAGAACACGAGGTTGAGGATGGTCGCCCCGAGCGCGACGCCGCCGAGGTTGCGCGCATCACTGAGCCGGCCGATCACCGCCACATCAACGATGCCGACCAAGGGCACCAACGCCTGTCCAACAATGATCGGCCAGGCCTGGGCGAAAATGACGCGCCTGCTAATCGTGGTCATGGCGTCGATCGGATCATGCTGCCGTCGGTTCCCCATATGGCGTTTACGGCCGCGCCCTTGGCAGCGCCGGGCCGGCCATGCTCATGAACCGACGCGAGCTCTTGAGCAATCTCCACTGCCTGCGCGGCGAGAAGAAATGAAAGATGTCCGCCATGAGGTTTACGGTTGCGAAAGCCTTCTTGATGACTGCGCTGAGAACATCACAACTTCTGACATAGTGTCAAAACCCGGCCATGAAGGTCGCTAGATGTTTCCGTGAACCCCCGATCTCGGAGAAATTTTTGAAGGCGAGGATTGGGATTCGCGCAAGTCAGCGCATGTACGTTCCAACGAATACGCGTGTACTTTGGATCTCTGGCGTAGATTGCTATCAGCTTCCAAAGTAACACCAGCACGCCCTCTCCACCGCCGTCCACATGCGCCAAGTTTACGCATAGCTCGTCGTCGGACTTGTTAAATTCCACGAGAAGATTCGCCGTTCCCATTCGAAATGTAATCGGCCTGCCAAACGCTAGTAATACGTCCAGGTCATCTGGAGCAAGAACCTTAAGGGCGTCGATCGTAAGTCCTTCGATGTTCATATCACGGCGTTAGCACAAAAAACCTCTCGCCGCCCATCCTGCCCGGCTATTGCGGGTCTTCGAGGCTGAACTGGTCGTCGTCCTCGTGGTAGGTAAAGACTTCGGCATAGCGGCCCCAGTTGGTGACGGTCTTGAGCGTTTCGCTGGCGAAGTCGGGGCTCATGTGGTCTTCGAGCTCGTCGCGGAAGCGGCGGGCGGGTGCCTTGTGGCTGGCGCGTTCATCCAGGATGCGGCGGATGTGGCCGGCCAGCGGAACGTGGGCGAGCAGGGCTTCGCCGAACATCGCCTTGCGGTGATCGACATCGGCCTGGGCATAGCGGCGCGCGGCAGGGGTGAGCAGCAGTTGCGCGCCGCGCAGTTCGGCAAAGCGCAGCAGTTGCAGGGTTTCGGCCATGGGAAACAGATCGTCGATCTCGAAATTGAGCGAGTCGGCCAGTTCGGCCATGCTGGCTTGGCCATTGAACGGGGTGCCGTCCACTTCCTCGATCAACCCGGCGAGCGTGTTGGTGGAAACGTGCGGCAGCACCATGGCGATGCCGGTGCCGGGGAACACCCCTTCCCGCAAAGGCGCGACATCAGACGGGCGCGCGGTCATGCGGACATAGATATCATCGACCAAGGCGCGGAACGGGGGATCGAGGCGATCGCGCGGGCGCGGGATATCCACCTTGATTTCCGCCACGACCCGGCCGGGATTGGACGAGAACACCAGGATGCGGTCGCACATCTGGACCGCCTCCTCGATATTGTGGGTGACGATCAGGATCGACTGGATCGGCATGCGCCCTTCCGACCACAGATCGAGCAGATCGGTGCGCAGGGTTTCGGCGGTGAGCACGTCGAGCGCGGAAAACGGTTCGTCCATCAACAGCAGCGCTGGATTGACGACCAGCGCACGCGCAAGTCCGACGCGCTGCCGCATGCCGCCCGACAGTTCCTTGGGATATGCGTTTTCAAAGCCGTCGAGGCCGATCAGGTCGATCGCGGCGAGCGCGCGGGTGCGGCGTTCGGGTGCGGGCACCTTTTGTGCTTCCAGCCCGAGTTCCACGTTTTGCAGCACGGTGAGCCAGGGGAACAGGGCGAAGGTCTGAAACACCATGGCCACGCTGGGATCGGGGCAATCCGGGCTGGCGATGCGCGTGACGGTGCCCTGGCGCGGCTGGATCAGGCCGGCGATGGAGCGCAAGAGCGTGGACTTGCCCGAGCCCGAGCGGCCGAGCAGGCCGACAACCTCGTTCTGATAAAGCATGAGATCCACGTTTTCGAGCACGAGATGGCCGCCCGGTGGCGGACCGTAGAAATGGTTGAGGCCCTTGACCTCGATCAGCGGCCGAGCCGGCACGATGGTTGCCATGGCGGATACTCCGGAGAAAGTGGGGTCAGGAAAGGCGCAGGCGACGTTCGCCGAAGGCATAGAGCGGACGCCAGACCAGGCGATTGAAGCCCAGCACGAACAGGCTCATCACGGCGATGCCCAAGGCCACCTGGCGATAGTTTCCGGCCGTGGTGGCATCGGCAATATAAGCACCCAGGCCATGGGCGCGAAGATGATGATCGCCCCAGGTGACCACTTCGGCGACGATCGAGGCGTTCCACGAGCCGCCCGAGGCGGTGAGCGCACCGGTCACGTAATAGGGGAATACGCCCGGCAGCGCGACCTGGCGCCACCATTGCCAGCCTTTTACGCCGAACATGCCAGCCGCCTCGCGCAGGTCATTGGGGATGGCGCTGGCCCCGGCGATCACGTTGAACAGGATATACCACTGGGTACCCAGGATCATCAGCGGCGAAAGCCAGACATCGGGTGCGAGATCGAAGCGGACGATGGCGATGACCGCAAAGGGGAACAGGACGTTGGCCGGAAAGGCGGCCAGGAACTGCGCGACGGGCTGGACTCGCTCCGCCAGCCGCGGGCGCAGGCCGATCATGACGCCGAGCGGCACCCACACCAGGCTGGCCAGCGCGATCAGCACGATCACGCGCAGCATCGTGATCAGCGCATCGCCCAGGGCCTGCGTGAGATCGGCCATGGTCAACCAGCTGAGCAGATAATGGCCGGTCCAGCCCAGCGCCACCGCCACGCCGAGCCACACCCCGAGTTGCCAGGCCCGCTCTGCCCAAGGGCCTGGCTGACGCACCCGCGCTGCCCCTGAACGACGCGGCCGCGGTTCGAGCGTGAGGAGCAAGCGGCCAAGCGCACCAAGCGGCGCCAGCACCACCGGCAGCAACCGGGTGCGGCGCAGCAGGCCATGGAACCAGCTGCGCGGGGCATCGGCACCGGCGGTCTGTTCGAACCGGAAGCGATCGGCCCAGGCCACGATGGGGCGGAAGAACAATTGGTCATAGGCCAGGATCACCACCGCCATCGCCCCCACCGCCCAGCCGACTGCGCGGAAATCCTGCTGCTGGATCGCCAGGGCAAGGTAGGACCCGATCCCTGGCAGCGTGGCGGTGGTGTTGCCCACGGTGATGGCTTCGGATGCGACGACGAAGAACCAGCCACCCGACATCGACATTATCGCGTTCCACACCAATGCCGGCGTGGCATAGGGCAGATCGAGGCGCAGGAAGCGGCGCAGCGGTGACAGCCCAAAGCCGTGGCACACCTCTTCCAGGTCGTCGGGCACGCTGCGCAGCGACTGATAGAAGCTGAACGCCATGTTCCACGCCTGCGAGGTAAAGATGGCAAAGACGCTGGCCAGTTCCACCCCTAGAACGCTGCCGGGAAACAGGTTCATGAAGAACGTGACCGTGAACGTGAGGAAGCCCAGGATCGGTACCGATTGCAGGATGTCGAGCGCGGGGACGATCAAGCGGCCCGCATGCCGGCTGCGCGCGGCCAGCGTGGCCACCACCAGGGTGAACACGGTGGAGGCGAACAGCGCGGCGAACATGCGCAACACCGTGCGCAAGGCGTAATAGGGCAGATGCGCCGGATCGAGCGTGACCGGTTCGAGGTTCAGGCTGGAGAGCGGCGCCACCACGCCCTCGGCCGTGCGAAACACCAGCACGGCGAGCCCCGAAAGAATGGCGAAGGCAATCGCATCCTCCCGGTTGGGCCGGGAGAGACGCAACATGCGCGAAAAGCTGGGCAGGCGGGTGGACGTCATGATCCTGAGGCCCTTTTAGAAGCCGGCGTGGACGCGCAGGGCAAAGACATTGGCCGGGCCGCGATCGCGGTTGTAGCCCGGATTGGCGATGTGCTGGTAATCGAACGTCAATGAACCCCACCCGACCGGGCGGAACGCGTAATAGGCCTCCACGATCTGCTCGTTGCCGGGATCGGGCAGCGCGCCATCTCCGACCAGCACACCCAGCCCGCCGGCGGCGAGCCAGCGCTGGTGCGCGGACGAGATGCCGTTGACCACGCCGGCCAGGGCCACGGTGTCCTGCGGGCGGCCCCAGGCTTTGCCCTGCAGCGCTGCACCCAACGCGACGGTGCGATCGATATCGGTGAAATCATACGTTTCGATGGTGCCGTCGCTGTATCCCGCGCGCAGGAACAGGCCGAGGTTGGCAGTAATTTCCTGTTCGGCATTCATGGCGATGCCGAGGCGATCGCGCATGGTGCGCACCGGTGCCAGATCGGGCGCCTGGCCGGTGGCGCGGGCCAGGGCCAGTGCATCATCGAAGCGGGCAAAGCGACCGCGGTTGCGAAACGCGGTGACGCGTACCGCACCAGGATGGCCACCCAGGGAAAAACGCCGCTCCCCTTCCACGATGATGGCATTCTGCCGAAAATCGCTTTCCAGCGCGATGCCATTGGGGACCTTGGACAAGTTGTAGAGCCCGGCCCGCAGGGTCCAGGGGCCCTGGTACCATTCCGCGGCGACGCCGTAGGTATAGCCCCAAGCGTTGGCGGCGTAATCGAAGCTGCCGGTATCGACGAGGGACCAATTGAGGAAATCGCCGCGCGGATCGTGGGCATAGCGGTTGGTGTCGAATACATCGCCAACGCCCATCTTGCCGGCCGTGATCACCACACGGTTGGCCGTGGTGACGCCGCGCAGCTGGTTGATCCCGGCATCGAGCGCAAGGGCACTGCCGCCGAGCGCAATCGTCTGCCGCAGGAACGCCCGCTGCAGCTTGAAATAGGGGCTGAACTGGCCAACCTTGTAGGCCTCTGCACTGGGAAACCCGCCGGCGCCCAGCGTGTTCGACAGGCCAAAGCCCTGGTCGATTTCGGGATTCACCCAGATTTCCGCGCCCTGCCAGGGCCGCGCGCCAAGATAGAGCGTGACATCGTTGGTGGCCTTGACCTGGCGCGGCGCCAGGCTGTTATCCCCCATATAGGGCGAGGCAAAGCTGCCGACGCCCTGGGCCACCAGGGTATACTGGCCATGGATGGCGGCAGCCTGATCCGAGGCTTGATCTGGCGTGTCGGCAAATGCCGGCGCGTGGGCCAGGCCACAAGCGGCAGCGCCGGCAAGAGCCAGCCGGCCAGTCCTGCAGCCATCAATCCATGCAGCCATCACGCGCGTCACCGCCGCGTGCCTAGCGGCGGAATGTGACAAGCCAATGTTGCGAAGAGCGGACGCGCGCAGGGCGCGCGCCACGAGCGGGAAAACGATTCCGGTCATTCATTCGGTCCTTGGTCGGGAAGCAGTCACCCGACCGGACCGAAGACACATCACACGACGTGCCGCGCAATCCGGTTGGGCAAGCTGCCGGCCGCAACGCAAGCGCCAGTGAGGCTTTCGAGCCTACTGTCTCCCTCGTCGGCGGCATGTTTGCAACTTCGCGGCATCATGAGATTCCTTGGAGATCATCGGGCCAGCCCCACCCCGCTGATGCGGAATGGGGGCGACTCGACTTGGGCGCCCCTGTACCCTAGGGGAGTATGGTATCAAGTTAAAAAAGGGACAGGATCGTGAGCCACGTGGCCGCCGAGAAACAGAAACTGCTCAACCGTCTCAAGCGCATCAAGGGACAACTCGACGCGCTGGAGCGGGCGGTAGGCGCCGAGGTGGAATGCGCCCGCGTGCTGCAGCAGGCGACGGCGTGCCGCGGCGCATTGGAAGGGTTCATTGCCGAAGTAATCGAGGACCATATTCGCGAGCACATGGTCGATCCCAGCCTGCCTGGAAGCGACCCCAAGACCCAGGCCGCCGAAGAACTGGTGGCGATCATCAAGGCCTATCTGCGCTGAGCCCTGGGCTGCCGGCCCGGCGGATGACCCCGTGTTGTTTGCAATTGGCTACGCCGATGCTGCGGTATAGGGTGCCGCCGATGAACCCGTCGCGTCCTCTGGCCACAGCCGAAACCGTTACCACGCCACCTGCCACGCCCGCCCCGAGAGACGGCCGCTCCCGCGTGCGCCCGGACCGGCCGCTGCGCCCGCGCGAACTGCAGGACTGGCTCAACAGCCGGATCTATCACCCCCTGTCATGGCGCATGGCCTGGGCGCTGGCGCCCACGCCGATCACGCCCAACATGGTCTCGGTCTTTGGCGCAGCGATGGTGGTGGCAGCGGGCATCGCCTATTGCCAGCCGGGCTGGCCCTGGACCGCACTGCTCGGCCTGGTGCTGCACATGAGCTGGCACGTGGTGGACGGCGCCGACGGCGACCTTGCGCGGCTGACCAAGCGCAGCGGACCCAACGGTGAGATGGTCGACGGGCTGTGCGATTATGGCAGCCATACCGTGGTCTATCTGATGCTCGGCTGGTGGCTGCAGCAGCATGTCAGCGCCTGGTGCTGGATCGCCGTGGTGGCTGCGGGGCTAAGCCGGATCGTGCAGGCCAATCATTACGAAGTGCAACGCCGGCAGTATCAGTGGTGGGCCTATGGCAACGCCTGGCTGCGGCAGGATGACGTGCCGATCACCGGGCCCGGCACTGCGCTGGCACGGCTTTACCTGCTATTGGGCCGTGCCCTGGCGCCGGGCGGCGCCGAGGTGGATGCCGCGTTCGACCGGCTTGCGAGCGACCCGACGCGTGCCGGCAGGGCGCACGACATCGCCCGCGCGCATGCGGCAGACCTTTTGCCGTCGTGGCGCATCCTGGGCGCGAACAGCCGCACGATCCTGCTGGGCCTGGCCGTTCTGGCCGGATCGCCGCTTTATTACTTCCTGTTCGAGGCGGTGCTGCTCAATCTGGTGCTGATCGCCTCGATCCATCATGCGGGCAGCGCGGCAAAGCGGCTTGAAAAAGATTTTGTCGCCTCGCTGGGTGACGCCTGAAAAAGCCGGTGAGAGCGGTGAAGCGTTGCAAGAGAGCGGCGAAGCGAGCGCTTGATTGCAACATAGATGCAGCACGGCAGTCATAATGTAACAAGTGCTCCACCCTCCATTGCCATGTTCCCAGTATTGCTCTATTTTGGCCATTCCGGTCCGGACCGTCCGGGTTCCACCCATTCCACCCTGTGCAGGGGCACGATGGGCAGCACCGCGAAAAGGCAGTTTCGTTTGAGTGTCAGGCAGGCATCTCGCTGAAAATCAGCTGGGGCGCCGGTCTGGCCGCAGGAGAATTACCTAAAATGCCATCGATCAAAGTCGCGGTTATTGGCGTCGGGAACTGCGCCAGTTCACTGGTTCAGGGTGTTTTCTATTACAAGAACAACAACTCTTCCCAAGGCCTGATCCACGATGTCATCGGCGATTACGTGCCCGGTGACGTGGAATTCGTTCTGGGGATCGATGTCGATGCCCGCAAGGTGGGCAAGGACCTGGGCGAGGCGATCTTTGCCGCACCCAACAACACCACCGTGTTCTACAAGGACGTGCCGACCATCGGCGCCAAGGTGATGCGCGGGCGCGTGCTGGACGGCGTGGCCGACCACATGACCGTGGCCGGCGAACGCGGGTTCATCGTGGCCGAGGGCGAAGACCCCAGCCAGGCGGACATCGTGGCAGCGCTCAAGGCGTCAGGCGCTGAAATCCTGCTCAACTTCCTGCCCGTGGGTTCGCAAAAGGCCAGCGAATTCTACATGGAATGCGCGCTGGAAGCCGGCGTTGCCGTGGTAAACTGCATCCCCGTGTTCATCGCCAGCAACCCGGAATGGGAAGCGCGCTTCCGCGCCGCCGGCCTTCCGATCGTGGGCGACGACATCAAGGCCCAGGTGGGCGCCACCATCGTGCACCGCACGCTGTCCACGCTGTTTTCGGCGCGCGGCGTGACCACCGAGCGCACCTACCAGCTCAACACCGGCGGCAACACCGACTTCCTCAACATGCTCGACCGCCATCGCCTGTCGAGCAAGAAGGAATCGAAGACCGAAGCCGTGCAGGCCATGCTGGCCCAGCGCCTGGCCGAGGAAAATATCCTCATCGGCCCGTCGGAATACGTTCCGTGGCAGAAGGACAACAAGATCTGCTTCCTGCGCATGGAAGGCGTGCAATGGGGCAACGTTCCGGTGAACCTGGAACTGCGTCTCTCGGTGGAAGACAGCCCCAACGCTGCAGCTTGCGTGATGGATGCGATCCGTTGCTGCAAGGTGGCGCTGGAACGCGGTGAAGGTGGCGCGCTGATCGGCCCGTCGGCCTATTTCTGCAAACACCCGCCGCAGCAGTTCATCGACGATGTCGCCCTGCGCATGGTGGACGAATATATCGCGGCGGTGCCGCAGGCCGCCGAATAAGCATGGATACCGCTGCCGGGCTGCGGCCCGCCAATGCCGTTGTCGTGCCCCGGCATGCGGTTATCCTGGCTGCTGGACTGGGATCGCGCCTGCGCGATCTCAGCCAGTCGAAACCGCTGACCCCGGTTTGCGGTTTCCCCTTGCTGGAACTGGGCGTGCGCCAGGCCGCCGCTGCCGGCATTGCCCATATCGTGGTGGTGACCGGGCACGAGGCCGCCCGCGTGGAAGCCGCCCTGCCCGATCTTGCCGCCCGCTGCGGCGTGACGATCACGGCCGCCCGCGTGGCGGACTGGACCCTGCCCAACGGCCATTCGGTGATCGCCGGCGCCGCCTTGGTGGATGGTCCGTTCCTGCTGATGATGGCAGACCACATCTTTTCCGCTGAAATCTTGCAACGCCTGACGGGCGAAGGCGCAGACACGCGTGATGTGACGCTGGCGATCGATCGGCGGCTGGACAATCCGTTGGTCGATCCTGATGATGCCACCTGGGTACGCACGCGCCCAGACGGCACGATTGCCGCGATCGGCAAGACCATCTTTCCCTATGACGCCGTCGATTGCGGCGCATTCCTGGCCACAGCAGCCTTGCCGGCCGCAATTGCCCAGGCCGTTGCCCAGGGCAAGCCGGGATCGCTGTCTGACGGGATGCAGGTCTTGGCCGATGCCGGCCGCGCCGCGACTATGGAAATCGACGGCGCCTGGTGGATCGACGTGGATGACCCCCGCGCCCATGCCCAGGCCGAAGCCGACCTGCCCCAGGCAATTCCCGCGCTGTTCAGCCCGGCGATCTGATCGCCAGATGCGCACGCACGCGCCGGTTCACCCGGCGGTATGGTGCAACGCGAAGGCGTGAGTGACGGCAATCAACCCCGCGCAACCAGCAAGAGCGAGCCAGGGCAGCCAACCGGCACGGCGCGTCATGCTGCCATCCGCATTGCGGGCATAGTCTTCGACCAAGGCGTGCGGGAACACACCCTTGTCCTGGACATAATGGCGCCAGGCGAAGACCGGCACGATCAGCAGCAGAGCGATAAGGCCGTTACGCAGGGTACCCGCGCCCCAGACATCGGCGCCCGCCCCCATGAAAGCCATGTTGACGAAGCCGAAAGTGCAACCCAGCGCCAGGAGCCAGGTGGGGCAGCGGAACGGACGTTCCCGCTCTCCGCGATCGATGCGATGAATCCAGCCGGCCTGGAGATTGAGGAAATTGAACGCCAGGTAGCAGACGTTGCTGATCATCAGTACGGCAAAATAGTCTGATGCCAGGAGCAGGATGAGGTTGAAGCCCAGGTCCGTCCACATCGCGGCGGTGGGGGCACCGTGGCTGTTCACGCGCGAGAGATAGCGCGGCAGCCAGCCATCGACCGAAGCCTGGTACAGCGTGCGCGAGGATCCCATCATCGACGTCATCACGATGAGCAGCAACGACAGGATCAGCATGGCGATGAACAGGTTGGCAATCAGCACGCCCGCATGGCTGGAGGCGACCAGCCCCAGCCCCTTGACCACGATGGCCGCCAGTGCCTGCGCCACGCCAGAGCCATCGTAGATCGAGGGCGATAGCATCGCATCGAGGCCGAGCGAGGCCTGGAAAGCCAGCGGCACCAGCGCGAAGACGAGGATGCACAACACGCCCGAGGCGATGATCGCGCGCGGCGTATCGCGCGCCGGGTTGCGGAATTCGCGGGTGTAGCACACCGCCGTTTCAAAGCCGTAGGTGGACCAGCCGGCTCCGAACATGGCGCCCATGAGCAGGACGAGGCCATAGCCGTTCCACGAACCGAACCCGGCATGGCCCGCAGCATCACGCAGCATCGGCAGGAGGGGGAAGAGATGTTCGCGCGGCAGGTTGCCGGTGAAAACCGGGATGAGGCCGACGAGGATCAGCGGCGCGAGGCACACCAGGCCCAGGATCTTTTGCGCGTGGGCCGCGCGCGCGGCGCCGCCGTGCTGCAGGGCAAATGTCAGCAGCAGGAACGCGGTGGCGATGAGCGAGACCGCGTTGATGCGCAAGCTGAGGCCGGGGCGCACGAAGCCGAGATCGACCAGCTTGATCTGCCAAGTCATGATCGCGGCGTCGGGCGCGAACAGGCTGGCCATGATGTACCCCGCAGCCAGGCTGGTGGCGAGGGTAAGCACCGGGGACCAGGCGAGCCAGTTGGCCCAGATGGAAATGGGCGCGACGAAACGGCTGTAAGGCAGCCAGGCGGCCGCGCCATAGACCGAGGCGCCGCCCGACTTGTGCGGATAGAGCCCGGCGATTTCGGCGTAGACGAAGCTTTGGATGAAACCCATCAGGATCGAGGCGATCCACACCACCCAACTGGGCTGGCCGATCGTGGCGGCGATGCCCCCCATGGTGAGCAGCACGCCGGCCGGCACGCCCGAGGAGGCCCAGAACGCCCCCTTCCAATCGAGCGAGCGATGCAGTTCGCCGGCGGGGGCGGCCAGGGCCGTGGCGTGGTCTTGACCGCTCATCGCTGCTGCGTCTCCCAGTGGGGGTGGACGTAATAGGGTTCGTTCGACGCAGGCAGCAGCGGCTTGCCCAGGATATGGTCAGCCGCCTTTTCCCCGATCATGATCGTGGGCGCGTTGAGATTGCCGGTGGTGATCGAGGGCATCACCGAGCTATCGACCACGCGCAGGCCGGAGACGCCGATCACGCGCAATTCGGGATCGACCACCGCCAAAGGATCATCAGGGCGGCCCATGCGCGCGGTGCACGAAGGGTGCAGCGCGCTTTCCACTTTGTCGGCGATGAAAGCATCGATCTGTTCGTCGGTAACACAATCGGCGCCGGGCTGGATTTCCCGGCCACGGAATGCGGCAAAGGCGGGCTGCTGGAAGATTTCGCGCGTCAGGCGCACGCAGGCGCGCATTTCGGCCCAATCATCCGGGTGGCTCATGTAGTTGAAGCGGATCGCCGGCTTTTCGCGCGGGTCGGCGCTGCGCAGCGTGACCGTGCCGCGACTTTTCGAGCGCATCGGGCCAACGTGGGCCTGGAAGCCATGCTCCGTGGCGAGCGAGGAGCCGTCGTAATTGATGGCCATCGGGAAGAAGTGGTACTGGATATCAGGATAGCGGATGCCCGCGCGGCTGCGGATGAAACCGCAGGATTCAAAGTGGTTGGACGCGCCAAGACCGGTGCGGCGGAGCAGCCATTCGAGGCCCACCTTGGCTTTCCCGACCAGATTGGCATGGCCGAACAGGGTGATCGGCTGGGTGCAGGCCATCTGGAAATAGAATTCCAGGTGATCCTGCAGATTGGCGCCGACCCCGGCGCGATCGGCCAGGACGGGAATGCCATGGCTGGCGAGTTCATCGGCCGGGCCGATGCCCGACAGCTTGAGCAACTGGACCGAATTGATCGGGCCGCCCGACAGAATGACTTCGAGGCTGGCGCGCACGGTATGGAGGGTGCCGCCACGCTCGTATTCCACGCCCACGGCGCGCGTGCCTTCGAACAGGATGCGGGTGGCCAACGCGTGCTGTTCAACTTTCAGGTTCGGGCGCTTGACCGCGTCATAGAGGTGCGCCTTGGCCGACGAACAACGTTCGCCGTTGCGCACGGTCATGTCCATGCGGCCAAAGCCTTCCTGCTGGAAGCCGTTGTAATCCTCGGTCAATTGGTAGCCAGCCTGGCGCGCGGCCTCCATCCAGGCGTGGTGGAGCGGATTGTCGAGCGTGCCATAGGTGGTGGAAAGCGGGCCATCCCCTCCACGATAGGCGTTGCCGCCTTCGGCGCGGGTTTCCGCGCGCTTGAAATAGGGCAGCACCTGGGCATAGCCCCAACCATGCGCGCCCTGTTCCTGCCACTCTTCGAAATCGAGCGGATTGCCGCGCACATAGACGAGGCCATTGATCGAGGAGGAGCCGCCCAGCCCCTTGCCGCGCGGGCAATGCAGGCGGCGGTTGTTGAGGTGGGGTTCGGGTTCGGATTCGTAGCGCCAGTTCCACCGCGTGGTGTTCATCGGATAGGCCAGCGCGGCCGGCATCTGGATGAAGATCGAGCGATCCGAACCGCCGAATTCGAGCAGCAGCACGCGGTGGCGGCCGTCGGCGGTGAGCCGGTTGGCCAGGACGCAGCCGGCCGACCCTGCCCCCACGATCACATAATCGAAGGTTTCGGCGTCAGTAGGGGGCATCGATCGGCTCCATGGCGACATAGACGCTCTTGAGGCGCGTATAATGCTCGATGGCGGCGCGGCTGTTTTCGCGGCCGAGGCCCGATTGCTTGACCCCGCCAAACGGCAGTTCGATCGGCGTGATGTTGTAGGTATTGATCCAGCAGGTACCGGCATCGAGCGCCGCCACCACGCGGTGAGCGCGCGTGATGTCTTGCGTGAACACAGCGCCGGCGAGGCCGAACTCGGTGGCGTTGGCACGCTCGACCACCTCGGCTTCTTCGGTGAAAGGCAGCACGGCCATGACCGGGCCGAAGATTTCCTCCTGCACGATGGTCATGCCATCGTGGCAGGCAGCAAAGACCGTGGGCGCGACGAACGCGCCCTTGTCGCAGCCGTTGGCCGTAACGCGGTGGCCGCCTGTGACAAGCGTAGCGCCTTCGGCCTTGCCCTTTTCGATGTAGCCCAGGACCTTGTCCATGTGGGCCTGGCTGATCAGCGCGCCGACGTGGGTGGCCGGATCGGCGGGATCGCCCACCACCATCGCTTCGGTGCGCGCCTTCAACCGGGCAAGGAAATCATCGATGACCGAGGCGTGGACGAACACGCGGGTACCGTTGGAACAGACTTCGCCGGCGGAATAGAAATTGGCCAGGAGTGCGCCAGACACCGCATTGTCGAGATCGGCATCGGGAAACACGATGAGTGGGCTCTTGCCGCCCAGTTCCAGCGTGACCTGCTTGAGCGTGGCGGCAGCGTCAGCCATGACCTTGCGGCCAGTGCCGACTTCGCCCGTCAGAGAAATCTTGGCGATGCCGGGATGACGCGAGAGCAACTGGCCAGTGGCGGCAAAGCCCTGAACCACCTGAAACACGCCTTCGGGGACGCCGGCCTCGATATAGATCTTTTCCAGTTCGATCGCGGTGAGCGGGGTGAGTTCGGCAGGCTTGAAGATCATGGCATTGCCGCAGACCAGCGCAGGCGCCGATTTCCAGCAGGCGATCTGCAGGGGATAGTTCCACGCGCCGATGCCGGCGGTGACCCCCAGCGGCTCGCGCCGGGTATAGCCGAACGCGCCAGGGCCAAGATCGACATGCTCTCCGGCAATCGTGGCCGCAACATTGGCATAGTATTCTATGCAGTCGGCGCCCGAGAGCACATCGACGGCAATGGTTTCTTGGATCGGCTTGCCGGTATCACGCGTTTCCAGCAGGGCGAGTTCATCGTTGCGCGCGCGCAGGATTTCCACGGCTCGGCGCAGGATGCGGCCGCGCTCGGTTCCGGTGAGACGGGCCCACTGCTTCTGCGCGACTTTGGCGCGAGCCACGGCGGCATCGATTTCCACCGCCCCGGCAATTGGGATCGTGGCGAGCACTTCACCCGTGGCGGGATTGATCGTTTCGAAGGTAGCCGGTGCCATCATGCCCTCTGTCTGGCGTCACAAGCACACAGAATACGTGATGGCGCGGCGGAATCAATTTTTCCGAACTGTTGGGGATTCCGAGCCTTCTGGAAATTACTATAAAAAACAATTATTTATTTTGCTACACCTATCACTGACCCCGATGTGACGCATTAAGTTTACTTATGCGACGGGTCAGGCAGGCAACGCATCTACCGCACCGCGCCACAACCGCAGGCGCAGTTGTTGCCACTGCGGCACACCCCATTCGTGGGGGCAGGCATGGCCAACGATGCTGTCGAGGGGATTGGTGTCGTCGAGAAGCATGTCCTGCGGGGGCAGCGCTTCGCGTTCGCGTGTGCAGAAGAAGGCCGTAACGTGGGGACCGGTATCCTGTCGGCGGCCGGGCTGGACCAGTGCGAGCCGATTGGAACGCAAGCGCACGACCATGCCAGGCGGAAAGACGCCGATGCTTTGCATGAACGTGAACAGCAGGTCGCGATCGAAGTGGCCCTCCCAACTCCACATCGCGGCCAGGGCCTGGGGCGGTGACCACGCCTGCTTGTAGATGCGATCCGACGTCAGCGCATCATAGCAATCGCAGATCGCGCCAAGCGCGGCGGCGCGGCTGATCTGGTGGGCAGCCAGGCCCAGAGGATAGCCGTTGCCATCCTGCCGTTCATGATGATGACGGCAGACATCGAGCGCCGTGGCACATACGTCCCCCGAAGCCTGGAGCAGGCGAAATCCGTGTTCGGGATGATCGCGAACCACGGCGAACTCTTCCCGCGTGAGCATGTCGGGCTTGTTGAGCACGTCTTGCGGGATGCCGATCTTGCCCAGATCGTGCAGCAACCCGGCCTGGCCATAGTCGCGCGTTTCCGCCTCGCTCAATCCCAGGAACGTGGCAACGTTGATCATCAGCGTGCACACCGCCACCGAATGGGCGAAGGTATATTCATCCTTGCTCTTGAGCCGGACGATATCGAGCACGGTGCGCGGACTGTTGGCCACCGCCTGGGCGATATCGTCAACCAGCTGGTGGGTATCGGCCACGCGCACTGCGCGGCCCATCCGCGCATCGTCAAACAGGCCACGCATGGTTTGCCGCGCCTGGCCGACCATCTGCTGGACCTGGCGACGGCGCTGGCGAGCGATGCTTTGTGCCAACGCGCCGGAACGATCGGGTGGGGGAACGGGCACGCGGCGGCAATGCCTGGGAGCAGGTGCCGGGATTGCCGGCGGGCGGGCGGCGGCTGGCGCGGCATCTGACGCTGCGCCTTCGTGCTTGGCGCCGCGCGACTCATCGATGATGACGTAGGGCACGTCGGCGGCGTGCACCTTTTCGAGATCGTCATGGCTCGCGATGACGAAGCGCGTCCGCCAGAACGGATGATCGAACCACGATCCGCCGAATCCGCATATGAACATGCCAAGCTTGACGTGTTCGGGAGGAATCTGGCGGATCATGCCGGACAGAATGCGCGGGCCGGCTTCCCGCGTGGCTAAGCGGGCGACAGGGAAAACCCGCAAGAACAAGGTTAAACGCGACGAACGGTTGCCCGGCCCACCGTGACGTGGTGAGAGACGCACGATGAATCACCCAGCCGACCTTGCCATCCGCCTGCGCCGCGCCGCATTCAACCGGGCCTTGGCCGACGCCGATCTGGCCGCGATCGGGCCGTTGCTGGCACCCGACGTGGTATTGGTGACGGGAAGCGACAGTGCGATTCTTGCCGGTCGCAAGGCGCAACTGCTGGCCTGGAAGCGCGAATTCTCGGCGCGGACGAGCAGCATCTATGTGCGAACGCCCACCACGATCGTGCCATCACCAGTGGCGCCCATCGCCCTGGAACACGGGGCGTGGCAAGGCCGCGACGCCCAGAGCGGCACGATCCAGGCGGCAGGCCAATATAGCGCGAAGTGGCGCGAGATCGGTGGTGTCTGGGTGATTGTGGCCGAAATCTTCGTCACAATGGAATGAAGCGATCAACCTGTTCCATGGCTGCCTGCACCAAAAGGCCAGGCGCCAGGAAACGACCATCGCGGCCCGCGCGCGCCGGCGACCAGATTGCCCAAGCCCGCGCCAGCAATGCGGCGTGATCGTCTGAAACGGCGTGGGCAAAGCGATGCTGGCGACCATCGGGCAACCGGGCATCATACCAGATCCAGCCGGGCGGAAGGCTAGGCGGGCGGCTGGGCACGGACGAATCGGCCATGGTTCACCTTGGCAAAAATGCCGCACGAGCGGACGGAATTTACCGCTTCGGTTAAAGGAAATTTCCTTTTATTGAATCGCCGTTTAGCGATTTTGACGCGGATTTGGCAGCATCTCGACTGGATATTTAGGATTTTTCCTATATCTAGTTCCTATGCCCGCTGAGCCCGGCGCCCTTTCCGCCTAGCCCTCTCCCGCCAAGGGGCAACGGCGGCAAGCTGGCCAAGCACACGCCGGGCAAGAGCACAAATCCTTGATTTAAAGCCTGCATCCACACTGCAGAAAACGCAACGGCGCGGGGCGTCGGCCTGCTTGGAGTGCTGCGGATGCTGCAGCGAAATCAACCGTCAAAGGAAAAGTCCTGATGACCGATGCCATCGCCACCGTTGCTGCCGATGCCCCCGCCAAGGTTTCGCTGGCCGGCCTGACCTGGACCGAACGAACCGCCTATCGCGCACTGGCCGAAGCCGCACAGGCCGGGCTGCCCTGCCCTACCAACATCGATATCGAAATGCTGTGCGGGTACAATTCGTGCTCGATGGGGCCGGTCATGGTCAAGCGCCTGGAACGCAAGGGACTGATCCGGGTGGAGCGATACCAGCGGTTTCGCATCGTGGAAATCGTGGCCACGGGTGAGCGCACGGCGCGGGCCGCCAACATGCGCGACGACACCCCGCATGTGCCCAAGGGCACCCACACGCCGCCGCCCGCGCGCCTGCCGACCAGTGCAACGCCGCGTCCGACCGACCGCAAGCCCTACAAGACCGGAAAGGGCCTGCGCTGATGACGCGCGTGCGCAAGGCGGGGCGCGATCCGGCGCTGGAAGACCTGCTGCTCGCCGGGCTGGCCGAAGGCATCACGCTGCGCAAGCTGTGCCGGCGGCACCAGGTGGCACCGGGATTGGTGCAGCGCTGGCGGCTGGAAGACAAGGACTTTGCCCGCCGCTTTTCCCTGGCGCGCGAAGCGGGGTTCGAGGCGATCGCGGAGGAAACCCTGGAAATTGCCGACGACGATGCCGGCGACGTGATCTGCAAGGAAAAGGCCGACGGCACGGTTTCCGCCACCAAGAACCCGGACAACGTGGCCCGTGCCCGGCTGCGGGTGGAGACGCGATTGAAACTGCTCTCGAAATGGGCACCGGGGAAATACGGCGAAAGCGCGGGGCCAGGCGAAAGCCAGGACTGGAGCGAGCGGTTGGCCGCGGCGCGGGCGCGGGTATTGAAGGGGCGGTGAATGGCGGGGAAATTGTCGAGAACGGCGGATCTGGCCGAGGCGATCGGCGCGTTTACCCACGATCCGTTGGGACACGCATTGTTTGCCTATCCCTGGGGCCAGGGGCCGTTGGCGGGCATGGCCGGGCCGCGCCGCTGGCAACGCGACGTGCTGGAGGAGATCGGCGCGCATCTGGCCGATCCGGTCACGCGGCATACCCCGCTGCGCCTGGCGCGGGCATCGGGACATGGCATCGGCAAATCGGCACTGGTGGCAATGATCGTCAAGTGGGCGCTGGACACCTGCCCCGATGCGCGCGTGCTGGTCACCGCCAATACCGAAAGCCAACTCGATACCAAGACAGCACCGGAAATCGCCAAGTGGGCGGGCCTCGCGCTGACGGCCGACTGGTTTGCCCAGACCCGGCGGGCACTGGCCTCGACCGCGCAGGGCCGGGGCCCATCATGGCGGGCCGACCTGGTGACGTGGAGTGAGCACAACACCGAGGCCTTTGCCGGCCTGCACAACATGGGCCGGCGCATCGTGCTGATCTTCGACGAGGCGTCGGGCATTGCCGACAAAGTGTGGGAAGTGGCGCTGGGCGCCCTGACCGATGCCGATACCGAATTGATCTGGCTGGCATTCGGCAATCCGACGCAGAACACCGGCGCGTTCCGCGAATGCTTTGGCAAGCATCGCAACCTGTGGCGCACCGCGCAGATCGACGCGCGCGAAGTGGAAGGCGTGAACGCCGATTACCTCAACGAGCTGGTGGCCGCCTACGGCGCAGACAGTGACGTGGTGCGCGTGCGCGTGCGAGGCCAGTTCCCATCGAGCAGCACGATGCAGTTCATCCCGCAGGACCTGGCCGAAGCCGCGCGACGGCGCGTGGTGCCCGCCGGATTGCCGACCGACCCGGTGATCTTTGGCGTGGACTGTGCGCGGTTTGGCGACGATGAAAGCGTGCTGGCGATCCGCTGTGGCCGCGATGCGCGCAGCCGGCCGTGGAAGAACTGGCGCGGGGTGGATGCCATGCAACTGGCCGGCGACATCGCCCTGGAGGCGGCGCGACACCGGCCCGATGCGATCTTTGTGGACGCGGGCAACGTGGGCGCGGCGGTGGTCGATCGCCTGCGCCAGTTGCTGGGCGATACGCCAGTGATCGAGGTGTGGTTTGGCGGCAAGGGGCGCGAGGCCGAACTGGAACCCGGCGTTTCCGTGCCGACAGCCAACAAACGTGCCGAGATCTGGACGCGGATGCGCGCGTGGCTGGGCCAGGGCGCGGTGCCCGACAGCGACCGACTGTGCGACGACCTGATCGGACCGACCTATTCCTTCGCCGCCGACGACACCCGCGTGCAGCTGGAAAAGAAGCCCGAGATGAAGCGGCGCGGATTGCCCAGTCCGGACTGGGCCGATGCACTGGCCTGCACATTTGCCGAAGCGGTGGGTCCGCGCGCGCTGCCGGCCTGGCTGGAACCCGCAGCCCAGGCCGATGACGGAGCGGGACGCTATGGCGAGCTGGGTTGAGCGGCTGCGATTTAACTTGCCATCAGACAATATATTCAGAAATATGCAAATATAAATCGGCGCGATTCGCTTCGGGACAGCACAAAACGCGCCTCCATCTTGCCCATATCCAATAATTCATTGTGGAACATCTGTTGCCACAAACGCGTCTCTGCGCCTGGAATATTGGTAAATGCCGGCGCAGGCATGATGAGGGAGGGATCGATCATGAAACTACCCGCAGCTTATGCCTATCTCGGAAATATTGCCAATCCGCCCAAGATGATAGTCGAAGCTCTCAAGCTGTTCGGCACCAAGGAGCAGCCGGGGCCGGGTGACAATCCGGTCATCATAAAATGGGCTGAAGAAGTCGGCACGCAAGTGGCGCATGACTATTATGCAGACTCTGTACCATGGTGCGGCCTGTTCATGGCCGTGGTGGCCAAGCGAGCGGGCAAGCCGCTGCCGCCCAATCCGCTGTGGGCGCTGAACTGGGCCAAATTCGGTGAGCAGGCCGGTCAACCGATGCTGGGCGATACGCTGGTATTCATCCGCCCCGGCGGCGGGCACGTTGGGCTTTACGTGGGCGAGGACAACGCCAATTTTCACGTGCTGGGCGGCAACCAGAGCGACCAGGTGTGCATTCGCAGCGTGCCGCGCGAGCGTCTCTATGCCGCGCGGCGGCCGATCTACACCAATGCACCGCCTTCGATGAAAGTCATTCGCCTGGCCAGGAATGGTGACGCTTCGATCAAGGAAGCATAACCCACTATCAACAGGACGCTTTAAAAGGCCCTGTCCCAGTTCGGGCGGGGCCTTTTTCATGCGCGTTTCATTGCGATCATGGAGCCCTGCACCAGCGATTCAAGCTGGGCCGCCCCCGGCTTACAAGCGCCTTCAATCCATGGAGGTGCCTAGATGTGCAGCACGCCCACCGTTCCCACCGCGCCCGAGCGGCAAAGCCTGAAACTGCCTGACCAGGGAGCGCCAGCCGGCGCCATGGACAACAGCCGCTGGCGCCGCGCGATCCTGGCCGGGATGGTCACTTCGCCGCTGGGCCTGACCGGCGCAGCGCGGATTTCTTCCACCACGCTTGGTTCGGCCACTCTCGGTTCGGGAGGCACTCTTGGCTGATCACAAATCGATCCGCGCCCATTGCGAGGCACGTCTGGCCGGGATGAAATCCGTTCGCCAGGATTATGAAGCCGAAGCCGAGCAGATCGCCCGCTTTGCCCAGCCAGCCCGTTCGCGGTTCCTGGCCGGGAGCAAGGATCGTTCGGGCGCGCGGCGCCGACAGTGGAACCGCACGCTGTTCGACCCACACGGGATCGAGGCATTCCGCACGCTGACCAACGGGATGACATCGGGCCTTTCCAGTGCATCGCGCCCTTGGTTTACCCTCAAGACCGCCGACGACGACCTGATGGACGCGCAAGGCGTGCGCGCCTGGCTTTCGGCGGTGGAGCGCCGGCTCTATGCCTTTCTGGCATCGACCAACTTCTATGGGGCGGCCAAGGCCGGCTATGGCGAGATGGGCCTGTTCGGCACCGAAGCCTGCGTGATGGTGGAGCATCCGCTGGCAGGCGCGGTGTGCCACGCACTGACCTTTGGCGAATACTGGATCGCGTTGTCTGACGCGCTGGTGCCCGATACGCTTTATCGCACCTGCCCGATGAGCGTGCGCCAGGCGGTGCAAACCTTTGGCCCCGCCGTCTCTCCGGCCGTGCGCGCGCTCTATGATCGCAGCCAGTACGAGACGGTGGTGGAAGTGTTCCACGCCATCGAGCCGGACCCGGACCACGACCCGCATCGCTTTGGCTCCAAGGCCTGGCGCAGCGTCTATTGGGAAGCGGGCGCACGCGGTGACAGCCTGCTCAAGCTTGCGGGCTATAACGAGCAGCCGTTCTGGGCCCCGCGCTGGGACGTGGTGGGTGGGGACACTTACGGCCATTCGCCCGGCATGGAAGCCCTGCCGGCGCTGCGCGAATTGCAGATGCAGGCCAAGCGCCGCAACGAGGCCATCGACCAGATGGTCAAGCCCGAGAAGATCGTGCCGCCGGGCGTGCACCTGACCGGCGAACCGGGGCGCACGGTAACGGCATCTGGGCTGGACCGCGACGGCGTGGTGATCCCCTACCAGATGCCCTACCAGGCCGTGGCGGCGATCGGCGAGGAAATGGACAAATGCCGCCGCCAGATCGACGGCTTGAGCTTTGCCGACCTGTTCAACGCCATCACCAACATGCGCGGCGTGCAGCCCCGCAATGTTGAGGAAATCGTCAGCCGCAACGAGGAAAAGCTGACCCAGCTTGGCCCCGTGATCGAACGCGTGGCCAACGAAAAGCTGCAAGTGGCGATCGATCGCGCCTTTGCGATCCTGAGCCGCGGGGCCATGTTGCCGCCGGCTCCGCCAGCCCTCCACGGGCGCGGAGTGCGCGTGGAATTCGTGAGCATCCTGCAGCAGATGCAGCGCATGGTCGGCATCGGCCAGATCGAGCGGGTGGTGGGCTTTGTCGGCAATCTGGCGGCCGCCCATCCCGAAGTTCTGGACAAGATCGACTTCGACGAGGCGGTGGACGAATACGCCTGGCGCGCCGGTACCCCAGCGCGGATCATGCGACCGGCCGCCCAAGTGGCGCACTTGCGCACCCAGCGAGGAGAGGCGGCCCATGCCGCCCAGGCGGCCGCGCAGATCAGCCAGATGGTGCCCGCGATGAAAGACGCGGCCGCCGCAGCAGAACTGCTCTCGCGCGCCGACGTGGGCGGCGAAAACCTGCTCAAGCGGCTGATCCAACCGTGAGCGTTACCAGTGAAGATGCCGCCGCCTTGCTGGGCCGTCTCGAATTCCGCCGCTTCCTGCACGCAGCGATTCAAGCGGCGGGGCTGCTGGGGCAACAGACAATGGTCAGCGGGGCCGATGGTACCCTGCTCGCCTTCCTCGAAGGGCGGCGCAGCTTGGGTTTCGACCTGATCGCGCTCGCCCATCGCGGCCAGGACGAGGCGATCCGCGCCCAGGATCCGCTGGGCCTGACGACCATGCAGGCCGTGCTCGATGCTGCCCTCAGTGCAAAGGAAAACCGCCTTGAGCGACCCCATCCCCGCACCCGATACGACGAGCTTCCCGACGATGAACCCGGCGCCGACGGGCCAGCCGGCAACGGCCCCGGCCAGCGCCGGTTCGACCGCCCAGCCGGGCGCCGCTGAACCGGCCCACTCCCCTTCTGTCGCAACCGAACCGACGCAGGCGGGCGTTCCCGAACGCTATGACCTGGCACTCGACGGCATGGCGCTGGACTCCCAACTGGTGGAAAGCGCCGAGCCGGTGCTGCGCGAGTTGGGCCTTTCCAACGAGCAGGCCGGCAAGCTGCTGCCCTTGGCGCAAGGCGTGATGCAGCGCACGCAGGAAAGCCTGCTGGCCCATTTCGCCGATGCCGCCGCCGCGCAGAAGCGCGCCTGGGCCGAGGAGTTTGCCGCCGATCCCGAAATCGGCGGTGCCCGGCGCGCGCAGAGCGAGCACCTGGCCGCACGCGGCCTGGATGCCCTGGGTTTCAACGAGGGGCACCCGTTCCGCCAGGCGCTGGCCGACAGCGGCTTTGGCAACCACCCCGACATGATCCGCGCGTTCCGCCGCCTGGGCGAATTGCTCAGCGAGGACAGCGGCTTTGCCCGTGCCCATGCCGGCAGCGCCAACCAGCGCCCCGTCTGGGAACGTCTCTACCCCCAAGAAGCGAAGTAAGGAGATAGCTTCATGGCCATTCTCGGCTCGAGTTACTGGAACCTGATCGATGTGCTCAAGGCCGGCGGCGACGGCCTGGGCGACGTGGTGGAGGCGCTGACCCAGCTGACGCCCTTCATGAAGGACGCCAACGTGGTGAGCTGCAACAGCGGCACCGAGCATCGCTCGACGATCCGCACCGGCCTGCCCAGCGTTTCATGGGGCGCGCTCTACCAGGGCATCGCCCAGTCCAAGGGCAACTACACCGAAGTGAAGGACACGACCGGGTTCGTCGAAGGTCTTTCCTCGGTGGACGAACGCCTGCTCAACCTCAAGCCCGCCGAAGCGGCCAAGCTGCGGCTGGTGGAAGGCCAGGGCTTCCTGGAATCGATCGCCCAGACGGTGGAAAGCGCGATCTGGTATTCCGACGTCAAGGTGAACGGCAAGCAGTTCCACGGCCTGGCGCCGCGCTACAACTCGCTGTCGAACGCCAACGTGGTGAATGCCGGCGGCGCACAGGCCGACAATGCATCGATCTGGTTCGTCACCCATGGTGACATGCAGACCAGCGTGATCGTGCCGGATTCGGTGCCGGCCGGCGTGCAGCGCGAAGACATGGGGCGCCAGCGCGTGCTCGATGGCAATGGCAACCCCTATTACGTCAAGGAAGAGAAGTTCACCCAGCACATGGGGCTGTGCGTGAAGGACTGGCGCTTCAACGGGCGCATCGCCAACATCGACGTGTCGGACGTGGTGGCCGGCACGGTGGCGCTCAACCCGCTGCTGCGCAAGCTGTACTACAAGCTCCAGGGCCGCCGCGCCTATCACATGGAGCGTGAAGGCCAGGTGAGCCCCGGCCGCACCGTGATCTACATGAACCGGGTGCTGCTTGAAGCGCTGGACGCCGAAACCAGCAACGGTCGCAGCGGCGTGGACAACTTCGTGCGCCTGACGCCCATGGAAATCCAGGGCGAGGAAGTGATGACCTGGCGCGGCATCCCCATTCGCGAAACCGACGCCCTCGTCACCAACGAAGCACTCGTCGCCTGACGCGCAAGCTCTGGTTCCGGCGCCGTAAAGGGCGCTGGAGCCGGGGCGACGCTCCTCTCCCAATCCGGAGTATTCCCGCATGATTTTCGACAATTCGCTGTTGCTGAGCGATGCCCAGGCGGTGACCGCCTCGGCCGCTTCGGCCAATGTCATCGACTTGGGCACCACCGGGACCCCTTATGGCGCCAGTGCCGCCCTGGTGCGCGATCTGGGCCGTGGCCAGGAAGTGGATCTGGCCGTGACCGTTTCGCAGACCTTTGCCGGGCTGAGCAACCTGCAGGTGAGCGTGCAGGCTTCGCCCGACAATGCCACGTGGACGACCGTTTCCAGCGGCGCGGTGGTGCCGCTGGCCAGCCTGGCAGCCGGATACCAGTTCAAGGTGCCCGGCAGCATCGAGGAAGGTGTCAACGCCCGCTACCTGCGGCTGTACTACACCGTGGGCGGCAGCAATGCCACCGCCGGCAAGATCACCGCCGCGGTGGTGGCCAGCCGCCAGACCAACCTGGGCGTGGGCGGCCAGTAAAGGCCCTGCCGGGCGCGCCCCGCCGCGGGCGGACCGAGGCGTGCCCGGCACCTTGCCCCTTCCCCTTCCGCTTTCCAAGGAGACGCAGATGGCAGCCGCCACCCAGAGCAGCTTTGCCGCGAACGGCATCTGGCAGGATATTGCCGCCACCCTTACCGCTGCGGCGAATGCCGACGTGCTGTTGCAGAACATCGGCCAGCAGCCGGTGAAAGTATGCTTTGGCGGCGCGACCGCGCCCGTCAGCGACCTGGCCGGAGTGACTGTCTATCGCCAGGGCACGATCGTCGGCAATGCCGCCAACGTGTGGGTTCGCTCTCCCGGAGGCACGGCCCTGGCCGTGACGGTGGGCTATTCGGGCGGTGTTTCGGGCAATGTGGCCAGCCTGGGCAACGTGCCTGCCGGCGCCAGCGACAGTGGCAATCCGGTGAAGATCGGCGGCGTCTACAACGCCACCCAGCCAACCCTGACCGACGGCCAGCGTGGGAACCTGCAGCTTTCCTCGCGCGGCGAAGTGATCACTTCGATCGGGTCATCTGGCAACGTCGCCAGCGTGGTGACGGGCGTGGGCGCCGATGCCGGCGGCAGCGTGAACGGCGTGAACGTCTATGCGCGGCCAGGCGTGTTCAACGGGGCCACGTGGGACCGCGCCAAGAAGCCGTCGAGCACGACGCGCCTGCTTTCTGCCGCGGCCACGACGAACGCCACCAGCGTGAAGACCAGCATGGCCGACCTGTTTCGCGTGCGCGGGCACAATGCGAGTGCATCGGCCCGCTACCTCAAGCTCTACAACAAGGCCAGCGCACCGACCGTGGGCACCGACACCCCGGTGGCGACCTATTACCTGCCGCCATCGAGCCCGTTCGAGATCGCTTTCGACACGCCGCTCTATTTCAGCACCGGCCTGGGCTTTGCCCTGACCGGCGCGGCGGTGGACAGCGACACCACGGCCATCGCGGCGGGCGACATCCTGTGCCTTAACATCCACTACGCCTGAAGGAGCACGTTCCATGGCGATCTGGCGCCGCGACGACGACACCTTGGGCGAGCTGTTCGACGACGGGCTGGACTTGAAGCCGGGCGAGGACGGCTTCACCCGCGCGCTGGCACAGGCGCACTTTGGCACCAAGGCCTTCAGCTATGTCGGCACGCCCGACTGGCAGGTGGTGAGCGAATAGCCACCCCTTCCCCTTCCTCCCGCCAGGAAGGGGCACCCTTTCGCCTGGCAGCAAGGACAAGCCCATGCCCCAACTGATCGACATCTGTAACCGCGCCTTGGCGCAGATTGCCGCTGGGCAGATCGCCGATTTTGCCGAAGGCAGCATCGAGGCCCGCGAAGCGACGCGCTTTGCCAAGCCTCTGCTGGCCGAACTGGCGGAATGGGCGCCCTGGCCCTGGGCGCGCACGCGCGTGGTGCTGGCCGAGGTGAGCAACGACCGCCCGGCCGAATGGCTGCACGCCTATGCCGCCCCGACGAACCTGGCACAGCCGATCGCCGTACGCGCGGTGGAGGACGACGCCACCACGCTGCCGAGCGGTGGCCCGTTTCCCTTTCCGCTTCAGGACGCGGCGCCGCTGGCGTTCCTCTACGAGGGTGGGCGCATCTACGCCAACGTGGCCAACGCCACGCTGGTGTTCGTGCGCAACAACGTAACCGCCCCGGATCTGCCGCCGCTGGTGGCGCGCGCATTCGAGCTGGAACTGGCCGCGCGCCTGGCCCTACCGGTGAAGAAGGACGCAACCGCCGCGCAGACGCTGGCCCGCGCCGCTGAAATCGCGCGGATGCGCGCGATCGCCGACGAGGCGAACAAGAGTGGCGAGCGCCCGGCGCGGTATGTCAGCGAAGCGGAACTGGCCCGCGCCGGCCTTGCCTTTCCAGGAGACGCGGCATGATCGGCGGGCGCACGGCGCAAGCCAATTTCTGCCGTGGCGAGCTGGGTCCGCAGCTGTACGGCCGGTTCGACGTCGACGCTTGGGGCACCGCCCTGCGCAAGGCGCGCAACGTCATCGTGCTCAAGTACGGCGGCGTGACCAAGCGACCGGGCACCGAAATGGTGGCCGAAGTGCTTGATCCCACGCAGCCCGTGCGACTGGTGCCGTTCCAGTTTTCGCTCAGCCAGACATATGCGCTGGAAATGGGCCAAGGCTATATGAGCCCCTGCGCCGGCGGCGGCCGCATCCTGGAAGAGGAACTGGCGATCACCGCGATCAGCAATGCCGCGCAGGCCGTGGTGGAAGTGGCCTATCACGGCTTTGCCGTGGGCGACCGGTTCTACATTGCCGGATGCGCAGGCGAGATGGGCAGCCTGCTCAACGGCCGCGCCTGGACCGTGGTGGCCGTGATCGACGACAGCCATTTTCGCATCGATGCCGATACCAGCGGGGAGGCCACCTTTGCCGGCTGCAGTGGCGGGACGACCCGCAGCGCGCCGCCTGTGGCCCCCGCCGCGCCGGTGGTGCCCCCCGTAACCCCCGCCCCCACGCGCCCGGCGATCTATTTCGGCGGTTCGGGGCAATTTGGTGGAAAGGCCTGGTTCTGATGGGCGGAGCACGCATCTACAAGGTGGGTTCGCCCTACAACGGGGTGGAACTGGCCGAGCTCGATTTCGAGCAGACCGCCGATACCATGTATCTGGCGCATATCGACCACGCGCCCGCCAAGCTGGTGCGTGCGGGCCATACCGACTGGTCGTTTCGCACTGTCGCCTTTGCGCCCACGGTGGATGCGCCCGCAGGCTGCTATGCCTGGCCAACGGTGGCGAACACCGACAGCAGCAATGGCAACGCGGCCTATTTCCCGCAGCC
Organism: Novosphingobium sp. SG720; assembly: GCF_012275365.1. Classification (NCBI taxonomy): domain Bacteria; kingdom Pseudomonadati; phylum Pseudomonadota; class Alphaproteobacteria; order Sphingomonadales; family Sphingomonadaceae; genus Novosphingobium; species Novosphingobium sp. SG720. The sequence goes on along the minus strand of NZ_JAAZQN010000003.1, from coordinate 67,364 downwards.
GGCAAGCTATTGCGTGACGGCGGTGAACGATGACACCGGCATGGAAAGCCGCGCCAGCACGGCATCGACCGCCACCAACGACCTGACGCTCAAACGCAATTTCAACACGATAACCTGGACAGCGGCGCCCGGGGCCACGCGGTATAACGTCTACAAGGCGGATAACTCGCAGTTCTTCGGCTATATCGGCACGACCGAGACCACGAACTTTCGCGACGACAATATCGCGCCGGCGCTGGATCGCGCCCCGCCCCAGGCGGCCAACCCGTTTTCCGGGCCGAATGACTATCCCTCCACCGTCACGCTGTTCGAACAGCGCGCGGTGTGGGCCCGCACGCGCAACGTGCCACACGGTATCTGGACCACGCGCAGCGGCCAACTGGAGAACATGGATCGTTCGCGGCCATTGCGCGCCGATGACTCCATGGCGTTCACCATCGTGGCCGGCCGCGTCAATTCGGTGAACCAGCTGGTCACCACCACCAGCCTGCTGGCGCTGACATCGGACAGCGTGTTTCACATCGATGGCGACGGATCGGGTGGCGTGCTCGATGCCACGCGCGCGCCGGCCACGCGGCGCCAGATCGGGCGTGGATCGTCGCGGATCTCGCCGCTGGTGATCGACAATGTGGTGTTCTACCAGCCAAGCGTTGGCCGCACGGTGCGCACGATCGGCTATGATTTCACCATCGACGGGCTGAAATCCAACGACGTCTCGATCTTCTCGCCGCATTTCTTCGACGGAATGAGCATCGTTTCCTGGTGCTATGCCCAGGAGCCGCGCAGCGTGATCTGGGCGGTGCGCGAGGATGGCAAGCTCGTCTGCTTCACTTGGGAGCAGGAACAGAACGTGTGGGGCTGGACCCTGTGCGAAACCGACGGGAAGGTCCTGTCGGTGTGCTGCATCTCCGAAGAGGGCGAGGATCGCGTCTACCTGGTGGTGGAGCGCGACATCGCCGGAACGACCCGCCGCTTCGTGGAGCGCATGGCGCGCCATGCATGGTCGGACATCGCGGATGCCTGCTATCTCGATTGCGCAGTCAAAGGCCGGTTCGATGAACCACGCACCAGCTTTACCGGATTGTGGCACCTTGAAGGGCGCACCGATATTGCCGGGCTGGTCGATGGCGTGGCCATTTCGGGGCTGACCGTCACGAACGGCACGATCACCCTGCCAGCCGGCATGGGCGGCGCCACGCAAGTCACCTTCGGTATCCCGTATCAGGTGGATGTGGAAACATTGCCGCTGCGCCTGTCCACCACGACGGGTAGCAGCGTGGGCCGGATCTGCCAGGCAAGCCAGGCCGTGCTGACCCTGGCCGACACACGCCAGATTGAAGCCGGGATCGACGCCGATCACCTGTTCCCGGTCAAATCGCGCAAGGACGAGGCATGGAACGCGCCCGATGCGCTGATGAATGGCGAATACCTGGTCAACCTGGACAACCGGGCGCGCGACGATTGCGCCATCTGGATGCGACAGACCGCACCCTTGCCGTTCACCCTGCTGGGCGTGGCGATCGATCCGGTGCTGGGCGGATGATCCTGCCCAACCAGACCCACGTGGAAATCGTGCCGGCCCATGCCCGCCATGTGGGTTTCCTGGCGCGACACATGCGCGCCATCGACAAGGCCGAATGCCGCGCCATGGGGCGCGAACCCAAGGCCGCCCTACGCCATGGCCTGATCGCATCGACCCATTGCTGGACCGCGATGGTGGCTGGCCGGCCGCACGCGATGTTCGGCGTGGTGGTCGAATCGGCGCTCGCCGGCCGCGGCGTGCCCTGGTTCCTGGGCACGAACGAGGTTTGGCGACACGGCCGCACCTTGCTGCGCCTGGGCCCCCCGATCCTGGCAGCAATGCACGATTCAAGCGCGGTGCTGGCCAACCTAGTGTCTACCGGCAACACCCGGGCGATCCGCCTGCTCGAACGATGGGGTTTTACCGTGGACGAAGACACCATGCTGGTGGGCGATCTGGCCTTTCGCCGATTTGCCCGCCGCCGCCCCGCCCTTTCCACCCTGCAACAGGAGAATGCCTGATGTGTGGCCCCGCTCTTCCAATCATTGCCGCTGGCCTTGCCGTGGCCGGCCAAGGCATCAGCACCGTCAGCGCCATGCACCAGGCGCAGTATCAGCGCCAGGCCGCGCTGCGCCAGGCCGAACTGGAACGCAGCGCAGCCCGCGATGCCCAGGATGAAACCACCCGCGCGATCCAGGATCAGTATCGCCAGATGGCAGCCGAGGAAGGGCGCCAGCGCGTGGCTGCCGCAGCCGGCGGCGTGGGCGTGGATTTCGGTACCGCAGCCGATGCGGTGGACAGCACCCGCCTGGTTGGCGGCGCGCGGGTGACCGACCTGGCCGCGCAGGGCACGCGCGCCGTGCGCCAGGCCGATGCCGGCGCGGCCTTTGCCATGGGCCGCGCTAGCGCCGCTTCAGCCCAACGCCAGACCGCATTGCTGAGCGGCCTGGTTGACATGAGCCAGTCGGTGCTTTCGGGCGCGCGCCAATATGGCGCGATGCGCGCCCGTATCGGCTGACCAGGGCAGCCCTTCCACCTTTCCTTTTCGTTTGCGCGTTGCCCCGCCCGCTTGGGCGGCCCGCCCCCGCGCGCCTTGCAGGGACACCTTTCCATGGCCGTTTCCACCACCAACGCCTATGATGGGCCGTTCAGCGCCAATGGCGTAACGCTTTCATTTCCCTTCACGTTTACAGCGCAGAGCACCGCCGACGTGGCCGTGCTGCTGGATGACCAGCCGATCACCGCCGGCTACACCGTGGAGCTGTACGAAGGCGGCGGCGGCACCGTGACCTTCGCTGCGGCCCCTGGCCCGGGCAAACTGGTGGTGTGGCTGGATCCCGATTTCACCCAGACCACGGCCTTCGAGAACGGATCGGCGTGGCTGGCAGCGCCAGTGAACCTGGCCAACGACCGCGCTGCGCTGCGCGACCAGGCGCTGTCGCGCGACCTCAAGCGCTGCATGCGCATTCCCTTGGGCGAGAACGCCGGCACGCTGCCTTCGGCGGCCAAGCGCAAGGGCAAGTTCTTTGCCTTTTCGCCGATCGACGGCACCGCCGTGCTGGCCGACGCGGTCAACGGCGATGCGTTGCTGCGCTCAGACATGGCCAGCACCGATGCCAACAAAGGCGCCACGCTCGTGGGCATTCCCGGCGGTGGCACGCTGAACGACGTGATCGTGCCATGCGCCACGCGCAGCGCGCTGGCCACGCGCACCAATCGCGCGGTCATGGCCTATCTGCTGGAAACCGGGCGGCAGGGGTATTTCTATTTCTCCACGGATAACCTGGCGAGCGCGGTTACGGCCGATACGGCGCAGGCGTTCTATATCCCGCCCAGCACCGACCGGACCGGCGCCAGCGGCGCATGGGTGCGTGCAGGAGGATCGGACGCCATTGCCGACGTGCGCTGGTTCGGCGCCGTGGGCACCCCCAACACCGATGACAGCATCGCGATGCAGGCGGCCATCGACTGGCTCAACGCCAAGCGCGGGCGCACCCTGCAGATCCCCACCACGACAGCCGCGTTCACCTTTTCCTCTGACCTGGTGATCTTGCAGAACAACGCCCGGATCGAAGGTGTGGGCGGCGGCTATGGCAAGCTGCGGGGCACCGGCGGCGCGCGGATCGTGCTGGGGCGCGCCCTTCCGGGAGCCCCGGATACCGCAGGACAGATCACCAAGACCGGCACGAAGGTTTCATATTGCACGCTCTCTTCGCTGGCGATCCAGCCGCAGGGCAACCATCCAGGCGAATGCGTTTTGCTCGATTTTGCCGATAGCACACTGATCGAGCTGTGCGATATCGGCCCGTCCAGCCAGGACGGCAGCACGTTCACCATCGGGATCAAGACCAACTGGGTGCAGTGGGTCTATATCGATCGCAATCAGATCAACGTGAACGGCGCCTGTCTTTGGCTGCGCCGGCCGACAACGCACACGCAAAACGAAGACCACTTCCATATCACGCGCAACCAGCTTTACATCGGCAAGATCGCGCCCCTCGATGGTTCCACGCCCGCCAATGTCGTGATCGAGGGCGACCTGAATTGTGGCTATGCCATGTTCGAGTTCGAACTGCGCGGCAACCACATCGGCAAGTTCCTGTCGGGGAGCACGGCCGTCACGACCATGACCGGCGGATTGCGTCTGGTGGGCACAGACCCCAGTGGCGACTTTCGGAGCCTGCACAGCGCTTGCGTGCGCGACAACTTCTTCGAATACGTCAACTATCCGATCGATTTCGCGCGTGGCCTTGGCGGTGCTAGCGATTCCAGCGCGATCGATTTTTCCGGAAACTGCGTGCTTTCGGCCACCCTAGTATTCCACGGCACCGGAACGAACAAGGCAACAGCCACGCTGGGTGCCAACTATTTCCTGCAGTGCGACACGCTCGTGGATGGCATCAAGTGTTTGTTCAACGGCTACAACCGCTATTCGGCCATAGCGACGCTCTCGGTCCAGACACTCAACAATCACCGCTTCGCCCACAAGCAGACCGGCAGCGGCTCGCTCCCGTCGGTCCGGCTTGAAGCACGCGGGACCACTGCGGTGGCTGCAGGGCAAACATATGTGGATATCACCCACGGCCTCTCGCTGACGCCCACCGATTTCAACATCATTCCTACGTCATCGGGATGGGCGCCGAATTTCTGGATCAGCGCAGCCGGCGCCACCACGTTCCGCATCAATTTCACCGATCCGGGCGCGTCCAAGTACCTGCGCTGGACCGCCAGCGTTGCCGACGCCTGATCCAAGGGAGCCTGCCATGCTGATCGAAACGCCGGCCCTTCTTGCCGACCTTGCCGCCATCAATGCAGCCGTCAACGCCGACCCTGCGTTCACCAACGATACCACCCACTTCTACGTGGGTCGCAGCCTGATGGCTGACGATCGAACCGTGGCCTATGCCGAATTGCTGCCGCCCAGCCGGATCGATTGGACCGGCCAGGCCGTGGCGGAAAAGCGCCGTCGCCTGATCGCGGCCGGGCATGGGCCGGCCGGGTTGCTGATCGCGCTTGCGACGCTGCCCGACGGCACCACACACCCCGTTCTGACAGCGGACATCTCGGCCCCGCAGGCGCCTTATACGCTGCTGCTCGACAGCACGAGCGCCGTGCCCAAGGCGTGGTCGTCCGTGGCCAACCTGCAGTTCCGGGAATGCCCCGAGGACGACAGCTGGGGGCTGCTGTGCACGGCATCGGCCGCATGACCACGAGCCACGAGGACCTGCACCGCGATATGGGACGCATGGAGGGAAGGCTCGACGCCATGGAGGACAGCCTTGATCGGATGGCCACCGCGCTGGAAAGAATCGATGCTCGCCTGGCCAAGATCGAAGCGCGCGAAAGTGCCAGGCGCGGCGCCTTTGCCGCGCTGACCGCGCTGGCCGGCGGGCTGTCTGCCTTCATCGCCTGGGCGGTGAGCACCTTTTCGCGCTGAATCGAAAGCCACAACCATGATCGACATCACCAGGCTGCAAAAGCGGCTGCTGGCGGCTGGCCACGACATTGGCACGGCGGACGGCCAGATGGGTACACGCACCATGGCCGCGCTGATGGCTGCGGTGGCAGGGCGCCCCATGGCCGCGCTGCGCCCACTGGCGGCGGCAGCCGCGATTCACCTGCCAGCAGCCGGCCTGTTGGAGACGCCTGCCCGCCTCGCCCATTTCCTGGGCCAGGCGGCGCACGAAAGTGGCGGCTTTCGCAACCTGGTCGAAATCTGGGGCCCCACCCCGGCCCAGGCCGGATATGACGGTCGCACCGATCTGGGCAACGTGAAGCCGGGTGATGGCTTTGCCTATCGCGGGCGCGGGCTGTTCCAGATCACCGGGCGCGCCGTCTATCGCGCGATGGGCCAGGCGCTGCAGCTGCCCTTGGAAACCGATCCGGGCCTTGCCGCCACGGCGGAAGGCGCCGTGCGGACCGCCATCGCCTTTTGGGCGGCGCGCCATCTCTCCGCCCTGGCCGACGCCGGCCAGGACGATGCCATCACCCACCGCATCAACGGCGGCACCAACGGCCTCGACAGCCGCCGCCGGCTGGTCGCCCGTGCAAAAGGATTGCTGCTGTGACCGAATCCGCCCCGCTCCAGATCGATGCCTCGCCGGTGCCCTATCAGCTGGTCAGCCTGGTGCGCCAGGCGCTGCCGCCGCTTGTTGCCTTCGCCGTCGGGCGCGGCTGGCTGGCCGATGACAGCGCCACGTTGCTGCTGGCCCTGGTGGCGATTGCCCTGCCCATCATCCAGGGGCAGCGCCACAGCCTGCAGCGCAGCCGGGCGCTGGCGCGGCTGGGGGCCATCGTGCCCGATGCCGTGGCGGTGGTGCGGTGATCCCCGCCCCCTGGCTGGCGCGCCTGGCGCGTCATGCCCTGCCCTGGATCGCGGCGCTGATCCTGGCGCTGGCGTGCCGGCATTACGCAGTGCTGGCTCACGCAAGGGCCGAGGCCCTGTTGCAACAGCAAACCAGCTTCCGCGCCGCCCAGGCCAGGGCCGAAACCACCGCCCGCGCCGCCCTTGACCAACAACAACGTCGCTTGCGGCAGTTGGCGCAGAACGAGGAAACCCGCCATGATCACGAACTGGAAACGGCCCGCGCTGCTGCTTTGCGCTATGGCGCCGCTCATCGCGTGCAGCCCGCAAACAGTGCGCGTGCTGCCAGCCCATCCCCTGCCCCCACCACGGATCACGCTGCCAGCATTCGCCCGCCAGTGCCCGCCGCTGGTGTCGTGGTATCCGACCAGGACGTGCAGGCCTGTAGCGAAGTGACGGCCTATGCCCTGGCCTTGCGCACTTGGGCCCTTGGCCTGGACACCGCCGTCACACTATCGGAAGAGGCCGAGCGCTGAGGTTACCAGCTGCCGGCGTTGGGCATGCTGGCCCAGGGTTCGGCTGGATCGAGACGGCCATTCTGCAGCAGTTCGATCGAGATGCCGTCAGGCGTCTTCACGAAGGCCATGTGGCCATCGCGCGGCGGCCGATTGATCGTGACGCCCGCATCAAGCAGCGTCTGGCACGTGGCGTAGATATCGTCCACGCGGAACGCCAGGTGGCCGAAATTGCGCCCACCGGTATAGGTTTCGGCGCTGCCGTCTTCGGCCGGCCAGTTATAGGTCAGTTCCACTTCATAGTCCTGCCCGGGCGCGGCCAGGTAGATCAGGGTGAAGCGGCCTTGTTCGCTGGAAAAGCGGCGCGTTTCCTCAACGCCCAGCAGCTTGAAAAAGGCAACCGTCGCGTCCGGATCGGTTACGCGGATCATGGTGTGCAGAAACTCGGTCATTGTCTGGCAGCTCCGTTCAAAACGATATGTCGGTTGCAGTCAGGCCAAGGCCGTCACGGCCGGTCGGCCTGGCCATTGAGCTGGGCAAAAAGATGGTCGAAGTGCCCGTCCCGCTCGGCATTGCGGAAAGCCAGCGTATTGGGCACGCAGATTTCTGCCGGGGTCGGCACTTGGTCGAACAGCGCCATCACCTGGGCGATATAAGTATCGAGCGGCAAGTAGCCTTCGCGGGTTTCCTGCCCCGGCGTCAATCCGGTCTGCACCGCGGGCGGGGCCAATTCGATGACTTCCACCCGGCCCCCCAACTGCGCGCGCAGCGATTGGCTGTAGGAATGCATCGCCGCCTTGCTGGCGCTGTAAGTGGGCGCCGCGGCCAACGGCACGAAGGCGAGGCCCGAAGTGACATTGACGATCGCCGCATCGGCCTGTGCGGCCAGATGGTCGACCAGTGCATCGATCATGCGGATCGGGCCAAGCAGGTTGGTCACCACCGTCGCTTGCGCGTCGGCCAGGTCACGCGACCCGCTCAGGTCTTCAAAGCGCATGATGCCGGCATTGTTGACCAGCACGTTGAGCGCGGGAAAGCGGGTAACGACGTCGGCTGGAAAGCCCGCGATGGCTTCGGCATCGGTCACGTCCAGCGCCATGGCATAAAGACCTTCGCGCCCGGCCACGGTTTCTTCCAGGCTGGCCAGGGTGCGACCGGTGACGATCACGGTGTTGCCCGCCGCGTGCCAGGCTTGCGCCAGCGCGCGCCCGATGCCGCTGCCACCGCCGGTGACGAGAATGGTGTTGCCGCTGGTTTTCATGGGCCATGGTTCCTTTGACTGGTGGCCGCAACGTGGGGGTTGCAACGCGGCTGCGCAACGCCATGGGAAAAAGATCATGCGCGCAGATCTGTGGATCGGCTGCGTGCGGATTGATTGCCATCCCGCAGCGCGGCATAAAGCATCCCATGTTCAAGCAACTGATGCCGTCCCGCCCCACCCAGGAACGCTCGCTGGCCTGGCGGCTGGGCTGGTGGCTGGGCCGGGCCATCATCGTGTTCCTGGTTGGCAGCGTGCTGTGGGTGCTGGTCTACAAATGGGTGCCCGTGCCGATCACCGCCACGATGGTGATGGATGGAAATGGCATCACCAAGGACTGGACGCCGCTGACGCGGATCGACCGCAGCATGGTGGATGCGGCGATAGCAGGCGAGGATTCGCGCTTTTGCAGCCACCATGGCTTCGATCAGGCCGCAATGCTCCAGGCGTTCGAGCGAAACCAGCAGGGGGGCCGTATCCGAGGCGGCTCCACCATCAGCCAGCAGACCGCCAAGAACGTGTTCCTGTGGCAGGGCGGCGGCTATTTCCGCAAGGGCCTGGAAGCCTGGTTTACCGTACTGATCGAGCAGATCTGGGGCAAGCGGCGGATCATGGAAGTCTATCTCAACGTCGCCGAAACCGGAATCGGCACGTACGGGGTCGAGGCCGGCGCGCAGCGTTATTACAACAAGGGCGCGCTGCATCTGTCACGGATCGAGGCGGCGCGCATTGCCGCCGCCTTTCCCCAACCCAAAGTGCGCGAGGTCACCGGCGCCAGTGGCTTCGTGCGCCGCCATGGCAATGCGATTGCCGCGCGTTCGGCCGTGGTGCGCGGGCAGTACGATACCTGCGTCTACCAATAACGTCCCACGCGAAAGGGCCGCTTCCCGTTTTGCGGGAAGCAGCCCCCTCCAGCGTGTAAGCCGAGCCGCCGGATAACGCATCGTGGCAGGCAGGGCTTGCCCCCTTCTTGCCGCATGATCACGCAATAAACCGCATCTACTATGCTGCAACGCACAATGAACGATTTCCCGTATCGTTCCCGCATATGCGCAGCTTGCAGCAACATGGCGCAACAACACGCCCGATGGATAGTGCAGCGCAGCACGGCTGGTCGCACGATCGGCGCGTCCCGGCGCACAGCGCACTGCCCCCATGAAAAAACCCGCCGCCACCCTTGAAGGTGGCGGCGGGCCATTCGGTTGCAATCTTGCCGCTGGGATCAGAAGCCGAAGCTGATCGAACCCATGATCGTGCGCGGCGGGCTGATCTGCGCATAGCTGATCGGCGAGGTCGAGGTGGACTGGCTGTTCAGCGTGCCGCTGAAGCCACCCACATAGGTTTCGTCGAACACGTTGATCACGTTCAGCTGCAGGAACGTGCGGTTGTTGAAGATCGGGCTGACCTTGTCGAGGCTCAGCTTCGCATCCAGGTCAACCTGGGTATAGGCCGGGGCCTTGGCCGGGAAGATTTCCTGGCGCGGCGTGGTGCCACCCACGTTGACATAGAACGGCAGGTTCTGGTCGTTCACGTAACGCGGACCGGTGCGCTTGGCCTGCACGCCCAGCGACACCGGACCAACCGATCCATCGACGCGACCACCGAAGGTATAGACCGGCGCGCCCGATTCACGCTTGCCGGCGGTCTGGTAGTAAGCGGTACCGGTCGCCGCGGTGCAGCCGTACATGTTGAGGAGCACGTTCTGCGACGAGCAGTCGCCCGCTTCCACGTTGTCGCGGATCTTGGAGTGCAGGTACGAACCATAGAGGTAGATCGCCAGGTCGCGCACCGGCGAGTACGAGATCGAGCCGTCGATGCCGTACTTGTCCACGCGGCCAAGGTTCCGATAGATAGTGGTGTTCAGGTCACGATCGAACGAGGAAGCCAGGCGGTTCTGGTAGATCGTGTACCAGGCCGAAACCTGGGCCATGACCTTGCCCGAACGATAGCGCACGCCCAGATCGAAGTTGTCGGTCGTTTCCGGGTTGGGCTTGGCGGCGTCATTGCCCATCGGGAAGTAGAACGAGTTGTAGAGGTTGTCGGTGCCCGGCACCTGCAGCCCCTTCGAATAGTTGGCAAAGATGCCGACATTCGAATTCACCGCAAAGGTCGCGCCCACGCTCGGCAGGGCCTTGCTGTAGGTGAAGATGCGCTGCTGCGGCGCGGCATAGCCGCTGGTGGGCAGCCCGGTCGTGGTGCTGACCACATAGGGGTTGGCCGCCGCAAAGGCTGCATTGGCCGCATCGCTGCCGAAGCAGGCATAGCCACCGGTACGGCTGGTAAAGCAATACTGGTTGAGGTTGCGCTTGAAGAACGGCACGCGCACGCCGGCATTGACGGTGAGGCCACCGAACTTGCCGCGGTATTCACCCGAAACCTGGTGCAGGATGGCGTAGGACAGGCGGTTGCGGCGCTGCATCACGTTTCCGTTCACATCGGTGATCGGGTCGCTGACAGGGAAGTAGGTCCCGGCCGTGCCGTTGCTGTTGTACGTGCCGAATTCCGCGGTCTGGCGATGACGGCCGCGGTCGTACGAATAGGCCAGGCGGATCGTGTTGTCGGGGTTGATGTCATAGCGCAGCGAGGCGATCAGGCCGAGGCGGATGGTCTTGGTCTGGCTCGGCGCAATCAGGCGAACGGTGTCCAGCTTGTCGCCGTCGCCGTTGAGATCCTTGCCGAAGTAGTAGTTGGTGCCGTCATAGCCGGTCAGACCGCTCACACCGTTGATGGTGGTGGTCTTTTCGCTGGCCACATAACCCAGCGTACCGCCATTGGCGCTGGTCCACTGGATCGACGGATCGACCGTCAGCACCAGGCCATCGGCCAGGGTGAAGCGCGAGGAAATGCGGATGTTCGCGGTGTCGGACGGGTTGATGCGATAGTCGTAGTCCGAACCGCAGGCGCTGGCCGCGTCAGCCGCACCGGCCACCGGTGCCGCGATCGTGCAGCGAGCGGTCTGGTAAAAGCGATCGTCGCCCGAAACCGGATAACGGTTGCCCGAACCGGTGCCGACCACGCGGGTGCCGGTGTTTTCGATCCACATCGGGACCGAGCCGAACGCGTTGTTGCGGTTGCGGTTGTAGTGGCCGGCGATCGAGATGAAGTCGCCATTGCTGCCCAGCGGCTGGTACAGCTTGGCGTTGTACTGCTGCTTCTGGATCTTGCCGATGCCGCCATAGATCGTGTCGTTGCGCGAATTCGACGCGGTGGCATAGGCGCGCAGACCGCCTGCGGTGAGGTTGCCGGTGTCGATTTCGCCGAAAATGCGCATGTAGCCGTATTCACCGGCCGAACCGATCATGCGCGCGTGGAAATCCTCGGTGGGATTGCGCGAACGATAGTTGACCGTCGAACCCGAAGCGGCCGCCGTGGGCGAGTCGACGTCGGTGGTGCCCAGGTTGACGTTGACCTGGTCGATGACTTCGGGATCGAGCTGCTGGTTCGAATAGATCGAATAGCCGCCGGTGTCGTTCAGCGGGATACCGTCGAACGTCTGCGAGATGCGGGTGTTGTCAAAGCCACGGATATAAAGCACGCCGCCCGACGAACCGAACGGGTCGTTGTTCTGGAAGCTCACACCCGGGACCAGGTTGATGATGTCGTTGATCGACTGGCCCGGCGCCTGGTGCGCAATGATGGTCTGGTCAAGAACCTGCTTGGCCTTGGGCGTGTCGGGCAATTGAACGCCGTTCACCGACTTGGTGGTGCGGCCGCTGACCACGATGGTCTGCTGTTCGAAATCGACCGAGCCGGTGGATTGGGCCAGGGCGGGCGTGCTGGCCAGAGCCATGCCCAGCGCCAGCAGCGAGCCGGCGGTAAGGTGCGAGCGATGCATTGGTGTCCCCGTTGCGTGTCAGGTCGCCGCACTGCGGCGACACGAGATGATCCGTCCCCCGCTGCCGCCAGGCGACCCGACGCTGGCAGGGGGCCGGCACAAGGCTTCCGCGCACCGGCAGCCTTCCCTGACCGGTTTCGTGTGACACGAAAATGACAAAATTTCTGCATTTCTTACTTGATGTTGAACGCCACGACCAAATGCTTCTGACAAGCGATGAATCGCTTGCCGATCATTTCAGATGAAAGCATCCCTGCGTAACGATCGTGCGGCCTGTGGCGCCTTCGCAACAACAGCAAAGATTTTGCGCGCTTGCGAAACGTGCGCCCGGATTTGCGGTTGTTTGCAATGTTTTGCAACACAACAGGCGCAATCGTTGCGGTTGGCTGCGAAGGGCGGTCCGTCAAGGCGCCGCGCGCCGGCTCAGCCCGCTGGCGGAGCTGCCGATTCGTCCTGCGTCACCAGCAGCCAGCGCTCGGCAGCTTCAAGGCCGATGGCGGTCAATCGCCCGGAAGCATATGCGCCGGTATCGATGCCCACCCGCCAGGGCGATAGTTCCGGCTCGTCCACGATGGTGTGGCCGTGGACGACTGCAAAATCGCGTGCCGTTCGATCCGCAATGAATTCGCCGCGAATCCACCGCATGTCGCTGGGCACCTGCTCATCGAGCGGCACGCCGGGGCGGATGCCGGCATGCACGAAGACATAGTCGCCGATGCGAATCTGGTCTTCCAGGCCGCGCAGGAATGCCAGATCCGCAGCGGGCACGAATTGCGGCATTGCAGCGCGCAATTCGTCCAGCGTCATCCGGGCATAATCGTCCGGGTCGATGGGATAGCTCAACAGCGTCTCGCGGCCGCCGTGGCGCAGGAAATGGCGCAGGGTTTCTTCGCGCTCGAATGCGCCCAGAAACATTTCTTCGTGATTGCCCGCCAGAATGCGCACGTTCCGCCGCTCTGCCCAGGCGCGCGCCGTGGCGATCACGCCAGCACTGTCAGGGCCGCGATCGATAAGATCGCCCAGCAGGATCACAGTGGTTGCGATCGGGGTTTGCAGCGCGGCTTGCGCATTGCGGGTGGCGTCGTCTGCCTCGATCAGCGCAATCATCTGCTCGAACAGATCAAGCCGGCCGTGGATATCGCCCACCGCATAGATGCGCTGACCCGGCGGAACCAGGGTTGGTGGGGCCGGCGGTTCTGCCCGCGGACCCGAAATTAGCGACTTGAGCAACTTGAGCATGCACCGGCCGTGACGAACTTCGCGGGACATATATGGCCCTCGCGCGGGCAGAGACAAGCGTCAGAAACACTATGATGCACAAAAGACACATTCCAGAACGAGAATGCCACGGCCCACGGATTGGTCTTGTGCAACGCAGCAGGCCCCGGCATCCAGACAAGCGCAAGTCGTCAACCAGCCCGCGCAAGAAAGAGGCCGGGGCGATTTGTGCAGGCGGGGCGACGCGTCAAAGACAAAACAAAGAGGTATTTCATGCGTACGTCCATCAAGTCGCGCGTGGCCAAGGCTGCCACGGCGCTCAGCCTTGTCGTCGCTGCTGGCTATGCTGTGCCCGCGATGGCCGACGAGACCGCGCCCCCAAGCGATTTCAAGGTGACCGGTTCGGCAGGCGTAATCAGCCAGTACCGGTTCCGCGGCATTTCTCAGTCGAACAACCTGCCCGCCGTCCAGGGCGCGCTCACTCTTTCGCACAGCTCGGGCTTCTATGTCTCGACCTGGGGTTCGAGCGCCTCGGCCAGCCCGGCCGTGAACATTGGCGGCACCGAAATCGACGTCTACGGCGGTTTTACCCACGCCATCGCCACCACCGGCGTGACGTTCGACGTGGGTCTCTACGGCTACCTCTATCCGGGCGCGCCGGGCCTCAACTATTATGAAGTCTATGGCTCGCTGTCCAAGGCGGTCGGTCCGGTCAACGCCAAGGCCGGCATCAACTTCGCGCCCAAGCAGAAGAACCTGGACGTCTACACCACCCACACCAACGCCTATATTTATGGCGAACTGTCGGGTGCCATTCCCAACACGCCGTTCACGATCCACACCCACCTGGGCCACACCGGCGGCGCGTTCGACTATACCAAGCAGTATCTCGACTACACCGCCGGCGTCAGCACCACGTGGAAGAACCTGACGCTGGATTTCTCGGTGGTCGGCACCAACGTCAGCCGCAACGATTCGGCCGCCAATCCCTTCGCTGGCGTCGAACCGTTCCAGATGTACCGCGCCGCCAAGACGGTGGGCGTGGTCTCGCTGATGGCTACGTTCTGATCGCCTAGCGACGTTCGCCCAAGGGCAACAGGGGAAAGCCCGCACCGGTTCTCCGGTGCGGGCTTTTGCCATTCAGGGCAGCGCCGTTTTGCGGGGCGGCGCTGCCCGCTGGGCCGATCAGTGACCGGATGCCACGGGTGCCGGGCCGGCCGGGCCGGTGGGCAACTGGCGCACGCCGCCACCCAGCGCGGTGAACAGGCCCACCGTGTCGGCCAGGCGCGCCGCCCGCGCCGCCACGAACTGCGCGCGCGCGGTTTGCGCCGTGGCGCTGGCGTTGAGCACCTGCAAAGTGCCCACCGCGCCCAGTTCCAGCTGGCGCTTGACCATGATCAGGCTGCTGGCGGCGGCATCGTCCCCGCGCTGCGCCACATCGAGGGCGGCGGTATCGTTGGCCAGGGCCGACAAAGCATTGCTGACATCGGCAAAGGCCTGAAGGGCCGTGCCCTTGTATCCCGCCTTGGCCGCATCGAGCGCGTCGCGTGCCGCCTGTTCCTGCCGCTTGAGCGTGCCGCCGTGGAAGATCGGCGCCGTGATCCCGCCCAGCAATTGCCAGAACGGATTGCCATCCACGAACATCCGGCCGAAATCCTCGGCCGTGCCGCCGGCCGTGGCCGACAGGTTGATCTGCGGCAGCCGCGCGGCCATCGCCACTTTCACATCGGCCGCGGCGCCTTCCAGCGCGGCCGCGGACGCCGCCACATCAGGACGCACCACCAGCAGGTCGGCAGACAGCACCAGCGGCACGTCGGCGGGAACGGCCAGTTCGTCCAGCGTCGGCAATGGCGCGGATTTGACGCCCGGTGCGGTTTCCAGTGGCGCGCCCGGCGCCTCGCCCAGCAAAACAGACAGCGCCGCCAGGTTCGCCGCGTGCTGTTGCTTGAGCGGGGGCAACGCGCCTTCGACCGCGGCCACGGCTGCGGCCTGCGCGGTCACGTCTGCCCGGCCGGCGGCGCCCACTTTCTCGCGTTGCCGCAACAGCCCAAGCACTTGCTGGTTGCTGTCGATCGCCTCGCGCGTGGCCTCGATCTCGGCCGTCAGCGCGGCGTGGCGAATCACTTCCAGCACCACGTTGGCCGCCACCATGTTGCGCACGCCATCGGCCTGCGCCTGGGCCTGCGCGGCGGCCGCACGGGCAGAGCGCAGCCGTGCCGCCCCGCCGCCGAACAGATCGGGGGCATAGCTCACGCTCACCTGGGCGGTATGCAGCGAAAAGACCTGCGGGTTGGGATCAGCCAGCGGGGTGGATAGCGTTGCCGAAAGGCGCTGCCGTTCGCTGGTCAGCCCGGCGTCGACCTGCGGCAGCAAGCCACCGCGCGCCGCCCCAGCCAGGGCCTGCGCCTGGGCCATGCGGGCGCGGGCCGCAGCAAGATCGGTATTGGCGGCCAGCGCCCGCGCCACGAGTGCGTTGAGCGCCGGGCTGCCAAAGGCTTCCCACCACTGGGCCGAAACGGCCATGCCGGCATGCACTTGCTGGGCGCCGGCATTGCCCTGTTGCATCGGCTGGTCCAGCACTTTGGCCGGGGCGTAGCCGGTTGGCGTTGGCGGCAGCGGCACGTCCACGCTGGCCGTCGCAGGCGGCGCCTTGGCACTGGCAAGCGGCACCGCCACGATCTGGGCGGCAGCCAGGGTAGCCAGGGCCGTCCCCAGCACCGGGCCCAAGCGCGGGCCACGCAGGGTTTGGGCGATCATGCCGGTTCTCCATCTTGAGTCGTTTCGGGCAGGGCATGGTCGGCGCCGGCGCGCTTGCGCGGCCCGGCCACGCGGCTCGAAAAGCGGTTGATCAGCAGCGGCAGCACCAAGAGGATCAGCACCGGGGCCAGCGTCATGCCGCCCACCACCACCAGGGCCAGCGGTTTTTGCACCTGGCTGCCGATGCCGGTGGCAACGGCGGCCGGGGCAAGCCCGATGGCCGCCACCAGGCAGGTCATCAGCACGGGGCGCAGCGAGTTGGTGGTGGCGTGGCGCAGTGCGGCCAGCCGCTCCATGCCTTCATCCATCGCCTGGTTGAAGCTGGTCACCAGCAGGATGCCGTCCATCACCGCAATCCCGAACAGCGCGACAAAGCCGATCGCAGCAGAGATCGAAAAGGCCGTGCCCGTCAGCATCAGGCCCAACACCCCGCCGACCACCGCCATCGGGATCACCGAGAAGGCCAGCAGCGTATCGCGCAGCGAGCGGAAGTTGGCGTAGAGCAGGCCCAGCATCAGTAGGAGGCTGATCGGCACCACGATTTCCAGTCGCGCCACGGCGTTCTTGAGGTTGCTCATCTCGCCCGCCCATTCCAGGCTATAGCCTGGCGGCAGCGGCACGTTCTTGGCAATCCGCGCCTGCGCCTCTTCCACCGCGCTGCCCAGGTCGCGATCGCGCACCGAGAACTTGATGGGAATGTAGCGCTCCTGGTGCTCGCGATAGATGAAGCTTGCCCCGGTGGTCAGGCGGATGTCCGCCAGTTCCGACAGCGGCACCGAAATCGCCGTGCCGTCGGGCGCCGTCGCCCCCACGGTGATCCGCTTGACTGCTTCAAGGCTATCTCGCTGGTCAGCCTGCAGGCGCACCATGATCGGGAAGTGGCGGTCGGTGTGCGGTTCATAAAGATCGCCCGGCGAGGTACCGCCGATCGCGGCCTGCACCGTCTGGTTCACGTCGTCCACGCTCAGGCCATAGCGCGCGGCCTTTTCGCGATCGACGTCGATCCGGACAGTCGGCTGGCCCAGCGACTGGAAGATGCCCAGGTCGGTGATGCCGCGCACTTGCGCCATCTGGTCGCGAATCTGGCCGGCAATGCGCTCCAGCGTGGCGAGGTCAGGCCCGAACAGCTTGACCGAGTTAGCGCCCTTCACGCCCGATGCGGCTTCCTCCACGTTGTCCTCGATGATCTGCGAGAACGAGAAGTCCACTCCCGGATAGCGCGCCTTGAGCTTGGCCGAGAGATCAGCCACCAGCTTTTCCTTGTTCATCCCGCTCGGCCATTGGTCGAAGGGCTTCAAGGGCACGAAGTATTCCACGTTGAAGAAGCCGGTGGCATCGGTGCCATCGTCCGGGCGGCCATGGGCGGAAAGCACCGCGGTCACTTCGGGATACTGCATGATATCGCGCCGGATCGCGCGCGCCACCGGCTCGCCCGCATCGAGCGAGATCGCCGCGGGCAGCGAGGCGCGGATATACATGTTGCCTTCTTCAAGCTGGGGCAGGAATTCCACCCCCAGCGAACGCACGCCCACGAACGCGCCGATCACCATCAGTGCGCCCGCGCCGATTGCCAGCACCTGGTTGCGGAAACAAAAGGCTGCGGCCGGCTCGTAGACCCGACGGATGCGCGAAACCAGCCAGGTTTCGGCCTCGTCCAGCTTGTCGGGCAGCATCATCGCCGAAAGCACCGGCGCCACGGTGAACGTGGCGACAAGGCCGCCGATGATGGCATAGGCATAAGTCTTGGCCATCGGGCCAAAGATGTGCCCTTCCACGCCCGTCAGCGTGAACAGCGGCAGGAAGCTGGTGATGATGATCGCGGCGGCAAAGAAGATGCCCCGGCTTACTTCGCTGCTGGCGGCCAGCACCGCGCCGATGCGGCTGGCAAAGCTGTAGTGCCCGCCTTCATGGGTTTCCACATGGTGCGATCGCTCGGCCATGTGCCTGAATATGTTTTCCACCATGATCACGGTGGCATCCACCACCAGCCCGAAATCGAGCGCGCCCACGGATAGCAGGTTGGCGCTTTCCCCCTGCACCGTCAGAATCAGCACGGCAAAGGCCAGGGCAAAGGGAATGGTCGCCGCCACGATCAAGGCGCTGCGCAAGTTGCCCAGGAACGCCCATTGCAGGAGGAAGATCAGCAGCACGCCCGCCACCAGATTTTCCATCACGGTGTGCGTGGTCACGCCGATCAGGTCGGAGCGGTCGTAGATACGTTCCAGGTGCACGCCCGGGGGCAGCACGCCGGTGGTGTTGATCTTCTCGATCTCGGCCTTGACTGCCTCGATCGTGGGCATCGACTGCGCCCCGCGGCGCATCAGCACGATGCCTTGGACGATGTCATCGTCCTTGTTGAGCCCGGCGATGCCGTTGCGCGGCATGTTGCCGATCTTCACCGTGGCCACGTCGCGCACCAGCACCGGGGCATTGCCGTCGCGGCCGACCGGGGTGTCTTCCAGCGCATCGACCGACTGGATCAGGCCGATCCCGCGCACGATCGCGCTCTGCGCGCCAAAGTTGATGGTCTGCCCGCCGACGTTGGCATTGGCCTTGCCCAGCGCGGCGATCACTTGCGCCACCGTCAGGTGGTGGGCCTGAAGCCGGTCGTTATCGACAACCACGTCATAGGTGCGCAGCTTGCCGCCCCAGCCGGTCACGTCCACCACGCCCGGAATCGCGCGGAAGCGGCGTTGCAGAACCCAGTCCTGCAAGGTCTTGAGGTCTTCGACCGAAAAGCCCTTGGGCGCAGCGATGCGATAGCGATAGATTTCGCCCACCGGGCTCGTCGGCGAAATCGTCGGCACAGCGCCGCCTGGCAATTGCGGCAGCTGGGCCAGGCGGTTGATCACCTGCTGCTGGGCCTGGTCATAATTGAAATCGTAGGTGAACTGGATCTTCACGTCCGAAAGGCCGAACAGCGAGATCGCGCGGATTGCCGTCATGTGCGGCAGGCCCGACATCTGCACCTCGATCGGGATCGTGATGTTGCGCTCCATCTCCTCGGCCGAAAGGCCCGAAGACTGCGTCACGATCTCCACCATCGGCGGCACTGGATCGGGATAGGCCTCAATGTTGAGGTTGTAGAAGGCGATACCGCCCGCCACCAACATCAACACGAAGAAAGCCACGATGGTCAGGCGCTGCCCCAGCGCATAGCGTACCAGCTTGACCATCAGTCGAGCCCCGCTTCGTTCACGAAGATGGCGCCCTGCGTCACCACCTTTTCACCCGGATTGAGGCCCGAAACCACGGTCACGCGGCCATCGTGGCTTTCGCCGGTCACCACGTCGCGCGCCACGACACGGCCGCGGCCCAGCCACACCCACACGCGGGCGCTGTCCCCTTCGTGGATCACCGCTTCGGTCGGCAGGCTCAGCAGGTGCGGCGTCGCCGGTGCCGGGTTCACGTCCTTTTCGGGCGTCTCGATGGTGAAGTTGGCAAACATCTGCGGCTTCAAGGCGCCATCGGGATTGGAAATCGTGGCGCGCACGGCCAGGCGGTGCGACACCGGATCGATCTGCGCACCGATGTTGTTGATCGTGGCGTCAAACGTGCGGCCGGGGAAAGCCGTGGCCGTTACCACCACCTTGTCGCCCAGGTGCACCCGCGCGGCATCGCTTTCGGCCACTTGCGCCACCAGCCACACGCGCGAAAGATCGGCGATCAGGAAGGCCGGCTGGCTGCTGCCGGCGGCACTGGCGCCGCCCGCCACATACTGCCCCTGGCTGATCGAGCGCGTCACCACCACGCCGCCGATCGGCGCGCGCAGCACGGCATCACTGCCACCGCCATTCCCGGCGCCGAACACGCCCAGCTTGGCGCGCGCGGCGGTGACGGCGGCGTCGGCAATGCCCTGCTGCGATTGCGCCGCCACCAGATCGCTGCGCGCCTGTTGCAGGTCCTTCAGCGCGCCACCGGCGGTGCGATAGATTTCCTCGGCCCGCTGCGCGTTTTCGGTGGCCACGCGCACTTGCGCGGCGGCGGCGGTGCGCTGCGCCAAGGCGGCGGCCAGGGCATTGCGCGCATCGGCAATGTCGGTGGTGTGCACCGAAAGCAGCGCGCTGCCGGCCTGGACGCGATCGCCGTTCTGCACGAAGACCTGCTGCACTTGGCCGGAATAGGGCAGGAACACCGGGGTGGAGCGGGTTTCATCCACCGTGATCTGGCCGCTGGCGCCGGTGCGGGCAAAGCCATCGTCGGCCCCCACGGTTTCGATCTTGAGGCTGGCCACCTGGCTGTCGGTCAATTGCACTTGCCCCGCAGGCAGGGCAGCGGCGACCGGCTCGGGCTGGTGCAACCAGGCGCGAACGGCAGTCGCCCCGGTCGCCACCAAAGCCACCGCGGCAACGGACAAGGCAAGCACCCGGATCTGCCGGGCACGGGACATTTGCGGCACAGCGTGTTCAAAATTCATGGCGCGCAGTCTTCTCTTCGGTCCAAAAGATGGCAGCCCGTCTGTGAACCGTTGCAGGTGCACGCCAGGCCGATGCTGCCCCTCTGGCCCACCGCGCCTGTCCGCGCCCCTAGCGGCCGCGTTAAATTACCGTAATGCAGCGCAGAGCCGACCGGGGCGACGGGCCCGGCCAATGTACTGCCGCGACCATGGCAAACATCGCCTCACCACACCCTTGCGCAAAGTTGCGTGCCGCCCTTGGCCCGCCTGCAGGGCTCCGGCATGGCTTAGGCCAATCCAAGGGGTGCATTTGCGCCGTTTCCCGCCTAGGGTTCGCGGCTGACCGTCACACCTGAAACAAAACGAGCGGAGCATCCCTTGGCCCGGCGCCTTACGCTTTACATTCTCATCGCCATGATCCTGGGCATCGCCACGGGCTATGCACTCAACCAGACGCTACCCGCCGACAGCGCCACGCTGGCCACCACGGCGGAAACGCTCAAGTTGCTGCCCGATGTGTTCCTGCGCCTGATCAAGATGATCATCGCGCCGTTGATCCTGGCCACGCTGGTTTCGGGCATTGCCGGGATGGGTGATAGCACTGCGCTTGGCCGCATCGGCGGGCGCGCGCTCGGCTGGTTCATCACCGCCAGCCTGATTTCGATCAGCCTTGGCCTCCTGCTGGTCAACATGTTCGAACCGGGCAAGGGCCTGCAATTTGCGGCCAATGCCAAAGTGGGCGATCTCGCCACGGCCGATTTCACCGTGCACCACTTCGTGCTGCAAATCGTGCCGACCAGCCTGCTCGATGCCATGGCGCAGAACAACGTGCTGCAGATCCTGGTCTTTTCGCTGTTTGCCGGCCTCGCGCTATCGGCCATCGGCGAAAAGGGTGCGCCGCTCCTCCGCGCGAGCGAGGCCTTGGCCAGTCTCATGCTGACGATGACCGACTATGTGATGAAGGCCGCCCCGCTTGCCGTGTTCGGCGCGCTTGCGGCGGTGGTTGCCACCAAGGGCCTGGGCATCATCGTCACTTATGGCGTGTTCGTGTCGGAATTCTATTTCGCGCTGCTGGTGCTGTGGGGCCTGCTGCTGGGGCTGGGCGGGATTTTCCTGGGGCGGCGTATCCTTCTGCTGGCGCGCTATATCCGCGAACCCGTGCTGCTGGCCTTTTCCACCGCCAGTTCGGAAAGCGCGCTGCCGCGCCTGTTCGAACAGCTCGACCGCTTCGGCGTGCCGCGCCGCATTTCGGGCTTCGTCCTGCCGCTGGGCTATTCGTTCAATCTCGATGGCTCGATGATGTATACCAGCTTTGCCACGATGTTCATCGCGCAGGCGTACAACATCCCGCTGTCCTGGCAGCAGCAGATCGCCATGCTGCTCACGCTGATGGTCACGTCCAAGGGCATCGCCGGCGTGCCGCGCGCCAGCCTGGTGGTGATTGCCGCCACGCTCACCCAGTTCGGCCTGCCGGTGGAAGGGATCGCCCTGCTGCTCGGCGTCGACACGTTCCTCGACATGGGCCGCACCGCCACCAACGTGGTCGGCAATGCGGTGGCCACGGCGGTCATCACCCGCTGGGAAGGCATGCTGCAAGTGCCGCTCGATCCCGATGCCCCCGCTCCGGTGCCGCCGCACGACACGGCCGAGCACGGGCGGCGCGGGCTGCACCTCGACGAGGGGCAATAACGGCTATTTCGCCGGCGTCACCGGCTGGAGCGTCACCGGCTGGAATTGGCCCAGCCCGCACGATCCGCGCGGGCCGCCGCCGGCGCCGGTCTGCAACACGGTGATGATGTCCACGCTGCACAGCTGCGCCTGGCTGGTGGCATAGCCGAAGGTCTGCTGGAACCCCAGCCCGCTGCAGCGCTGGGGCAGGACGTTGCGATACCACCGCGTGCCCACGCGAAAATCGATGGTCCAATCGTCACGCACGCGGCTTTCGCTGATCTGGCCCAGCGGGATGCAGCTTTGCGCCGGGCCGATTGGCGTGGCGGCCGGAGTCTTGGGTGAATGGCCATCGGCATAAGCCGATCGGGGCCCGCCATCCGGCCCTGCAGCGGGCGCGCAGGCGGCAAGGGCAACAAGGCAGGCGGCAGCAGCGATCGAACGAACCATGGCATCCTCTCCATCGGGGCCGTGTTCAGCGCAGCGCCGGATCAGGCCTTCTTCTTGCGCGCAGCACCCTTCTTGGCAACCGGCGGCTTGGCGCCCTGTTCCAGAACTTTGCCCTTGAACGCGCAGAGGTCAACCACCGCGCAACGCCAGCATTCCGGGGTACGTGCCTTGCACACATAGCGTCCGTGCAGGATCAGCCAGTGATGCGCGCCCAGCCGAAAGGGCCCGGGCACTTTCTTGTCGAGCTGGGCCTCCACCGCCTCGGGCGTCTTGCCCTTGGCCAGGCCGGTGCGATTGCCCACGCGAAAGATGTGCGTGTCCACCGCAAAGGTTTCCATGCTGAACGCGGTGTTGAGCACGACATTGGCCGTCTTGCGGCCCACGCCGGGCAGCGCGGTCAGCGCGTCGCGGTCGGCCGGCACTTCGCCGCCATGATCGCGGACCAGCATTTCCGACAGGGCGATCACGTTCTTGGCCTTGGTGTTGAACAGGCCGATCGATTTGATGTGCTCTTTCAGGCCTTCCTCGCCCAGCGCCACCATCTGTGCCGGGGTCTTGACCTCTTCGAACAGGCGCCGTGTCGCCTTGTTCACGCCCACGTCGGTCGCCTGCGCCGAAATCGTCACCGCCACCAGCAACTGATAGGTGTTGCCATAGGCCAGCTCGGTCTCGGGCGAAGGGTTGGCTTCGGCCAGGCGGCGAAAGAACTCGAAGATCTGGTCCTTCTTCAAGGCCGTCAGCCCCCCAGCCCCAGCACTTGCGGCATGGTATAGCGCCCCGGCCCCTGCGCCAGCAGCCATTCGCCGGCGCGAATCGCCCCCTTGGCAAAGATGCCCCGGTTTTCCGCCAGGTGCGACAGGCTGAGCCGCTCGCTATCGGCCAGGAAATGCACGCTGTGGTCGCCCGCCACGCTGCCGCCGCGCAGTGCGGCAAAGCCGATCGTGCCCGCCTCGCGCTTGCCGGTAATGCCATCGCGCCCGCGCACGGCCACGTCCTTGAGGCCCACCTGCCGCCCGCGCGCCGCGGCTTCGCCCAGCAGCAGCGCCGTGCCCGAGGGGGCATCGACCTTCATGCGGTGGTGCGTCTCGACGATCTCGATGTCCCAATCCTCGCCCAGCCGCGCGGCCGCTTCCTGCACCAGGTGCGCCAACAGCGTGACGCCCAGCGAGGTATTGCCGGTCTGCAGCACGGGAATCGAAACCGCCGCCGCATCGATCAACCAGTGGTGGCGTTCTTCCAGGCCGGTGGTGCCCACCACGATCGGCTTGCCCGCGCCGATCGCGGCATCGAGGTTGAATTCCAGTGCGGCGGGTGCGGAAAAATCCACCAGCACGTCGCTCGCCTGGGCCAGCGCGACAGGATCACCCTCGCGGTCGATGCCCCCGGCCAGTTCGTGACCGGCGGCCACCACCGCTGCCTGCAGCGCCTGCCCCATGCGCCCTGCGCTGCCGATGATGCCGATGCGTGCCATGTCTTTTGCCCTTGCGCTGTTTGCCCGCTTCCATAAGACCGCGCCTTTGCCCGGTCGAGCCGGAAAGCGGCTATGCCAGCGCCCGCCCCATAGGGCCATGGCGCCGGCCAGGTCCGAGGCTGCGATGAATCCCGTAAATTGCCAACCACGCTAATTTCATAAGCGACATCTAAATCAGGCAGCATTGACGCATTGTGCCAATGTACAGCACGAATTCAGATGGAGTCCGCAATGGTGATTCTGGGCCGTTTGAAGATCACGACCATTTCGCTCAGCTGCAATACGGTGCTGGCGGCCATGGCCGTCGCTTGCGCCGTGGTGCCCATGCAATCGGCCATTCAGGCCAATGTCCAGACCGAAGAACTCGAACGCCGGATCATTCCGGGCATTGCCGAATGGAGCGGCCTGAAAAGCCTGATGATCGCCGTGCGCATCAGCTCGGTAAAGACGCTGGTGCCGCTGAGCGACGAAAACCGCGTCGCCAACTACAACAAGATGGGCCGCCAGATCGCCGAGATCGACCAGCGCATCGCCGCCTTGCGCGGCCGTTCCCGCGACGAGGAACGCCGCGCGGTGGACGAAATCGCCCGCCAGTGGACCGAGTGGAAAGCCGCATCGGCCGCCGTCCGCGCGCAAGTGCAAGCCAACCGCGAAAACGCCATTGTGCTCTATGAAGAACACCTCAGTCCGCTGGCCCCAAGCTGGAAAAGACCATTTCCGCCCACGTCGATGCGCTGCAGGCGCGCGGCCAGGAATTGAGCCAGAACGGCGCGTCCTCGATCGCGGCATCGATTCGAAGTTCCACCACGCTGTGCGTCCTGGCGGCCCTGGCCGCGCTCGGCGTGGTCATGCTGCTGCGCCACCGTGTTACCGGCCCGCTGCGCCGCCTGGCCCACGCCATGCGCGAAATGGCCGGCGGCAATCTCGATCGGCCGGTACCCTGCACCGAGCTGACCGACGAAGTGGGCGCGATCAGCCATGCCCTGCTCGATATCAAGGACGGCGTGGAGCGCCGCACGCGCGAGATGGCGGACCGCGATCTGGCGGTCCAGCGCCAAGTGGTGTCGGAATTGAGCATCGGCCTGCAACGCCTGGCTGCGCAAGACCTGGAATATCGCATCCACACCCCGTTCCCCGATCAGTACGAGGAACTGCGCAGCAACTACAACCAGGCCAGCACGGCTCTGGCCAAGGCCATCGGCGCGGCCCGCATCGGCGCGCGGCGCCTGCTCACCACGATTCGCGAAATCAACGCTGCGGCCGACGATCTTTCCCAGCGCAACACTCGCCAGGCCGCCACCGTGGAGGAAACCACCGCTGCGCTGCGCCAGGTAAACGGCGCGATCCAGGGCACGGCAACCCGCGCGGGGATCATGCGCGATTGCGTCACGCAAACACACGATCAGGCTACGCGCGGCGAAATGGTGGTCGGCAACGCGGTCAGCGCGATGGAAGCGATCGAGCGATCGGCGCAAGAGATCAACCAGATCATCGGCGTGATCGACGGCATCGCATTCCAGACCAACTTGCTCGCGCTCAACGCCGGGGTGGAAGCCGCGCGCGCCGGCGACGCCGGCAAGGGCTTTGCCGTGGTCGCCACCGAAGTGCGCGCGCTGGCCCAGCGCAGCGCCGACGCGGCCAAAAACATCAAGGAATTGATCGCCACATCCACCGCCCATGTGGGCGACGGGGTCGATCTGGTGCAGCAGACCGGCGACGTTCTGGGCCATATCCTGGTCCAGGTGGCCGAATTGACCGGCATGGTCGACGAGATCGCCGCCGGCACCGCCGATCAGGCCACGGCCATCGGCGAAGTCAGCAATTCGGTGGTGGAGATCGACCGCGTTACCCAGCAGAATGCCGCGATGGTGGAACAGACCAGCGCCGCCACTGCCGATCTCACCGCCGAAGCCGCCGCACTCGACTCGCTCGTCGCCCAGTTCCGCACGCGTGACCCGGACCGCCGCCCGCAAGTGGGCGGGACACATCTGCGCAAGGCCTCGCTCGCTGGCGCAGGAGCACCGCTTGCCGCAGGATCACTGGTCGCCTGATCACCCGCGCCAGCGCAAACCGTCGATTAACACGCGCAAGGCCGGGGAAACGTGGGCGCGGCTGGGGTAATAGAGGTGATAGCCGGGATAGGGCTCACACCAGTCTTCCAGCACCTGCACCAGGCGGCCGGCAGCAATGTCGGCCGCCACGATGCTTTCCGGCAGGATGGCAAAGCCCAGGCCATCGCGCATCGCCTGCTCGGCCATGGCTAGGGTGTTGACGGTCACCGGTCCTTCCACCCGCATGCGCAGCGCTTCCCTGCCGCGGGAAAACTCCCAGGCATAGATCGCTCCGCGCGTGGGCAGGCGAAAGTTGATGCAGGGGTGTGCGGCAAGATCGCGCGGATGGCGGGGCAGATCGCGCCCGGCACAGAATGCCGGCGTTGCCACCACCACCATGCGCAAGGCCGGGCCGATCGGCACGGCCACCATGTCGCGCGCCAGGATATCGCCCGACCGCACCCCGGCGTCGAGCCCGGCCGCCACGATATCGACCAGGCCGTTGTCCACCAGCACTTCCACCTGGATATCGGGCCAGGCCCGCAGGATGCGACGCAGCCCCGGCCACACCACGGTGTTGGCCGAACCTTCGTCCACGGTCAGCCGCACCAGGCCGGCGGGCCGCGCCAGGCTCTCCCCCAAGGCGTCCACTGCCGCGTCGATAGCGGCAAAGTGGCGTGCCACGCCTTGCGCCAGCCGCTCCCCTTCGGGCGTGGGCGCCACGGCGCGGGTCGTGCGGTTGAGCAGGCGCACGCCGATCTGCGCTTCGAGCCCGGCAATCGTGCGGCTCAACGCCGATTGCGACGTGCCCAGCTGCGCCGCCGCGCGGGTAAAGCTGCGTTCGCGCACCACGGCCAGCAAGGCGCGCAGGTCGTCATGATCGGGCCGGGCCATTTATGCATTCCTGATATCAGTTCATGCAGGATTTAGCCCATTATCAGATTAATGGCGATGGCCTAGAACGCGGCCACGTCCCTCCCCTGTTGAAAGGATCTGCTGCATGACCGTCATGGCCTATGCCGCGCCCGCGGCCGACCAGCCGCTTGCCCCTCTTGCCATTTCCCGCCGCGAACCCGGCCCCAATGATGTGGCCATCACCATCGCCTGGTGCGGGGTCTGCCATTCCGACCTGCACACCGCCCGCAATGAATGGAACAACGCGGTCTATCCGGTAGTCCCCGGCCACGAGATCGTCGGCCACGTCACCGCCGTGGGCGCCGACGTGACGAAGTTCAAGGTGGGTGACACCGTGGGCGTGGGCTGCATGGTCGATTCGTGCGGCCATTGCGGCTCGTGCCACGATGGGCTGGAACAGTTCTGCGAAGAAGGCATGGTCCAGACCTACAATTCGCCCACGGCCGATGCTCCCGGCCACACCCTGGGCGGCTACAGCCAGTCGATCGTCGTGAACCAGGGCTTCGTCCTCCATGTGCGCCACGCGCCCGAACAGCTTGCCGCAGTGGCACCGCTGCTTTGCGCCGGCATCACCACGTGGTCGCCCCTGCGCCACTGGAACGTGGGGCCGGGCAAGAAAGTGGGCATCGTCGGCATCGGCGGCCTGGGCCACATGGGCGTGAAGCTCGCCCGTGCGCTCGGCGCCCATGTCGTGGCGTTCACCACCAGCCCTTCCAAGCGCGAGGAAGCCCTGGCCCTTGGCGCGCACGAAGTGGTCGTCTCGCGCAACGAGGATGAAATGGCCGCGCAAGCCGGCAGCCTCGATTTCATTCTCGATACCGTGGCCGCAAGCCACAACCTCGATGCCTTCGTCACGCTGCTCAAGCGCGATGGCACGCTGTGCCTGGTTGGCGCGCCCGAGCACCCGCACCCCAGCCCAACGGTGTTCAACCTGATCTTTGGCCGCCGCTCGATCGCCGGTTCGCTGATCGGTGGCATCGCCGAAACCCAGGAGATGCTCGATTTCTGCGCCGAGCATGGCATCGTCTCGGAAATCGAAACCATCGCCGTCCAAGATATCAACCAGGCCTGGGACCGCATGGAAAAGGGTGACGTGCGCTATCGCTTCGTGATCGATTCCAGCACCTTCGCCTGATTGTACTGACCCTCATGCCGGATTGGCACACCCGTGCCGATCCGGCATGATCGCGGGCATGACCTTGCCCCAGCATATCGTGATCCTCACCGGTGCCGGCGTTTCGGCGGAAAGCGGCATCGACACCTTTCGGGATGGCGGCGGCCTGTGGGAACAGCACCGCGTCGAAGACGTCGCCACGCCCGAGGCGTTCGCGCGTGATCCCGACCTGGTCCTGCGCTTCTACGACTTGCGGCGCGCTGCGATCCAGGAAAAGGCGCCCAACGCCGCCCATCGTGCGCTGGCCCGGCTCGAATACGAATGGCCGGCAAAAGTACCCGGCGGCAGCGTCACGCTCGTTACCCAGAATGTCGACGACCTGCACCTGCGGGCCGGCTCGCGCCATCTCATCGCCATGCACGGGCAGCACCTGTCGGCCTGGTGCACCGCATGCGACACGCGCCACGGCTGGACCGGCCCGCTGATCGACCGTCCGCCCTGCCCGGCATGCGGCGCAGCCAGCCTTCGGCCTGATATCGTGTGGTTCGGCGAAGTGCCCTATCGCATGGACGATATCCACGATGCCATGCAGCGCGCGGACCTGTTCGTGTCGATCGGCACTTCCGGCGCGGTCTATCCGGCAGCGGGCTTCGTCCGCCTGGCGCGCGAGTTGGGGGCCGAAACGGTCGAACTCAATCTGGAACGCAGCCAGGGCTCGGCATGGTTCCACGATACGCGGCTGGGCCCGGCCACGCAGGTCGTACCTGAATGGGTAGACGAACTGCTCAAGACACCCTGACAGCAAATGCGAAAAAGCCCGGCCAAGGTTTACGAAGAAGCCTCGGTCCGGGCCAAGTCCCAGGTTCATGGCTTGCACCACGCGCCTGTCGGGTCGCCCGATAATTCTACGCTTCCGCCGTCCGCCCGCCATCCCCCGAACGCGGTATATTGCGTATTTTGTCAGGCCGCCGGGGCGGCGTGGCCGCACGTGGCGCAGCCGGGATCCTGCGCGATGCGCATGGTGCGCAGCGATGGCTTGAGCCCGTCGAGCACATGCAATTCACCCCATTGCGGATCGCCCAGGCTGGCGACGCCTTCCAGCAGAACGCGCAAGGCTGCCATGGCGCCAAAGGTGCCTACCATGCCCACCATCGCCCCCAGCACGCCTTGTGCCGCGCAAGTGTCGCAATCCTCCGCGTCAAACGCATCGCCCACGAAGCAGCGATAGCAGGCATGCCCCGGCCGATGCCCGGCAAAGTTGGCCACCTGCCCCTGGAACCGGCCCAGCGCCGCGCTGGTCAACGGCACGCCGGCCGCCACGCAGGCATCCGATACGGCAAGGCGAGTGGCGAAATTGTCCGATCCATCCAGCACCACATCGGCGCCTGCCACCAAGCCGGCGGCATTGTCGCGCGCGATGCGCGTGCGCTGCGCCGTCACCGCCAAGGCGGGGTCGAAGCGCGCCACCCAGTCGGCCGCCGCATCGGCCTTGGGCCGACCGACATCGGCCAGCGTGAAGATCGTCTGCCGCTGGAGATTCGATGGCTCGATCACGTCATCGTCGATCAGGGTCAGCCGCCCCACGCCCGCCCCGGCCAGGTATTGCAGCGCCGGGGCGCCGATCCCGCCCACGCCCACCAGCACCACATGGCTTCCCATGATCCGCGCCTGGCCGGCGCCTCCCACTTCAGGCAGCACGATGTGTCGGGCAAAGCGATCGAGGCGTTCTGGCGTCATGGTGGTGGAGGTAGGCGCGCGAACGCCAAAAGGCGAGAGGGCCATTTGCAAAGGCGCCTTGCTGGGCCACAAGCACGCGCATGAAAGATCGCATCTGGATCGTGCTGGTGCTGGCCCTGCTACTGGGCGTGGTAATCGGCTGGTGGGGCAAGGGGCGTTGGGCCGAACGGGAATGCCGCGCCAGTGGCGGCACCTGGTTCGATACCGCCAGCACCTGTGGAAAAGTCAGCGCAAAACCCTGAGCACACGCGGTGGATCGGGGGTGGGCAACCCGGTGCAAAACCGCAGCATAACACTGTCGACAAGCTGGGCATAAACCTGTGCCCAGCGCGTGGACAAGGCTGCGGACAACCGCGCGCGCAACCCTGTGCATAAACCACGGGATGGTCGGCGGATAACCTTGGGCAAATCCCGGCAAACGCCGGGGACAATCCGGGATGCCCCGGCGCCGTTGGGCGCCGGGATCATGCCGCGATCAGTCTTCCAGCTGGCGCAGCAAGGTGCGCACGTCGCCATCCATGTCGGCGTCGCGGCTGCGCAGGTCTTCGATCAGGCGCACGGCGTGGATCACGGTGGAGTGATCACGCCCGCCGAACTTGCGGCCGATCTCGGGATAGGACCGGGGGGTCAGCACCTTGGCCAGGTACATCGCCACCTGGCGCGGACGCACCACCGCGCGGGCGCGGCGCTTGGACGCCATTTCCGAGCGATCGACGCGATAGAACTGGCACACCGTGCGCTGGATCTCGTCGATCGTGATGCGACGGCGGTTGGCCGACAGTATGTCGGTCAGCTGCTCTTCGGCCAGTTGCAGGCTGACCTGCTGGCCGGTGAGCTGGGCAAAGGCGATCAGCTTGTTGAGGCCGCCCACCAGTTCACGCACGTTGCGATTGATCGTGCGGGCCAGGAATTCGACCACGTCTTGCGGCACCTGGGCGCTGGTGAAGCGCGACAGGCGGTGCTCCAGGATCTGGCGCCGCAGCTCGATGTCAGCAGCCTGTATATCGGCGACGAGCCCCATCGACAGGCGGGAGAGCAGGCGCTGTTCGACCCCGTCGAGCGCCTGGGGCGCGCGATCGGCCGCCACTACCAAGCGCTTGCCGGCGCTGAGCAGGGCATCGATGGTGTGCAGGAATTCTTCCTGCGTGCTGGCCTTGCCGATGATGAACTGGATGTCGTCCACCAGCAGCATGTCGAAGCTGCGCAGGCGCGACTTGAACTCGATCATCTCGTTCTGGCGCATGGCCTGGACGAATTCGATCATGAACCGTTCAGCCGAGCAGTAGAATACCCGCGCGCCGGGGCGCGCCGCCATAAAGCCATTGGCAATGGCGTGCAGCAGGTGGGTCTTGCCCTGGCCGGTGGAGCCCTTGAGATAGAGCGGCGAGAACTGCGGCGTTTCGGCCGCGGCCATGCGCTGCGCCGCGTTGAGCGCCAGGACATTGGCACTGCCGGTGACGAAATCGCCAAAGGTCAGCGACGGGTCGATGCCCGAAGCGGCCGTGTCGAATCCTGCCACGGTCGGCGCCGGGGCCGGCGCCGGACGGCTGGCCGGGGCCAGCACCGGGGCGCTTTCGTTGGCAGCCGCCACGCGCAGCTCGGGTGCTGCCCGGCCACCCACGCGCAACTCGGGCATGGCCCGGCGGCGGGGGTGCACGGTGATGCGCACCTGGCGCACTTCGGCCCGGGCGATCTTCCAAGCCAGGGACAGGCGATCGGCAAAGCGATCGGCCACCCAGTTGGCCGAGAATTCGGTGGGCAGGAACAAGTCCAGCGTGCCGGTTTCCTTGCAGAAACTGCCCAGCTGGATCGGCTTGATCCACTGCGTGTGCAGCTGCGGCCCCAGGTCCTTCTTGAGGCCCTGGCTGATGTCGGCCCAATCGGCCGCCAGGTCGAGCGCTTCCTGGTCCTCCATTCCCCCGTCACGTCCTTTCCGTGGCGCTGCGGCCTGCGCGGCGCGTCCACTGGCTGCCACAAGCGCAGCTGCCCCATTGGGGGAGCCGCCACCTTGGGAACCGATTGCGGCCGTGCCACCCGCACCGCCACTTGCACCGCCGAACTGATCCATCTTCACGCTTCGCCGTCCCACGTAAATAATCCAGGCCTGCGGCCAGATGCCCCCGCGTTGCAGGCAAACGCCCACGGGCATGGCGTATCGGCAAAGACCGAACCGCCAGGGTCCCGCGGACACAGCCTACCTGTCCGCCAGTGCCGCAGTGGGCACGGCAGATTGCCGTATCGAGCGATGTTCCGTGACACCGTGCCCCGATCGATCCGTGTCGTAACGGACCGGCCAACGCGCGGCGTGGTCTCTGTCTATGAGCCACTGCGGGGGCTGTGCAAGCCCATCAGGCGCAAAATTTCTGAAATAATTAGCCTTGACTCAACAACTGCGCGAAAATCGCTTAAGTCATTGAAATTTGGCTAATTAACAAAATGCGCATCATGCGAATCGCCACAAATCCGTCACTTGCACGTCCGTGCCGTGTCATCGAACCGTCGCATATCGCGCAGACGAAAATGGCCGGCGCTCATCACGCCGGCCAAAGCCGTATTTGTGCGCAGTGCGTCCCCTAACAAAAAAGGGCGCAAAGCCGCCGAATCAGAGAGCGGCGACTCGCTTGCTCAAGCGCGAGAGCTTGCGGGCCACGGTGTTCTTGTGGACCACGCCGCGGGCAACGCCACGGGCCAGTTCAGGCTGGGCAGCCTTGAGCGCTTCGGCCGCGACGGCCTTGTCACCACCGGCGATCGCGGTTTCCACCTTCTTCACGAAGGTACGGATGCGCGAAAGGCGGTTGCCGTTGATTTCGGCGCGGCGTTCGTTGCGACGGATGCGCTTGCGGGCTTGCGGCGTATTGGCCATGTCTGTCCTGTTTCTGTCCTCTGGCGGGCCACCCCGGGGGGCAGACCGGAAAATGTCCTGGTCTTGCTCGACTTGGTCGTTCGACAAGGCGGGCAAGCCCGCTGGAAAGCGGCGCCCATACCGGGCTGTGGACGAATCGTCAAGGCGATGCTTGCACCCCGCGTTCGTCCGGCCAACCCGGCCTGCCCGTTTCCGACGGGCGCGATGTCGGATCGCCAAGTCGCGCGATTCGATGGGCGGCCATAGCCGCTGTTGGCCCCGCGCTCAATCGGGCAAGCTCAATCGGCCAAAGCTCAATCGACCAGCCGCAGCGCCACCTTGCCGCCCTCGCCAGCGGGCGCCAGGGCAAAACGATCGAGCACATGCGCCACGGCCTGGCGCGCGACCAGTTCCACGCCCTGCGCCACCGCAGGCGCCAGCAAGGCCTTGGCCAGCCAAGCCCCGCCGGGCCGGTCGTGCAGGCGCGCCTTCGAAAAGCGCAGCGGGTCGAACCGCGCCGGCTCGGGCCACAGCGCCGCATCGACATGGGTTGCCGCCGGGCTGATCGCCACGACCGCGCCCGCCTCCAGGCAATGCTCGCCCAGCGGCAGCGGTGCGACCAGGCGCCGCTCTACCAGCAGCGGGGCAGGCATCAGGCGCCACGCCTCGTGCGTGGCCATTTCGACCAGTTCGAGTGGCACCGGTGCGGTGCGGCCTGCCGCGCGCGCGCTGCGCACTTCGGCGCGCAAGGTATCCTGCCAGTCCGGCGTTTCGGCCAGGTGCCGCGCCAGGGTACACAGCAGGCGCAAGCCCACCGCATGGCATTCCTGCAGCGTTTCCAGCATCACCGGATCGGTATGCCCGGCCTGGGCCAGGCCACGTGCCATGGCCTGGCGCGCGCCCATCGCCGAGGACGGCAACCCGCGCGGCATGGCGCGGCGCAGCAGGCTGCCGCCATCATCCAGGGTGGCCAGCGCCCCGGCCAGCCGCTCGGCCGCGCCCGATCCTGCGGCCAGCCCGGTCATCGCCGGCACCAGCGCGCGCGCCAGCATCATCGCCAGGGCCGGCTGGACACGAACCGTGCCCGCCCGCCAGCGCGCCAGTTCGGCATGGAATACCGCGCCCAGCACTGCTTCTTGAACGGCTGGCGCCTGCCCCGCCGCATCCCGCGCGGCCGCGGCGCGATCGGCCCCCAGGGCTGCAAACTGCGTGCCGTCATCGTCCAGCACCAGCCGGTTGAACCTCGCATCCAGCAGCATCACGCGCTTGCCCTGGCGAAAGACCGGGCCAAGACGCGCCTTGTCGCGCAGCAGGCGTGCCAGCGGATCGCCCCAGCCGAGCCCGCCGCTGGTTTCCGGAACGGGCAGCGGCGCGTTCGCCAGCGTGGTGTCAACCAGGGACTCGCCATCGCCCGCCAGGGGCAATGCATGGCCCTCTGGAAGGGGGGCACGGGGATTCAGGTTCTGCAAATCGTTCGCCGGCGTCAGCATGCTCTCTCCATCTGGCCGAACCTGTTGCCGGTTCTGGCCGTGACCGAGAGAATGCCACGCCACGCGGGCGTGTCAAATGCGCAAAACCGGCAGGATCAGGGCGCGATCCAGCCCGCCAGTTCGCGCCGCACGATCGCTTCGAGCAGATCCATGCCCGCTCCCGAGGTATTGAGGCACGACAGCGCAGCAAAATCAGTGCCGCCCGCCGCGATGAAATCGTCTTTCCCGCGCAAGGCCAGTTCCTCCAGCGTTTCCAGGCAATCGGCCGAAAAGCCCGGCGCCGCGATCGCCACTTTGCGCGTCCCGCCCCGGGCCAGTTCCACCAGCGTGGTGTCGGTGGCCGGCTCCAGCCACTTGGCCCGGCCGAAGCGCGACTGGAAACTGGTTTCCACGCGCAGCCCCGGATGGCTTTGGGCAAAGGCCGCGGCGAGAAGGCGCGAGGTCTTGCGGCAATGACAATGATAGGGATCGCCCAGATGCAGCGTGCGCTCGGGCATGCCGTGATAACTCAGCAGCAGCACATCGGGCACGAACGAGAGGGCGCCGATCTGGCCGGCAAGATCGGCATGCAGCGCGCCGATCGCAGCAGCGTCGTCGTGATAGGGCGGCAGTGTCCGCAGCGCGGGCAAGCGGCGCCGCGCCTTGATCCAGTCTGCCAGGGCATCGAGCGCGCTGGCCGTGGTCGCCCCGGAATATTGCGGATAGAGCGGTGCCACCAGGATGCGCTCGCACCCGGCGGCCAGCAGCGCGTCCAGCTCTGCCCCCATCGCCGGGTTCTGATAGCGCATGGCATGGCGCACGATCACGCTCTCGCCCAGCCGCGCCTGCAGCGCCCGCGCCTGGCCCGCGGTGATCGCGGCCAGCGGAGACCCTTCCGGGCCCCACACCTGGGCATAGGCATGGGCCGATTTCTTGGGCCTGGTCCGCAGGATGATGCCGCGCAGGATCGGCTGCCACAGCAGCGTGGGGATTTCCACCACGCGCTTGTCCGACAGGAATTCCTTGAGATAGCGCCGCACCGATTGCACGTCGGGCCCATCCGGCGTGCCAAGGTTGACCAGCAGCACGCCGATGCGCCCCGTGGCCACCGGCGGATGGTCTGCCGGCAGGTGCGCAGGGCAGGAATGGGGGGCAGCAGCAGCGGTCATCAAACGCCTTCAGACAAGAGGGGCAGGCGGCGCAGCCGCAACCCGGTGGCCGAGAACAACGCATTGGCAATGGCCGGCGCCACCGCCACCACGCCCAGATCGCCGGGATCGAACGGCATATCGAGCGATGGCGGGTCTTGCCGCTGGGCGCTGCTGTCAACAAACACAACATCGACCTTGGGGCAATCGGCCAGCAGCGGCAGGCCCAGTTGGCTGAAATGCCCAGCCAGCGGCCGCCCGGCGGCATAGCCGGTACTGCCCCCCACCGCCAGTCCCAGCCCGAAGAACAGCCCGCCTTCGATCTGCTGGCGCGCGATGTCGGCATTGATCACCCGGCCGATATCGACGCAGGCGCTTAGGGTCTCCACCCGGATCGCGCCATCGGCCTGGCGCGCCGTGGCCACCACCGCGATATAGCCTTGGCGCGGGCCATCGGGGCCGGCCAGTTCCATCGCGTGGCAGGCGATTCCCTGGCCCGAGGCATCGGCCCCGCCCCCCCACATCGCCAGGTGCGCCACCCCTTGCAGGCAGGCCGCCAGGCGCGGTTGGCCGCCCAGCATGGCCATGCGGAACGCCAGTGGCTCGCTGCCACCGAAATGCGCGCATTCGTCGATGAAGCTTTCGGTGAGGAACGCGGCGATCGCCGCGCCGCCGCCGCGCATGCGGGCCGTGGCCAGCGGCAGCGCGACCGGCACATGATCGACTGCGCATTCGGGAATGGCATAAGGCGGCATCGCCCCTTCCAGGGCCAGCGGATCGGCAATGCCCTGCCAGCGGCGCGCACTGGCCGCGCTTTCCCCGTCCAGCACGCGCGCGGCCGTTTCACGCAGCGATGCCGGCATGGCAATACGGCTGCGCCAGCCCAGCAATTGCTGCTTGTCGGGGCTCATGCCTGCTTCCAGCAGGGCCGAAACCGGTGCACGCGGCAGGCTCGCCAGTGATTCCTGCCAGCGCGACCAGATCAATTGCACCGGCTTGCCCGTGGCGCGGGCCAGCGCCGCCGCTTCGCCGGCAATCCGCGCATCAAGCCGCGCATCGAAACTGCCGCCCGCCGCCATGGGATAGACCACCACGTTGCCTTCGCTAAGGCCTGTGGCGCGCGCGCCCTCGCGCCGGGCCGCCTCGGGCGCCTGCGTCGCCAGCCACAGTTCCAGCCGGCCATGCTCGATCCGCGCCGTGCATGTCGCCGGCTCAAGCGGGGCATGCAGGGCCAGCTCGATGTCGTAGCGCGCCGAAAGACTGGGTTTTTCCAGCAAGGCGGTGGGATCGCCCCGGCCCCATAGCCGCTCGGGGCTACCCTTGGCGAGCGCGGTGTCAAGCGCGGCATCGATCGCATTGCCATCGGCCACGGCACCTCGGGCGCGAAAGCGCGGCTCCATCGCCGCCACCGCGCGATCGGCCGCATGCCAGGTCACCCCGATCGCCGCGAGCCAGCCCTTGGCATGGACCACGCCCAGGCAACCCGGCACGCGGGCGGCGGCCTGGGCTTCCCAGGTAGACAGCACGCAATCGCCCTGGGGCCCATGCGCAATGGCCGCATGGACCATGCCCGGCAGGCGCACGTCGGCGGCAAAGACGAAACTGCCATCCACCTTGGCCGGCAAGTCCAGCCGCGGAAAAGGGGGCCGGCTGCCGGCCGGGAAGCGGCTGGGCGCCTCGCGCGCCGGGCTGGCGCGCAAAGGAGCCTCGCCTGGCGGATCGAGATCGAGCGCGGCATCGACCAGGCGCGCAAAGGGCAGGCGCTTGCCCCCGCCCACCACGGCATGGCCCTGCGTATCGAGCCCGTCGGCCGCCACGCCCCATTGCGCTGCAGCGGCTGCGATCAATTGCGCGCGGAGCGTGGCCGCCGCTTCGCGCAAGGGCTGTTCGAACGCGGCCAGGCTCGTGCCCGCCACGGTCAGCATCATCGGCCCCCGCTCGGCTTTCAGCCGGGTCAGACCATTGGCCGGATCGTCCAG
Source organism: Novosphingobium sp. SG720 (assembly GCF_012275365.1). Taxonomy (NCBI): domain Bacteria; kingdom Pseudomonadati; phylum Pseudomonadota; class Alphaproteobacteria; order Sphingomonadales; family Sphingomonadaceae; genus Novosphingobium; species Novosphingobium sp. SG720. Next base: position 30,215 of record NZ_JAAZQN010000003.1, on the reverse strand, counting down.
AACATCGGGCAGGATCGGCAGCCAGGTGGGCAGCCAGAGCGGCGCCCAATGCGCCGCCAGCACCGCATCGGCATAGGCGGGGCTGAGCGGCGCGGGCTCCACCGCCACTTGGGCCCAGTCCGCGCCCAATTCCACCGCCACGATCTGCGCCATGAGCGTGGTTACGCCCTGGCCCATTTCACAGGCCGGCACCGCCACGGTCAGCGTGCCATCGCGCGCCAGCTTGAGAAAGGCATTGGCCGCGCGCCCATCCTTGCCGGCCACCAGCGGCGAGGCATAATGGCGCGGCACCAGGGCAAAGGCGGCAATCAGCGCGCCGCCCGCCCCAGCCCCGATCAGCACGCCGCGCCGGGTGGGCTTCAATCGTCGCAGGGCTGATGACGGACCCATGGCGCGCGCAGGGATCAGGCCAGCTGGTCGAGCGCTGCCAGCACCGAGCGGGCAATGGCGGAGAACGCCTGCGCCTGCGGGCCTTCGCCGGCAGCCGGCGGTTCGCCCGCGTCGCTTTTCTGGCGGATGGCAATATCCAGCGGCACCCGGCCCAGGAACGGCAGGTCCAGTTCGCGCGCCGTCACTTCCGCGCCGCCATGGCCAAACGGATCGCTCACCTGGCCGCAATGCGGGCAGAGGTATCCAGCCATGTTTTCCACCACGCCCAGCACCGGCACTTTGCCCTGGTCGAACAGGCCGATGGCGCGCGTGGCGTCGATCAGCGCCAGGTCCTGCGGGGTGGAGACGATCACCGCCGCCGTGGGCTTGTATTTCTGCAGCATGGTCAACTGCACGTCGCCGGTGCCGGGCGGCAGGTCGACCACCAGGATTTCGGTATCACCCCAATCGGCCTCGATCAGCTGGCCCAGCGCGCTGCCGGCCATCGGCCCGCGCCAGGCGATCGCTTGGCCCGGCTGCACCAGATGCCCCATGGAAAGCATCGGCACGCCCCATGGGCTCTGCACCGGGATCATCGTCTTGTCGCGCGCTTCGGGCTTGCGCCCCTCGGTACCGAGCAGGCGCGGCTGCGACGGACCATAGATATCGGCATCGACCAGGCCCACCTTGCGCCCCAGCCGGGCCATGGCCACGGCCAGGTTCGCCGAAAGGGTGGACTTGCCCACGCCCCCCTTGCCCGAACCCACGGCCAGGATGCGCCGGTTCCGCTTTTCGGCGGTAAGCGCCACGCGCAGTTCAGCCAGGCCCGCGCCGCGTGCGGCATCCTTGGCGGCCTGTTCCACGGCGGATCGGGCCGCCGCATCCAGCCCGGCAACATCGATCACCGCCGTGCCGCTCTCGCCCGTCACGCGCAGAACCTGGAGCCTTGCAGCCCCCACGGCATCGGCAATGGCCTGGCGCACGGCCGCTTCATCGATCGTCACTGCTTTCATCCTGCTCGTTGTTCGCTGGCCCCGGCGCAACCGGCAGCCTGTCAGAAAGGCCCTAGCAGACGAATTTTGGGAACGAGACACTGTTTTTCACGCGATCCCTTCCTATAAGACTGGGCATGACTGCTTTTCGTGGACTGGCCCTGCGCCCTCTCGCGCCCCTTTCGGAAACCTGGTCATGACAGACCGCAAAAGCCCGTGGGGCCATAATGGTGAGCCTGACCGGCCCGCCCGGGACGATGGCAACACCCCACCAGAAGATTCACCCAACGGCGAAGACACGCCCGAGCCCGCATCGCCCGAGGCGGGCCCGCAATCAAGCGGCAGCCCGAGCGGCTCTGAAAAGCCTGGTGCCAAGCCGGAAGGCCCGCGCAATCCCTGGTTGCCGCCCGCGGGCGATAGCCGCCGTCCGCCCAGCATCGAAGACATCTTTCGCGCACGCAGCGGCAAGGGCGGCGGCAGCAATGGCGGCGGCGGGGGCGGCGGCAATCCGCTGCTCGGCGGGCGCGGTCCCAACTTGCGCCTGCCGCAACGCCCCGATGGCAAGTCTTGGTGGCCGCTGGGCATTGCCGCGCTGGCGCTGCTGTGGCTGTGCGGATCGAGCACGCATCGCCTCGCGCCCCAGGAACAGGGTCTGGTCACCACTTTCGGCGCCTATTCGCGCACTTTGGGGCCGGGTGTTTCCTTCACTGCGCCCTGGCCGATCCAGCAAGTCGAAACGCGGGACGTCACCTCGATCCAGCGCGAAACCATCCCCGAAGGCGATGGCGAACGCCTGATGCTGACCGGCGACCAGAATCTGGTCAACGTCAACTATTTGGTGCGCTGGAACATCAAGGATCTCAAGCTCTACGCATTCCAGTTGGCCGATCCCGACCAGTCGGTGCGCGAAGTGGCCGAAGCGGCGATGCGCGCGGCGATTGCCGAAGTGGGCTTCAACGATGCCATGGGCTCTGGCCGCGCCACGATCGAGCAGAACGTGCGCGACCGCATGCAGCGCGTGCTCGATGCCTATCGCTCGGGCGTGCGCATCCAGGGCGTGGAAATCACCAAGATCGACCCGCCGGCCAAAGTGGTCGATGCGTTCAAGGAAGTACTTGCCGCCCAGCAGAAAGCGCAGGGCGACGTGAACGAGGCACAAGGCTGGGCGCAGAAGAAACTGGCCGCCGCGCAAGGCGAAGCGGCCGCCTTCGACAAAGTCTATGAACAATACAAGCTGGCCCCAGAAGTGACCAAGCGGCGCATGTATTACGAAACGATGGAGCGCGTGCTGGGCCAGAACGACAAGGTCATCGTCGAAGCGCCGGGCACCGTGCCCTATCTGCCGCTGCCCGCAATGCGCCAGACGCCGCCGCCATCCGACGATACGCGCCAGGGAGGGCAGCGCTGATGGAAACGCTTCTCCTGCAGTACAAGCGCGGGCTGATCGGCGCTGCGATCGCCCTCGTGGCGCTGCTTTCGTGCCTCATCGTGGTGCCCGAAACCCAGCAGGTCGTAATCGTGCGGCTGGGCCAGCCGGTGCGTGTGGTCAACCGCTATACCCCGCACGGCGATTTCGGCCGCAGCGGGGCGGGCCTGGTCTGGCGCCTGCCGTTCTTCGAACAGGCGGTGCGCATCGACCGCCGCGTGCTCGATGTCGATATGGAGCGCCAGCAGGTCACCTCGCTCGACCAGCGCCGCCTGGAAGTGGATGCCTATGCCCGCTTCCGCGTGATCGATCCGATCAAGATGTATGAAACCGCCGGCACGGTGGATCGCGTGGCGCAGCAACTGCAGCCGATCCTCAATTCCGTGCTGCGCCAGGAACTGGGCAACCGCACGTTCGCGTCGCTGCTCACCCCCGAACGCGGCGAGGCCATGGCGCGCATTCGCGAAGGGCTGGATCGCGAGGCGCGCGAATATGGCGCCCAGGTGATCGACGTGCGGATCAAGCGCGCCGATCTGCCCGATGGCACGCCGCTGGAATCCGCCTTTGCCCGCATGGCCACGGCGCGCGCGCAGGAAGCGGCCACGATTGCCGCGCAAGGGCAAAAGAACGCGCAGATCATTCGTGCCCAGGCCGAAGCGGAAGCCGCCCGTATTTATGCGGCCAGCTTTGGCAAGGATCCTGAATTCTATGACTTTTACCGCGCGATGCAGAGTTATGACTACACTTTCACCCAGAAAGGCAGCAATACCAGCATCATCCTCTCGCCCGACAACCGCTATCTGAAGCAATTCAGGGGGCCGTAATCGGAACCTGTTCCATTCAAAGTCCGTTCATGCGACGAAGCGTGAAACGGCACCCGGATCGGGCGCGGTTTTCCCTCACGCCGCGTCAAGCAACAAGCGAATAAAGGATCAACCCTCGTGCGATACGCTTATGGAGTGACTACGGCACTGCTTCTCGCCGGCAGCGCGCTCACGCTGGCAACGGGCTTCCCGGCCGGCGCCCAGGTGGCGCAGAATGACAGCTCGCAGATTCAGGCGATCACCCCGCGCCAGGGCGCGCCATCCAGCTTCGCCGACCTCACTGCCCAGTTGCAGCCGGCCGTGGTCAACATCTCGACCCGCCAGCGGGTCAAGGTCCAGAACAACAATCCCTTTGCCGGCACGCCGTTCGGCGATCTGTTCGGCGGCGGCCAGGGTGGCCAGGGCGGCGGCACGCGTGAAGCGCAGTCGCTGGGTTCGGGCTTCATCATCTCGGCCGATGGCTATGTGGTCACCAACAATCACGTGATCACCGCCGATGGCCAGGGCGAAGTGGAATCGATCTCGGTTACCACGCCCGATGGCACCGAATACCCGGCCAAGCTGGTGGGCAAGGATGCCGCGTCCGACCTCGCCGTACTCAAGATCACCGGCACCAAGCCGTTCCCGTTCGTGAAGTTCGGGGATTCGCGCAAGGCGCGCGTGGGGGATTGGGTTATTGCCATCGGCAACCCCTTTGGCCTGGGTGGCACGGTGACGCAGGGCATCATCTCGGCGGTCTATCGCGCCACCGGTTCGGGCAGCGCCTATGACCGCTATCTGCAGACCGACGCCTCGATCAACCGCGGCAACTCGGGCGGTCCGATGTTCGACATGGCCGGCAACGTGATCGGCATCAACAACGCGATCTATTCGCCCACCGGCGGCAGCGTCGGCATCGGCTTTGCGATCCCTGCCGAAATCGCCGCCCCGATCGTGGAAAAGCTCAAGAACGGCCAGACCATCGAGCGTGGTTACCTGGGCGTGCGCATCCAGCCGATCAACGATGATCTCGCCGCCTCGCTGGGCCTGCCCAAAAATCGCGGTGAATTCATCCAGTCGGTCGAACCCGGCGCCGGCGCGGCCAAGGCCGGCATCCAGGCGGGCGACGTGGTCACCCGCGTCGATGGCAAGGAAGTCAAGCCCGACCAGACGCTCTCGTTCATCGTCGCCAACACCGCCCCGGGCAAGACCGTGGCGATCGACCTGGTGCGCAACGGCAAGCCGATGACGGTCAACGCCGTGGTGGGCAAGCGCCCGACCGAGGAAGAACTGGCCAACCAGAGCTTCGACCCCGACCAGCAAGACGATGGCGGCTTTGGTGACAACAGCGATGGCCAGCAGCAGCAACAGCAAAAGCAGGCTCAGGCCGGTGGCCTGATCCAGAAGTCGCTGGGCGTGGCTGCCGTGCCGCTGACCCCGCAGATCGCCCGCCAGCTGGGCGTAAGCGAGGATACGCGCGGCGTGGTGGTCACCGGGGTGGACAGCTCGTCCGATGCCGGTGCCAAGGGTCTTCAGCGTCGCGACATCATCCTCTCGGCCAACTATCGCGTCCTGGCGACCGTGGCCGATCTGGAAGCCGTGGTGCGCCAGGCCAAGGCCGAGAATCGCGAAGCCGTGCTGCTGCGCGTGCAGCGCGCGGGCCAGCCGGCCATCTACCTGCCGATCCGCCTGCGCTGATCGCGCCCGCCACAAGGGGCAAATACAACAAGGGCCGGCATCCCACCTGGGGTGCCGGCCCTTGTTGCGTTCGGACTGTCTCGTTCTGGCACAAACACGGTCTTGTCTCGGCAGCCGTTGCGCGTATGCTGCCCTGTGATTGCGAGGAGGGCGACGATGCAGGCCAACTATGTGATCGAACAGCAGCTAGCGCTGGACCACGGCCATGATTCGCTGGTGCAGGACATCGCGATCGACACTCTGGCCAAGACGGTCGCGATCCGGCTGCTCTCGTGCCCCGATCGCCGCACCCACCGCCGCGTTGCGCTGGAATTGCTGTTTCAGCAGGTCGAAGCGGTCACCGTCGATGCCGACATGATCGAATTGCGGGCAGAGGCTGGTGCCGGCGCCGTCGAACACTGGCACCTGGCCGAAGCGGCCGGCGCGTCGCATATCCACATGGCCAAGGGCCACGTCTCGGTCGCGGCGCGTCAGCCGCCCGAATTGATCCGCGTACGCAACTGATCTGCCCTTGCCCGGCACCGATCCACTCGGCACCGGGCTGGGTAAGCTACTTCAGTAGTTCGACGGCGGATCGCTGGCTGGGAAGCTTTCGTCCACCACGTCGTCCTGCTTGTCCCACTTGGGCGGATCCGAACGCATGCCCTGGGTGCCGGCCGAACGCACCTTGGAAAAGTTCTCGCCCGGCGTTTCGCCAGGCGCGAACGCGGCCGGGCTGGTTGCTTCATCGCCCTTTTTGCGAACGGCGCGATAAATGACGTAACCTGCCGCCGCTGCGGCGGCCCATTGGAATAGGCTCATGTTTCAAGCTCCATCGATGGCAGCGCATAAGCCGCCAGTCATGGGCGAGAAACGAACCGGGGCGCGAATGGTTCGCGCCCCGGCTGCATTTTCATCATATCACAGGTTTCAATAACCCTGCCAATCCTGCGCCCTACGGTCCGCAGGGGTCTTGGCCGGTGGCTTGCCCGCCGGTTGCGCTGGCCTCGGGGCCTGGCGCGTGCGCCCCGTCGCTCGATCGAGCAGGTCATCGCTTGCGGCAGGCTGGGCATTGCGCGGCGCCTGGCGCGCCGGCGCGGCTGGCCCGGTGCCCAGGCCATCCTGGTCCACGGGAATGGCGTCATCGGGCGTGCGGCCCTGCGGCCCGTTGCCCTGTGGCCCGTTGCCCTGCGCACCTTCCAGGCCATCGCCCTGCTGGCCGTTGACCGTGTTGCCGTTCTCGTCGGTATAGTAATAGTCGTTGGGATTGTTGAGCAGGGCTTCGTCGTCGGGCTCAAGCTGCCATTCCGGCAACTTGAGCTGGTTGTCGAACTGCTCCACCGGGCGTTTGGCCGTGGCCACGCGCATATAGGCGGCAAAGGCGCGCGCCGGGGCGGTCCCACCCTGCAGGCCGGGCACAGGGTGCGCATCGTCGCGCCCCATCCACACGCCCGTGGTCACGCCGCTGGAAAAGCCCAGGAACCAGCCATCCTTGTTGGAACTGGTGGTGCCGGTCTTGCCCGCCACCGGGCGGCCGATCTGCGCGGCCCGGCCGGTGCCGATGTTCACCGCGGTTTGCAGCAGGTCGGTGATCTCGGCCGCGACGTAATCGGGCACAAGCTGCTGCTGCGCATCGGGGCGGTGGCTGTACAGCACTTCCCCGTCCGTCGTCGTCACCTTGCGGATGCCATAGGGCGTCACCAGGCGGCCCTTGGCGTCTACCGAGGCGAAAGCACGCACCATGTCGATCACGCGCACGTCGCTGGTGCCCAGCACCATCGAGGGCATCGTGTTGATCGGGGTGGTGATGCCAAACCGGCGGGCCATGTTGGCTACTGCGCTAAAGCCCACTTCGTTGCCCAGCTGCGCGGCCACCGTATTCTTGGAATAGGCAAAGGCGGTGCGCACGTCGATCTGGCCGGCATAGCTGCCGCCCGAATTGCGCGGGCTCCACCCATCGATCGTAACGGGCTCGTCCACCACGCGGTCTTCTGGGCGATAGCCGCGTTCCAGCGCGGCGAGATAGACGAACAGCTTCCACGCCGAACCGGGCTGGCGCACGGCATTGGTCGCGCGGTTGTAGTTAGAGGTGACGTAATCGGTGCCGCCCACCATGGCCAGCACGGCGCCATCGCGGTCCACGCTCACCAGGGCGCCCTGGGCGCCCTTGGGCACCTGCGTGGTGATCGCATCGGTCGCCGCGCGCTGCGCCACGGGATCGAGCGTGGTCCAGACCTCGATCGGCTGGTCGTTGTCGGGCACCAGCACGTCAAGCTGCGGCAGCACCCAATCGGTGAAATAGCGGGCCGAATTCTGGCCCTGCTCGGCGGCAAGGTGCACGGCCTTGAGATCGACCGCCGCCGCCTGCGCCGGGGTCAGCGTGCCAGCATCGACCATGGTTTCCAGCACGACCTTGGCGCGGTCCACCGCGGCTTGCGCATCGGCGGTGGGCGAATAGTGCGAAGGCGCCTTGACCAGGCCGGCGATGATCGCTGCCTCGCCCAGCGAGAGTTCCTCGCCCGAATGGCCGAAGAACTTGCGCGCGGCCGAATCCACGCCATAGGCGCCGCCGCCGAAATAGACCTTGTTGAGGTACAGCTCGAGGATCTGGTCCTTGGAAAACTTGCTTTCCAAAGCCAGCGACAGGATCGCCTCGCGAATCTTGCGATCGAACGTGCGGCTGTTGTTGAGGAAGATGTTGCGCGCCAACTGCTGGGTGATGGTCGATCCGCCCTGGCGCCATCGCCCGCTTTGCGCACGCACCATGACCGAGCGGACAATGCCCACCGGGTCCACGCCCCAGTGTTCGCGGAAGCGGCGGTCTTCCACCGAAACCAGCGCATCCTTCATCGGCTGGGGAATGCGGTTGTAGGGAATCCACTTGCCGTAGCTGGGCCCGAGCGTGACGATTTCCGAACCGTCGTTGGCTCGCACCACGATCATCTGGCCAGCCTGGCTGGACTTGAGCTTGTCGTAGCTGGGCAGCGAACGGGCCGTCACCAGCACCGCGCCAGTGATGCCCAGCGCCACCAGCAGCACGATGCCGATGCCCCACACCGCAAGGCGGCGCAGCCATCGGCCGATCGTGGAAGGCGCGCGGCTGCGCTGCGCGGGGTCTTCGCCGTCTTGTCCGCGGCGGGGCACGTCCCGTCTGGCCATCAGTGGTTACCGGTTTCCTCGAAAGCGCAACACTGCGCCAAGTTTGCGAGCCATCAGCCGCCCTTGCACAGGCGATCCGTAACGCAGGGTTAATGGATGCCTGCCAGGGCGCCCTGGCTCGCTCCCTAGCCGATCATTCTTCCGGCGTGAAGTCGAGCGCGGCAGAGTTCATGCAATAGCGCAGCCCGGTCGGCGCTGGCCCATCGGGAAACACGTGGCCCAGGTGCCCGTCGCAGCGGGCACAACGCACTTCGGTGCGAATCATCCCGTGTGACGTGTCGCGATTTTCCTCCACCGCGGTTTCGTCCATCGGGTGGGTAAAGCTGGGCCAGCCGCACCCGCTGTCGAACTTGGTGGCCGAGGTGAACAGCGGCTGCCCGCACCCGGCGCAGGTGTAATCGCCGCTGGCCTTGTTCTTGTCATACTTGCCGGTAAACGCCCGCTCGGTGCCGGCCTGGCGCAGGATGTGATACTGCTCCGGGCTCAGGCGTTCGCGCCATTCCGCCTCGGTCAGGTTCAGTTTTTCGCTCATGGATGGGATCTCCTTTGCCGCCCATATGGGGTCGCGGGCGCCACGCCACAACATCGCCGCGGCGCCCCTGTTCGAGCCTTCGCAGACCATACTGGCACTTCCTGTCGCACATCGCTTAAAAAGCGGCGCACAATGCGCTATGACGGCCTCGTGATGGAAAAATTGCAAGAACCTCTGGCAGACATTGCCCAGTGCAGCCTTCCCGTGGCGTTGGAGGTGATGGGTGAGCGCTGGTCGTTCATGATCCTGCGCGCCGCGTTCAACGGCATCTACCATTTCGAGGAATTCCTCACCCAGTTGGGCATTGCGCGCAACATCTTGTCCAACCGGCTGTCGCGCCTGGTCGATCACGGCATCCTGGCGCGCATCCCCTGTTCCGATGATCGGCGGCGGGTGGAATACCGGCTGACTCCCAAGGGATTCGATCTGCTGCCGGCGATGCTGGCCTTGCGCCAATGGGGCGAGAAGTGGGGCGCTGGCATTTCCTGCAACCCGGTGCTGTGCGATGCGCGCGATGGCCAGCCGATCGCGCCGATAGTCCTGCGTGCGCACGATGGGCGTCCGCTGGGCCCGGCAGACCTTGCCTGGCGTCGGCGGGAAGAAATCGCGCCGCCTGCCCCGGCCAAGGAACCGGCCTGAACGCTCGCCTGATCCAGCAGGTTCGCGCGTCGACGGGCTTATGATCCGCTGAAAAGTATTCGGGGCAGGATCGCCGGTGGAAACGGCGACCCTGCCCCGCCAACCGCACGGGGGACTGCGCGTGCGGCAAGCTCTTGTCTGGGCTTTGTTTCATGAATGGGGCCAAAACGGTTTCGTTCGCGCAAATTCATCGATGATGAGATTGCGCACTGCGCCTGGGATCCCCATTCGCGGCAGGCAGGACCCGCCACGATCTCAGCGGCTGGCCAGAACCTGCTCGCGCGCCAGCGCAACCTGAACCTTGCCCTGGCGCAGCGCGGCGCTGAAGCAGTTGCGCTGGTCCTGGGCCTGTTCCAGAGTCACCTTACCCAAGCCAATGGCGCAGGCCTGGCGTGCGGCGGCACGCACCCGGCGATCGGCCGCCGCGCGGCCTTCCACGCTCATCAGGTTGAGATCGGAAATCTTCACCGGCACGCGGGTGACGGTCATCGTCATGCCGCTCGGCGCGTCGATCATCGAGTCGGCCGGGGCCTGGGCGAAAGCGGGCATGCTGCTGCCGGCCAGGGCACCGGCGGCGGCAAGGGAAAGGGCAAGCGGGCGGAAGGCGGGGCTGAAGACGGACATCGGTCGTTTCCTTTTGCGTGGTGGGACAAAAGCACGGATCGAAATGGGTTCGGGCTTGGTCTCGTTGGACTGGCCGCCTGGCGGTTCAGGCCTTGCGGTATGTCGCTGGTTTAACCGCATCTTCGAGGGTCGGCGCGCGCCCCTCGACCAGGCACGGCCCCACGCCGACCAGCGCCGCCTGTCCCCGACGAACCGCCATGCCGCATCGGCGGACGACACATTTCGACATCGCCACCGCCCGACGAACCACCCGCACCGCGTGCTCGATTCGTCGATGGCTGCGCATCAATGCGCAGCAAACCCTTTGCCCGGCGGCAAGAAAGGCGCACTATGACATGCTCATGGCAGTGGCAGTCATCTTTGTGCTGGGCATCGTCAACTTCGCGCTCAACCGCGCGGTGATGGCGTGCAACCACCCGCTGATGCGGCAGATGCCGCCCATGCTCAAGGCGATGAACCGTCGCTTCTCGCTGCTGATCGAATACCTGATGCTGGTGGCCGGCATGCTGCTCGCCGCACAAGGCTGGGCCTGGGGGGCGATCGGCTATGGCGTCTACAGCATGATGAACGGTTTTTCCGCCTGGCTCATCCTGTCGGGCCGGGTCTGATCCCGGATCGGGGGCTTGGTCGCGGTTCTGCTGGCGGGAACCGCCAACACCCCCGCGCATTGGCCCGGGGGAGGACCTTTCGCGCATGACCACCATTCCCCTTTGGCTCGTCGTCAATCCGGCCAGCGGCAGCAATTCCGAAGCGGCGGTTGCCACGCTTACCGCCGCCTTGGCCGAAGGCGGCCACGCGCCCACGCGGGTGCTGCGCTTGCCGGCCGATGAACTGCCCACCCGCGCTGCGCTGGAAGCGGCCAACGTTGCCACGCTGGCGATCTTCACCGGCGATGGCACCGTCAACGCGCAAGTTGCGCTGCTGCACGGGTGGGAAGGCGCGGTGCTGGTCCTGCCGGGCGGCACGCAAAACCTGCTGGCCAAGGCGCTGCATGGCGATGCCGATGCCCCCACTATTGCCGCGCGCCTGGGCCGTGGCGAATTGCGCCGCACGCGCCGCAGCGCCGTCAAGACGTCGGCCGGCGACGCGCTGGTCGAAGTGCTCGCCGGCCCTGGCGCGACGTGGGCCGACGTGCGTGAAGGCGTGCGCGACATGGACTTGTCGAGCATTGCCAGCGCCTTGGGCGAAGCGGTGCGCAGTACTGCGGGCGGTGCTGCCGTCAGCGTCAGCCAGCCGCCACTGGGCAAGCCGGAAGGCTATCGTGCGGTGCGCATGGATGCCGATGACGGCACGCTCACGCTCGATGGCTATGATGCGCAGGATTGGGCAGACTTGGCGGCCCATGGTGTTTCCATGCTGGTAAAGCGCGATTTCCGCCAGGGTCCGCACGAAGAACTGGGCCAGGCCGACGCCGTGGTCTGCACCAGCCGCGAGCCGATCGCTCTGATGATCGATGGCGAACGCCGCGACGGCGCCACGCAGGAAGAGTTCCGCTGCATAACCCTGCCGGTCGAATTCCTGGCCAGTGCGGTGGCGCCCTCTTGACCGCGCAAGCGCCTGAGGGGAAAGCGCAGCGCGCATCCCCAAGGAATTGGCCCGGCATGACCCGCATCTTTCACATCAGCGACATTCACTTCGGACTGGAAGATCCCCGTGCCCTGGCATGGCTGGTCGATTGCGTGGCGCGCGAACGCCCCGATGCCGTGGCCATCACCGGCGACCTGACCATGCGCGCGCGGCACCGCGAATTTGCTGCCGCATGCCGCTGGATCCAGGGATTGGACGTGCCGGTCACGGTGGAAGTGGGCAACCACGACCTGCCCTATTTCAACCCGGTCGAACGGTTCTTCGATCCTTATCGGCGTTTCCGCGCCATCGAACACCTGGTGGAGCGGCCGCTCGATCTGCCGGGCGTGGCAATCGTGCCGCTCAAGACCACGGCGCGGGCGCAGTGGCGCTTCAACTGGTCCAAGGGCCATGTGGGGCGCAAAGCGCTGGCCGATTGCCTCGCCCGGATCGACGCCCTGCCCCCGGGCACCCGTGCCTTGGTGGCCTGCCACCATCCCCTGGTCGAAGCCGGCACGCGCGGCAACGCCATGACCCGCCACGGCAATGCCGCCCTGGCCGAGCTTGCGCGGCGCAATGTCCTGGCCGTGCTGTCGGGCCATGTGCATGACGCATTCGACCTGATCCGCCCCACGCCCCATGGCCCGGTGCGGATGATCGGCGCCGGCACGCTCTCGCTGCGCACGCGCTCCACCCCGCCCAGCTTCAACGATCTCGTGCTGGGCAATGGCGATATAAATGTCACCGTGCGCAACCTCGACGCCGTGCCGACGCCGGCGATGCAGATCGAGGATGTGCCCGAAAACGCGCTGCCCCCGCGCCAGCCCGGCGAACCGGTCGCCCCGATCGCTGCCGTACCCGAAGTCGATCCGCCGGTGCATTGAGCCGAGCCATGAAAAAAGCCCCCGCCCGACACGGGCGAGGGCCTTTTTGCAAGCCAAGCAGGCCGGGTTACTTCTTCTTTTCGGGCGCCACCGAGATGCGCACGGTTTCCCCGTTGTGGCCGGGGAAATCGGTGAACATCGCATCGACCAGATTGGGCACCAGATAGGGCAGGCGGTTGGAGGTGGAGGCCGCTTCGGCCTTGCCTTCGAACACGCGCTTGCCATCGGCCCGGCGCTCGATCTTCAGGTCGATGCCGCTGGTGTAGACGGTCACCACGTCCACGCCGCCATAACCGGCGCCCCAGAACGGATCGTACCAGCCATAGCCCCAGCCACGCCGGCCCCAGAAGCCGCCATAGGGCCGGCCATAGAAGCCGGGGCCATACCACGGCCCCCAGAACGGATCGGCCATGCCGGTGGAGCGCACGTGCTCGCGCCCGCGATCGACGCCGTAATTGAACTTGACCACGAGGTCAGAGGTCTGCGGATCACCCGGAACATAGCCCAGGCTGGCCATCTTGGCCGACACCAGGCTGGCATATTGCGAGAATTCCAGGCCGCCATTGTCACGTGGGTCTTCGGCGACCACGGCGAAGGTCTGCCCGGCCGGAGCCGGCAGTTCGCGCTGGAAACGGGAAACCTTGGCATCGAAGCTGGTCGCACAGCCCGAGAGTGCCAGGAGAAGGGGAGCAGCCAGCAGGGCAAGTCGGCCGGCCCGAAGCATCTTGGTCATTTATTTCGACTCCTCATGCGCACCGGTGTCCCCAATCCCCGGCGCCGGTCGTGTGTTAGCACGACGAAATGATGCCTGCGAGGGGCTGAATGGAGCTTGAATGATAACGCACGAGGCGCCGAAATGCTCCGCAATCCAAGGCGCTTGCACAAAAGGGCGCCCCTTGCCGGAGCGCCCTTTTGCCGGTCATCATCGCGTGTAGGCGGCGCTCAACGCACCAGGCCCAATGCGGCATAGGCCGCGTTCAGCGTGGGCACGGCAAGGCTTCGCGCCTTTTCCGCGCCGCGCGCCAGGATCGCATCCAGCGCCGCGCGGTCTTCGCGCAATTCGCGATAGCGCGCGGCCATCGGCGCCAGCTTGCTCACCAGCAGATCGCCCAGTGCCGGCTTGAACTGGCCAAAGCCCTGCCCGCCGAACTGCGCCAGCACGCCGGCCACATCGGTGCCTGCCATCGTTGCATAGATGCCCACGAGGTTGCGCGCCTCGGGCCGCCCTTCCAGGCCGGCCGCCTCGCTCGGCAGCGGCTCAGGATCGGTCTTGGCCTTCTTCACCTTCTGCATGATGGTATCGGCATCATCCACCAGGTTGATCCGGCTCATGTCCGAAGGATCGGACTTGCTCATCTTGGCACTGCCATCGCGCAGGCTCATGATGCGCGCGGCTTCGGGCGGGATGATCGGATCGGGCTGGGTGAACACCGGCGCATCTTCGCTGGCGAAGTCGTTGTTGAACTTCTGCGCGATGTCGCGCGCCAGTTCCAGGTGCTGCTTCTGGTCCTCGCCCACCGGCACGTGTGTGGCCTGATAGAGCAACACGTCGGCCGCCTGGAGCACCGGGTAAGTGAACAGCGCCACCGAGGCACCTTCGCGGTTCTTGCCGGCCTTGTCCTTCCACTGCGTCATGCGGTTCAGCCAGCCCATCCGCGCCGTGCCGTTGAGCAGCCATTGCAGTTCCGCATGGGCCGGCACTTGCGCCTGGTTGAACAGGATCGAACGATCCGGATCGATCCCGCAGGACACCAGCGCCGCCACCATCTCGCGCGTGTTGGCGGCAAGCTGCGCGGGTTCATGCGGCATCGAGATGGCGTGGAGGTCGGCCAGGAAATAGAGGCAGGTGGCGCCTTTCGCGGTCCATTCGTCCTGCATCGCCACCCAGTTGCGGATCGCACCCAGGTAATTGCCAAGGTGAAGATTGCCGGTGGGCTGAATGCCGGAAACGATACGCATGAAACGTCTTGCCTTACGATTTGTTGGCGGGTGCCGCCCTGCGGCGGCGGGTGAGCAGCGCGAGGTCTTCGCGCGTGAACGCCCCCATGACGAGGGTGGCGAGGCCATAGACCACGATTCCAACGCTGACCAGCGCGGCCAGTGCGGCGATGCGCAGCGCCCAGGTGCCGTGAACATAGGGCGTCAACAGCCCCTGCCCGGCCCACAGCACCAGGCCCATGGCCAGAGCGGCCAGCGCCAGGCGCGGGGCCCGGCGCTTCAATTGGGCATCGGGGGTGAAATGCCCGCGCTTGCGCAGTGTGCGATAGAGCATGGCGACATTGACGGTCGAGGCAATGGCGGTGGCAAGCGGCGGCCCCATGTGCTGCAGCGGTACGATCAGCACCAGGTTGCCCACCAGGTTCACCACCATCGAGATCGTGGCATAGCGCACCGGCGTCTTGGTATCATGCCGCGCGTAGAAACCGGGCGTGAGCACCTTGACCAGGATATAGCTCGGCAGGCCGATGGAAAACGCCGCCAGGGCCTGCGCGGTAAAATGCGTGTCGGCCGGCGTATAGCGGCCATAGCCGAACAGCGCGGCGGCAATCGGTTCCCCGCACAGCACCAGCGCCATGGTGGCGGGCAGCGTCAGCAAGAGCGCCAGTTCCATGCCGCGATTCTGCGTGTCCTGCGCGGCGGCATCTTCCCCCGCGCCCAATTGGCGCGAGATCGTGGGCAGCAGCACGGTGCCGAGCCCGATGCCGATCAGGCCCAGCGGCAACTGGTTCAACCGGTCGGCCATGTAGATATAGGTGACGCTGCCGTGGGCCAGCAGCTTGGCGGCCAGCGCCGTGGAAATGACCAGATTGATCTGCACCGCGCCGGCCCCGGCGGCCGCAGGCCAGATCAGGCCGATCAGCTTCTTCACTTCGGGATTGAGACGCGGGCGCCGCAGCTTGAGGCTTACCCCATTCTGCCGGCACGCCCAGGCCAACCAGCCCAGTTGCAGCGCGCCCGAAACCGAAACCGCGACCGACTGGATCCGCGCCGTTGCCAGCGGATCGGCGCTATGGAAGCCCAGCAGCGCCGCGATCAGCGTCAGGTTGAGCAGGATCGGTGCGGCGGCGTTGACCCAGAACTTGTGCAGCGAATTGAGAATCCCGCCAAACAGCGAAACCAGGCTGATCAGCATGAGATAGGGGATCGTCAGCCGCGACAGCGAAACCGCAAAGGCGAACTGTTCGGGCGAAACGCCGTTGAACCCACCCGAAAGCAGCAACGTGACCGGCCAGGCCAGCACTTCGAGCACGACCGTCATCACGATCAGCGCGGGCAGCAGCACCGCCAGTGCCTCTTCGGCAAAGCGCAGGCCATCAGGCAGGCCCTGCCCTTGCGGATCGCCCACCTTCTTGTTGAACATCGGGATGAACGCCGAAGAGAACGCCCCTTCGGCAAACAGCGCCCGGAACATGTTGGGCAACCGGAACGCGATCAGGAATGCGTCGGAGGCAAAGCCCGCGCCCACGTAGCGGGCAAACAGGCTGTCGCGCACCAAGCCCAGCACGCGGCTGGCCAAAGTGAGGCCGCCGATCGTCCCGGTCGCCTTGAGGAGGTTCATGCGGTGTCCTTCAGGCGACCGGTGCGAATCGGCGAATCAGGCCAAACCGATCAGGCGTGGCCGGCCGGTTCGGCCGTGGCGGTCTGCTGCGCCTGTGCCAACTGGGCCAGGTAAAGGCCATTGAAGTCGATCGGATCGAGCAGCAGCGGCGGATAACCGGCGTCACGGACGGCATCGGCCACGATGCGGCGGGCAAACGGGAAGACCAGGCGCGGGCCTTCGGCAAACAGGAACGGATGGGCCTGTTCCTCGGTCACGTTGCGCATGCCGATCAGCGCGCCATAGGCCAGCTCGACGATGAACGCAGTGCCCTGCGCGCCCTTGGACGTGACGTTGATCTTCAGTTCGATCTCGTGGACTTCGGGTGCCAGCGCGCGCGCCGCGATGTTGAAATCGACATGGATTTCGGGCGCCTCGGTCCACTGATAGCTTTCCGGCGCGTTGGGATTTTCGACCGACAGGTCCTTGATATATTGCGAAATCAGGCCGATCGCGGGCGAGGTGTCTTCGCCATTGGCGGGCACGCCTTCGACGCCATCGAGAGAGAGATTGCTGATGATGTTGCCTTCGTCGGCCATGGTCGCATGCTTTCGTTCGGGTGGGGCGCGCGGCGGCGCCGTGTAAACGTGCCCGGCGCCTAGCATTGTGCGCAACGCCCGGCAACCGACTGGATGGCGCCGCGCCAGCGGCCGCCTTGCGCGTCTTTGCCCGAAAGGACGGGAACCGGCAGCCGCCGGGGGAATTACCCGGTGTGGCACGAATTTGCACCAACGGTAACGTCATGACGCGGGAATCCGCCATTGTGCCGTCCACGCGTTGTTCATTTGTAATTCGTACCTACTTAAGGCACGATCAACCGGCAGCGAGCCGAGCTGCGAAAACGTGGATCGGCACCCAGAGCTACCTTTGCGGGACATGTGCGTGTGATTGTTGAGATCGTCATCCTGGCCATGATCGCGGCCTTCCTGGGCCTGAGGCTCTATTCGGTTCTGGGCCGTCGCCCCGAACAGAACGAAGAGCCGGTCCGCCGCCGCATCGAACAACCCGATCCGCAGGGTGCGCCCCGCCCGATGGGGCCGCGCCTGCCCGAAACGATCGCTGCCCCGGCCAATCGCCTGGCGCCCCCCGCACCGGAAACCCGTGATTTCGACCCTGCGGCCGAACCGGGCATCCGCGCGATCATCGCCGCCGATCGCCGCTTCGACGTGGGCCTGTTCATGGCCGGCGCCAAAAGCGCCTATGGCATGGTGCTCGATGCATTCTGGCGCGGCAACCGTCAGGAACTCAAGGCGCTGTGCGATGCCGATGTCTATGCCGGCTTTGCTGACGCGCTCGACGCGCGCGAGGCAGCGGGCGAAACGCTCGACGCGCGCCTGATCCGCATCGAAGAAGCGCGCATCATCACGGCCGAACTGGTGGGCACCACTGCCCGCGTCAGCGTGCGCTTCGTGGCCGACATCGCCACGGTTACCCGCAACGCGCAGGGCCAGGTCGTGGCCGGTTCGCTCAACGATGCGATCGAAAGCCGCGACTTGTGGACGTTCTCACGCGATCTCACTTCGCGTGATCCAGACTGGCTGCTCGACGAAACCGATGAAGCCTGAAGCCTGCAAGGGCTGACCGGTTTGGCCAATGATCCCGTGGCCAGCGCCGGTCTCCCCCACTCTTCTCGTCTGCTTGCACAAAGGGCCGGTCTTGCACTGGCCCTTTCGCTGCTGGCTGCCTGCGTGCCTACCACCACGCCGCCCGGCAGGCCCGGCATGCCGCCAACCACGCGCCCGCCAGCGGCCACCGCCAGCGCACTCACCGCGGGATTGGCCCGCGGACCGGCCCCCTCTGCGCTCGGCATGGCGCCGGGCAATGCCGGGGCTGCACTCAACGCATTCATTCTGTCATGCCCGGGCCTTGTTCGCCGCGCCGATGGCAGCGGGCTGACCCAGCCGCAGGACTGGGCACTGGCCTGCGCGGCGGCACGGACCTGGCCGCGCGAATCGGCTGCCACTTTTTTCGACGGCTATTTCGAAACCGCACGCGTCGGTGACGGCAGCACGTTCGTCACCGGCTATTTCGAGCCGGAGATTGCCGGCGTGCGCACGCACCAGCCAGGGTTCGATGTGCCGGTCTATGGTGTTCCCACCGATCTGGTCCGCGCCCGCCCTGGCGACGCCACGCCGCTGCCCGATGGCCGCCAGCCGCTGGGCCGCTATGATGAAACCGGGCATTTCGTGCCCTACTTCGATCGTGGGCAGATCGAGGACGGCGCGCTCGCCGGCAAGGGGCTGGAAATCGCCTGGGTGGCCGATCCGGCCGAACTGTTCTTCCTCCAGGTCCAGGGCTCTGGCCGGTTGCGCGCGCCCGATGGCAGCGTGATCCGCCTGGGTTACGGCGCGGTCAACGGCTGGGATTACACCGGCATCGGCACGATCATGGCCCAGCAGGGATTGATCGGCACCGGGCCCGGCCAGTATCCCGGATCGATGCAGGGCATCCTGCGCTACATCCACGATCACCCGGCCGAGGGCGACGCGCTGATGCGGCAGAACCGCAGCTACGTGTTCTTTCGAGAAAACCCCCAGCCCAGCGCCGTGGGCGCCATGGGCGTGCCTGTCAGCCCGCGCACCACCGTGGCGGCGGATCCGGCCTTCGTGCCGCTGGGGGCACCGGTATGGCTCCAGGTCGATCGCCCCAACGTCAGCGGGCTGTGGGTGGCGCAAGATACCGGCGGGGCGATCAAGGGCCCCAACCGGTTCGACAGTTTCTGGGGCGCGGGCGCCGATGCCCGCCTTACCGCGGGCGGGATGAGCGCGCGTGGCCAGGCGCTGGTGCTGCTGCCCAAAGGCGCGCTGGCCCGGCTCGGCCTATGAGGCGCACGCCCCGTGGTCTGAGCGCCGAGGAAATGGCGCTGTGGCGCAAGGTTGCCGACACCGTGACCCCCTTGCACCCCGCCCCGCGTGCCCGCGCCGCCGCGCCCGTAGCCATGCCTGCCCCGGTCGATCCGACGCCCGCCACGCCGGCGCGCAAGGTCAAGGGTCGTGTGCCGCCGCCGCGCCCGGCGCCGCCACCGCCAGTGCCGGTTGCGCGTCCCTTGCAGGCGAGTGGGCAAGGGCTCGATGCCAGTTGGGACCGCAAGCTGGCGCGTGGCACGGTGTCGCCCGACGTGGCGATCGACCTGCACGGGCTCAACCTGGATCTGGCACACGGGCGCTTGCTGGCCAGCCTTGCCCAGGCGCTTGCCATCGGCGCGCGGGTGATCCTGCTCGTTACCGGCAAGCCGCGTCCGCATGGCGATCACGATCTGCGTGGCGAGCGGCGCGGGGCCATTCGCGCCAAGCTGCTCGATTGGCTGGCCGCCAGCCCCTATGCCGATCGCATCGCCGCGGTGCGCCCGGCCCAGCCGCGGCACGGCGGCGCCGGCGCTGTCTATATCGTTTTGCGCCGTCCTCGCTGAGCCTGCTCGCGCTACGTATTTAACCTAAGATACGGTGCGAATTGCCTCCCTCTCGGCGGCAAGGGACAACGAGCTTGCTCCGCGTGTCCCCCAGCGCACCCCATTGCCCGTCGCCAACGGACGCGCGGAGTACCCTTCCCACCGCACCGTCTCTGATGGCCGCGCTGTATGCCGTGCCAGGCAAATTCTGTCTGCCATGCCGAGCCGCTTGGCTGCGGTCACCTTGCTCGCGTGATCGAGGCGGTGCTTATCCCATCATTCGGCCGTGGCGCGATTAGCCGCTCGATTTGGCCCAGGGATTGCTGCTGGCAGGCGCGCTTGCCGTAGCCTCAGCACCATCGTCATCGTCCGGCGCCGGCGTCAATTGCCAGGCCAGGAACAACACAGCCGCAGCCCACCACAGCGCTTTCCATCGGCTGGCAAAGATCGTGGTGAGTCGGGGCCCAAACATTCTTCCATTTTGGATCGATTGTGTTAACACGATCCTTGCAGTGCTGCACTGCACCACAATCTTATCCGCAATGCCACTAAGCGCCTGTACTATAAGTAGTATCCGGCCTTCGTTACGGCACAATCACGGGTTCATGATCCCCCCATGAAACGCCCCATGCCCCCGCTCGCCACCGCTTCGGCCGCTGCCCTGCTGCTCTGCGCCGCTGCTCCCACAATTGCTGCCCCCACGCCCTTTGCCATGCCAGCCGAGACGGCCATGCCCCGCGTGGATGATGAAGCGGCGCGCTTTGCCCTATGCGGCGCGGACAAGCGAGTGACCTGCGTGGTCGATGGTGACACGTTCTGGTACCAGGGCACCAAGATTCGCATCGCCGATATCAATGCCCCGGAAGTGAGCCATCCCGGCTGCCCGCAGGAAGCCCAACTCGGGGCCAAGGCCACCCAGCGTCTCACGCAATTGCTCAACGCCGGGCATTTCTCGCTCGTGACCCAAGGCCGCCCGGTCGATCGCTATGGCCGCGCCTTGCGCGTGGTGGTGCGCCAGGGGCAAAGCCTGGGCGCCACGCTCGAGGCAGAGGGCCTGGCCGAACACTGGCAGGGCCGCCGCGGAAATTGGTGCAGATGAAACCGCTATCGTTGCCGGCTGCCTTTTCGATGTAACCGCAACAGGCTATGGGCGGGCACCTTCCGCTGACGAAAGCCGCCCTGCCGATGAAGCCGCTTTTTCCATTGTTTCCGCGTGTTGCAAGACGCGGCGCAATTCTTCCTGCCCTGCTTGCCCTTGCCGCCTGCGCCACCCAGCCAACGCACCTTGCCCAGGCCCCCACGGCGCCGCCAGCGCCGCACCTGGTCACTGTCGGCATTGCCGCATTCAACGATTTTCACGGCCAGCTTGAACCGCCGCACCAATCGGTGCTGGTCCCCGATGGCCATGGCGGAACGGCGCAAGTGCCGGCGGGCGGCGCGGCCTGGCTCGCCTCGGCCGTCGATGCGGTGCGCGGGCATTATCCCAACCATCTCACGCTTTCGGCCGGCGACATGATCAGCGCCAGCCAGGTGGCCTCCTCGCTCTATCTCGACGAGCCTTCGATCGGGGTGATGAATCGCATCGGGGTGGATTTCAACGCCGTCGGCAACCACGAGTTCGATCGCGGCCGCGACGAATTGCTGCGCATGCAGAACGGCGGCTGCGCCCAGTTCACCGCGCACAAACCCTGCCAGCTCGAACCCTTTCTCGGCGCGAGCTTCCGCTATCTGGCGGCCAGCACGGTGGACAAGGACGGCCACACGCTGTTCCCCGCTACTGGCCTGAAAACCTTTGGCACCGGGCCCGACAAGGTAACCGTCGGCGTGATCGGGCTGACCACGCGGACCACGCCCACGCTGGTCAGTCCGGCGGGCATTGCCGGGCTGACGTTCGAAGATGAAGCCGCCACGATCAATGCCGCAGTCCCCGCGCTCAAGGCGCAGGGCGCCGACGCCATCGTGGTGCTGATCCACGAAGGCGGCAAGCAGCAGGGCGCTCCCGATCCGCAAGGCTGCGATGGCATGTCTGGCGCCATTCTCGACATCATCAAGCGGCTTGATCCCGGCGTGGACTTGATCATTTCGGGCCACACCCATGCGTCCTATATCTGCCAGTTTCCGGCGGCCGGCAGCGCGCATCCGCTGCTACTTACCAGCGCCGGGCTCTATGGCGAAATGGTCACCGACATCGCGCTGCAGATCGATCCGGCGACGCACAAGGTGGTTTCTGCCCAGGCGCACAACGTGATCGTGCAATCCGATCCCTATCAATCGTCCACGCGGCTGATCCCGCACGACGATCGCTTCCCGGTCTTCACCCCGCGGCCGGACGTGGCCAGCTATGTGCAGCGCTATGTCGATGCGGCCAAGGTCTATTCCAGCAGGCCCGTGGGCCGGCTGTCGGGGCCGGCACTGCGCGGCGACAATCCCGCGCTGCCCATCGGCGGGCCGCTGGGCAACCTCATCGCCGATTCGCAACTGGCGGCCACGCGCGGCGCCGGTGCGCAATTGGCGCTGATGAACCGGTTTGGCATCCGCACCGACCTGGTCCCGGCGGCCGACGGCACGGTGACGTTTGGTGACATCTATCGCGTGCAGCCGTTCAGCAACGTGCTGATCACGGAAACGCTGACCGGCGCCCAGCTCAAGGCCGTGCTGGAACAGGGATTGGACGAGCAGGGACCGAACCAGGGCCTGGCTGCATCGGCCAACGTGCGCTTTACTGCCGATCTAACCCGCCCGGTGGGCAGCCGCGTGACCAGGCTGCTGGTCGATGGCAGGCCCGTGACGGCAGACGCGAAATACCGCGTGACCGTCAACAACTTCCTGGCCCAGGGTGGCGACACGTTCACCCTCCTCGCCGACAAGCCCGATGCCGTGGTGGGCATGACCGATCTTGATGCCCTGCAGGCCTGGATCGGCGCCGTGCCGGTGCGCCAGGTGCCGATAGAAGAGCGGATCAACGTCATCGCGCACTGATCACGCACGGCAAGGTTGCAGCGCCATCGCCTGGCCCCTACCGTCGGGGGAGAGAGGACCTGTTGATGGCGCTGCTGGCTAACCCTAAGTTCCGATGGATTGCGCATTGCGGGTGGAAAGGGCTTTGCCCGCGCTGCGGCAAGGCCAGCATGTTTGCCGGCTGGCTCAAGCTGGCGCGCAGTTGCCCGGCTTGCGGTCTCGACCTGGGCTTTGCCCGCGCAGACGATGGCCCGGCCTTCTTTGCCCTGTGCCTGACAGCCTTTCCGCTCACCTTTTTCGCGGTCTGGCTGGAAGTCGCTTACAGCCCGCCATGGTGGGTGCACCTGCTTACTTCGGTGCCGATCCTCGCCATCGGCTGCCTGGGTTCGCTGCGCCCGTTCAAGGGTTGGCTGGTGGCCTCGCAATATATGAATCGTGCGACGGAGGCTGGCACCGAAGGGCTATGGGCCAAGCTGGAAGAACGTCCCGACAAGCCAGATGTCGATTAGGGCCTAAACCGCGCTCAATGCCCCGCCGGCTGGTCGGGCAGGCGGCACGCGGTGCAGCGCCGCCAACATACCAGGCCCGGCATCATCTCGCGCGGCGCCTTGCCCGGTTCGGGATAGAGGCCCGCCATGATCTCGGGCGCGATCCCTTCGGGCGCGGCACGGTTGTGGCACATCAGACAATTGCGCCTAAATCGCTCACGCGTCAGGCCGGAATGGTCCTCCGCCGATGGCGGGGCAGGCTGGCTCGCGCCCTGGGCCACACCACCAGCCAGCGTCAACGCCAGCGCCGCCCCAAAAAACCAAGCCCCCTGCCGCATTGCTGCCCCCTTCAGAGCGGAGCGCACCGTCCGCCAGAGCGGCATCCTTTCATCGTGGGCCTGCGCAATCAAGCGGCTGGTGGTGCAGGATATCTCACCCCTGCCGATAATCGGCCGTGATCATGCCCGCTGCAGCCAGTTCGGCTTCGTGACTTTCCTCGCGCCAGGTTTCCGCCAGGGCCTGGCGCTCCCATTCCACCATCGCCGGGTGGGCCAACACATGGTCCACCCAAGCCTGGCCACGCCCGACATCGAGACCATAGGTGCGGATGCGAAAGGCCACGGGCGCAAAGAACGCGTCGAGCAGGCTGAACGCCCCACCGGCCAGCCATGGCCCGCCAAACCGGTCCAGTCCCTGCTCGAACAGCTCACGCAAGCGCGCAACGTCGCGCAGCAATGCCGCCCGCATCGGCACCGGTTGGACGCGCACGCCCACGTTCATCGTGCAATCGTTGCGCAGCGCGGAAAAGCCGCCATGCATTTCGCACACCGCGCTTTGCGCAAAGGCGCGCGCCGCATCGTCGGCCGGCCAGACGCCGGAATGGCGATCGGCCAGATAGAGCGCGATGCCCAGGGAATCCCAGATCGTGGTGTCGCCATCGATCAGCACCGGCACCTGGCCCGTGGGCGAAAAGGCGCGGAACGCGTCATAGTTGACCGGCTTGGCAAAGGGTTCGACGCGATCGACGAAATCCAGGCCCAACGCCTTCATCAGCAGCCACGGCCGCAGCGACCAGCTCGAATAGTTCCGGTTGGCGGTGATAAGGGTATAAGTCATCGTCGAGCCGCCTCTTTTTTGCGTTTCCGCCAACCATTGATCCAGGTCATGGCTTTCTTCTGCGTGGGTGCCACAATGCGATCATTGTTGGAAGAAGGAGGATCCCCATGCGCTCCATTCTCTGCCCGATCGACGGCGCCAAGACCTTGGATGACCGCCTCGAAACCGCCCTTGCCCTGGCCCGCGCCACCGATGGCCACGTCAGCGTGCAAATCGCCAGCCCCTTTGCCGAACTCGCGGTTTGGGAGCCGTTCGGCGGCGCCGCGCTGACGGCCGAAGTGATCGAACAGGTCCGCCAGGAAGACACCGTGCTGGCGCAAAAGGTCGACACCCGCCTTGCCGGGCAGGACGTACCGTTCGACGTGGCGCAAACCGCCCAGGCGCCGATTCCCGCCGCTTATGCCGGTGCACGCTTTGCCGATGTGGTGGTCACCAGCCTCGCTGATCCCCTGGTCGAGGAACTGGTGCTGGGCGTGCGCAGCCCGGTCCTTGCCGTGCCCAAGGGCGCCCCGCTGACCGACTTTACCGGGCCGGTAATGATTGCTTGGGACGGCGGGATCGAGGCGGCCCATGCCCTGCGCGCTGCCCTGCCGCTGTTGGTCCGCGCCAGTGCGGTACATCTCGTGGCGGTGGAGGAAAAGCCCGACGCCCTGCCAGCGATCGATGCCGCGGCTTATCTTTCGCGCCACGGCATCCATGCCGAAACCCACGCCATCCCCGCCAGCGGGCCGATCGCTGCCACCTTGGTCGAGACTGCACGCCGACTGGGCGCCGGCCTGATCGTGATGGGCCTGTTCGGGCGCAGCCGGCTGCGCGAATTGCTGCTGGGCGGTGTATCGCGCGCGATGCTCGACAATTCCAGCCTGCCGTTGCTGCTGGCGCATTGAACGCCGCATCGGGTAAGTCCTTGCCCGCAAACGTGGCTCTGGCATGATCACATCCCAGGCGGGGCACAGGGGCTGCCGCCTGACCTGGGAGTGATTGCCGATGCGACGCCGCCTGTTCCTGCCCTTTTCCGCCGTTGTCCTGGCCATGGCCGGTACGGCCGCCCACGCCGCGCCAGCACCGGCGGGGACCATTGCCCACGCCTTGGCCGATCCCGCGCGCAGCGCGGCCAACCGCGCCTTGGACGAAAGCCGCAAACCGGCAGAAATTCTCGCTTTTGCCGGTTTCAAGCCTGGCCAGGTGGTCGCTGACTGGGGTGCCGGTGGCGGCTATTATTCCGAATTGATCGCCGATGTGGTCGGGCCCAAGGGCCGCGTCTATGCCTTGGCGAACCCCGCCTATCTGAAACCAGGTACGCTCGATGTGGTGGCCAAGGCCCACACCAATGTGCTGGTGCTCGCGGCCTCACCTGCGGCCATGGCCCTTGCGCCCGCCAGCCTCGATGCGATTTTCGCCCATCTCGAATTTCACGATCTCTATCTGCCTGCGGCCCACGGCGGCAGCACGCCGGCGCGCCCGATTGCCGCTACGCTGGCCAACTGGTTTGCCGCGCTGCGCCCGGGCGGCACGGTGGTGATCGTCGATCACGTCGGCCCCGCAGGCCAACCCGCGACCGTCGCTGATACGCTGCATCGGATCGACCCCGCCCAGGTCAAGGCCGATATGCTCGCCGCAGGGTTTGTGCTGGACAGCGAAAGCGCTGTTTTGCAACGCAATGATGATCCCCACACTGCAATCGTTTTCGATCCGGCGTTGCGCGGAAAGACCGATCGCTTTGCATTGCGATTCCCCCGGCCAGCCTGACTTTCCATAGGCAGTTGCGTTAAACGCAATTCATATTCCGTCTTTCGCATTTGCACAAATTAGGCATGCAAGGCATACGAAAACTGCCTTTCAGGCATCCTCTCCCAAAACTTCCAAGGCCTGGCCGGCAACGGTCGGGCCCTTTTTTTGCCCTGGCTTTGCGTGTCGCTTGCCACCCCCGGCAAAGCCTCGCACTATCGCGGCCGCAGCGGCGGAAGAACCAAAGCCACCGCCTTGCGTTTGAAAACCGTGGCACGCGATCCTAGCTAGTGTGCAAGCGGGGCAGGTCTGCCCCGATCCGCAAACCCCCAAGGGTGAAACAGGGCAATGGCAGAGGCAGCAACATTGGGCGACAATCGCATCGCCCGCCTTCAGGTCGCAGGCGCCAGGCAAGAGGAATCAGGCCACGGCGTCGCGCGCATCAGCCGCGCGGTGATGGGCCGCCTGGGCGTGACCGAAGGCGACGTTATCGAAATCATCGGCAAGCGCAGCACCGCCGCTCGCGCAATGCTGCCCTATCCGGAAGATGAAGGGCTGGAACTGATCCGGCTCGATGGGCTACAGCGCGCCAATGCCGATGTCGGCTCGGGCGACCACGTCGAAGTGCGCCGCATCGAATCGCGCGTGGCCCAGCGCGTGGTCTTTGCCCCGGCGCAGCGCGATCTGCGCCTGCAAGGGCCGGCCGCCGCGCTCAAGCGCAATTTCGCTGGCCGCCCGCTGCTCACCGGCGATCTCGTCGCCACCGCAGGACAGCAGCAGGTCAACCGCGGGGATATGCCGCCCCAGTTGCGCCAGATGCTCAATGCGCCGGCCTTCGCGCTGACGCAGATCCGCCTGACCGTGGTCTCCACCGTGCCCAAGGGCGTGGTGCACATCGACGAATCCACCGAGGTGGAGCTGCGCGCCGAGTACGAGGAGCCGCGCAGCAGCCGCGCCGACGTCAACTATGACGACGTTGGCGGCATGGGCGATACCATCCGCCAGTTGCGCGAGATGGTCGAACTGCCGCTGCGCTATCCCGAACTGTTCACCCGCCTTGGCGTCGATCCGCCCAAGGGCGTGTTGCTGCATGGCCCGCCGGGCACCGGCAAGACGCGCCTGGCGCGCGCCGTGGCGAATGAAAGCGACGCCAGCTTCTTCACCATCAATGGCCCGGAAATCATGGGCTCGGCCTATGGCGAGAGCGAAAAGCGCCTGCGCGAAGTGTTCGAGGAAGCGACCCAGAACGCGCCCTCGATCATTTTCATCGACGAGATCGATTCGATCGCACCCAAGCGCAGCCAGGTTTCCGGCGAAGCCGAAAAGCGCCTGGTCGCGCAGTTGCTTACCTTGATGGACGGGTTGCACAGCCGCTCAAACCTGGTGGTCATCGCGGCGACCAACCGCCCCGACGCGCTGGACGAGGCGCTGCGCCGCCCGGGCCGCTTCGACCGTGAAATCGTCGTGGGCGTACCGGATGAACCGGGGCGTCGCGAAATCCTCGGCATCCACACCCGCGGCATGCCGCTGGCCGAAGACGTCGATTTGCGCGAACTGGCCCGCACCACCCACGGCTTCGTGGGTGCAGACCTCGCTGCCCTGGCGCGCGAGGCCGCAATCGAAGCCGTGCGCCGGATCATGCCGCGCCTGGATTTCGAACGCCAGACGATCCCGCCCGAAGTGCTCGACAACCTGCGCGTGGTGCGCGACGATTTCCTCGAAGCGCTCAAGCGCGTGCAGCCGTCGGCCATGCGCGAGGTGATGGTGCAAGCGCCCACCACCAGTTGGTCCGATGTCGGCGGGCTCGATAGCGCGCAGGCATTGCTCAAGGAAGGCGTGGAACTGCCGCTGAAAACACCCGAGGCCTTTCATCGCCTGGGCATTCGGCCGGCCAAGGGCTTCCTGCTTTATGGCCCGCCAGGCACCGGCAAGACGCTTTTGGCCAAGGCCGTGGCGAAAGAGGCGGAAGCCAATTTCATCGCGATCAAGTCGTCTGACCTGCTCAGCAAATGGTATGGCGAAAGCGAGCAGCAGATCGCGCGTCTGTTCGCCCGCGCACGCCAGGTGGCGCCATGCGTGATCTTCATCGACGAAATCGACAGCCTGGTGCCGGCCCGTGGAACCGGCGTGGGCGAGCCGCAGGTGACCGCCCGCGTGGTCAATACCATCCTGGCCGAAATGGACGGATTGGAGGAACTGCAATCGGTGGTGCTGATCGGCGCCACCAACCGTCCCAACCTCGTCGATCCGGCATTGTTGCGGCCCGGGCGCTTTGACGAACTCGTCTATGTCGGCACGCCCAGCCAGGAAGGGCGTGCCCATATCCTCAAGATCCACACCAGCCAAATGCCGCTCGCGCCCGATGTGGACCTGACGGACGTGGCCCGGCAGACGGAACGCTTTACCGGCGCCGATCTCGAGGATGTGGTCCGCCGGGCTGGCCTCAACGCGATCCGTCGCGCCGGGGGCAGCGTGCAATCGGTGACCGCCGCAGATTTTGGCGATGCGTTGGCAGATTCGCGCGCCACCGTGACCGAGGAAATGGAAGCGGAATATGCGCGGATGAAGGGTGAGTTGAAGAAGCGCGCCGTGGAGCCGAGCCCCACGATCGGCTTCCTCGCGCCGGGCATGGTGCAGTCCACCCGAGAATCCAAGCACGGGTGAAAACAAGCAGGCCCCTCTTTCATCGCGAAAGGGGGGCCTTGCTCGTTCAATCGTGCGCGACCACTTCCTCGAAGCGCTGCACGCGTCGCAGTTCTGGAAACAGCCGTCCCCATGCCAGTGCGACGGCAACGGCGCTCACGCCACCAAACACCACCGATCCCACCGGCCCCAACAGCGCGCCCATCAAGCCGCTTTCCATTTCGCCCAGTTCGTTAGAGGCGGTGATGAACAGGGCCGACGTTGCCCCCACCCGGCCCCGCATGGCGTCTGGCGTCACCACCTGGACCAGGGTCTGCCGCACATAGACCGAAATCATGTCGGCCGCGCCGGCCAATGCCAGCATCGCCAGCGATAGCGGCAACCAGCGTGACACGCCGAACACGGCCGAAGCCACACCGAACAAGGCCACCGCCACCAGCATCTTTGGCCCGACGCGGTCGTCCACGGGCCGCCAGGATAACCACAGCGCGGTCGATACCGCCCCCACGGACGAGGCCGAGCGCAAGAGGCCCAGTCCGGTCGGGCCGACGTGCAGAATATCGCGTGCATAGACAGGCAGCATCGCCGTCGCGCCGCCCAGCAACACCGCGAACAGGTCCAGGCTGATGGCGCCCAGCAGTATGCGGTTGCGCGTCACATAGCGCAGCCCTTCGATGATGTGGGCCAGGGGCTTGCCTTCCACCACGCGGCGGTTGGCGCCATGCGGGCCGATGGCGAGTTGCGCCAGCAAAGCAGCCAGCAACAGCGCCAGGGTCAGGCCATAGGCCGCCTCGGGGGCAAGGCCATAGGCAAAGCCGCCCAGCACCGGGCCCACGATGCCGCCGATACGCCCGGCAATGGCGCTCACGGCAATGGCCCGCGGCAGGATTTCGGGCGGCACCAGCGCAGGGGCCAAGGCATTCATCGCCGGGGCATAGAACCCACGCCCCGCAGCAAATCCGGCGGCAACCAGATAGAACACAGGCAAATCGGCCTGGCCCAGCGCTTCTAGCACCACGAGCACGCCCACCGCGGCCATCTGCGCCAGCAAGGCCAGGCGTACCACCATGCGGCGGTCGTGCCGATCGGCCACCAGGCCCGCAAAGGGATTGATCAGCAGCACGGGCAGGAACTGTGAAAGGCCGATCAGCCCAATGCGCAGCGAGGCTGCTTTCATGTCCATTGACGAGCGCGCCACGTCGTAAACCGCCCAGCCCAGCACGACCACCAGGTTGCTTTGCGCCAGCATGGCGCAAATGCGCGCGATCCAGAAAGCGCGGTAGGCCGGAATGGCCAGCGGATGGCGCGGGGCGGTGGCGGGCGCGGCGATGGGCAAGTGTCGTGAATCCCGATGGATCTGGGGGCACGACCGCCCCCTGGCCGCCCCTTAGCAGCAAGCGCCCCGGGATGGGCATGATAATCCCGGCACGGGCTATTGATCTTGCAGATAAAATACGTCGGTCGGCTTGGTGCAGCTGGCCCAAACACAAAAAGCCGCCCTGGAGGCGGCTATTTTGAGTGTTATGAGATTGGTTGCGGGGGCAGGATTTGAACCTGCGACCTTCAGGTTATGAGCCTGACGAGCTACCGGGCTGCTCCACCCCGCGATGTTAGCAACAAAGCCC